>JAXMOL010000013.1:0-145861 GCA_034669905.1 Candidatus Hydrogenedentota bacterium
AGGGTGAAGGGTGAAGGGTGAAGGGTGAAGGGTGAAGGGTGAAGGGTGAAGGGTGAAGGGTGAAGGGTGAAGGGTGAAGGGTGAATTGAGCAATCAGCAAGTATGGGCAGCGTCCCGTGGCCGGAGGAAGGCCTCTGAGAGGAGCCGTTTAGTCCACGAAGTGGGCGACCTATCATCGCCCGGTGGCGAGCGTAGCGGGTCCTGGGTATGGGGTGATGCACACCCATAGGAGTTCCGGCGGGGCGACATAGGTCACAGTGTGCATCCGCTCGAAGGTCGCTATGCCACCCCATCCAACCCCATGCAGCGCTTCAGTCCCTGATGGGAGGGGGACAGCCCCGACGTCTGGACGGATGTCGTTAGCACAACGTACCTGCTCTTGCCATCACGTGCCCGTGTGAAAGAGCGGGTAAATTGCGTCGAGGCAGTCCCCATGCAGCACTGGAAATTGCGCCCTTCCCTCGAAAAGTGGCGGGGGTCTGCGCTATGCTACGGCCTTCGAGAGCGCCCGGGGATTATTCAGGAAGAGACGACGTATTATGAGCGAGAGCACCCAATCTACCCTGCAGGAAGCCCTGCAACAACACTTCGGTTTTGACGCCTTTCGCGATGGCCAGGAGGCGGCCATTTCCCGCCTGCTGGAGGGCAAATCGGTGTTGGCCATTTTCCCGACGGGCGCAGGAAAGAGTATGTGCTATCAGCTGCCCGCCTTGATGATGGATGGTTTGACGGTGGTCATATCGCCCCTCATTGCGCTCATGAAAGATCAGCTCGATTTTCTGATAGCCAAGGGGGTTCCGGCGGCACGTCTGGATTCGACACTGACGAAGGAAGAGAACTTCCAGCTCTTCGACGACCTCCGCGCGGGCACGCTCAAGTTGCTCTATATTTCCCCCGAACGCCTGGGCAATGAGCGCTTCCTCCATACGATTAAGCGACAACGGATTTCCATGCTCGCCATTGACGAGGCCCACTGTATCTCGGAGTGGGGGCATAATTTCCGCCCCGATTACCTCAAGATTGCCCAGTTGGCGAAGGATCTGAAGGTGGAGCGGGTGCTGGCCCTGACGGCCACAGCGACGCCGGCGGTGGCGGAGGATGTGCGGGCCGCCTTCGATATTGCCGAAGACGATGAAGTCCACACCGGGTTCTACCGGCCCAACCTCAAGCTCAGCGTGGTGCCCAGTCCTGCTGCCGACCGGGATACCATGCTCCTTGAGCGGATGAAGAAACGTCCCCCGGGCCCCACCATCGTCTATGTAACCCTGCAAAAGACGGCGGCCGAGGTGGCGGAATTCTTAAGTCGTAACGGCCTCAACGCGACGGCCTACCACGCGGGCCTGAAGCCGGAAGATCGGACGGCGATTCAAGACCATTTTATGGCGTCGGACGATGCCATCATTGTGGCCACCATCGCCTTTGGCATGGGGGTGGACAAGGCGAACATCCGCTATGTCTACCACTACAACCTGCCCAAGGGCCTGGAGAGCTATAGCCAGGAAATCGGCCGTGCCGGTCGGGATGGACGGACGTCGGTCTGCGAATTACTGGCCTGTCCCGACGATGTGACGGTGTTGGAAAACTTCAGCTATGGCGATACGCCCGATCATGACGCGGTGGGGGGCTTCACCCGCCACCTCCTCGAACAGGGAGAGGTTTTCGACATCTCCGAATATGAATTGTCGGGCCTCTTTGATGTCCGGCCCCTGGTGGTGAAGACGTTGACCACCTACCTGGAGTTGGATGGCATCCTGGAAACGACAGGGCCTTTCTACAGCGAATACAAATTCGAGCCCCAGCGTCCCTCAGTGGAGATTTTTTCCCGGGTGAGTGGGGAGCGGGCGGAGTTCCTCAAGAAGATTTTCCGCCATGCGAAGAAGGGGAAGAAGTGGTTCACCCTCGACACGGAGGCTATCAGCGCTGCCATCGGTGAGCCCCGGGATCGCATTGTTGCCGCACTGAATTTCCTGGAGGAGCAAGGGGACCTCGTGCTCCAGGTGGCGGGCGTGCGTCAGGGCTATCGGCGTCTTCGAGAACCCGACGACATGGATGCCCTCATCGCCAGCCTGAATGACCGTTTCCAGAAACGGGAAGAAAATGACATTGCACGCATCCGGCAGGTGTTGAAATATGCCGGGCACAAGGGATGTTTGACCCAATACGTGCTGGCCTACTTTGGGGAAGTGCGCGATGTGTGTGGCCATTGCGCGCGGTGCAAAGGGGTAGAGCACCCGCCCTTGCCCGAAGCGGCGCCACCGACCCTTAGCGAGGGGGACGTGGATCGTATCCGCGGACTGTTGGCCGAGGGACATGGCGCGTTGTCAACGCCTCGTCAACAGGCCCGGTTCTTGTGTGGTATCACGTCACCCGCCACGACGAAGTCGAAGTTGCGGCAGCACGGTCTGTTCGGTGCCTTTGAGGCCGTGCCCTTTCAGGTGGTGCTGGACGCTGTGCAGGCAATGTAGTTGGATGGGTGTCCAACAGGGGGCTGTCACTCCGAAAGAGACGTCTCCTGGTCCAAATCCAGTTCGGTCTTTACCTGATTGCGACCGCTGTGTTTGGCGAGGTAGAGGGCCCGATCCGCGCGGTGTACCACCGACTCCACATCGTCGGAGGAAGTAATCTCGGCCACCCCACAACTGATTGTGATGGGGTCGAGCACTTCGCCCGTGCTGGAGATGCGCTTGCGGTGTTCCTCCACGGCGATACGCATTTTGTTTGCCACGATGGCTGCATTGTCGCGACCGGTTTTCGGGAAGAGCACGATAAACTCTTCGCCCCCGTAGCGCGCGACGAAATCCAGACCCTTCACGCTTTCTTTGAGCGTGTTGCTGACGACACGAAGCACGGCATCACCTATCTGGTGGCCATAGCGGGTATTGAAATCACGGAACTTGTCGACATCGATCATGACAGCGCTGAAGACGGTGCCATCCTTTCGGAAATCCTCAAAGAGCTCCTGGAGTTTCTCGTCCACGGCCTTGCGGTTCCAAAGGCCTGTCAGCGGGTCGACGGAAGAGCTGCGCATGGCTTCTTCCAGCTCTTCGTTCAGCTTTACGGCTTCGGCGCGCACGTCTTCGAGTTGGTTCTGGTAGTAGATGCTCGACTCGGCCATCCGATTGGATTCCCGCACGAGTTCTTTCACCAGTCCGGCGATACCTTTGGTGTCGGTCAGATTGGTCATCGCCTCGGTAAAGTCGTGGAGACTGTCCTGGTATTCGCTGGTGCTGCTTTGGGATGTGAGGATGCCATTCAAGGCGTCTCGTAAGACCGCATGGGTCCTTTTCTGCACAAGCCGGCGGGCACGCTCATCGTCGTCATCATCAAAGAATTCGGTATAGAGCTTCTTGTTGATTTCCTTGGTGAAGGCTTCGCCGGCCTGGCGGATGCGCTCTACCTGGCTGACCAGTTGGCTGTTTTCGCCACGGACATACTCGAACCAGACATGGTAGTTTTCGGGGGTTAGCTGGACCCCGGCGGTTCGCATTCTGGATAACACGTCTTCGGGATCGGGCTCATTACTGGGCGCGTGCTCTACATTAATTCCCATATTCATCCTATCGAACTGCTTAAGGTTTTCGCCGTGGCAAGGTGTACGGCTCAGTTTTTCGGGGCGGTGTACTGACTCACATCCAGCAGATGGATCTGCCGTTTGCCGTCGAGGTACATGGCGTCGATGGCGACTGTTTTGCCATCGCGGCTCCATCCCGGGTGGAGGTCGCAGCGCCATTCGTTGTCGCCGGGCTTGGGGCGATAGATCTTCGCGATCTCGATAAAGCGTTTGTCTTCGAGGTTGTAAAGATAAACGTGGTGAAGATTGTTCTTGTCGGGGTAGGTGTCCGTGAGCATCCACTTGCGGTCGGGGGAGTAGGTGCAATGGCCGTCCCGGGTGAAAACCTCTTCGCCCACGATTTCCACCTTGTCGCTCTTGTCCGTGTAGAGGTAATAGGCGTCGCCTGTGTCGGGCTCCCGGGCCCAGGCAAGAATGTGGCTGGGGTCGCGCCATACGAAGTGGCTCACCATGCCGTGATCGGCCACGACATTCAGATCACTGCCGTCGGCTCCCGCGGTAAACATGCGGGTAGTCCAGCCCCCTTTCTTGTCCAGTTTTTTGTGGACGCGGTGAAGGAAGATGAAGCGGCTGCCATCGGTGTTGTAGAGGAGGTGATTAAACCAATGCTTGCCGATAGGCTCGAGTTCCTGGGGAATGGCCGCAATATCGGCATAGGAAAAGAGCAATTCCGATTCACCCGTTTCCAGGTCGAGGGACCAGATACCGTCGCCGTCGGGGGCGAGTTGATCGGCCACGGGGTCGACGCCGCCCTTATAGCCATAGCCGGGACGCGTATCCTGGATGCGGGCGAAGTTCACGCTGAGGGCGTGTCGGCCGTCGGGGCTCAGGGTGTAGATGGGGCGCGGCAGGGTCTTCTTTTCGCGGGTGAAGACATCCATGACCACCGAGACGTGTTCGTTGCCTTCCCGGGTGTTGTAGATGATTTTTGAGTCAGAGCCGGGGATCCATTGGAGCATGCAGCCCTGCTGCCAGCCCCAGGCGTTGCTTTCCGCCAGAGGAATCCACGTGTCGTTCTCCTGTGTATCCACCATGCCGAGAACAATGACGTCGTCTTTCGTGGGGGAACGGTCTTCAAAGTCCACCTCCGCCGCCAGGACGTAGCGGTCCGTGGGATCAAATTGTTCTTTGTCGTAATAGCCAAACCAGTGGGCCTTGCCGCTGGTGATGGCGCGAATCGGCACGATACACTGGATTTTTTCTCCGGTTTCCGGGATCTGCGCGGTGGCAGAAGGGCCGAAGGCAGCGGTGACAGCAAGCAGGACAGCGAACGCCCCAACACAACGACGGTATTTCATAGAACAAGCCCTCTTTCATTTGCGAAAAACGTAGTGAAAAACACCATAGCACGCCGCTTGCGGAAACTTCCACGCGGTGAGTCTTTCTCCGCAGGCGCAACGGCTTTCCGTCCCACAGTTGCAGCGGAAAGGGCGCATCTTTACACTATGTTAAGCATTGGCTCACAATCGGGCCGTCGCGATAGGGGCTCGCGGTCCGGTATAGTGGCGTTGCGGCGTGTGACACGCCCGATAGACCCTTCCCCTCTCTTGCTACGTCCAAAGGATTTGATGATGCGTTCCCCACTTGCTCTCCTGTTTTCTGCCTTGCTTTGCGCACCCGCCCTGGCCCAGGTCGGCAGTCATCCCACCGTGTTTGACGTGACCGCTCGGGTTATTCAGCGTCTCCAGGAGAATCTCCCCGCAGAGACCCTCCATTCCGTTTCCGTAGAGCAGGTACGACCCTTTATTACCGAAGAAGACTGGAAGGTCCTGGGCGAAAAACACCTTTCCTTTCGCGTCAACGTGCCAGTTTCCGTGTATGTCTTTCACGACCCGGGTGCCGAGCCCGTGGTGCACTGGTTGCCCGCCCGGGGTTTCGAAGATCGGGGCGTGACCGTGGAGGTGGAAGGTACGTCCATACCCAGCAAGGTAAGAGAGTTTGACGCAGGCGTGATCGGGCTGGGGGTGCCGTCTATTGATGGCAGCGCCGATCACTATTTCCTCGCCATCGTCCCCCAACGGGCAGATGATACCTTGCAGGTGTCGGAGATAAGTCCCGGCTTGCATACAGGGGGTACTTTCGCCGTGGGGGCGCGTATCGCCGAGAGCTGGAATGACAGCACGTTGTCGGCTGTACCTCCATCCCTGGAGGGACAATTCCTGCTGCGGGGGAATCCCAATCGACGTCGTTCGGCGCGATTGACCCGGGTCTTTCAATCCACGGACTATCCGGCTACGGCAGTTCCGGATCACGTGGTCTTAACCTGGGCCGATGACCCGAAGACGACCCAATCCCTCCAGTGGCGCACGAGCACGGCGACACCCAAAGGTGTGGTGCGCTATCGTGCCGCAGGAGAGGCATCCTGGCAGCGGACGGTCGCGGAATCCAAGCTGCTGGAAAATCACAACACGGTCAACGATCCCCGGTCCTATTGGCACACCGCGCGGCTCGAGTCGTTGCGTCCGGGCACCGTCTATGACTATCAGGTGGGCGACGGTGGCGAGCGCGGCTGGATTGCCCCGGCGACCTTTGAAACGGCCCCGGCGGGTGAGGAGCCCTTCCGCTTTATTTATCTGGGTGATGCCCAGGCGGGCTTTGATGCCTGGGGCGATTTGCTTCAAAAATGCTATGGGGAAAATCCCGACGCCAGGTTCTATATTATGGCGGGTGACCTCGTAAATCGGGGCAACGAACGTGCCGATTGGGACCGCCTCTTCGAAAATGCCGAAGGGGTCTTCAACCATCGTCCCCTGGTGCCGAGCATCGGCAACCACGAAGTGCAGGGTGACAAGGGACCCTGGATGTATCTCGAGCTGCTCGACCTTCCTCGTAACGGCCCCGCAGGCGTGACGCCCGAGCGCTCTTACAGCTTCACCTATGGCAACGTGTTGGTGATTTCCCTCGACGCGAACGTCCATCCGGCGGAGCAGACCGAATGGCTGGAGGCCCAGCTGTCCCAGACGAAAGCCACGTGGAAGTTTGTGACTTATCACCAGCCGGCCTACTCGTCGGGGGCTTCCCGTGATAATCCCGAGGTACGGGAACTCTGGGGTGCGCTCTTCGACAAGTATCACGTGGACCTGGCCCTGCAGGGACATGACCACGCCTACCTCCGTACGTGGCCCATGTTTGATCAGAAACGGGTCGCCACGCCCGCCGAAGGGACCATCTATATCGTGTCCACCAGCGGCACGAAGTATTATGACCAAGGTGACTTCGACTACACCGAAGTGGGCTTCACCAACACGAACACCTACCAGGTCATCGATTTGACGATCGATGGGGACAAGCTGGTCTACAAGGCCCACGGCGCCGATGGCAAGGTGCTCGATGAATTCGTCATTGAAAAGTAGTGGGCTCGGCTGAGGGGTACTTCGCGCTAGAGCGGGTTTCCTCGGCGCGCATATACGACCGCCTGCTCTGTGGCAGGGCAAGGGCTTCACGCCGCGGCAGCGCTGCAGGGCGGTCTCCAAACAAACTGTCGGATACACGAATACGGCAGAAAACATCCCAAGGGAGTATGTATATGAAGCGAATAGGGTTCATTGTGGGTGTTTGGCTGATCGCAGTCATTGCTCACGCGCACGTGGGTAACCATCCGTCGGTGCACGATACGATTGCTGCGGTAATTGAACGGTTCCAACAGGAGTTGCCCGAAGAAAAGCTGAGGGATATTACCCTGGAAGAGGTCGAACAGGCTTTGAACGCGGAAGAGCGGGACGTCTTGGGGAGTGAGCATCTGACCTTCCGGGTGAATGTGCCCGTCACGGTATACGTATGCCGGGAGATCGTAATGAAGGAGCAGGTCTTCTGGCTGGAAGGCCGGAATTTTGAGAAGACCGATCTCTTGCTGACGACGAGTGACAATCCCTATGAGACCTGGCGCAAGGACTTCCCAGCCGGGGAGATTGGCTTGGGCGTCAATTCGCTGAGCGGGAAGGGCGATCATTATTTTGCCATTCTCGTTCCGCGGAATGAGGGCGACACCGTGGAAGTAAGCGAGGTCTACCCGGGGCTACACACGGTCGGTGCGGCCGACCCCGGTGCCCGCGTCTATATCAACTGGGATGACACGGTGCTGAAGGAGGTCCCTGCACCGCTCGCGGGTCAGGTGCTCGTAAGGGGCAATGAAGATGTGCGTCGCGTCGCACGCCTTACGAGTATCTACAATACGACGGCGTACCCGGCAAGCACAACGCCAGACCAGGTGTTGCTTACCTGGAACGGGGATCCCAAGACCACCCAGGCCATCCAATGGCGAACCAGTACGGCGGTGAAGACCGGTGCGGTCCGCTATCGTATTCGAAAGACCCCGGGTACGGAACGGGCCGATCGTTGGGTTAACGTTGCGGCCCGGATGAAACCCCTCAAGAACCACAACACCATTAATGACCCGGTGGTGCATCGATTTTCTGTCTCGCTGATTGGTCTCGAACCTTCGACGACCTACGAATATGAGGTGGGGGATGGTAGCCACGTGGGCTGGTCAGCGCCCTATGCGTTTACCACCGCTCCCGATAAGACGACCCCGTTTAAGTTTGTGTATATGGGGGATGCGCAAAACGGCCTGGATACCTGGGGGAAGCTGGTGCACAACGCGCACGCGGCCGAACCGGACGCCGCATTCTATATTATGGCCGGAGATCTGGTGGGGCGCGGAAATGAGCGCGACGATTGGGACCACTTTTTCTACAATGCCGCAGGCGTCTATGAAAACAAGACCCTCGTGCCCTGTATCGGAAACCATGAGAATCAGGGCGAGCAGGGGCCCTGGATGTATCTGGAACTCTTTGACCTGCCAAAGAACGGCCCCGCCGCCTTGACGCCAGAGCGTGCCTATAGTTTTGAATACAGCAATGCCCTCTTTGTCGTATTGGATTCGAATGTGCAGCTTGAGGATCAGGTGGATTGGCTGGATGCCCAGTTGTCCCAATCGGATGCCACGTGGAAATTCGCCATCTACCACCATCCGGCCTATGATTCCCGAAACAAAAAAAGCGAGAAAGGCATCCGGGAACTCTGGGGTTCCCTCTTCGATAAGTATCACGTGGATCTCGCGTTGCAGGGCCATGACCACGCCTACTTGCGCACCTGGCCTATGAAAGGCGATGAACGGGTGGGGTCGGCCGCCGAGGGGACGATCTATATCGTGTCGGTCTCGGGCACCAAGTTCTATGATCAGGGGGACTTTGATTACACCGAGTTTGGGATGACCAACGTGGCCACCTACCAGGTGCTCGATCTCCGTATCGACGGCAATACGCTCACCTACAAGGCCTATGACCTGGAAGGCAAGGTGCGGGATGAGTTCGTTATCGAGAAGTAACGCCCGCCTACGAAAATAATCAAGGTATGCCCCTCGGAGTCCTCGTGCTCCGAGGGGTTTTTCGTGCCGCTTTTCTGGCTTGTGCACGGCCTTTCGTTGCCTGTGCCGACACCCGCATGATAGACTCCGCCCGTTACTTCATTGGTTCTGTTTGGGCCCTGTTGGTCCTTACAGATGAAAAAGGGAACCCGCACACCGGGCGAAAGCCGCTGGTGTGGCCCCCTGCACAGGAATACGCTGTGCGGCGGGTGTGAGAATCCGGGACTGCCCCGCAGCGGTAAACAGGAACGACCGCCGTCCATTGCGCACTACGCGGAATGAAAGCACTGACCCCCTTAGGGTTGGGAAGCGACGGCCAGTAGGGAACCACGAGAAAACGTGGAAGGCCTGTGAGTCCGAAGACCTGCCGGTGAATCGAGGTGCCGTGTTGGTACCGGCTACGATAAGGCCTTCGCGGGAGGGCAGTTGTGGCGCTGCGCAGTTTACCGTCCCAGGCGGCTTTGTCTTCGTCCCCTTTTTCAAGGGGTGACGGAGCGGTGCAGCTCCCTTCTCGACCACCTTCCCTGCAACGCCCCCAATTTCGTGCCGCGCCTGCCCGACACTTCGGACCACATTGGATTCCGGACGGAACTATCTTCGGGCCGCAGGCGCGTGCACATACCGTGCTGCCTCCGTGACCCCAAGTGACCGGCCGGATACCCACATCGCTACGGCGATGCGGAATCGGATCCTCGAGGGTAGGGTCGGTCCGGACAGCAGCCTGAGTCAGTCGTCGTGATTTGCATCATGGCGAAGGCCTCCTGTGTATCCGCCCGCCATCCTGTCTCTTCTGCCTTTCCGATATCGCTATCGCCTTCCGGCGAAGTTGGAAAGGATAAGACGGTCTACCGGAGCCCTGCCAAGGCGTTGTAAGCGGGTCGCCTGTGTGCGGCAACCTGTTTCGTTCCCACACCCCTTCTGGCCCCACCACGGGTGGGCCATTCTTACCTGAAAAAGGAATCTCCATGAAGAACGTACCTATTCTAACCATCGCCCTTTGCGGCCTCGCCCTGTCGGCAGGGGCCACCACCATCGGCCCTTACTCGGGCGGTGTGGCCAACCCCAACGACCCCAACGCCTACGACAGCCCCATCGCGGGCTACGTCGGGCCGGACGGTGAAGGCCGGGCCACGGCGAGTAACCACATTAACCCCATCTTTGCGGCCTGGGCCACGGGCTACACCGACTACATTCCCGCCCCCGGTGTGTCCGCAGGATTTCAGACGCCCGACAATCTCGTTGGGCCCCTGGCTTTTGGGGGACTCGATATCGTCTCACTGGGCGACCTCAACCAGGCCCAAATCGATGCCTGGCTCACCGACCCCGCAAATAATCCCGGTCCAGGCGAGATTACCCTGACCTTCGATTCCGGAATCAGCGATGGTGCGGGCGCGGACTTTGCCGTTTTTGAAAATGGCTTCCTCTTTCCCTTCACGATTCCCCAGAGCGGTCCCGTCGATGCCCTCCTTTTCGCCGAGCTGGCCTACGTAGAGGTCTCGTCGAATGGCGTGGACTTTGCCCGTTTCGATGCCCATAGCCTGCAAGATGGCCCGGTGGGTCCTTACGGATCCATCGATCCGACGGCCTATTACAACGTGGCCGGAAAGCACGCGAACGGTGGCGGACAGAGCTGGGGCACGCCCTTTGATTTGGCCCAGCTTTCGGGACACGACCTGGTGCGGGACGGACTTCTTGACCTGAACAACGTGGGCTATGTGCGTCTCGTAGACATACCCGGAAGCGGCGATTTTCTCGATGCCTACGGGAACCCCATCTATGATGCCTGGGTGACGTGGGGAAGCGGTGGCGTGGACATGGATGCCATTGGCGTAATCCATACCGCACAAGCGCCTATTCCCGAGCCGGGCACTATGAGCCTCCTCAGCCTGGGTCTCGTGCTCCTGGCACGTCGCACCCGGCGCAACAGCTGAGTTTCAGGGCTGATGGGAGCGCCCGGTGCACCTATGGCGTGCATCGGGCGCCCTACCGGGGCTTGGGACTTGGGAACGGGCAGATTCTTGCGAAACGGGTAATGAATACTTACAATGGTTGAACACTCGCTTGGCACACTGAACCAGGCGTTCTCCGATGTGTTCCTTCACATCGGCTGCCCTCAACGCGGTACCGTACGGCCTGACCGTCAGATCGTGTACCCTATTCATCCCGTTACGATGGCATACCTGAGAAAGGATTTCCCTATGCGTTGCCTGAATGCCCTCCTGCTTTTTCTCTTGACTCCCCTCATGGCCCAGGCCCACGTGGGTAACCACCCGTCGGTCCACGATACGGTCGCGGGGGTCGTCCAGCGTCTACAGCAGACCCTGCCCACCGATGAGCTCAAAAACATTTCGGTGGAAAAAGTCCACGCCGCCCTCACCGAGGAAGAGCGCCATATTCTGGGAACGGAACACGTGACCTTTCGCGTTAACGTGCCAGTGAATATCTATGTATTCCGCAAGGCCGATATGAATGAAGTCGTCTTCTGGCTCGGGGAGCGGGGCTTCGAGAAAACCGACCTCGTTGCCAAGACGGATAACGGTGACTATGAGGGCTGGCGGAAGGCCTTTCCGGCGGGTGAAGTCGGGCTTGGCGTCAACTCGCTGAGCGGTAGTGGTGATCACTATTTCGCGGTCCTCGAACCGCAGAACGAAGGGGATGTGATCAAGGTCAATCAGATTTATCCGGGGCAGTATACCACCGGTACCTTCAAGGAGGAGGAGCGCATCTATGTGAGTTGGCATGAGGCCAAACTGACGGGTGTCCCCGAGGCCCTCGCCGGGCAGACCCTCTTCCGGGGCAATGAAAACAAGCGTCGTTCCGCCAAGTTGACCAACGTCTATCAGACGACGGACTTTCCCGCCACGGAGAAGCCGGACCAGGTGGTATTAACGTGGACGGGTGATCCGAAGACGACCCAGACGGTACAGTGGCGCACGAGCACGGCGGTGAATAACGCGGCCCTGCGGTATCGCATGAAGAAGCTGCCCGGCTCGGAAGCGGCCGATCGGTGGATCATGGTGGCTGCCAACACGAGCACGCTGGTCAGCCACAATACCATCAACGACCCCATCGTCCACCGCCATGTCGTGAACCTCATCGGGCTCGAACCCGGAACGGTCTATGAATATGAAGTGGGGGACGGCAGCCGTATCGGCTGGACGGAGCCGGTTGAGTTTACGACTGCCCCGGCAAAAGATGCGCCCTTCAAGTTTATTTATATGGGCGACGCGCAGAATGGCCTGGATACCTGGGGTAAATTGGCCCATCAGTCTTACGCCGCGGAACCCGATGCGGCCTTCTACATCATGGCGGGTGACCTCATTAACCGCGGTAACGAGCGGGATGACTGGGACAGCTTCTTCTACAATGCGGACGGCATCTTCAATCGGAAACAGCTTGTGCCCGCCATTGGTAACCACGAAGACCAGGGTGACAAGGGGCCGTGGATGTACCTTGAGCTTTTCAACCTGCCGCTGAATGGACCCGAAGGCGTGACGCCGGAACGGGCCTACCACTTTGAATACAGCAATGCCCTTTTTGTGGTGCTCGATTCCAACGTGGCGCCGGCCGACCAGGTGGAATGGCTCGACGCCCAATTGGCGGCGTCGGACAAGCTCTGGAAGTTCGCCATCTATCACCACCCGGCTTATTCTTCCGGCGAGAATCGGAACAACGCCGAGGTCCGTGAACTGTGGGGCAGCCTCTTCGACAAGTACCATGTGGACCTCGCCCTTCAGGGACACGACCACGCCTATCTGCGCACCTGGCCCATGAAGGACGAGAAGCGGGTGGCGACGCCTGCCGAGGGCACGATTTATATTGTGTCGGTCTCGGGGACGAAGCACTATGATCAGGGCGAATTCGACTACACCGAATTCGGCATGACCAACGTGGCGACCTATCAGGTGCTCGACCTGAAGATCGACGGCAACAAACTGACCTACAAAGCCTATGACATCGACGGAAAACTGCGCGATGAGTTTGTGATCGAGAAATAGACGATAACGTGTCTGGCTACGGCGCACCTGGGATTCCGGGTGCGCCGTTTTTCGTTTTGCCCATGCGGCGACCTGGATGTGGGGCGTGTTGTATGACGATTCGCCGCAGGAGCGGCAGGGCATTGCGTGACTATGGGGGACCGTAGTCACGAGCGCAAAGGACCTAAAGGACGAATGAAGCAGGCTCACCAGGCGGATTTGTCCTTTAGGTCCTTTTCGTCGTTTAGGTCCTTTAAGGTCTTCCCTTAACACCCGCCTTCGCCCCGTGCTATGCTGGTCGCTTGTTCTGCATTACCGATACCTTCTGGAGACCTTGACCCATGATGAAGTATTTTTCCGTGACCCTGATAGCTGCCTTCCTGGCGCCGTTGACCGTCGCCGAGCCCGCCCAGTTCCACGTCGGCCCCGACGCCACTTACCCGACCCTGGAAGCCGCGCGGGATGCTATTCGCGCAGCGAAAGCCAACGACGGCCTGCCGGAAGGGGCCGAGGTCCATATCCAGACCGGCGACTATGTCCTGGAAAAGCCCTTCACCCTCGGTGTCCAGGACTCGGGCACCGCCGCTGCGCCCATCCGCTATGTGGCCGAATCGGGGGCCCGACTCCTCGGCGGACGTCTGGTCACGGGCTTTGCGCCCGTTACCGATGAGGCCACCCTGGGGCGTCTTGACGAGACCGCACGGGACACGGTGGTGCAGGTGAATCTTAAGGCCTTGGGCATCACCGAATTCGGCTCACCTGCGGGTGGCGGGGTGGAACTCTTTTTCGATGGCCAGCGCATGACCCTGTCCCGCTGGCCCAACGAAGGCTTTGTCGATATCGTCGATGTTACCGACTACGACGGCCACGTTATCCACGGCCGAAAAGGCAGCAAGACCGGTTCCTTCATTTACGACGACCCTCGCCCGGAAGGTTGGGTCGATGAGGCCGATGCCTGGCTGCATGGCTACTGGTTCTGGGACTGGTCCGAGCAGCGCCATCCCATTGCGACCATTGACACGGAGGCCAAGGTGCTCACGGTGAAAGAGCCCTATCATAACTACGGCTACCGTAAGGGCGGCTACTATTACGCCTATAACTTGTTGAGCGAATTGGATGCGCCCGGCGAATGGTATCTGGATCGGGATTCGGGCATCCTCTATTTCTGGCCGCCCTCCGACCCTGCGAATGTCGAGGTGATGGTCACCCTGTTGCCCAATCTGATGAAGCTGGAAAAGACATCCTTTGTGACCATTCAGGGGCTTACCCTGGAAGGCGCCCGGGGCGGTGTGGTGTCGGTCCGCGAGGGCGAAGGCGTTCGCCTCAACGGCCTGACCGTGCGGAACAGTGGCGGGGGCGCCATTTCGGTAAGCGGCGGTAAGAACCACGGCGTCGAAGGCTGCGATATTTACGGCATGGGCTCCTCCGGCATCAGCATCAGCGGCGGTGACCGCACCACGCTCACACCGGCGGGTCACTTTGCCGTGAATAACCACGTGCACCACTACGCCGAGATCAAGCGCGTCTATGCGGCGGGTATCCATGTGCACGGCGTGGGCAACCGCGTGGCAAACAACTACATCCACGACGCGCCCCACATGGCCATCGGTTTTGGCGGGAACGACCACCTCATCGAGCTGAACGAAATTCACGACGTGTGTCTGGAGTCCAACGATGCAGGCGCCATGTACACGGGTCGGGACTGGACCCAGCGGGGCCACATGATTCGTCACAACTATCTCTATGACATCAACGGCTATCAGGACAAAGGCAGCGTGGGCATCTACCTCGATGATATGTTCTCTTCGGCCGATATGGTGGGCAATGTGTTCCGCAATGTCTATCGGGCGGCCTTCATCGGCGGCGGTCGGGATTGCTCGGTGGTGAACAATATTTTTGTGGATTGTAAAAAGGCCTTGCATATCGACGCCCGGGCCATGGGTTGGGCCCACGGCCATTCCGACGAATGGATCGCCGAAGCGAAGGAAAAGGGCACCCTCAAGGGCATCGCCTACAACAAGCCGCCCTACTCCGAGCGTTATCCGGAACTGGTGAATATTATCGAGAACGAGCCCGCGGCCCCGGTGGGCAACCTGGTGGCCCGCAATATCTTCGTGGGCGAAGGCTGGAAGGACGTGGAAGGCAAGGCGGACCCCTATATCGAATACAAAGACAATTTGTCCGACACGGATCCGCTCTTTGTGAACAAGGAAAAACACGATTATCGCCTGAAGCCGTCGTCGCCCGCCTTGGCCTTGGGTTTTGAGGCGATTCCGTTGGAGAAGATGGGCTTGTTTGAGAGTCCGCTGCGGGCGAGTTGGCCGGTCGCAGGGAGTGAGAAGTAGTCGCAGTTGGTAGGAGTGCCCCAGAAAGGCGGATACAACGGAATGACGACAAAGGAAAAACTCCAAGAGGGCGCGGGACTATCGCAATCCAATTGGCTTTGGTTCTTGGCGCTGCTTCCCTTGTTAGTTACCGCCGTATTCGAAGACCTCCCTGGCGGTGTGGTGACCCAACTACTTGCTTTCGTGGCGGGCACGGCGGCGTTTGGCGCGCTGGTCCGTCAGGCAAAGGCGATAGGGGACAAGAGGGCACTCTTTTTCGCCCGTACATTCATGGTCTGCTACGTAGTGCCCATCCTTTCGGTGTTGGGTTGGCTGCTATATGATTTGTTTGCGGGCTAACAAGCAGGCCCTGGGGTTTACATAAAGAAGCCGGTAAACGTGGCATATGGTGCTCGGAACGGCCGAACGTGTGCGTTGTTGTGGGTAAGAAAATCCGCACTCCGAGCAGATGTTGCCCAAGGGTTCACGAGATTTTGAAAACAGAGGAAGTGTCATGAAATATCTAGTAAGTTTGGTCTCGATTGCTCTTATGGTTTTTTCGGCCGCTGCCCAGGCCCCGCGCTATGATCTGGTCGTCTATGGCGGCACGTCGGCGGGCGTCGTCGCGGCGGTGCAGGCCCACCGCATGGGCAAGACCGCCATCGTCATTGAGCCGGGGCAGCATCTGGGTGGTTTGAGCTCCGGCGGGCTGGGCGCGACGGACATTGGCAACAAAAAGGCCATCGGCGGTATCTCCCGGGAGTTCTACCAGCGGCTCGGAAAGCATTATGGCAACGAAGAGAACTGGACCTTTGAACCCCACGTGGCGGAGGCGACCTTCAACACCATGATGAAAGAGGCCAAGGTGCCGGTGGTCTTTGGGGAGCGCCTAAACCGCGAGGATGGTATCGTGATGGAAGACGGTGCCATTCGTTCCATCACCATGGAAAGTGGCAAGGAATACGCGGGGAAGGTCTTCATCGACGCCACCTACGAAGGGGACCTCATGGCCCTCGCGGGCGTGCCCTTCCATGTGGGCCGCGAATCCAACGCGACCTATGGCGAAACCCTCAATGGGGTCCAGACCAAGCACGCGAAGTTTCACCAGTTTAAGGTGCCCATCGACCCCTACGTCGTGCCCGGCGATCCCTCGAGCGGCCTCTTGCCCCATATTCAGGAGGGAGGCCCGGGCGAAGAAGGGAGTGGCGACCACCGCGTCCAGGGTTATTGCTTCCGCATGTGCCTCACCAACGACCCGGACAACCGTCTGCCCTTTCCCAAGCCGGAAAACTACGACTCCTTCGACTACGAATTGCTGCTTCGTTATCTCAAGGCCGGACATTGGACCGTGATGAACTTGTCCAAGGCCATGCCCAATTCGAAGACGGACACGAACAACAAGGGGGCCTTTGCCACCGATTTCATCGGCGGCAACTACGACTATCCCGAAGGGGACTACGCGACCCGGGAACGGATTATTCAGGCCCACAAAGACTATCAGCAGGGACTCATGTATTTCCTGGCGAATGACCCGCGTGTGCCGAAAGCGGTCCACGACGAAATGCAGCAGTGGGGATTGCCGAAAGACGAATTCCTCGACAATGGCGGCTGGCCCCACCAACTCTACATCCGCGAAGCGCGCCGTATGATCTCCGACTACGTCATGATCGAGCAGAACTGTATGGGCACCCGCACAATCGACGATGCGGTGGGCCTGGGGGCCTACACCATGGACTCCCACCACATGCAACGCTATGTGAAGGATGGCCGGGTGTTGAACGAAGGCGACGTGGAAGTGGGCGGCTTCGGTCCCTACCCTATCGCCTACCGTTCCATTCGCCCTGCGAAGAAAGACAGCACCAACCTCCTCGTGCCCGTGGCCCTGTCGGCATCCCACATTGCCTATGGCTCCATTCGCATGGAGCCCGTGTTCATGGTGCTGGGCCAGTCGGCGGCTACGGCGGCCGTGATGGCGATCGACGGGGGCGTGGCCGTGCAGGATGTGGACGTGCCCAAGCTCCAGAAACGCCTCCTGGCGGACAAGCAGGTATTGGTTTGGGAAGAATGAAGGGTGAAGGGTGAAGGGTGAAGGGTGAAGGGTGAAGGGTGAATTGAGTGGGTTGGTCGTTCCGGCGGACAGGTCATGTCGGAAGGACATTAGAAATCACGTGTCCCTTTGATCGTGCCGAGAAACATGCCGCCTGCCTCTTGATGCCCTTGCACTCTCATCACGGGCTTTGTGTCAGGCGGAACGCCTGACACACGACGGTGGCCTATGGAGCGCCGTCGGCCCGACAGCATCGTGCGCCAGCACGGGAATAATCAATCCACGTGTTCCCCATCCAGCAGGGGCCGCAGCCACCCATTCATGAAGGTCTCTATGCCGCCCAAGTTCATGTGGTCCAGGTTGTAGTATTTTGTCCGGTCGGGCATGACGTTGACCCAGTCGTAGACATCCAGGCGCCCCTCGTTTACCAGGCCCCCGAGCCAAGTTACCATCGCCGCGTGTCCCGGTTCCGGGCCGAGCAGGGTAGGGGGAACGATGACAGTCAGGGGCGTGTCGTTCGCTTCGCACAGGGCCACGATGCGCGCAAACTCTGCCGTGTACGTTTCGAAGACGGTTTCCTGCAGACCAATGGGATAGAGGGAGTCCAGTCGCAGCGCGATGCGTTTGGCGGTGACTTCTTCCGCTGCGATAGGCGCGATGTGATGGACCAGGGGCTGGGGCCCCTGGAAAAGCCACGCCCCACTGAATTTGGACCGGGCATAGGTAATGATGCGCCGGTAGGGGTAGCCATTGGCGACGAGTTTTCCAAAGAAGCGCACCTGAAAGGGTTCGAAGTACACAAACTTGTGGTTGGTGTTGGCCCCTTCACTGTACAGCACGAAGGGGTCCAGGAAGTAAATGACCCGGTCGGTGGTATTGCCCGATTCGAAAAAACGCTCCAGATAAAAACGCGCAGGCGTGATGCCGCCGCCCTGGGGCAGGGCCATGTTGAAAACCGTGCGGTCCAGCGCAGTCTCCATCGCGGCGTGGTGTTCTTCAAAGCGGGAAAAGAGATAGGTCCGTGACGTGCCCAGCAGGGCCAGGTCGCGATGGGCCGACTGGGGCATCGTAAGGAGGACGGAGTCGGTTTCCCATGGCACCTTCGTCAGCGTGGCGGCATGGGCATAGAGTAGCAGGAGGGCCAGTAGTCCGTTAAGTATACCGAAGGCGAACCCTTTGAGGAGCAGTTGCTTCATGGGGTTCAATCGTCCGCCTTAGCCTGGTACTGTTCCGACTCACCCGGCGCAATGGACAGGCTTGTCCACCGATCGCCACGGTGCATTCGGGCAAGGTAAACCAGTTGTCCCACGTGGTATCCGTAGTGGCCCAACTGGCGGTTGATCGCGTCCACCACCGTTAGCGATTGTCGGCGAATGGTCACGGTGCGGGTCAGGTCTTCGGCTTCCAGCTTCGCCAGCGTATCCAATAAAACGGTCCAGCCCGCCTCCCAGTGGGCTCTCAGTTCTTCGGGTGTCTGCTCCGTCCGTGCCTCGAATTCCTGATCGCGGAAACGGTCCGCTTTTTCGCCATCGCTCGTCAGAAAATTGGTCCACCGGGAACGCATGTTGCCGCTGACATGTTGAATGATGACGGCGATGCTGTTTACGCCACCGGAGGGGACCTTATGCCAGTCCTCTGACTCCAACGGGTCAAGTGCCCCGTCGCCCAAGGCCTTCAACTTGCGAAAGCGGGTTCGGTAGGAGTTCAGTAAGCATTCCGCAAGTTGCGCGTTGCTATTCATCATCCGTGGCCGTTTCGATGGTGTCCGTTGATGCCCGAAAGAAAGCGGTGAAGGGGGGCTTGCTTAGGTGCGTCCCTGCCCGTCTGCGCCGCTACGTAGGCCTTCAGTTCCGCCAGTTGGCTTGCGGTAGTCGTGCCCGGCCCGGCCTTGAGCCAGTGAATACGCGGGTCCGCACGAAACCAGGTGAGCTGTCGTTTGGCATAACGGCGGTGATGTAACTGGGCGGCGACGATGGCCTCATCCAGACTTTTTTCGCCGCGCAGATGGGCCGCAATCTCCCGGAAACCCAGGGCTTTCAGGCGCTCAATCTGAGGGCCATATCCCCGGTCGAGCAATTCTTGCACTTCCGCGACCCATCCATCGTCAATCATCTGAAGGACCCGCCGGTTGATGCGGTCATAGAGGTCCTGACGATTGGGGTAGTCCAGGGCAAACTGGAAGCAGGGAAGGGAGGGCGTGCGGGCACGGTGCTCCCGATGAAGTTCGCTGTAGGGGCGTCCGGTGAGCTCATAAACTTCCAGGGCGCGCACAATTCGCACGAGGTCGTTACTGCTCGTAATGCGTTGCGCGTAGTCCGGGTCCACTTCGCGCACCCGCTCCAGGAGATATTCCTTGCCCAGGCGTTCCGCGTCGGCCTGAAGGCGTTCTCGGATGGCCGGGTCTTCGCCGGGCCCGTCAAAGATGCCGTCGATGAGGGCGCTCACATACATGCCCGAGCCGCCGACGGCCACAGCGGGTACGCTTTCTTCCCGAAGAAGCGCCAGGCGCGCACGGGCCATGTCCTGATAGGTGCCGGCCGTGATCTCTTCATCGGGTTCGAGAAAGCCCACAAAGTGGTGGGGGACCCGGGCACAGTCATCCAGCGAGGGGGCCGCCGTACCGATCTCCATGCCGCTGTAAAACTGCATGGAGTCGACCGAAATGATTTCGGCACCTTGTTCGGCGGCCAGTGCGAGGCCCAGGGAAGACTTGCCGGAGCCGGTGGGGCCTACGACCGCGATGAGGGGTACTTCTGGTCTGCTCACTGGATTCTCCGGAAACTTTTTTCCATCTGATTCTGGGTGAGCTCCACGATGATGGGTCGGCCGTGGGGGCAGGTGTAGGGCGGACGCAGGCGCTCGAAGCCTTCGAGGAGACCCCGCCGTTCCTGGGGGGTCAGGGGGTCGCCGGCCCGCACCGAGGCCTTGCAGGCCCGCGTCGCGAGCCGGAGCGTGTCGGACAAGACCTGTCCCCGGTCAAAGAGATCGCCCTGGCCCAATTCGTCGAGGATGTGATAGACGAGATCGCGCACCTTGCCGTCTTCATAGAGGTGGCAGATGGCCGTGACCTGAAAGGTGTTGCCGCCAAAGGGCTCCAGTTCAATGCCCACATCGCGGAAGAGTTGGAGGTTGCTTTCCACCAGGCGGACCTGCGATGGCGCTACCTCAATGACGATGGGCACCGCGAGCTGTTGGGATTCGTAGGTATTGTCTTCCAACTCGGCGACGAGGCCGTCGTAGTTCAGGCGCTCGTGGAGGGCATGCTGGTCAATGATGAGCAGGCGGTCGTCGCCGGGCACCAGTAGATAAGTATCAAAGATCTGGAGCGGCGCGTCGGTCATCCCGCCGACGGGACGATACACCGCCTCGGGGATAATACGCTCAATGTCGTGCTTCTCGACAAAGCCGGGGAGATCGTCTTGTTGTGCCACGGGAGCCGGTGCTGGAACGGGCGCGGCCGTTGGCGCGGTCGCGGGGTGTGTGTCGGGTTCCGGCTCCGCGGCCACCGAGGGGGTGGGTCTGTCGGGCGACGGGGCTGCCGATGGAGAAGGGACTTCCGTTGCCGTGGGCCTGGCTTCTTGGGGTGACGTCGGTAGAACCGGTGGGACTATTTCCACAGGGGGGGGCGACGTTTCCGTGACATCTGATGCGTCCAGGGAGGGCGAAGGCGGTGCTACGTCTTCCGATGTGGGTGCGGGTGCGGGCGTCGGCGTTAGTTGGGCCTGCTGGGGACGCGCGACTTCCGGCGCGGTCACGATAGAAGCCTGATCCTCCGCCAGGGCCTGGCGTACGATATCCCGTACGGCATCGCGGGCGACCCGCTCATCCCGAAAGCGAATTTCCCGTTTCGCCGGGTGAATATTCACATCCACGTAACGGGGATGGGTTTCCAGCATTAACACGCCGATGGGATGGCGCCCAATCGTCACCAGACCGCGGTAGCCATCTTCGAAACCATATTGTAACGAGCGGTTGATGACCGGGCGGTGGTTCATAAAGAAAAACTGATGGGAGCGTACCGAACGGGTGAGCCCGGGACGTCCAACGACGCCGTGAAGCCGAAAGCCCGCCTGCTCCCCCGAAATTTCGACCATGTCGCGGGCAAAGTTCAGTCCCCAGATGAGAGCGACCCGTTCTTTCAGACTCGCATGGGCGGGGATATCCAAGAGCATCTTGTCGTTGTGGATAAACTGAAAGCCGACGCCCGTGCGTGCCAGGGCGTGGCGTTGAACGGCGTCGATGCAATGGCCCAGCTCGGTGGTCAGCCCTTTGAGGAACTTGGCACGAACCGGTGTGTTGAAATAAAGGCGGTTGACCGTGATGCGGGTGCCGGGGCGGGAACCGATTTGTTCCACATCGCGGAGGATGCCGCCATCAATGCGGATGCGTGTGCCGCTGTCATCTTTTGCGCGGCGCGTCACCAGTTCAAAGCGGGAAACGGACGCGATACTCGCCAGGGCTTCTCCGCGAAAGCCCATGGTGGTCACGTCTTCCAGGTCTTCTGCTGAGCGAATCTTGCTGGTCGCGTGGCGCTCGATGGCCAGCAGGGCGTTCTGCTCCGACATGCCATGGCCATCGTCGATGACTTCGATGAGCCGTCGTCCCGCCGCCACCACGCGGACAGTGATACGCCCGGCCCCGGCGTCCAGCGCATTCTCCACCAATTCTTTCACCACCGATGCGGGGCGTTCCACGACTTCTCCTGCGGCGATCTTATTGGCCACATCTTCGGGTAACACGCGCACGGAGGCTATGGAGGTGGAAGTACTCACGGGATTCCTTTTGGATGCCAGGTTGTCTGAATTCTTGCGTTATGTTAACACGGCAGGGACCGCAAAATCGTATCGGAAAAGGGGTAAATTTGTCGCCGGGCGATGGTGCGTTCAGGCGGGCGGCGGACGTGGAAGGGGGGAGGTGCTCGGCAAGACGGCTCCGGCTCCAAAGGGAAGCGACACAGTTTTACACACAATTCGCCCCCGGTGCCGAAATTCCGACAGATCTACAGGGTGTTGATGTCTGAATCTCGTACATCGGTTCACCACAACATTTTGTAGTTGATTCCGTTCTACTTTTGATTGTGAGAACGGGTATACTACGCAGGGGAGGGGGCTGGGACATGGGCGAGAACCGCCCGTTGTCACGAACTGGGATCCTGTAGAGAGCGATGGAAGCTAGTAGTAACGATTCGTGTTTGCACGTCCGCTTTGAGCGGTGTGTTGTAGAAACACCCGACGCGTCCGCCCTGACGTGTTCGGGGGAAACCCTGAGCTATGCCGCGCTGAATCGGCGTGCCAACCGACTGGCGCGCCATCTCCAGTCCCTGGGCGTTTCCCACGAAGATCTGGTGGGCCTCTGCCTGGACCGCAGCATCGACACCGTCGTGGCTATCCTCGCGGTATTGAAGGCAGGTGGGGCCTATGTGCCCATGGACCCTTTCTACCCGGCCGAGCGGGTGCGCATGATTGTGGAAGAAGCCCAGTGCAAGGTGGTTGTTCTCCACGAAGCCCAGACGGATCGCTTCGCGGACGAGCAGGACGTGACGCTGGTGGTGCTCGATGGCGAAGTGACGCCCTGGGACGCCCTCCCAGGGGACAATGTGGCCAACGTGGCGTCGGGCAACAGCCTGAACTATGTCATGTTTACCTCGGGCTCAACCGGTAAGCCCAAGGGCGTGCCCATCTCCCATTGGAATGTGGTCCGCCTCTTCACATCGACGGACCATTGGTTTCACTTCAGCCGTGATGAATCCTGGGCAGTGTTCCACTCCTACTCCTTTGACCTTTCCGTGTGGGAAATGTGGGGTGCCTTGCTCCATGGCGGTCGGGTCGTCATGGTGCCCTATCAGGTGGGGCGCTCTCCCGAAGATTTTTACCAATTGCTGGTGGAGGAACAGGTCACCCATATCTGCCAGACGCCGTCGGCATTTCGCCAGCTCCAATTGCACGAAGATACCCTGCCGGAATCTGCCTGGAAAAAACTTGGCCTGCGCTGTGTGGTCGTGGCAGGTGAAGCCCTTTCCTTCCACAGCCTGACGTCCTGGTTTGAACGGCACGGCGACGACCAGCCCCAGATTATCAATATGTATGGCATCACGGAGACCACGGTCTACGTGACCTATCGTCGCGTCTTTCAGCATGAAGCCACCCCCGACATGCCGAGCTATATCGGTGTGCCCATTCCCGATCAGCCCTGCTATATTCTCGACGAAAACCTCAAGCCGGTCGAGATCGGTGAGGAGGGGGAGCTCTATGTGGGGGGAGAAGGCAATGCCACGGGGTACTTCAAACGACCCGATTTGACCGAGGCACGCTTTATCCCCAATCCCTTTGACCCCGACGGCGGCACCCTGTATAAATCCGGGGATCTGGTGCGCCGGGAAGAAGGGGACATGGCCTACATTGGCCGTATCGATACCCAGGTGCAGATTCGTGGTTTCCGCGTGGAACTCGGAGAGATTGAAGCCAAGTTGGCCGCCCATCAGGAAGTGCTGGGCGCGGTTGTCCGCCTGCGGGAAGATACGCCCGGCGACCAGCGGCTGGTGGGGTATTACCTCGCCGATAGGCCCGTGGCGGCGGCGTCCATGCGGGAACACCTCGCCGCGACCCTGCCACCCTACATGGTGCCGTCCCGCTATGTGCACATGGACGCCTTTCCCCTGAATGGCAACGGAAAGATCGATTCCAAGGCCTTGCCCCCACCCTCCGGGGATTTGGAGCGGGATGAGTTCGTCGCGCCGGAAACGGAACACGAAAAAGCACTGGCGGAGATCTGGCAAACCCTCCTCGGCGTGTCCTCGGTGGGATGTGCAGATGATTTCCTCAACCTGGGGGGGCACTCTCTGCTGGCCACCCAGTTGGTCGCCCGATTGGAAGAGCGCTTCTCGGTGCGGCTGCCCCTTCGTGAAATCCTGGAATCTACCACGCTGCGCGCCCAGGCAGAGGCCTTGTCCCGCGCGGTGGCTGCCGGTACCACGGTCACGCTGCCGGCCCTGAAAGCCGTTGATCGTGCGGCGTCATTGCCCCTCTCTTCGCCCCAGGAGCAGCTATGGATCCTGTCTAAATTCGAGCAGGGGCTGTCGGCCTACAATATTTCGCTGATGTTTCGGCTCGAAGGGCCACTCGCCCCGAAACGCTTTGAAGCCGCCCTGAACCGCGTTATCGCGCGCCACGAAGCCCTGCGCATGAAGTTCGTGGAAGAGGGCGGGGTGCCGCGTCAGTATATTCAAGACGAAGTGTTGGTTTCGGTGCCCGAGATCGACCTGCGGTCCCTGACGGAGGGGGCGCAAGCAGAAGACGTGGCGCAACGGGCCCGTCAGCTCGCGCGACAGTCCATGCCCCTGGATACAGGCCCCCTGCTACGGGGCGAACTCTACCGCCTTGGGAAAAATTCCTATCAGCTTGCACTGGTCATCCATCATATCGTTTTTGATGGCTGGTCTATCAGCGTCTTGCTCCATGCCCTTTCTGAGGCCTACACGGAAGAAGGGGTTGAAACGGTCCCTGCCCTTCCGGACTGCGACTATGCGGCCTATGTGGTGTGGCAGCGGGAAGGACTCAATGGCACGGCGCTGGATGTACAACGGAGCTATTGGCGCCGGCAGTTGCGGGGCCCCCTTCCCGTGCTGGAAGTGCCCACCGATTTTCCCCGTCCCCCGCGGCAGACCTTCGCGGGTGACGCGATCACCGTGACCCTTTCCCCTGCACTGAGTGACTCCCTCAAGGACCTGGCGACCGCCCATCGGGTCACGCCCTTTGTGGTGATGCTCGCGGGCTGGAAGGCCCTGCTCTATCGCTACACCGGGCAAGAAGACTGCATTGTCGGCATTGCCCTGGCCGGTCGCAATCGGGTGGAGTTTGAGCCGCTGATTGGCTACTTCATCAATACCGTGGCCATCCGCACCGCCCTCGGGCGCGACCTGCCTTTCGCCCAATTGCTGGATCGGGTGCACGATGGGAGCCGCAGTGCCCAGGAAAACCAGGATATCCCCTTTGCCGAGGTGGTGGCCGATTGCCAGATTGACCGTGACCCCAGTCGGACGCCGATTTTCCAGGGCATGTTTGTGTACCACAACACGCCGGACTATAGCGTCCAACTGGGCGAAGTAAAGATCCAGGGGCGGGAATACAGCAATGGGGGCGCCAAGTTTGATCTTACCATGGCGGTATTGCCGACGGAGCAAGGCTTCGAACTGAGCCTGGAATACAACACGGCGCTCTATAAGAAAGAGACTGCCAACACGCTGCTGGAGCGCTTCGTCAATCTGCTGGAGTCCGGCGCGACGGATTCTTCCCAGGCCATTGGGCAGCTCTCCCTTGCCGTGCCATCCCCCGCGACGGGGTCCGGGACCCCTTCCCCGGCGGGTGCACACCCGAAAGGCAATACCCCGGCGGCAGCGCGGGACACCCTGCAAGGGGTTTTTGAGGCCCAGGTTGTACGGCGTCCCGATGGCCCCGCAATTACCTGCGACGGTACGACCCTGACCTATTCCGAGCTCAATGGGCGCGCCAACCAGGTGGCCCATTATCTGATGGCCCATCAGGTGGAACGGGGCACCCTGGTCGGCTTGTGCCTTGACCGCAGTATCGACACGGTGGTGGCCATCTTGGCCGTACTGAAAGCCGGGGCGGCCTACGTGCCCATGGACCCCGTCTACCCCGCCGAGCGGATGCAGCTCATCATCGAAGATGCCGAATGCCCGGTTGTCATCACCCATGTGGCTCAGCAGGAGCGCTTCGACTACCAGCGGGTGACGGTGTTGGTGCTGGATCATATCGACACCGACCTGACGGGCTACTCGGTCGAGAATCCCCAACAGCCTTGCAGTGCCGACGATCTGGCCTACGTCATCTATACCTCCGGTTCCACGGGCAAGCCCAAAGGGGCGCTCATCTATCACCGGAACGTGACCCGCCTGGTCACCGGGATGGAAAAGTGGTTCGACCTCGATGAATCCGACAGTTTCACCATGTTTCACTCCTATGCCTTCGACTATTCGGTGTGGGAGCTCTGGGGCGCGCTCTACTATGGGGGCCGGGTGGTGATGGTGCCCTATGTTGTCAGCCGTTCGCCGGAAAAGTTTTATCAACTCCTGCAGGATGAGCAGGTCACCGTGTTGAGTCAGACGCCGTCATCCTTTAAGCAATTGCAGTTTGTCGACGAGCAACGCGCCGAAGAATCCCGGCAATCCCTGGCCCTGCGCTATGTGCTGGTCGGCGGGGAAGCCGTGGATCTCCCGGGCTTCCGCACGTGGTTTGACCGCCACGGAACCACGGACCCCGAAATCTATATTGTCTATGGGATTACCGAGACCACCGTTTTCATTACGTGTCGCTTGTTAACCATGGAAGATACCCAGCCCGGAACCCCGAATCTTATCGGCACGGCCATCGATGATCTGAGCGCCCATGTGCTGGATGAGACCATGACACCCGTGGCCCTGGGGGAAGTGGGTGAGCTGTATGTCGGCGGTGCCGGTGTGGGCGGGGGCTATCTGCGACGTCCCGTATTGAACCGTGAGAAATTCGTTCCCGATCCCTTCAGCGAAAAAGACGGCGCCATACTCTACAAGACCGGTGACCTCGTTCGGCTCCTGGAGGGCGACCTCGAATTCATTGGCCGCAATGACCACCAGGTCCAGCTCCGTGGATTCCGTGTGGAACTCGGTGAAATTGAATCGGTGCTGAATGGTCTCCCCGGCGTCCGTAGCGCCATCGTTCGCGCGCGGGAAGACCAGCCGGGCGATATGCGCCTGGTGGCCTACTACCTGGCTGCCGAGGAGCTTTCGCTTCCCACGTTGCGCGCGGGATTGCTGGATAAACTGCCGGCCTATATGGTGCCCTCCCATTTCCTTCATCTGGCGGAGTTCCCGTTAAACAATAACGGAAAAGTGGATGTGGACGCCTTGCCCGCACCGGGCGTGGTGCTGAGAGACGTGGAAGAGGAAGAAGACTTCTCGGACACGGAAGCCCGCATCGCCGAAATCTGGTCCCGCGTACTTCGTGTGGGTGGGGTTCGGAAGCACGACAATTTTTTTGAGGTCGGAGGTCACTCTCTCCTCGCGATTCAGGTATTGAATCAGGTGAACGAGGCCTTTGGGCAGTCACGTGATTTGCGGGACTTCTTCGATGCGCCCACGGTGGCGTCCATGGCCGCGCTGCTCGATGGGGCGGATGACGACACGTCCCGACGAAGTTTCCAATGCCTGGTAGAACTGAAAAAAGGAACAGGGATTCCCTTCTTCTGCCTGAAGGGGGCCGGCGATGTCGGCGGAAGCTACGAGACGTTTGCGAACGCGCTTGACGACTCCCAGCCCTTCTACGGATTTCCCGATCTGGATTTCGAGGCCCTGGAGCAATCTGGCGAGCCGGCCACGGTGGAGACCATCGCCCGGTGTTGTATCGAGGAGATCCGCGCAGTACGACCCCATGGGCCCTATTACCTGGGCGGTTACTCCTTTGGAGGGCTCGTGGCCTACGAGATGGCCCGTCAATTGCTCGAGGCCGGGGAAGAAGTGCCCTTCCTGGCGATGCTGGACAGCAGTATTCCCGATCATTCGGAAGTGCCGCCGGGATTAACCGTTGAGTATGCCCTGCACCAACTGAACCGCTGCTGGGTGCGCCTCTATATGACGAGCTATACCTGGAAATTGCTCTTGGGCTATGGTCGGGATGCCCTGCGGCTCACCGTTGGACGCCTTTTTTCCAAGCCGTCGAAGGGGGGCGAGCATCTCACGTGGCGCGACTACCTGCGCTGGATTCAATTGGATACCTCGGTGCAGTACTACCTGATTCATGCCGGTCTCGTGAAACCCACGATCAGGGAGCGGCGGCTGGAAATGGTCAAAGAACAACTTGTACGCCATAGCACCAAGAGCATGGTGTCCAGCAAGCAGGCTATGGCGGGATACACGCTAAAGCCCATACCCGTAAAGGTTACTTTGTTTCGGGCAGAACACAATCCGTCTGGTTCGGAAAAACGTGACCCCACCTTCGGGTGGGAAGGCTATGCGCAGAAAGGGGTCGATGTCGTAGTGGTTCCCGGTAACCATATGGTGCTGATTCGTTGGCCCTTTGCCAACGACTTGGGGAGGGCCCTGCAAAAAGCCATTGATAACCTGGAGCAGGCCGCCCCATCACACGCTGAAATAAAATAGTCCTCCAGTCGCACCCCATGCGGTTGTAATTGCCGTAGTGCGCTGTGCTAGTGTTTCCCTGTCACTGGGCTGCTCTTTCTGAGCAGCCGAGCGAGCGAACGGGAGGTCGCGGACTGGTGAAATTGGGAGTGATGCGGTGTAGTAGACGGTGGATTGCCCTGTGCATTCTGTTTGCATTGGTGTACCTGGTGTACGCGAGTTCCATAAAAAACATGGGCCGCTATATTTGGGATTATGACACCCAGTGCTGGTACACCGCAGGGGTCTGTTGGTGGAATGGTGCCTCGCCCCATGATCCCGCCGTCTTTACGGAGACGTGGACCACTATCTACGGTAAGCCGCCCAACAATAAAGCCACCTTTGTCTACCCGCCGACCATGGCGCTCATCAGTCTTCCCCTGGCGCTCCTGCCCTGGCCGGTGGCCGCGTGGGCCTATCGGTTCACGAGTTTCATGGCCTTTCTGGGCATCTGCTACTTTTCCCGACAGCTTCTCGCTTCTCCCCTCCAGCGCCTGTCGGCGTGGGGGCCCACGGGAATATACATCGCGTTGGCGGCCCTGCTGGGTTCGGTGGCCCAGGCGTTGAATCAGGGACAATGCGCGCTTATCGTGGTATGTGGGTGCCTCTGCGCGTGGCACGGCTATCAGCGCCGAATGCTCGGCCTGTTTCTCATCGGCTTTCTGGTCGCAACCATCAAGCCCCAGATCAGCATGATTCCCCTTCTGTATCTGCTCTTTGTCGGGGGCTACCGGTGGTTCTTCTATGGTGCGAGCCTGAGTATTGGATTCGCCGTGTTTATGCTCTTGATTGTGCCCTTGCCCGAATTCGCTTCGGCCTACGAGAGTTCCATGAAAGACCACCTTCAGCACCAGGAGTTCAACCAGTGGTACTGGTACAGCGGCGTCCCGGCCCTCTTGGGAAAAACGCCGTGGGGAAAGGAGTTTATGGTGTTGGGGGTGGCGCTGGGGGTGCTCGGTGCGGCCTGGGTGGGGTGGCGTCAACGGCAATACGCCGACACCTTGCGGCACCGTATCCGACACCATCAGTTGATGTGGGTCATTGCCATTGCGGCTATGCCCATCCACATTTACGATGTCGTGGGGCACGTATTCCTCACCATCTCGTTGTGGATACTGCCCGACTGGCGACGGCGGGTCGTGGCCTTCGCCTGTATGTATATCGGGGGCAAGGCCTATCCCCTGGCGGACCGGGTGGAAGGGCTTGGGGAGGGATTCAGAGCGTGGGCCTATTTCGTACAGACCCAATGCACCTCGGTCATGTCCCTTGTGCTATTGCTGCTTTTCGGCTACTGGTATTGGCGTGATTACAGGGTGAAACAACGCACGGTCTGATGGGTTTCGCCCACTAACGGGACAGCAGGGCGTGGACGTGGGTCTGCAGGGTAGAGACGACCTCGTCCTCGAACCAGGGATTGTCGTTCAGCCAGAAGTTATTGCGTGGCGAAGGATGGGGCAAGGCGAAGTACCGGGGCGCATAGTCGTGCCACCGTCGGACCGTCTCAGTCAGGTTATCGGCGGCCCGCTCCCCCAGGTAGTAGCGCTGGGCATAATTGCCGATCAGCAGCGTAAGTCCAATGCGGGGGAGGCATTCCAGCAGGCGGGCGTGCCACATGGGTGCACATTCCGGACGCGGCGGTTTGTCGCCTCCCCGGTCTTCCCGGCCCGGATAGCAGAAGCCCATGGGTACAATGGCAAACTTTGTTGTATCATAAAAATCTTCTTTAGATACATTGAGCCATTGGCGCAGCCGCACCCCGCTGGGGTCGTCCCAGGGGATGCCGGATTCATGAACCCGGGTGCCGGGGGCCTGACCCACCACCAGGATGCGCGCGTTGCTGTGCGCCCGGACGACGGGTTTGGGTGCGTACGGGAGATGTTCCTCGCAGTGTACGCAGGATGCGATTTCTGCGAGAACCTTCTCCAGACGATCTTGTATTTCTTGGTTAATCATGGAAATATGGTACCTCATTGCGTGAATAAAATACCATGCCTACGGTAGGGGTACTATGGAGGTGGCCGCGTCATGTGGGACCAGGCCGCAACAAGCGAGGAGAACGTGGGATGGATGAGCTACTTTGGATGGGCGGCATGGGACATGCCATGCGCGGCGGATACGGTGCGGGAAACGCCGGAAAGGCCAGTACGCGGGCGACAGAGAACGCGTCCCTGGAGACCCAGGAGAGCATTAAGGAACTCCGGCACCAGGTGGATCGCCTTTCCCTCTTGAATCAGGCGCTATGGGAGCTGATTCGTGATAAGGCGGGACTTACCGACGCGGATCTGGAGCGTATGGCGCGGACAATCGACATGCGCGATGGCAAGGAAGATGGAAAAATGGGTGGGGGCGCGGTGACCTGTCCCACCTGTACGCGGGTATCCAATGCCAAGCACTACAAATGCATGTACTGCGGGGAGCTTTTCGAAAAGCCAGCCTTCGGCTAGGCGGTGGCGGCGCTTCGGGCATAATTTCTCCCTGGCGCGTGTTTCCTTACTGATGGCATGGAATGTGGGGCACGTGTGGCGATAGACATTACCGCACTCCAGCACGTAAGATCAGAGCCCCGCTGCAGAGCCATTTTCAGGACACGACAACAGGAGTTACCAATGGTCACCGAAACGCAGGTGCTCGACGCAATGCGTCACATAATAGACCCGGATTTTGGGAAAGATATCGTTTCCCTCGGCTTTATCAAGAATATCGAAATCGAAGACGGTACGGTTCGCTTTACCGTGGAATTGACGACGCCGGCATGCCCGGTGAAAGAACATTTTCAGAAGGAATGTGAGTCCTCCGTCGCCCAGTTGCCGGGTGTGAAGTCGGTTCAGATTACCATGAGTGCCATGGCCCCCAAAGAAAAGAGTGGCCCTCAGATTGATACGCTGAAAAATGTCGGGGCCATCATCGCGGTCTCGTCGTGCAAGGGCGGTGTCGGTAAATCGACGGTGGCGGCCCATCTGGCCCGGGCCATCCAACGGGAAGGCCACCGGGTGGGACTCCTGGATGTAGACATTTACGGGCCCTCCCTGCCAACCCTCTTCAAGGTGCCCCAGCCCGATGTCTACATGAAGAATAACCTGATCGAACCGATCATGTGCGACGGCCTGAAGACCATGTCCCTGGGCTATGTCATGGGGGACCGCCCGGCCGTGATGCGTGGGCCCATGGTTTCGAACTACACGTCCCAGATTCTTCAGCAGACCGATTGGGGCGAGTTGGACTACCTCATCATCGACATGCCTCCGGGAACGGGGGATATTCAGCTGACCCTGGTGCAACAGGCCTCCCTCGATGGGGCTCTCATTGTCACGACTCCCCAGGCCCTTTCGCTGGTGGACGTGGCGCGCGGTATCCTCATGTTCGAATCGGTCAAGGTGCCGGTGCTCGGGGTCGTGGAGAACATGTCCTACTTCCTGTGTGATAACTGCGAGAAGAAACACTTTATCTTCGGCAGCAGTGTGGCCACCCTGAAAGAGCGATTCGGACTCGAGACCCTGGCCCAGTTACCGCTCATGCCGGGTGTGTCCGATACTTCCGACAAAGACGCCGGCGCGGATATCGTGGCCTTCAAAGAGATGGCGGAAAAACTCCACCGCGCGGTGGGCAAGCGGCGGCTTGAAGGGGAGGCCCTTCCCGAGGTCGTGCCGGAGCAGGGACGGCTTCGCATCACGTTGCCGGACGGAAACGTCTTCCATGTGGCCAATAAGGCCCTTCGGGTGTCGTGCCAGTGCGCCCTGTGCGTCAATGAGTTCACCGGCCAGCCCATCCTGAATCCGGACAGTGTCCCAGACGATATCAGTGTGGAATCGGTGGCCCCCCTCGGCAACTACGCCATCGGTATTGTGTGGAGCGACGGACACAGCTCCGGCATTTTCTCCTGGGAGCACATTAAGCGTATCGCCGGGCCCGCAATGGCCTGACAGTAGATTCATCAATCCTGAATTGCCCCACCGGCACCGCCCGAAACCTACTCGGGTCGTGTCGGTGTTTTTTTGGGGCACGGGGCGAGCGGCAGAGAGATTGGTCGTTGCCTTGGAAAATTCGCACCCGGCGGGCCGCGCGCTCCCGATGTATGTGGGGGTGTGCGATGGGAGCGGCGCTCGGGTCTTCGCCGCTGCTATGGGCGTGCGGGATGTTCCGCAGGGGACGTATGGTCTCGGGGTGCGGGTAAAGCTTCTCGTTGGGATGGCGGGATCATGCGTTGCTCCAGCCAATCGGTAGCGGATTCCTCGTAGGCGCGGATATGGGCTGCCTGATGCTGGAATCCGGAACAAATCCCCAATTGGGCCTGCTCGGGGCACCCTGCACAGCGATCCCGCTGCCGGACCTGTTGATGGCGCAGGTGCTGATAGACCGGCCACGCCACCGTGAGGGCAGCCAGATGGCCGGCTCCAAGGGGCCATGCAGGCGAGGCAAGCATGACCGTGCTTATCCCGGCTGAGGTGCCCAGCCCACCGCGAAGGAGGTCTCGCCACCAACGCGGCGCACTGCGGTAAAGTGGCGGAGTGGAAAAGACGAGTACCAAGGCCAGCAAGAAGCTGACGGCTATCCCATGCGCGACGGACAGGCCTCCAACGTACAGGGGAGAAAGAAACAGGGCAATCCCCAGTCCACCGTAGAGGGCGGCGCAACTGCGGCAGAGGTGGAGACGGCCTATACGGAGCACATCCTGGTGGAAGCGGGCACACAGGGGCTTGTGGGCCGCCTGAAAGTGCCATGTGTGCTTCCACCAGAGCCACCGGAGATAGATAGGGGTTTGGTTTCGACCCATCTCAGTTGCCCGGAAGGCGGTCTTTGATTTCCATGAGGATATTGCCGGCCGCGCCTACGGGCACGTAACCCACGATGGGTTTGATGACAACCGCGGTACCATGGACCACCACCTGGCTGGCTCCCTGCTGGGCGCCGCCCATTTCAAACTCCACATTGATAATCGCGTTGGCTCCTTGCCGCGCGGACATCTTCAGCATGCGATCGACAGCCCGCTGACGGGATTCATCGCCGAGTGCCGTGTAGGAACTGAGCTCACCACCGGAAAGCATTTTGCAGCCCATGGCGATGTCCTGCCCCATATCCTTCGCCCGGGCGGAGATGCCCCAGACCATGCCCTTGTATTCCATAATCTCGTAGCCGTCGAAACCTTCCGCGCCGCTCATGATGATGCGGCCATCGGTTATTTCCGGGCGGGTGCCCACGAGTAAATCAGTACGTTCGCTCATAGCAGTACTCCTTTGGTTTGCGGGATAGTGGCGTATGCGGACGCTCGCCCCATGGACGCGGGTTCGTCAGTCGGTGTCCGCCCGGTCGAGGGGGGCCCCACAAGTGTTGCAGTGGCTGGCGTCCAGGTGTTCCATTTGAATTCGTTCGCCGCACACCGGGCAGGTATAGTTCTTCCGCGACTGCACGGCGAGGGTGTAAAAGAGCACCGCGAAGAATAGGATAGCGAGCAATATTCCGACGTAAACGAGCACGATGGCCATGGTCAATCCCTTTCAGCGAACGCCCCACGCGTTCCTGAAGCATATACCCCTGGCGTGCCGCTATTATTCGCAGGTCTATGGGATGGGAAACTTTTTACTCCGTCGGGCGGGACCGGTGGGGGCTGCGCAGGCGATGAACCACCAGGCCCAACGCGATAAGGGCCAGTCCTGCAGCCCAGATGGCGGGTTCAACCCAGAAGGCGAGAAAGAGGCAGGAGGCCAGCCCGCCCCAGGCCCAGCATTGGGAGTAGAGGCGCACTTCGGGAGGCAGACGCAGCGCGGCAAGATTGTTGATGGCATAGTAGACCAACACGGTGAAGGCGCTGAAGGACCACGTGGTCTTGATGTCACCCAGGAGGGTCAACCCGGCGATGGCCAGCCCGATAACCCAAATGGCGGCGTGGGGCACGGAAGCCCCCTGGCTGATGCGTGCCAGCAAGGCGGGGGCATCGCCGCGGCGGGCCATGGCAAAGAGCACGCGGGACAAGCCGAGAATCAGGTTCAATAGCACGCCCAGCATGGCGGTGATAGCGCCGAGGCTGACGACCCGCCAGACGTTGGGCAGGGCAAACTCGCGGGCGACCAGCTCCAGCGGGGCGGCCTGTTCATTCGTGGCGGCACTCAAGAAGGGAATCCCCGCCGCCGTGACGGAGGCCAGGGCCAGGCCCACGTAGAGGGCCGCTGAGACCAACAGGGTGATGACGATGGCCCGTGGAATGGTCCTGGTCGGGTCGTGGACTTCCTCTCCCAGGGTGGCGATGCGGCCGTAGCCCGTGAAGGCCACAAACATGAGGGCCGTTGCCTGCAGAAAGGCGGCCGCCGGGTGGTGGCCTTCACCTTCAAAGGGCAGAAAGAAAGGACGGAGATTGTCCGCACCGTTTTGCCATGCCGCGGGGAGCAAGCCCACGATAAAGATCAGCAACGCGGCGATGGTGATGCCGACGACCAGGGTGTTCGCCTTATTGGAGCGACGCATGCCCCCCACGGTGATGGCGGTCAGTATGGCGATGGTCACGAGGGCCACGATGACACGGGTCATCTGATCGTTGTGTCCAAAGAGGGCCAGGGCGTAGCCGGCGAATCCCAACGCCGCCGTGGCTGCAGAGGCCGTCTTGGCGCAGAGAAACATCCAGCCCGCGGTGAAGCCGGCCGCGGGCGTCAGCAGCCGGTAGCCGTATTCATAGGCTCCGCCGCTCACGGGGTGGGCAGCGGCCAACTGGGCGCTGCTGAGGGCATTGCACGTAGCCACCAGGGCAGCCAGGGCCGTTGCCAATATGACCGAGGGGCCGGTAATTCCGGCGGCGATACCGACACTGATGAAGGCTCCCGTGCCCAGGATAGAGCCGAGGCCCATCAGGGTCGCGCCGAAGAGGCCAATGTCGCGTTTCAGGGAGGGGGAAGTGGATGGCTGCATGGGATAGGGGCCCGATGGGATAGAGGAAGGGTCAATAGGTTAGGGAGAGATTATAGCGTTTCTATGCGTAGGAGCGACAGCGGACTGACAGGAAAGTTTATGCCCCAAGAAATAGTCGTGCCGTTTCCAGCACCGTCTCGCGGTTGGGCCAGGCGGGCTCGTGTAACACCGCCACTTTCGGCCCCATGGGACGCCACACCGCCGGGCTGGTGGGTCCGAAAATCGCCACGGTCGGGCATCCCGCGACGGCCGCCAGATGGGTAATGCCACTGTCGTTTCCGATGAAGAGGCGCGACCGGGCGAGGCGGGGTGCCAATAACGCCAGGGGTGTCTCCGGGAGTTGCGGCGCGGGGAGGGGCCACTCCGATTCGGCCGGACCGCCGCACCAGCTCACGTGGTGTCCCTCCGATTGAAGTTGGCGAGCCACCCATTCGAAGTTTCCCATGGGCCAGTTCTTTGCCGCGCCACCGCTTCCGGGGGCGATAACTACATCGAAGCTTTCATCGGCAGGGCCAAAGTCGAAGTGTATCGGCAGGCGGACCGAGACCCCCAACGCCTGGGCGTACCAATGGGCCGCATGTTGATCCCAGCCTTCGGGCGGGACGCCGGGGAAGCACTGTACCTCTGGGATGCCCGCGTCGATGAGATTGCTGGTCAGTGTGCCATCGGAATCCTCCATGCAGACCCATGCGCTGTCAAAACGACGGGCAAATTGGCGGAGGGTCTCGTTCGGCGTGGAAAACGCCGAGTGAAACCCGATGCGCTCCAGGTCGTGCACCCCATCGGCCAACCCGGCGGCCTCGGCCAACGCGGCTCGCTCTGGAATCCCCGCGATTTCAACGTGCGCGGTCGGCTGCCACTGGGCGAGGGCGGGCAGGGTGCAGAGAAAATCGCCGACACCGCCACTATGGACCAATAACTTCCGTGGCTTCACGGGGTGGCTTCCGGGAGGAGTTGGTAGATGACGACCCGGGCCTGGGGGTATCGGTCAACGACGTGGACACAAGCCAGCCCGGGGACGTGGGCGTTTTCGTCCAATAGGGGGCGCAAGGACGGCACCATTTGGGCCGTATAGCGCTCATCAACCACGAAATAGGTGGCTTGTGCGTTTCTGGCGCGGGTTAGTGCCTCTTCTAGCGAATCTTCCCGTGCGGGGCCGGTAGAGGGCATTCCCGCGTAGTAGCCCACTTGGGGTTTGCGGGTAAAAACCAGGCCGGGAGGCAGGTGTTCCGCCATCCAGCGGCCTGCTTCCTTGTATTCCCGTGGCTCCCGGGGGCGTCGGCCCAGATGTTCGGAACCTACGGTGATAAGGGTGTGAAGGAGGAAAAAGCCCAACACGCTCAGCACGGGAAGGGCGACGAGCCAGCGGGGGCGATTGCGTTCGGCCAGTTGGTCCGCCACGATGACCAGGCCCTGGGCCGACCAGAGCGACAGGGCAAGGAGCGTCGCCATGAGATAGCGGGGGGCAGGGGACAAGACGAAGAGGCTGATACCCCATTGGGCGGCGGCGAAGAAGAGGACGAAGCACTCCAGCCGGATGTCCCGCTTGCGCTCACGGGTGACGAAAAATCCAACACCCAGGAAGAGAAACAGCACGGGGCCCAGCATGACGGGGAGGACGTCGCTGAAGCTGGTGACGGTGGTCTGTATGAAGCGGATATAGTCGAATTCCTGGAGGATGAAGCCGATACGATAGTTGGCGGTGGTCTCACCGGTGAGTTGGCGCACATAGAGGGTGTTGAGCACGAGGCACAGGCCCGCCAGGGCAGCCACGGTGCACAGTCGTCGACCGAGCTGGGGAATGGTCTTCCATCCCAGGATGACGGCGGCGGGCAGACTGCATAGCAGAATAAACAGCCCCTCGGGTCGGGTCAGGCAAAGGGCGAAGAAGGCGAAGGGGCTGAGATAGAGCGTCCACCCACCGTGGCGCAGACCCCGTTGGAGCAGCCACAGGGCAGAAAACCAAAGGAACACTGCGGTTGCCTCGGTGGAAACCCGGCAGGCGTAATCGGCGAGCCAGGGCCAGCAGGCGAAGAGCACCCCGGCCATTCGGGCGGCGCGGGCGTCGAAGAGGTCGCGGGCGAGGAGATAGATCGGGACGACGGTGAGCACCGATGCAATCAAGGATACGATGCGACAGGCCCACTCCAGGTCGGAAACAATGAAGTGTAGGAGGGCACCCAGGAGGGGGTAAAAGAGGGGGATCTTGGGGTCGTACCCGAAAAAGTTGCCCGCCGCCAGGTGCTTGGCCGTTTCTACGTAGTGGATGGCGTCGGCCGTATCCAGCACGCGGGGCATGGCCAGGAGGAAGAGCAATCGAAAGGCCAGGGCCAATGCGCAGAGCGCCAGGAGAGGACGTGCTGCGCTATGTGGGGAAGTTGGGTTGTGCACGGTGAGATGCTACGTGAGCGCTTACGGGGGATGCAACCTGTAGAGAAAAAGCCCCGGTGCGCCGTGTGGCGACCGGGGCCGGGTGACAGGGTGTTGCGGGGACTATTGGGTGTTCACCGTGATGTAGACCAGCAGGTCGACGGACACGTCAAACGTGGCGTCCACGGCGGTGAGGGCGTCGGCGCCTTCAACCCGCAAGACGGCGGTGCCGCACTCGCCATCCTGGATGTCGTTGAGGAGGTCAACCGGTGTGTTTTGCGTCAACGTGAAACTCGTGCCCAGGCCATCATTGTCGGCCGCGGTACCCAAGAGCAGGGGATCGGCGCTGCTGCCGGTAATGTCGACCGTCAGTTCTGCCGTGGTGAAGGGGTCAAAGGTACCCGTAGTCACCATGATGTTGGTTGCGGCCAACTCGACACTGGTGAGCGTGGCGATATCGGCGATGAGATCCCCGGCCGCCGCCCGAATCATGGCATTCAAATCTTCTTCGGTGAAGAGATCGCAAAAGGCTCCCAGATTGACCTGGGTCGCCCCATCGAGTCCCGCATTTGTTGCGATATTGGCATCAACCAGCAAACTCACCGTCACCGGGATGGGAGGCAATGGAATGCCATTACACGCCGACAACTGGGTGCCGGCCAGTCCAGTCAGTAAGGCGACCAGAGCGAAGTGTTTTGTGAATCGTACTACGTGTCTAAGTTTCATCGTACATCCTTTCATTGTGCGCAGCAAAGACTGCGGGGTGACGAAATACCACCTCGGTCACTATACCGCAGAGCCGCAAATCCATTACATTACGCAAATGGCGCCCGAATTCATCGGCTTGGGTGGCGGTTGGCTGAAGTGTTTGGTGACCGGGAGACGTCCGGGCCTGGGGGGCGGCCCAGCCAGAAGGTTACGGGGCGCTCACCGTGGTGTACACAAGAACGGATACGCTGACGTCAAATCGTATATCCTCCGCTTCGAGGGGGTTGGCCCCGTCAAGTCGGAGCGTGGGCACACCACATTGTCCATCTTCGAGGTCATTGAGCAGATCGACCGGGTTGTTCTGGGTGAGTGAGACCATGGTCCCCAACCCATCGTTGTCTGCCGCGGCACCCAGGAGCAGCGCATCGGCACCCGGCTCCACGATTGTCAGCGTCAGTTCTGCGGTGGTAAAGGGCTGGAAGGTGCCTTCGGTTGCGGTTAGATTAGTGGAAGCCAACTCAACACGGGTGATGGTCACGAGATCGGCGATGAGATCACCGGCCGCGGCCCGGACCATGGCGTCCAGGTCCTCTTCCGTAAAGAGATCACAAAATGCGCCGAGGTTTACTTCTGCGGAGCCCCCTGCCGCGGCCGCAGCCGATACGTCCACATTGGAGATAAGGTTGAGGGTAACGGGGATAGGTGGCAGTGTAATGCCATTGCAGCCCGACAGCTGCCCACTGGAAAGGCCAATGAGCAGGGCCAACAGGGGGAGTCGTTTGAGAAAGCGTGCAGCGGGTCTACGTGTCATGGGGCATCTCTCCAGATTACGGCTAAGATTGAGGTCCGGATGGCCAAGGACCATCCCTACCACTGTACCACGAGTTCTCGTGTTGCCCTGTCCTGGAGGGTTTTGCTGATGCTTTCTGGGGTTGTATCTCCTTTTATTACAAAGATTTAAAGGCGGCGAGGAATTTCCACATCGTCTTTTCCCAGTCGTAACGACTGGCGATCTGTTTACCCGTTTGAATACGCTTGGCACGGCTCTGTCCGTCTTCCGACAGCACCCGCTTGAGGGACTGAAAAAAGGCGTCCAGGCTTTCGCCGTTGAAGTAAATGGGGGCATCGCCCGCTACTTCGGAAATGCCCCGGGAGCCTGCGGCCAAAACTGGGACCCCGGCAGCCAGGGCTTCCAGGATGCGTAATCCCGAGCCGTCCTGGGGAGCGGCATAGAGAAAGAAGGCGGATTCCTGGTAGAGGCCGGCCAGGTGATTCGCGGGGCACTGCTCAATACGTACCACACCCGGTCCCCACTGGGCTGGCTCTTCGGGGAGGCCCGGTCCCACGACGACCTGGGTAAACGGGAACTCGTCGCGGCGTTTTTCCAGGGCGGCGCGGATGGTCGCCAGCAGGGGGGCGGTGAGGGGATCGTAGAACAGGACGATGTAAGGCTTCTCAACGACGGATAAGGTGGGATTCTCCAGGCCTGCCGCGATGCCGGGAGGGGCCACGATAATACGTTCCATAGGCGCTTCGAAGAGTTCGAGGCAACGTCGCCGCAAATGATCCGTGGGGGTAATGATGTGCTTGGCAGTGGCACAGACCCGCTTGGTATCTTTCAGGTTTCCGGCACCCCCTTCCCAGGGGGCCAAATCCATGGCCACGAGGACCTGGGGTACAGCCGTCCGGGTCAGCGCCGTCTGAAGGGGGGAAATAACAAAATCGGCCCCCTGCTTTTTCAGGAGCCCATCCACGTTGTCGTTTCGGGTCAGGCGCGCACGGAAACCCGTCTCCGGTGCGGCGGACTCCACGCTGGGGAGTTCGGGAAAGGGCGAGGCCTCATCACGCACGTGGAGGCAGGAAAATTGCACGGACGGTTTTTCGCGTTGAATCCGGGCGATGACCTGCGCGAGATAGCGCACAATATGATGGGGGAAGGGCAGGGCCGTTCCCGGAAGGGTGTTGATGACAATATGCATAGCAGGGAGAATGGATATCCAAAGTCGGTTGCAACTACTGACCCCAGCGGCAGCTGCCGCTCGAAGGGACTTATTCTATACCAATTCGATGGCAGAATCACCGAAAAGGGTTCCCGCAGCGTCCGGGGCCTGATTTCGGGAAAAGTCACGGTGCCGTGGCAAACATAGAAACGGTCCCGAGGGCCATGTTAAACTATGTTTACGAGCACGCCGTGTGTCGGATGGGATGCAGTTCCCATTCAGGGCAGCCGTCTTCCAGGACCCCCAACTTCCACCGTAATGGTGCGCAGTTACCGGCCTCGTCTACCCTGGTTTCTTACTTCTTAAGCTGGTCTAAGGATAGTGTTTCGATGAATCAACTCGATCAACTGGAATCCAAGAGCATCCATATTCTCCGGGAAGCATACCGCGAGTTTAATAACCTTTGCATGCTCTGGTCCATCGGTAAAGACAGTACGGTCATGCTCTGGCTCGCCCGGAAAGCCTTTTTCGGTCACTGTCCCTTGCCCCTGGTGCACGTGGACACGTCCTACAAGATTCCGCAAATGATTGAATACCGCGACAACTTGGCGCGGGAATGGAATCTCAACATGGTGGTGGGCCAGAATAAAGAGGCCATCGCCAACAAGCAGACCTTTCCCGAAGGCAATCTGACCCGTCTGGAGTGTTGCAAGGCCCTCAAGAGCGAGGCCCTCAAGCACACCCTCTCGGGGGAATGGGAGCGCATGCGCCTCAATCACACGACCGGTGAGTATGAGGTGGACACCAACACGGAGCCCTACACCGGCGTCATTGTAGGTGTGCGCTCGGATGAGGAAGGCAGCCGCTCCAAGGAACGCTACTTTTCCCCCCGTGACCGTCAGAATGACTGGGACGTGGATGATCAGCCACCGGAATTGTGGAATCAGTACAAGACTGATTTCTCGCCCGGAACCCACGTGCGCATCCACCCCTTGCTGGACTGGACGGAACTGAACCTCTGGGAATATATCCAACGGGAAAACATCCCCCTGGTCGACCTTTACTTCGATCGGGGCGAAGGCACCCGCTACCGCTCCCTGGGCTGCGGTCCCTGCACGAGCTGCGTGGAGTCCACCTCGAAAAATGTGGATGAGGTGGTCGAAGAGATTCGCAGTGGTAAATTTGCCAACATCGCTGAACGTTCCGGGCGCGCCCAGGACAAAGACGATGGCGGTGGTTTGGAGACCCTGCGCCGCGACGGATACATGTAGGCTTCTCCGCTTCCCCGGCATGGGGGAGCACGCGTAACGCACTGTGTTGACGGTCCCCGTAGCCGTCGGATATTTCAATTCCCAACTTGCTGGACACACCATTAATGAGCACGAATTCGATTCTTGATCGCGAACACATGGATATTGTGATTGTGGGCCACGTGGACCACGGTAAGAGCACGGTCATTGGCCGTCTGATGGCCGACACCAATTCGCTGCCCGAAGGGAAGCTCGAACAGGTCAAGGCCATGTGCGCTGCGAACGCGCGCCCCTTCGAATACGCCTTCCTGCTCGACGCCCTCAAGAATGAGCAGGCCCAGGGTATCACCATCGACACGGCCCGGTGTTTCTTCAAGACGGAAAAGCGTCATTACATCATCAACGACGCCCCCGGACACATCGAGTTTCTGAAGAATATGGTTACGGGTGCCGCCCGTGCGGAAGCTGCCTTGCTTGTAATCGACGCCGGCGAAGGCGTTCAGGAAAACAGCAAGCGCCATGGCTACATGGTTTCCATGCTCGGCGTAAAGCAGCTCTGTGTGCTGGTGAATAAGATGGACCTCGTGGAGTACAGCGAGGAAAAGTTTACCGCCATCAAAGAAGAATACACAGAATTCCTGGAGCAATTGGGCGTCCATCCCACGGCGTTCATTCCGGTGAGTGCCCGTGAAGGCGTGAACATTGCCGCCAGTCCCAAGGCGGAGATGCCGTGGTACGATGGCATGACGGTGCTGGAACAGGTCGATGCCTTCGAGAAAATGCGGGGCGATGCCGACAAGACCTTCCGTCTTCCGGTGCAGGACATTTACAAGTTCACCGCCTCGGGCGACGATCGCCGCATTGTGGCCGGTACGGTGACCACCGGTAAGGTGCGCGTAGGCGATGCAGTGCGTTTCCTGCCCTCCGGCAAAGAGTCGGTGGTGAAGTCCATCGAAGGTTTTTCCATGGCGCCCCAGACCGAAGCAACGGCGGGTTACGCTACGGGCGTGACGCTCACGACCCAAATCTACATCAAGCCTGGCGAGCTTATGGTGCGCGCCGATGAGCCCCAGCCCAAAGTGAGCCGCCGCTTCCGGATCAACATGTTCTGGATGGGCCGTCCCCCGATGGTTATGGGCAAGCAATATAAACTCAAAGTGGGTGCGGCCTCCGTATCCGCCGAGTTGGCCGAAGTTATCCAGGTGCTCGATGCTTCCGAGCTCAGCTCGGTTACCAACAAGAAGCAGGTGGACCGCCACGACGTGGCTGAATGTATCGTGGAGACGACCCGTCCCATCGCCTTTGACCTGCGCAACGAGTTGGAAACCACGGGCCGCGTGGTCATCGTCGATGACTTCGAAATTGCCGGTGCCGGGGTTATCCTCGAATCCCTCGACGACACCGGCTCCGTGATGGCCGAGCACATTCAGCAGCGTGAATTCGCCTGGGAGCGGGGGCTGGTTACCAACGAAGAGCGCGCCGAACGTTATGGCAACGTGGGTAAACTGATCATTCTCCACGGTGAATATGGATGCGGCAAGCGCCGCACGGCCAAGCAGCTCGAACGTGCCCTTTTCGATATGGGCCACAAGACCTACTACTTCGGCATTTCCAATTACTTCGAAGAACTTGATCACGACGTCCGCACCCGGGACCGTGCCCGTGAAAATCACCTGGAGAAACTGGGTGATCTTGCCCGGGTCATCACCGATGCAGGAAGTCTCCTGATCACCACCGTGACCGACGCCGACGACTACGATCTCGAACGCCTCAAGATGATGACGGCTCCCATCGAGATTTTTGTGGTGAATCTGGGCGAGAATCAGTTCGACAACTTCCCCGTCGATGTGGCCTTGCCCTATCGCCCGGAGATGGACGACGCCATTAAGACCATCGTGGACACGCTGCGGGCCAAGGGTATCTTGCTCAAGTAGGCCAGTGGGCGGGGATGGTGGTGTGGCGGACGCACTACGTGTTGGCCATCGTTATTGAGGTCAGCGTTCAGTCGTGGGGCGTCCGGGGTTGGTAGATCGAAAGGCCGAGGTGCTGGGAATATCCCAGGAAATCCTTGTCGGTCGTAAATACCGGCGCATTGTAACGGAGTGATAGGGCACAGATTAGGAAATCGATCTGAGAACCCTGTATCCCCTTTCGTCTACAGGTGTTAAAGGCCCGCGCTGCCTCTTCATGATCTTCCGCTTTAATGGGGAGTTCGTCAAAGGGAGCCAAGTGCTTCCGGACATGCTCAAACTGAGTTTCCTCCGAGATTCCAGAAAGAATCTCCTGACGAATCGGGCCAATGATGACGGCCCGTAGTTCACGTATCAACTCGGCGAGTTCCCCAACCAGAAGCTCGTCGGCCGCTTTCCTGCTCCGTCGACGCAGCGCCAGCGACCAGATAGTGGTGTCCACAAGTACTATCACCGACGTCGGCGACCTTTCTTATGGTCGTAGTCCGGGGCGAAATCAATCGTTCCAAACAAATCAAGGATCTCTCCCTGTTTGCGGCGCTGAATAAACTCGCGTAGGGCCTCGTTTACCGTATCTTTTTTGGTCTTGAGACCGCCTTGCTTCAGTGCCTCGCTGAGGAGCTTCGCATCGATTGCCAGATTTGTGGGCATAATGTACACCTCCTTTACACAGATCGTAACACAAGGCTTTGTGTGTGACAAGGGCTTCTCGTCACTGGACCTTTCCCGGAAAGCACTTTCTTCAGATACAAAAGTGGCCGAAGAGTGGTCCCCCGTGAGACCGACTCCCCGACCGCTTTGGGTCAGCAGATGGTTGGCGTCATGTTTCCTTAGTTCTTGCCGCCCGGCAGCGCGTAGCTGTACAGGTGCGAGCCGCTGCCAAAGTAAATCCGCCCCTCGTGGTAGTCGCCACCTGGCCCGATGGGGACGGGGGATTCGGCGAGCAAGGTGATTGCGTGGGTCTCGCGATTCACCTGGGCGACGCCTTTTCGGAAGAGCATGTACAGGGCGCCGTCTGGGCCGGGTACGAAGACGCGGGGTCCCTGGTGGGAGATGGTTTTGCCCAGGGTCTCCTCCGTATCAAATTGGTGGAGGATTGCTTTCGTCGCGGGGTCAAAGACGAAAAAGTGACGTTGGTCGGCGACGCCATAGACGAGGCCCGCTTCCGTTGCGTAGAGGTCCGTGTAGTTATTGACCTCGGGGAGGAGCGGAGCGTGCCACGTGATGGCGTGGGTGGCGAGGTCCAGAAGATAGAGTTCTGCGAGGGTGGCCTTCTTTTCGCCCCCTGTGCCCGCGCCCGTGGTGGTTCCGCCCACAATCTGATTTCCCGGAAGGGCCGCCAGACTCAGGGTTGAATGTTCAGGGATGAGGTCCGTGTGCTCGACGAGGACGCGCTCGCTGGTCTCTCGGTTCCAGAAGAGCAAGCCACCGCCCGTGTGGCCATAGCCCGGCGTCCCCGCCAGAATGACGTCTTTGCCATTGGGGTGGGCGAGGAGGTCGTGGGGACGGTGGATGGTGGGGGTGCAGTCGGTGAGGAACTGGGGGTTCTTCCGAGCTTTGTTTTTCTTCGTCTCAACCCACTCCTTGGCGGGATTCCACTCCAGGAGGAAGCCCCCGCCATAGCCGCCGACGAAGAAACGATCGCCCTGACGGGCCACGGTATTCCACTGACCATAGGTGGCGCGGTTTGTCCACGCATCGGTGGTGGGGTTGTATTGAAACGTGCGCATGGGGAAGGCTGTGCCGCCAGCCAGGGTGCCATCGGGTGCGGTGGCAATACCCATGATGTGGGCCCCTTCGCTGGAGTAGTCAAAGGAATGTTTCGCAACGGTGCCCGTGGCGGGGTCTTCGACCTCCAGGGTGCGCGTAACCGTGTCACATACCTTCAGGATTTTTCCATCGGGAAAGGTGTTGTGGAAAAGGCCCTGGCTACTGGTGATGATAGGCTTGGCATTTACTGTGGGCTTTTCGATGGCCGTTGCTTTGCCCTCGTAATAGGCGTACCAGTATTCATCGCTGCCGGAATGGCCATAGACTTTGCCGTCCTGATCGCGGACCACATAACCGGCTCCCTTGACCCGTTCCTCCTCGGGCACGAGGGGCGTGGCCGTCTCGGTCCTGGGGTCAAAGGCGATTACCTGGCTGGCCGTGCTGCCGATGCCAAAGTAAATCCATCCCGCGTCATCGGCCGCCACATAGCGCTGATACTGTTTCCAATTCTGGGCGTAGACATGGCCGTAGTCGGTCAGGGTCTGGGTCTTGGGGTCAAAGGCCGCGACCCCACTGTTGGGATAGGTCACGGACCAGATGTTTCCGTTGTCATCTTCCGTCATACCCATGGCCATCTGGGGTACCGTTTTCTGGTGGAAGGTGAAGGCGCGCTTGACGGGGTCGAAGACCGTGAAGTGGCTGTTGAAGTGGGTGTAAAACTTGTTGTCGCTCGACAGGATCGAGGCATAGGGACAATCGCCGCCCGGAGGAAAGGGCATGGGATATTCCTCCGCCTTCCCCGATTCGGCGTCGATAAGCAACAGGGCATAGCCCCCCCGGTGATCAAAGAGCCACAGGAGCACGACGTTCTTCCCGTCGCCATCTACCGTGGCCACCGTGCCCCGGTGGTTGCTGACGGGCGTGGCGACACCGTGGTGCAAAAAGCCATTGCCCAGGTCTTCCCGTTCGGCCTGCGCTGCCAGGGGTGCCAACAGGGCAACGGCCATGGCGAGTCCCAGGGCCGATTTTCGAATAGTGAGATACATTACAAACTCCAATTAACGTGATTGATTCAGGGGGGGCGAGACGATTCCGATCGAATGTCCGAAGCCACAAAACGAAGCCATTCTTGCAGATCCCCAGCGCGCTTGTCATGGTTTGTCCGTTTCGTTGGGCATTGATGTTACGAAATTACACAGGATTGGGTAGAAATGCCACGCCAGTCGGGGTGTGCGGTACGCCAAATCTGTTTAACTTTTAAGGAGACCGTTGGCATACTCTTTGCACTCTCCACGCAGGGTGGGCGCTATCGGGCACCTGCCCACCAGCCCGCCCACACAAACGATAGTCGTAGTTCACTTGGAGGACCGAGTCATGACACCACCCGCCTGGAACGCAAAAGATGAGCGGCAATACGAGGCCGTGAAGCAGTCCCTGAAACGAAACGGCAAGTCAGAGGAACGGGCCCGGGAGATTGCCGCCCGGGTGGTGAATAATCAACGTCGCGAAGAGGGGCGTACCCCCAACCGGCGCACCCAGGGGACGGGAAATCCAAACACGTCGCTGGAAGAACGCACCGTCGATCAATTGCAGAACATCGCCGCGAACCTGAATGTGTCCGGACGTAGCACGATGCGAAAGGACGAACTCATTGAAGCCATTCGTGCGCGCCGCGGACAGCACAGCCATTCGGCGTGAGTGCGTCGCAGACCCGCCAGGGGTGCAGGCGTCTTCGCTCTTGGGATTTTACGGGACGACTTGATTCTCTCCCGCACGCTCGCTAGACTTGGATTTCCTTAAATCCGTCCAACGCCATCAGAACCACGGGGCAGTCTTGTGACACGTACCAGGCTTCAGCCGGGGGTGTCCTCTGCCCGTTTCAGGAAGTATCATGACCACTACGCCACGCCTAAGCACGTTTCTCACGATGACCCTTTTCATGACCGGTGCGGCCTTTGCAGACGTTAACCAGGCGATGCTTGACCGCGTGGCCTCGGGCGAGGTGAAGGAAGCCAACGCCTCGTGGTGGGGTTTTGACCCCGAAGACGCCACGGAAGCGCTGCAGGCGGCCATTGATTCGGGCGTGGCCAAGCTCACCGTGGAGAACATGGGCAAGCCGTGGGTCGTGCGGCCCATCCTATTGGCCAGTGACCAGGAAATTGTCTTTGAGGAGGGCGTGGAGGTCGTCGCCAAGCGCGGGGAATTCAAAGGGCGGGGCGATTCGCTGTTCAAGGCCGCCGGCAAGTCCAACATCACGCTCATCGGTTACGGGGCCACCCTTCGCATGCATCGCTCCGATTATGACAACCCTGAATTGTATGAAAAGGCGGAATGGCGTCATACCCTCAGTATTCGCAGCAGTTCGAACGTGAAGGTTTATGGCCTGACGCTGGCCGAGAGTGGGGGGGACGGGATCTATCTCGGTATCGCCACCCGTGGGGTCACCAACAAAGACATCCACATCAAAGACGTGGTCTGCGAAAGCCACTATCGCCAGGGCATCAGCGTGATTTCCGCGGAGAACCTGCTCATCGAAGACACGGTCATGCGCAACACGAAGGGCACCGCGCCCCAGGCGGGTATCGACTTCGAGCCCAATAACGCCGACGAACGGCTCGTCAATGTGGTCATGCGCAATTGCCTGAGCGAGAACAACACCGGAGATGGCTATATGTTGTATCTTCGCCCCTTGAAGAAGGCCTCGGCGCCCCTTTCGGTGCGCTTCGAGAACTGTCGTGCCGTCGATAACTATGGGGCCGGCGCGCGCATCATCAACAATAATCTGCCGGAGGAAGCGGTGACGGGTCGTGTGGTGTTTGCCGACTGCACCCTGGAAGGGGGCACACGCCCTGCCATTACGGTAGATGGGAACCCGCCCTCGGGGCTCGCGATCCGCTATGAGGATGTCACCATCATCAATCCGTCGGCAGACGAACCCGCCATGACGCCCATCCAATTCCGCAGCGGACGGGATTCGGAACAGCCCATAGGGGGCGTCACCTTTGAAAACGTGCGTATCCAGGACGGGGTCGAACGCAATCCCATGGGTTACCTGGATTCCGCCGGTGGCCTGCCCCTCGAAGATATTCGTGGTACCCTGATTGCCGTCCATGGGGACAGGGAAGAGCGCCTCACGCTGACCTCCGAGCTGCTGGATCGCTGGATGCCCGTAGAAGCGATTAAGCAAATTCCCCGTTTGCCGCTGGAACTGCGTGGGCTCCAGCCCCTCAGCGCCACCGCCCCGGAAAAGGGTTATGGCTTTGGTTTCGCAAAGCTGCGCAGGAACGGCGACTTTGCCCTCTATGCCGCTGCGGGCGACGAAGTGCGCCTGGTCATGCACTACTGGCCCGTGGGCTCCGGTAGTGGCAAAGACGTGCCTGTCGTTGTTACGGCGCCTTCGGGGGAAACAGTCCACCGCCAGGAAATTCCCATCGGGTCCAAGAGTAACGTCCACTTCACGGCACCGGAAACCGGGGTCTACCGTATGAGCGCCGATCCGAAAACCAACCGCCTCGCCCTGACCGAAAGTTCCCACCCCGTGAACGTGATTTCCGAGGGGGGGGCCCTCCGGCTGATACACGGCGGTGGCGACTACGCCTTTTGGGTACCCGCCGGAACGACTGAGTTTGCCGTGCGCGTGACGGGCGAGGGCTCCAGCGAGGCCATCCGCGCCGCCCTCATCAATCCCGACGGGGAAGTCGTTGAAGAGGTGGACAACATGGTGGCCATGCATCAATTCGAAATGACGCTGCCGGAAGACAGTCCGGGCGCTGCGTGGTCGATTCGATTGTCCAAGCCCTCTACCCGTCCCTGGGAAGATCATTCCGTGGATCTGCGGGGCGTACCGCCGCTCTTCGCGCCGTCCGCGGAGGCGCTGCTGGTGCCCGGGAAGTAATGGTCGGAGAGGTGGTTTTGACACTTTCTCGTGTCCGTGACTCCCGTAATCATGGCGCCGTGTAAATCATCCAGAGCCCTCCAAGAATCACCAGGACGCCACTGGTCTTTTTTACGAGGACAGAACCGTTGCTCCGATCATTCCAGTTCAGGTAGCGCTGAATAAGCTCGGTGAAGGTGCCCGCGAAAATGATTACGGAGCAGTGGCCCACACCGTACATCAAGAGCAAAAAGAGACCGTAGGCGAGATCGGTAGCCGCGAGTTTGAAGGTCAGACCCAGCATGGGTGCCATGTAGGCGAAGGTGCAGGGGCCCAAGGCCAGGCCAAAGACCAGGCCCAGAAGAAAGGCCGCAAGGGCTCCTCTTTGCTTCATGCCTACCTGGCCCGTACCGGACCAGGGCATGGGGAAGACATCGAGTAGGTGCAGGCCGACCAGGAGGAATAGTAGGGCGACAACGTAGTTTCCGTACTGGCCTACGTCGCCCAACATTCGCCCTGCCGCGGCCGTAATGACGCCAATCAGGGCGATGGTGACCAGAATGCCCACCGCGAACAGCGTCGAGATGAAGAAGGCGCGTTGGGTACGCATCCGCCCTTGATCGTCGATGAAGCCGACAATCAGAGGGATGCTGGCCAGGTGGCAGGGACTCAGCAGGATACTGAGGATTCCCCAGAGGAAGGACGCTGCGATGGCGACGAGTGCGCTTCCCTCGATGGCCTGACTCAGGGCAGTGAATAATGATTGCATTTGCGATTACCCCTCGTATTTTGCTTGTGTGATTAAGGATGAAACGACTGGCGCTTCCGGTGCGGGTTAGTGCGTCGGGACACCAGAATTCTCTGCCGATAGCTTTGGGGCTTCGACGCTTGTGTCCTCCTGGGACGGTGAATCAAGATCGACTCCCAGCTCTTTCCACTTCGCGAGGATGTCTTCTTTCGATAAGAATCCTTGATGGCGGAAACGTTCCACGCCGGAGGCGTCATAGAAGATTTGTGTCGGGATTATCTGCACCCCGTATTCTTCTCCCGCAGACGGGTCTTTCCAGACGTCAATGAAGTGAACCTCAAGCTCTTGCGCATAATCGTTCCGCAGCTCTTCGAGGATGGGTGCCATCATCCTGCAGGGGACGCAGGAGTCCGCGCCAAGGTCGACGAGGCGCGGGCGTATCTCGTTATCCAGAGAAGTGCTCAGCGCCTCATGCCCAGGATCTGATTCATCGATATGCACCTGGGCCAACGGCGCCGGGTGGTCTATACGGGAACCCTCGGGCGCGCGTTGCCCTTGTTTGGCATAGAGAATCGTTCCTGCCGCGATGAGTACGAGCAACACAATGCCTGCCTTTGATACGCGGTCTCGGCCGGTCGGGCCATTATCTTTTGTCGTTTTTTCCGTCATAGGTCTTCTCCTCAGTAGCCGGACTTCCAATGGAAGCGCTGCACCTGGCCCACTATCACAACGTACTGCCCGGCTACGGTTTCGTCTTTACGACAGCGCGGTATATCCGCGCTATCCCTTCAGGGGGCCCGTCGCTATCTTCGAAGCAGGCCGGCCATTTCGGCCACCCGGCGTCCAAGATTGTCAGCGGTTTGTCCACCAAATTCGTCTTCCGCGATGGTGTCGTTCTGGCTCCACAGGGTGGCACCTATCCGGGCCGTGGGTTGGCCGTCGCCCACGATGATCATGTCCTGGCACAGGAGCGCCGTCTGAATGGAGCGGATGGTCAGTTCCTGGCCACCATTACGGGCCGCCCCGACGGCCAATACACCCGCGACCTTGTTTCGCAACAGGAACCCGCCTGACCGAAACGCGCCGCAACGATCCAGGAAGGCCTTGCACAGGGCGCTCATGTTGCCGAAGTAAACGGGGGAGCCGACAATGATGCCGACGACGGCCGGGTCACTCAGTTGCTCCACGAGCGCTGGAAAGTCGTCCACCTCACCCTCCCGGAGGGGTTGGCCTGCTGCCAGCTGGGCGGGAATGCTCAGGGCGGCCAGTTCAATGAGTTCGGTTTCGATGCCCGGAGCCCCTTCCCGGGCGGCTTTGAGGCACCGGGTCAGCGCGGCGGCGGTGGTCTTGCCCGCACGTGGACTGCAACTGATTCCAACGATCTTCTGTTGTTGGGCCCCTTCCTTGGCCATGGCCGTGCTTCCCAGCGTTCCCGCGACCGCTGCGACACCCGCAGCACCTATCATTGCTCTGCGTCCGATTTTGTGTGACATCGTAGTACTCCTTTTCGTGTTGCGTTTCGTGGGGGAGGCCCGGTGACGGCGCCACCCGTTCAACGGTAAATCTACTGACCGAGCAGTACCTTGGCCTCTTCCAGGCTGGGCAGTTTGCCCGCGCTCTTCACCTCACCGTCTACGACCAGCGCCGGTGTGACCATGACGCCGAAATTCATGATGTCGTTAATGGCGGTCACCTTCTCGAGTTGATAGTCGAGGCCCAGTTCCTTCGCGGCGGCTTCCGCAGTCTCCGTGAGCTTCTGGCATTTGGTACAACCGGTTCCGAGAATTTTCAGTTCCTTCATTGGACGAACTCCTTTTTTTTCCGCGAACGACAATTCGTTGCGCGGTTCCTTTACGGGGGCTCCCGTCAGGAAACAAACAATCCAAACAGCATGCCGCTGAGGGTGGCCATGACGATGACGAGGGCGACGAATACGACGGTCTTTTTGGTGCCCAGCACGCTTCGAATGACCAACATGTTCGGCAGGCTCAGGGCCGGTCCAGCCAGCAGGAGCGCCAGCGCCGGACCCTGTCCCATGCCGTTGCCGATCAGGCCCTGAAGAATGGGCACTTCCGTCAAGGTGGCGAAGTACATAAAGGCCCCGACGACGGAGGCAAAGAGGTTGGCCCACAGCGAATTGCCGCCCACCAGCGAGGCCACCCATTGGGAAGGGAGCAAGCCCTCTTCACCGGGCCGTCCGAGCAAGAGGCCAGCCAACAATACGCCGAAGAAGAGCAAGGGCAGAATCTGCTTTGCGAAAGTCCAACTCGACTCGAACCAGGACTGCATCTCCTCCTCTTCGGTGTTGGCAATATAGGAGAGGCCCAGCACGCCGAGGCTGAAAGGCAGGAGGGGAGTGTGGGGAACCAGCAGTGCGGCGGCGCCGACGATTACCGCCGTCGCCAACACTTTCCACCAGCGCACCCCAAACCAGGCGATTAGCATCGCCCCCAGGCTGAGGGAGGCCGCTGCGGTGAGGCCCCACTTCGCGGAATAGATGGCGTTCCACAGGCCTTCGGACGTGTCTGGTTTTCCCCAGTTCGAGAAGACAAGGATGCAGACCATGGAAGCGAAGTACAGCATGTTCTGCCAGAGCGGCCGAGCGACGTCTGCCTCCGGCATCGCCGCCGCCGCCTTGGTCTTTTCCAGTTCCTCTTTCCGGAAGATCAGGTGCATGAGGAGGCCGATGATAATACTGAAGGCGATGGCCCCCACCGCGCGGGCAATGCCGAGTTGGAGACCCAATATGCGTGCCGTCATGACAATGGCGAGCACATTGATTGCCGGCCCGGAGTAGAGAAAGGCGACCGCTGGCCCCAGTCCGGCGCCCATGCGGTAGATGCCGGCAAAGAGGGGCAGGACCGTGCAGGAACAAACCGCCAGGATACTTCCCGATACGGAGGCTACCCCGTAGGCGAGTACTTTGGGCGCCTGGGCCCCCAGATACTTCATGACCGATGCCTGGCTGATGAAGACCGCGATGGCCCCGGCGATGAAGAAGGCCGGAATCAGGCAGAGCAGTACATGTTCCCGGGCATACCACTTGACCAGGTGTAAGGACTCCATAACCGCATGGTCAAAGCGCGCCCCGCCCACGGGGAGATAGCAGCAAAGGAGAAAGGCGGCCACGAGCCCAGCCAGTATTTTCCACTCTTTTTTCCATTCCATGGTCGTACTCCTTATGCGTGTGTATTTGGCAAAATAAACAAATAGTCGGGCTAAAAAAAGGCCCCTGACGCTAGGCCTCGTTCAACACGGCCATCTGATCCTTGGCGTTACTCTCCAGCACCGTCTCAATGCATCCGAAAAGATTAAGAATACAGGGGATGCGTAAGGTGTAGAAGACCTGGAGGCCGCGCTTTTCGTCCTTCACGATGCCCGCACCCTTCAGCACCCGGAGGTGACGGGACACGGTGGACGTATCCATGCCCACCAGGTCGGTCAACTCGCAAACACAGCGTTCCCCCTTGGCCAGCTCTTCCACCATATAGAGTCGCGCGGGATGTCCCAGCGCCTTGAAGATTGCTGCCCGTGCCGCGGACCGTGCTTGTACCTGTGCATCCATGTTCTTTTCCTTAGTGGTTGTCTACTTGGTATTTTAGCCAAGAGGTTGGATTTTGTCAATCCCAATCCGTTTCTCGGAAGAATCGTCGGTGGACCTGCGGGACACGGTATTCGTCTGTAGGCTCGTTCCCACACAGCGCATGAGAATGAGGGGAAAATGGAACGGACTTTCAGCCCTGACCGTCTTTTGATGCGGGTACTCCTGGGGCTTTGCCCCAGGCTGGTTTGGGACGCGCCGTTGGCGCTAACAATAAACCCTTGTCACGGGTCTGCAGCGCGCATAGGGCCAAAGGCCTGGCAACATACCAGCATGGGGCGGAGCCCCATGTTTACGGTTTCCCCATGCATAAAGGGCTGAAGGCCTGTCTCAACCTTGAGCTCGTCACATGGTGACGAGGGGGGGATAAAACGCCGTGCCACGGGATCCGGTCTAAGCCGGTTCGTGTGCGTGGAGGGGCGTAACACGGGTCTAGCCAGGAAAAGATTCCTGGGTGGGCGCAATATGGTACCCGTCCAGACGCTATCGGAGGTGGTAGGCACGAACTCCGTCAGGACGCGTTGAAACGCACCTTTTTTGGCCCCCCCCCGGTACGTTGGTTGGCTAAAACTTGGCTAAAAGAGGGACCCTAAAATCGTTTCTACGCGGCGCATGGGAACCAGGGGAAAATGGAACGGGCTTTCAGCCCTGACCGTCTTTTGATGCGGGTACTCCTGGGGCTTTGCCCCAGGCTGGTATGGCACGCGCCGTTGGCGCTAACAATAAACCCTTGTCACGGTTCCGCAGCGCGCATAGGGCCAAAGGCCTGGCAACATACCAGCATGGGGCGGAGCCCCATGTTTACGGTTTCCCCATGCATAAGGGGCTGAAGGCCTGTCCCAACCATGAGCTCGTTCCCACGCGGCGCATGGTGACAAGGGGGATAAAACGCCGTGCCACGCGATCCGGTCTAAGCCGGTTTGTGTGCGTGGAGGGGCGTAACACGGGTCTGGTATGGCACGCGCCGTTGGCGATCATAAATTGAACCTTGTCACGGGTCTGCAGCGCGCATAGGGCCAAAGGCCTGGCAACATACCAGCATGGGGTGAAGCCCCATGTTTACGGTTTCCCCATGCATTAAGGGCTGAAGGCCTGTCCCAACCTTGAGCTCGTCGCATGGTGACGAGGGGGGATAAAACGCCGTGCCACGCGATCCGGTCTAAGCCGGTTTGTGTGCGTGGAGGGGCGTAACACGGGTCTGCAGCGCGCATAGGGCCAAAGGCCCGGCAACATACCAGCATGGGGTGAAGCCCCATGTTTACGGTTTCCCCATGCATAAAGGGCTGAAGGCCCGTTTCAACCTTTGGCTCGTTCCCATGCGGAGCATGGGAATGAGTGAAATTTCGTTTCGAAACGTTACCCTCAATGTACCACCTCCAACACATCCACGGGCACCGCGCCGTCGATGTTGCGGATCACAATGGCGCTGCCCGTTGTCTTCAGGTCGGTGATGGTCAGCAGGGGCTGGGAGTTTTCCAACGTGTCCTTTTTAAAATTCACGCGGCCTTGGGGCACGCCATCGAGATAGACGTCGGCGCTGCCGTAGTCCGGACCTTGGGGTGCCCAGAGTGTGGCGGTGCGGCCTTGGACGTTCCATTTGGCGCGCACGTCTGGCGCGATGGAGACCACGCCCACGCCGTAGCGGAAGTGGGGGCCCTCTACCGGTTTCCAATCCGCCTTCCGCTGCGCGGCGCCCAATTGGGCTTCGGAGTGTAGATAGACGGTGTGGGCGGGTGCAGGCGTCCCGGTCACGGCGAATTGGGTGACGTAAGCCTGACTGAATTTGTCGGCCACCAGGCCCAGGGCCCCTTCGTTGGTGGGAAGGGCACCGGACCAGACGGCCTCGCCGTGGATTGAAAGGGTGGCCGTTCCTTCCGTATCCCACGCGATGGCGCAGGGGAGGGGGCCGGGCGTGGTGATGGCTTTCTCCGCGATGGTGGTGGCTTCGCCCTCGGGGTTCACGGTGATAAGCGCCCAGGAATCGGGCGTCAGGCGGAGTCCGGCATAGTCGCCGCGCATCAGGGGGTGGAGCGTGGCGCCCGACGCGGGGTTATTGGGACCCACGGGACCTTGCGCATTCCAAGCCAGGGTCACGGTCCCGTGCACGTCCAGGGTCGCAACAATTTTCTCCACGGTGCCGCCCTGTTTGAGGCGGACGAAGCTCGGACCTTCGTGACCGCTGACGTGAAAGCCCTGGTCCCGATAGGGCTGTACCCACGGTCGGGAAGCCACATTGATGGTGCCCATCCCCTCGCTGTCGCGGGAGGGAAACATGACCCGGAACATGCCGTCGTCGTCGATGAAGCCCGAGATGGTTTGGCCCCAGATACCGCGGTGTTCATGTTCGACGGGCTCGGCGTGCCAGACGGATCCATGTTGGAATATGGACCATGCTTTCGGGTCCAGGGCTTCTTCCAGGGGCGCGCGCCAGAGCATTTGAAAGTTGCGGTTCAAGGCCACGGCGGTGGCGGGGGCGTAGACATAGCCCTCGTGGACGAAGGCGGGGTGGAACTCCATGAGGGGCGGGTGAAAACCGTCCTGCTCGGGATAGAGCAAGAGCTTGGCAGGGGTGTAGGGGCCTTCCGGCGTGGTGGCGGTCATGCCCAGGTAGGCCCAGCCATAGTGGAGGCCCGAGTCGGTGAGGGTAAGGACCAGCCAGTCGTCCTTACGACGGAGGATGGTGGAGGCATACATGCGTTTATACTTGCCCTCGAGGAGGGGCTGGTCGCGCGTCGTGGCAACGGGGACGGCGGTCCGGTGGTAGGGGCCCTCTGGGCGATCGGCCCAGGCATAGCCCACGCCGCTGTTGGAATCGGGGCCGGGTGTGGCCGCGTTTTTCCACGTGGTACTCCGGGTCGACCAGTCATAGCTCATGTGATATCGGCCGTCGTGATAGACCACGGCCACATCGGGCGCGGTCCACATGGGGGACGTCTCGCCATCGAAGGTGTGTATTTCCGGTGGGAACACGGGCCCCATATCTTCCCAATTCGCGCCGTGATCCGTTGAGCGGTACACCGTGGCGCGGGAGGGGTGGGCGTCGTCCCGTCGGTAGCCCGTGCGATAGTGACCCACGAACAAGAACCAGTCGCCACTCACAGGGTCCTCGAACAAGGAGCCATTCACCGGCCATTCATAGGGCGCGGCACCCCGGTGAATCGGGTTCTGCGGGTGGTGGGTGAAGCTATCGAAGGACGCATCGCCATAGACCGGATGAGACAGCCACGCCTCGCGCTGGGCAAGATTCGCATAATCGACCGTCGTTGCCGCCACGGCCGGGAGTCCCAGCAAGAACATTAGTACACACAAATTCCGCACGAGATATATCCACCTTTCCCAAGGTTCGGGGCTATAGATTCAGGAGGGGCATTCTACCAGTGGGCCACCACCATTAAATACCTTCCAGTGAGCCCATCTATTAGGGGCTTCCTCCTTCTCTGGCGTTACCCGTGGGAGTTCGGGCGGGGCCGCTATCCGCTGGCTTTCTGTCCCCCTTGAATGGCGCCCCGCTATCGGGCATGCTGCTGAACGGTTATCCGTTGTAATTTCTTCCGCCTGGAAGACCTGTCATGGGCCCCATTGGCCCATCGGATGACCGCTAAAGGGTAGGCAGTGTTTGCATGAATTTCATGAAAGCAACGGAAGACACCGCAGCCCCGCTTTGTGACGCGGGTGCCGTGGGTGGGGCAGGTTCTATCGACATAGGGAAAGAAACAGGATGAAACGATTTCATAGAGTGGGAATGTTTTTTGGCGCGGTCGCCGTGGCCTTCACGGGCACCTTCAATCAGGGCTGGTGCGCGGCGAATTCCGACGTGCCCGAGCTTCGGTATTACCGGCAGGTCGAACGGGGACCAGCACAGCGACTCAACTTCGATGTGGCGGTCTACGGAGGGACGCCTGCGGGGGTGACGGCCGCTATCCAGGCGGCGCGGATGGGAAAAAAGTCCGTGCTCTTGTCTTTTAACCGCCATGTGGGCGGCATGACCTCGGGCGGTCTGACCGCGACCGATGTGGGGAATAAGGATACCATCGGCGGTCTGGCCCTCGAATACTACACGCGCATCGGCCGGCTCCGCGACCTCATTCCCTCGGAGGCCGAAGCGCTCTTTCTCACGATGCTTGAGGAGGCGGGGGTAACGGTGCTCTTCGAGCGGTGCCTGGAGTCGGTCGTCCTGGAAGACGGGCGCATCGTATCCGCCACCATGGAGACGGGCGAAACGGTTGCGGCGGCCATGTTCGTCGATGCCACCTACGAGGGCGACCTGCTGGCGGCGGCGGAGGTCTCGCACTATGTCGGAAGGGAGCCCGTGGGAACCTATGGTGAAACCCTCGCGGGACAGTTGCAGAATATCTCCTGGAGCAATGTCTACCAGTTTTGCCAGCTGCCGGTGAGCCCCTTTGTGGAGCCTGATAATCCGGACTCCGGGCTGCTGCCGGAAATCTCCTCGGATCCCATCGGGGAGAAGGGCGACGGCGACTATCGCGTGCAGGCCTACAATTTCCGAATGCGCCTCTCCAACAAGGCGGACAAAGCACCTTTCCCGAAGCCGCGCGATTATGATCCCGGCCGCTTTGCCCTCCTTGCCCGGTTTATGCATTCCGACCCGGGTATCCAATGGACCCTCGACTATACGACCACACCCATGACCGATGGGCCGGTCCAGATGCGCAATGGCGACAGCAACAACGCGGGAAGTTTTTCTTCCGACTATGTCGGGGGCAGTAATCGTTGGCCCGACGGGACCTTTGAGCCGGTGTCGTTTTCGGAGCTGCCTCCGCCCCGGCGTGGCTTGCAGATGCCCTTCCGTGACTTGTATGAGATGCGGGAGCGAATCTTTCAGGATCATGTCAACTATCAGCAGGGGCTCATGTACTTCCTGGCCAACGATCCCCAGGTCCCAGAGACCCTTCAAGAACGGGTAAATCGCTTCGGCCTTGATTCTAACGAGTATCAAGATACGGGCTTCTGGCCTCACCACCTCTATATACGAGAAGGCCGTCGTATGCTTTCCGACTACGTGATGACTCAGGACGATGCCCAATCGAAACGAAAGGTGAACGATTCCGTGGGGCTCGCGTCCTACCAGATGGACTCCCACTTCTGTAATCGTGTGGCCGTGATAAGGGATGGGGAATATACCGTCCGTAATGAGGGGGGCTTCGGGAAGGCCTGCCCAAGACCCTATCCCGTTTCATTTCGTTCCATCGTTCCGCGTAAGGAGGAGTGCGTGAACCTCCTCGTGCCGATTTGTCTTTCGGCGTCCCATGTCGCGTACGGTTCGATTCGCATGGAACCCGTGTTTATGATTCTCGGACAAAGTGCGGGAACGGCCGCCGTGTTGGCGATCGACGAGGGGATTGCCTTACAAGATCTCGCCTATGACAGGTTGGAGAAGAAGTTGGCGGAAGATGGGCAGGTACTCAGCTTTATTCCGGCAGACATCTACCCCCTTGCGAAGTTGAACGGTGTGGTGGTGGATGACGAGGCCGCCGTCGCCGAGGGCGAGTGGATGCACAGTGCCTCGGCTCCGCCCTATGTGGAGCAGGGCTACCGGCATGACGTCAATAAGAACAAAGGGGGCAGCACGATGACTTTCACCGCCGCGCTACCCGCCCCGGGCCGCTACGAGGTGCGCCTGGCCTATTCTCGCCAGTCCAACCGTGCGGAGCAGGTACCCGTGACCGTGTACCATCAGGGCGGCACCCAAACCGTCGTGGTCAATCAGCGAAAAAAACCGGAGATCAAGGGCTGCTGGACTTCCCTCGGCACCTTCGATTTTGACAAAGAAGGCCGTGTCGTCGTGAGTAACGAAGGTACGAAGGGGTACGTGCTCGCTGACGCGGTGCAGTTTCTGCTGGCGGACGGAGAAACTACGCCGGTCCCCTGAGAAACATTTTCCGACATGATCGAAAAGGGGCCGCTCGCTGAGAGCGGCCCCTTTGATGATGGGGGAGGCAGCGCTACGCCGTGGTGGCGTTACGGCCCGGTAAAAAACTGGGGGGTGATGGCAAGTATGCCTTCCTGGTTGATGAGCTCTGCACATTGCAGTAGCTGGAAGGCCGTCTGGGTGCGCTGCGGGTCGAGACGCTGGAGCAGGGCGATGGGGCTCGTGGGATCCGTCGTTTGAAGGGGTATGCTGAAAGTCCTGCGTGGGGCGTAGGCTTTATTTTCACGGTTAAATTCCAGATCGCTGGGGTGGTCGCCGCCGCCGAAGAGGAAGTCAATAATGGCTTCGTCCAGGTATTGGGCATCGGGTAAGGGGCGGATATCGTATTCTTCGAGGTTCACCAAATCGGCGGCGTGGGCGATAGCGTCCTGCAGACCACCCATTTCGTCCACGAGACCGAGTTCGAGGGCCTGTTTGCCGGTAAACACCCGGCCCCCCGCCATGGCTTCGATGGGTTGGGTCAGTTTGTCGCCCCGGCCGGCCACCACGTGCCCTTTGAAAACCGTGTAGGTGTCGTCCATGTTGTCGACGACACGGCGCCGTTGTGCATCCGAGAAGGGCTGGGCAGAGCTGACCCAATCGGCATTGGCACCCCGCTGATAGGGATGCCAGTTCACGCCGATCTTGTCCCACAGATCGGACGTGATAATCTTGCCACCCACCACACCAATGGAAGCGGTTATGGTGCCTTCGTTGGCAAAAATCCAGTCGGCGTCGCAGGACACATAATAGCCGCCGCTGGCAGCAAGATTGGCCATGGAAACCACGACCGGCTTGATCTCTTTTACTTGCTGAACCGCGCGGAGAATGACTTCACTGGCCGTGACGGAACCGCCGGGGGAATTCACCCGGAGCACGACCGCCTTAACCGTGTCGTCCGCACCCGCCTGCTCCAGGGCTTTCCGAATGTCGCCACTATAGGCCCCATCCGATGCCCCGCGGGCGGAGGACTCGCTATACCCGGGCACAATATTTCCGTTGACAGAGATGATGGCGACACTTTCCCCGACTTCGTTTGTCGGGGGCATTGTGGGTTCAGCAAACAACAGTTCGATGGGGGCCAGGGGACTGTTGAAATTGATGTCCGGGGGGATGGGCTCATAGTAGTGGTTATCGATGTAGATGTCCGAAGGGTACTCGGCTTTGATGGATTCCAGGAATGCGTCCAGATGGTGAAGGGAATCGACCAAGCCCCTATCAAGGGCCTCCTCTGCGCTGTAGGGGCCGCCATCGATGAGGAGGCGCACTTCGTCGGGGGCCTTGCCGCGTGCTGTCGCGATCCGTTCCACACTACTTTCGTAGAGGCCATCCAGAAGCCAATTCATGGCCTCTTCGGCTTCTGGACTGGGCTCGGAGCGCGTGGCGATTTCCCCTGCGGATTTATAGTCGCCGATGTGCACGATGTCGGCCTGGACACCCAGCTTGTCGAGTCCCTCCTTGAGGAAAAGGCCCTCGGTGTAGACGCCCGTGAGATTGATGAAGGACGTGGGCGCGGCGTTAATCTGGCTCGCCCCGGCTATCAGGGCGTAGGTGTTGGTCGTAAGGAAGGCCTCTTCCATATGGACATAGACCTTCTTATCGGATGCGTCGAGTGCCTGGAAGGCCCGATAGAGTTCTTCGCCATGGGCCTGGCCCGTCGCGAGGCGGTCCAGGGTAATAATGACGCCTTTTACGGCCTCATCCGTGCGCGCCTTTTCGAGCTTGGACAGGACGCTCCGGATGGACGTGGGCGCTTCGGAAAAGACGGCCAGCGGGTCGTTCTGGGGTAACTCGCCAAGGTTCCCCTCGAGGTGGAGGTGCACCAAACGATCGGCGTCGTAGCCCACGGGGGTGGTCCCCGGGTCCACAAGAAAGAGGGGCAGGAATATGAGGATGAAAAGCGGCGCGACAACGAGGCTGACGCAACCGAGTACAAGACTGGCCGTGGCGATATCGTTGCCCGTGAGCCGGGGATTCGACTTAATCTCGCGCCGGGCAATGGCCGCCAGCACAATCGCGGGGATTGCCGTCAGAATCCAAAAGCCGAAACTGAGGAGGGCGAGCGCCAGGGCGACGAGGGCTTTGGCAGATACCCGCGTCGGGGGCAATGGCGGCACGGGTGGTGGTGTGCCGATGGGGGGCTGTTGGTGGTGGGATGGTGGTTCGTATTGAAATGCTGACATGGTCGCTGCCCTCTTTCGTCGTGGTTATGCTATTCGGTCGTCTGCTTTTCCCAGGCCGGCGCCCGGACAGCAAGTCGATAAATCACCGGGAATAACGTACGTCCTTCGTGGAGCAACTACTCCGCGTGATTCAAAGGGTCGCTATCGTCGGCTATACCGGGTGTCCCGTGCAACGCCGATTGTTTCAGGACGACCAGACTATTTCCATTCCGTGCGCCCACATACAGGAGATCACCGTTGATCGCGGCGCCATAGGTTTTCTTCATAATGGGATGGCGCACAGTCGTTATGAAGCGTGGCATTGTCGGGTCGCTGATGTCCACAACGGCGATGCCATCGTCTTCGACCATGGGGAGATAGGCCCGGTTTCCAGCGACGATACAGCGGTTCGGCTTGCCGAAGCGCTTGTCGCGGAGTGTCGCGACGAGCCGCAGTTCGGGCAGCGCACCAATATCCAAGACGAAGAAGGCGTTGCTATCCCAATGGACTGCGAAATAGCGGTCATCGACCACTTCGCCGCTGAACTGGCCCGCATGGGGCACGATGAATTCATTCACGACACGGGGCGCGGTAGGCTCTTGGATGTTTAGCACCGTGAGACGGTTCTCCGCTCCGAAGATGGTGCCCACCAGCGCGTAATCGCCATGGAGCAGGACGCTGAAGGGGCCATCCTTACCCCCGGTAACGACGGCACTGCCGACGACCGCCGGGGCCTGTGGATTGCGGACATCCACCACGTAGAGTTTCTTCTCCGTCAGCTGGGCGACGTAGCAATAACCATTGTGATAGGCGACTTTGTAGAGCACCCCATCGCCCAAGGCAGTGGAACCGAGAAGTCTGGGAGCCGACTTGTCGGTGACATCGACCACCAGCAGTCGGCTGTTGCTCTGGGAGGCGAGGTAGGCCGTGTTCCCGTGGAGGGCGAAGCCCGCGGCGGGGCCCAATTCGGGGTGGGTGAAGCTGGACACGATTTTGGGATGCGCCGGGTCGTCAAGAGTGCAAATGGTCAGACGCTTCCCTTCGCGACAGGGGAGATAGAGGTAGTTCCCTTCCCGATGGACATCCTCAATGCCGCGTAGCTGCACATCGTCCACCAGTTGGGAGACGAAGGGGGCGGGAGGCGTTTCTTCAGCAGTGGCCCGGGGAAGCGTCGCGGTCATCATCGCTACCGCGCAAATCGATAGTCCGAAGGAGAACAGGTGCCGTCGGCGCATGGGGTACCTCCAATGGGAGCGGCTCAATGGATGGACTGTTATTCGAGAGTCCTTACTTGATGGGTATCAATGGCCCTGACGATAGGGTAGCAAAAAGCGGCGTGGAGCGCATCGAACTGCGCACCACGCCGCCGGATGAAGATTAGTGTAACACCTTCAGCAGGGCGAAGCCGCCAACCAGCAGGATGGTGAAGGCCACGACCAGCAGGTTGAACCACCGGTCGATGAAACCGCGGATGGGTTCTCCAAAGAAGAAGAGCATGCCGGCGACGAGAAAGAAGCGCGCTGCACGGCCCACGAGGGAAGCCACCATAAACATGGGGAAGGATATCTGAAACACCCCTGCTGCGATCGTGATGACTTTGTAGGGAATCGGAGTAAAGGCCGCCACAAAGACGATCCAGAAATTATATTGATCGTAGAGACCGCCGACCATGTTGAACTTGTCTTCCGAGAAGCCGGGTACGTAATTATAGAAGAGCTGATCAACCGCACCCCAGGCTCCCCATCCAATGGCATACCCGATCGCTCCCCCGATGACCGAGCCCGCCGTGCAGATGGCGGCAAAGCGCAAGGCACTGGCCCGCTTACCCACACAAAGGGGTAGCAGGAGTACATCGGGCGGGATGGGGAAAAAGCTGGCTTCCGCCAGGGCGAGAAAGAAGAGGGCCACGGACCCGTAGGGCGTTTCGGCCCAGCTCAATACCCAATCATAAAGACTCCGTACCCACTTCATAGTCATACCTTCATCGTCATTAACGTTTCGGTTTACAGTTCAATCGCTGGTTCATAAAAATGATGCAACGCATCATGGTGGGTCACGTCGCGATGTAGGGGCGTGATGCTTACCTTCCCCGCTTCGATCGCTTCGAAATCCGTGCCCGACTCCATAATGTGGGTCGGTTCATCACCACCAATCCAATAATACACACCGCCCCGGGGGTCTTCCCGACGCACGATGTCATCCTGGTAGCTTCGTCGCCCCATACGCGTGATGGCCAGTCCCTTCAAAGCCGCATAGGATACATCCGGAACATTGACATTGAGTAACGTGTCTGGCGGAAGGCCATTGGCCAACACATAACGGGCCACCTGTGCCGCCACCTGTGCCGCCGTGTCCTGACGCTCTGGCTTGTAGCTCACATCCGAAACGGCAATGGACGGTACGCCCAGCAGCATCCCTTCGAAGGCCCCGGCCACCGTACCGGAGTACGTCACATCGTCCCCCAGATTGGCCCCGGCGTTGACGCCGGAAACCACGAGATCGGGCCGTCGCCCCAGAAGGCTGCGGACCGCCAGCATGACACAGTCGGTGGGTGTACCATCGACCATGTGCCATTCAGGAGCGATTGTCGTGACACGGAGGGGCCGGTGGAGGGAGACCCCATGGCCCACCGCGCTTTGTTGTCCCTCGGGGGCATAGACTTCGACGTGACCCACTTCGGCCAGGGCCTCGGCAAGGTATTGGATGCCGGGCGCACGGATGCCGTCATCGTTGGTTACGAGAATGAGGGGTTTGGATTGGGTCACAGGGTCATCCTGACATGCGATTGGGGCCCGGGGAAGCGGTCCTGTTATACCATATGGTGCATTCCCTTATAAAACTTCGAGGCGGTATGCCCCCCTGGTCGGGGGCGTCGGGAGCCCGCCAGGAAGGTGATTTCGTGCTTTCTTTCGATTCACCGTATCGGATCCGCGGAGAATACGGTATAATCAATCCAATGAGGAGGGGTTATCTACGGCGATTAAAGCCCGTGACGGCCTGTAGAGACGGAATGTTTCGGCACGAAAAGTTGAGTTTAGTATACATTGTGGGTATAGTCACCCCCGAGCCTGTCAACTTTCTGGCAGTTGAAGGTGCAGGCGTAAACTGCAGGCCAAAAATAGAAAAGATTGAGGTGCATTGATGGATAAGCCATCAATTCTAATAGTCGATGATGAAGAGAATGTGCGCACGGCCCTGGTCCGTTGGTTCAACATTCGGGGGTTTCACGTGTCGCAGGCGGGAGATGGGGTCGAGGCGCTGGAACAGCTTGATGCGGGGCAATTCGACGTGATAACCATGGATTTAGAGATGCCCCGCATGGGCGGTCTCGAAGCGCTCTTGGAAATCCGCAATCGGGGGGTGGAGGTGCCGATTCTTGTGGTCACGGGCTATCCCCGGGATGCCGAGGTAGCCTTGCAGCGGGGGGCGTTGAAAGTGCTTCATAAGCCACTGCATTTGCATGAGTTAGAGCGTGAGGTTCGCGAGGCCTTGGGCGAGGTGAATCCCTGAGATTCACCGGGGCATCGGGATAAATTCGGGGGCACCCATTCCGGGAACTTTTTCGGTTAAGGGAGTATAGTACCCTTTTGCCGACGGTGCCCTCCGCATGGCAGTGTTAGAAAGCTCTGGACAAAAAACGGCGGAACTGCTAAAATCAAACCCATAAGCACCCCATTGCATAGTTTTATTAGATTTCTATGTCAGGTGGACGTTGGTCCTGTGTTTTTTTCGGAACACCAGGCCTGATGGGGTGTAGAGCTGGGTTATGAAGACGTGCTTTCGTCTCAAGTACCAAGGTGGATTCGTCTCCCCGATGGGTACCGGTACTTGGTAGGGCCACTCGATGGGTGGGCTGATGGGTCGTGATAGGGAGTGCTGATCTTCCCGTGGGAAGGTGGCTTTCGTCAGATTCGTAGTAGTGACCCGTAGCAGGGGGTCGATTTTCGTCAAGGTTGAGGAATCTGGTCGAATCGTCCGACGCGTGACGTATGTGATTGGACATACGTTGGCAAGTGTAGAACCAGCGCTGTAGGCGTGTGATGGAAACAGACCGTGCAAATCTGCAAGACGTTTAGTCTGGGGAGCTACGATGGCAACCAGTAAGAGTAAGGCACCCAAGAAAAAGGCCGCCGCGCCCAAAGCGAAGGCCAAACCCAAGGCGAAAGCGGCCGCCAAACCCAAGGCTGCTGCCAAGCCTAAGGTCGCCGCCAAACCCAAGGCGAAAGCGGCCGCCAAGGCCAGCCCTTCCCCGGCGAAGAAGGACGGGGCACCCGGAAAGAAGGCTTCCCCCCCAACGAAGAAGGCCGCTGCCGCGACCCCGCCGCCCCCCCGCGCCACGGGCAAAGTATTATCCCGCAAGTTCATGTTTGGACTCGCCGAAGCCATCAAGAGCGCGGTCGAGCCCATGGTTCGCCAGGTCAAGGGCCGGGAAGTGGTCGATTTGGCGGTCAGTGGCGACGCCACCTTCGAGATCGATAAGGTCGCAGAGAAAGCGCTGCTGAATTACCTGAAAGGCCAGCGGGCCCCGGTCGCCTACTATTCCGAAGACTCCGGTTACTCCACCTTTTCATCCGACGCTCCCAAGCACCTTCTGGTGGTAGATCCCATCGACGGTACCCGGGCGGCCATGAATGGTTTTGAAGGCTGCGTCGTTGCCATTGCCAGTACGCGCATTATCGAGCGGCCCACGATGGCCGATGTAGACACGGCCTGCGTCACCGAGATTGTGGGGGAGCGCACCTTCTACGCGGAGCGGGGAAAAGGTACCCGTATTTATGTTGATGGTAAGTCCAAGAAGCCCCGGATTTCAGAGAATTCCGACCTGGAAACCATGTCTTGGGCCATGACCGTTCCCGGTCGCCCGGCCTCCCTTATCTTCCCCACCGTGGGACAACTAATCGATGTTTCCAGCCTCAAGGGCGGCTTCTTTGCCTGTAACAGCACCTCCTTCAGCCTGACCCGACTGCTCACCGATCAGTTGGATGCCTGTGTCGATTTTGCCTCCCGCTATATGAAAGAGATTCCGGACCTGGTGCGGGACACCTTCATAAACGCCGGTCGCGGTAATGTCATGGGAATTGCTCCCTACGATATGGCCGCCGCCCTGTTGCTGGTGGAAGAGGCCGGCTGTGTGGTGACCGACGCCTACGGCAAGGGATTCGAAGATGTTCTGCTGCTGGACAGCTCGGAAAACAACCACCAGTCGCTCATTGCGGCGTCCAACAAGAAACTCCATGGAACCCTGTTGAAGGTTGTGGACACGCGCGTCCAGCAATATGTCGATGCCATGCACCGGGCGAAAGGTTAGGGCGCAGGCGCCCTTGGGGGAAGTTGGGGCGAATAGTTTCCATTTCTTCGTGGTACTATCTGACGGACTGGCGGGGCCTTGCGGGTCTGGCGCGCCCGACAGGTCGAGACGGTCTGAACCTGTCGAGAGGTACACGCGATGAACACCGTCCGGGAACTGGAATCCAACACAGAACCATCCACGATTTTCGATCTACGTGAGGTCTGCAAAGAGTACCAGATGGGCGAGGTGGTGGTACCGGCTTTGCGCGGGGCCACGTTGACGATACGGCGGGGGGAACTGTTGGTCATTCTGGGGCCAAGCGGCTCGGGGAAAAGCACCCTGCTCAATATCATCGGCGGGCTCGATGCGCCCACTCGGGGCGAGGTCCTCTTTCGGGGTGACGATCTGGCGAAATACAACGAGTCCCAGCGTACCCAATATCGCCGCAAGCATATCGGCTTCGTCTTCCAATTCTACAACCTCATGCCCAACCTCACGGCCGAAGAAAATGTGGAGCTGGCGACGGAAATATCGGTGGACCCCATGAAACCTTCCGAAGCCCTGGAGATGGTGCAACTGGGCCCCCGGCGCACCCACTTTCCCTCGCAACTTTCCGGTGGCGAACAACAGCGGGTGGCCATTGCCCGTGCGGTGGCAAAGAGGCCAGAGATTCTCCTGTGCGACGAGCCCACCGGCGCCCTCGATATATCCACCGGCCAGGTGGTGCTGGAGGCCCTGGCGGAGATTAACCGTCGCGTTCAGACCACCGTTATTCTCATTACGCACAACGCCGCCATCGCCGGTCTGGCCGACCGCGTCATCACCATGCGCGATGGCCATGTCCACGAAATCACGGAGAATCCCCGCCGCAAGTCGGTCGATGAACTGGTGTGGTAATCAGCCCCTTCCATAAAAAGCTTTTCCGGACCATGTACCAATCCTGGCCCCAGTCCCTGGGGGTCGTGGCGGTGGTCATGTGCGGCATTGCAGCCTACATTTGTGTGTACTCCGCGTATCTCAATCTGAGTCTCACCCGCGACACCTACTATGCCCAGAACCGCTTCGCCGATTTTGAGATCATGGTGGAGCGCGCGCCCGAAACGGCCGTCTTCAAGTTAGAGAACCTGCCGGGTATTCGCCAGGTGCGCAAGCGCATCGTGGAAGATGTGAATGTGGACATCGACGGCGTAGACGAGCCCCGCATCGGACGCCTTATCTCCATGCCTTCTATCAAGACACCCGTAATTAATGATGTGGTCATGTTGCAGGGCCGCTATTTCGAACCGGGCGAACAGCGGGTGGTCATCCTGAGCGAACACTTTGCCCGGGCCAATGACCTCGATATTGGCGAACGCTTTCAGATCTCGGTGGACAATAAGAAATACAGCCTCAAGGTCATTGGCGTGGGGGCGTCACCCGAGTTCGTCTACATGATTCCCAACGTGCAGGCCCTCGTGCCCAGTCCCGAACGCTTCGGTATCTTGTGGGTGCCGGAAGAATTCGCCGAGACGGCCCTGGACCTGAAGTCGGCCTGCAACAACATCGTGGGGCTGGTGGACGATCCCGACGAACTCGACGCGATTCTCGATGAGGCCGATAAGCTGCTCGACCCTTATGGCGTCTTTGCCAAGACCAAGCGGGAAAACCAGCTTTCCAACCGCTTTATCTCCGATGAGATTAAGGGCCTGGGCGTATCGGCCAAGATAATTCCCACCCTCTTTCTCGGTATTGCGGCCCTGATTCTCCTCATCCTGTTGAACCGCATGGTGCGCACGGAGCGGACCCAGATTGGGCTGATGAAAGCCTTTGGCTACTCCGATTGGGCCGTGGGCTTTCACTACATTGAATACGGACTTATCCTCGCCGTCATCGGGTGTCTGGGCGGTTTTGCACTGGGCCAATGGATGGCCGGCGGCATGATCAAGATCTACGTGCAGTTCTACCAATTTCCCATCCTGGAGTCGCGGGTCTATTTTGACGTGCTGACCCGCTCCATGGGGATTACCCTGGTGTTTGCCACCCTGGGTGCCCTTACGGCGGCCATACAGGCGGCGCGCATCCAGCCCGCCGAATCCATGCGTGCCGAGGCCCCCAGTCGGGTGGCCCGCATCTGGCTCGAATACCTGCCCTTTCTCTGGCGTCGCCTCAGCTTCACCTGGAAGATGATTTTGCGCAATATCTCGCGCAATCGCTTCCGCTCCGCCGTAAACTGTTTTGGCGTGGCCATCTCCCTCAGTCTGCTGCTCATGGGTTTCTTCATGTCGGACTCCATCGAGTTTGGCATGGACTTCCAGTTTCAGGAGGTGCAACGGGAAGATGTGAAGGTCAGTTTTCAGAAAGAGCAGGGGCGTGATGTGCTCTACGAGGCCATGCGCTTTCCCCATGTTCGCCGTGCCGAAGGGCTGTTGGAGTACCCCTTTGAGGTCCGGTCCGGGTGGCGCAAGAAAGATATCGTGGTGATAGGGATTGAAAAGGATGCGGAACTGCAGCGCGTCATGGATTTCGATCACAAGGTCTTCTCCATGGGGGATAGTGGCATCATTCTGGCCCAAAGTCTCGCTGAGGATCTCGCCGTGGGGCCGGGCGATACCATTACGCTGGAGCCCCTCATGGGCCGCATTGACCGGGTCTACGAGGTGCCCGTCCGCGCCGTGGCCCAACAATTTGTCGGCACCGCGGCCTATATGGATCAGGGTGCCCTCAGCCGCTTGCTCGAGGAACCCTATGCCATCACCAGTGCCCTGTTGCGACTCGAATCGGGCAGTCGGGACGAATTCAACAAGACCCTGAAAAACATCGGTGGCGTGGCAGCGGTCAGTTTCAATACGGATGCTTATCAGTCCATGCAGGACACCATGGGCGCGAGTATGAATATCACCAACACCATCCTCTTGGCTTTCGCTGGTGTCATCGCCTTTTCAATCATCTACAACGTTACGGCCGTTTCCCTCTCTGAGCGGCAACGGGAGTTGGCGTCCCTGCGGGTGCTGGGTTTGTCCATACCGGAAGTGGGCCGTATTATGTACATTGAGAACCTGCTCATGGGCGGGCTCGGGGTGCTCCTCGGCCTTCCCATGGGAATTGGCATCTGCGCCTTGTTGGTGGAAGCCTACAGCAACGACATGTTTCGTCTGCCTTTTCATATCGCGCGGCAGACCTATGTAACGTCGATTTTATTGACCATGTCCTTCGTTTTCCTGGCAAACCTGGCGGCCCGCCGCAAGATTCGCCACCTGGATCTGGTCGAAGTGCTTAAGGAACGGGAGTAAACCATGAGACGAATTGTATGGGGTGGCATCGCCGTCGTAATCATTGGCGTGGTCTTGCTTTCGCTCCGGCCCCAGGCCGTGTTGGTCGAGATGGGTACGCCTGAGCGGCGGACCGTCACCAACTACATCGCCGAGGAAGCCAAGACCCGGCTGCGAGATGAATACGTTATCGACGTGCCCCTGTCTGGCACGGTGGAGCGCATTGCCCTGGAGGTGGGCGACATGGTGGCAGCGGGGGATATTCTGGCGTACATCGACGCCTTCGACCTGGAGCAGCAGATCCGGGGGGTAGAATTCCTCATTCGCCAGAGTCGGGCCCAGATTGTGGGGGTGGACAGTGGCAAGCCCAAGAATCAGGACATCGACTCCGCCGCCGTTCGTGCCCGGGAAATGCGCGACGCCCTCCGCATCGCGGAGAAAGAACATACCATCGCTACCATCGACTATGAGCAGGCCAAGCGCGATTTCGAACGGGCCAAACGCCTCGTGGAAGAAGGGGTGGCCAGTCAGTCCGACCTGGACGACGCGGAGCGGGCCTATAAGGGCCTGGCCCAGCAGGTGGAGCGCACCCAGTTGTCCGTGTCAGCCGCGCGCAAGGGGTTGGAGATTTCGGAGTTGGCGTCCAGTCGGGTGGTGGATTCCATGGATGACAACGAATATTTGCGCGAGGTCTATAAGGCGGAGATCGAGCAACTGGAGTCTCAGCTCGCGGTGCTGAAGAGCGACCTAGAGAAAACGATTATCCGGTCGCCCGTGGCCGGACCCATCCTCGAGAAGTATGTGGACAACACCCGTGTTCTTGCGGCCGGGACGCCCATCCTCAAGGTCGGTGACCTGAGCACCATGGAAATTGAAAGCGATGTCTTGTCGGAGGAGGTGGTGGGCATTACGGTGGGCGATTCGGTGGAGTTGATTGGCAAAGCCCTGGGCGATGCGGAAGTGTACGGCACGGTAGACCGAATCTATCCCGCGGCCTTCCAGAAGATTTCCTCTCTGGGTATCGAACAACAGCGTGTCAAGACCATCATCGCCTTCGACAACAGCGAACTCGGCCTCCGGGCGGGCACGCGTCTCGATGTGCGTATCATCACCGACCAGTCGGACGATGCGGTGGCCGTTCCTGAGCGCTCCGTCTTTCGCCGCGATGGCGCGTGGTATGTCTTCGTGGTGGAGGGGGGCGAAGCGGTGCTGCGGCCCGTGACCCTGGGGATTAAGAACGACACCTGGGCGGAGATCACCGACGGGTTGACGGTGGAGGAGACGATTATTCTCGAGCCCAAAAATGACCTGGAACCCGGGCAGCGGGTGGTGAGGAAGGGGAAAAAGTGAATTTTGAATTTAGAATAGTGAATTGGGGACCGTTTTCATTTCAATCGCATCGTTTCGAGGACAATGTGGGGTGCCACCCTCAAACGGCGGAGCGCAGCGGGGGAAGTTTGTGGGTGTGTCGGATACCGAAACGCTGCGCCTGAAATGACCATGTGCGTTGACTCTGTTTTCGTAGAGTTTTTTCACCCTCAAGCGTTGCGGCGGAGCCGCCGCGCTTGAGGGTGGCACCCGTAGTTTTTCCCTTAAGCGTGCTGTCCCCCTCTCCATAGAAGACGTTTCTCGAAAACATAGCGACACCGCGTTGGGGGAGAGCACCTCTATCACACCCGAGACGCTCTCTTAACGGTATTCCCCGTGCCACGCGATGCCGAGTTCCGCGAGGCTTCGTGTGCATGGAGCCCTGTTGGTGCGGGGCCATAGCGAATGATTCAGTTCGGGCGTCCTGCTGTTTTCGTCAAATCGGCCTCCCGCATTCAAGGTGGGGAGGGGGACGGCCCCGACGTCTGAGTGTGCTTCGCATTCCAACGCCTTAACCCTCGCCCACGCGTCGCTGTTTCAATTTTCGGGTTGCCTACGTCGGTGCGGTCCCCGCTATTCGCGTGAAATTGTGTCATCGTGCTATGCTGCACGGCGTTGAAATGAAACTATGGTTGCATGTAAGGAGTACCAAGACCATGAAAACATGTTGGGGCATCGCCGCCGCACTCACCTTGCTGGCCGGACTGGCCGTTGCGGACGAAGAAAAACCGTCGCCCTCCCTCAAGTGGGAAGAGACCATTCAGGGCTTTGAAAAACAAGACGCCGCCACGCCGGTGGCTCCCGGGGGCATTCTCTTTCTCGGAAGTTCGAGCATTCGCATGTGGGACCTGGAAAAATGGTTTCCGGGAATGTTCGCCCTTAACCGGGGCTTTGGTGGCTCGGAAATTGCCGACTCCCTCTACTACTTCGACCGCCTTGTCGTGCCCTACGCCCCGAAGGCCATCGTCTTCTATGCCGGCGACAACGACGTGGCCCGGGGCAAGACCGCCGAGCAGGTGACGAACGATTACAAGGCCTTCGCGGCAAAGGTCCATGAAGCCCTGCCCGAAGCGAAGCTCATCTTCGTACCCATTAAGCCGAGCACGGCCCGGTGGCGCCTCTACCCCGAAATGAAAAAGGCCAACGACGCCATCAAGGCCCTCACCGAAATGGACGAACGGGAAGTTTTCCTGGAAATCGAGGCCCACATGCTCGACGACAAGGGCAAGCCGAAGAAGGACCTGCTCCTGGAAGACGGCCTCCACATGACCGACGGCGGCTATCAGATCTGGACCGACCTGGTGAAACCCCAGTTGGAGGCACTGCTGGCGCCGAAGGCGGCGGTGGTAGAATAGTGAATTTTGAATGTAGCATTGTGAATTAAATCGGATATGACGGCCTCCGGTGACGCAGGCCGTTTCCCTTGGAGTGCGGCAGCTTCCTGCCGCTTTTCGAAGGGCAGCTTGCTCCCCCCATCGCCCGAGAAACTCGGAACTTGAAGCTCTGTACTATGGTTGCAAACAAACGGGTCTTCCAGTAGAATTAACGATAGCGTCATGAATCCAAGAGCGTTACCGGTGCGGCAATAACATCTGGGGGGAACGACCATGAAAAGCCGGAGTATATACGTACAATTCTTGACCATCGCGATTGCGGTCCTCATGCTGGCGGGCTGCGATCCGCCCTGCACCGACACCGGGCTTCCTGGCGCCTGGCAACAGGATTTCGATTTTGAGTATGGATCGGGAACCTCGATTCTTCACACACAGGATGGTGGCTACCTGATCGTTGGTGGCGGGGGCAGTCCCCATGGCCCGATGTCGCCAGAATTGGTGAGGACCGATTCCGCTGGACAGGAAATATGGTCCAGCTTTTCCTCAACGCCCATCTTTCCCGAATCGGCGGCAGAGATGGACGATGGCTCATTCGTCCTGGTGGGATTCTCCAAAGGGCAGGGGAATATGGTTCGTTTGGATGCGGATGGTACGGTGATTTGGACGCGGCTACTTGGGGAAAGCGGACAGCCCCTGCCGTTGCCGAGCCGATTGGTTTCTACGTCGGACGGGAACCTGGCGGCGGTCTCCCAGGGTCACTTCTCCTTAGAGAATCGCATCACGGTCGTGAAATTTGATGCCGAGGCCGCCACTGTCTGGACCTCCGCAATGGAAGTCGCGGCCAATGACTTTGTGCGCGGCCTGGTGCGGACGGAAGACGGTGGCGTTACCCTATTGACCGATACCTTCATGCGACGACTGGATGGTGATGGAGCCACGGTGTGGAACATCACGCTACCGCTGGACCTGGCCGGTAGTGAGCATCTTGTCGCGACCAACGACGATGGCGTCGTGGTTCTGGGCGACGATAGAATCGCCCGTTTCGACGTGGATGGGGACGAACTATGGAACAAGGTTTTTGCCTCGGAAACGGGCAAAGAGCCCATCGACATCAGCGGGACGCCCGACGGGGGCTTCGTCGTGGGTTCGTCGACCTACTCCTATGCGGAAAACTCCTTCTACTTTCCGCGAAGCTCGTGGTACTGCCAGAATATGGTGCTGACCAAGTTGAACCATGCCGGCAACGTCGAGTCAGAGCGGGAGTTCAGCACGGACAGCATTAATTTTCTTGTCGACCTCGCGCCAACGTCAGACGGCGGCTACATCATTCTCGGTTCGCGGGGGCGTAGCTTTTTCAGTTCCTATTCGTATATGTTCTTGATGAAGGTGGAAGGGGAGGAATGAGTCGATTTATGGGTCATCTGTCCTTGGGGTGTATCCGCCCTGAATGCTCTCGCAATTTTGCGTAGCTCTTCTGCGCGCCGCCTGGACGTTTTGGCGGAACGAACGCGTAACTCCGGGCTTGTTTCGCGTCACGCCTGGAGAAGTACATCCTGGTGGCCGAAGGTGTGCCAAAGTGGGTTGGCCTTCCAGGCTGACATCAGGACGACGTGATATATCACGTAGCGGGAAGTCGTGAAACCTGCCCCGTGGCTTTCCAAGGTTCTACCCATGGCGTATCGCCCCAGTGGCTAATTCGGGCGAGCGACATGACAGGTCGCAGACGCGCCGGAGGTGGGCTGAAAGCCTATCCCACTATGGCGCGTGTGCGTACGGCCTGGATTGACCTGAACGGAGGAAATGATTCCGATGGGACTCTATCCGTGAGTGGCTTCGTCTCTAATCCGCGTAGCGGATGGTAGAAGTGTGGTGCAGACTCCATCTACCATCCGCTTCGCGGATTCAATTGTATGGGGCCAGGATTCCTGGGGCTTACGCCCCAGGCTAATGACTTTCGCTCCTCCGGAGCTAAGACGAGGCGTCTATCTGCATGGAATAGAACTATCGACGCCCCTTATTCCTCGCACCTCTGCTACCAAATGCGATACAATCGTGCGCTATGAGCACGCCTACCGAACAGATTCTGAGCATTACCCAGTTGACCCGCCGTATCAAGTCCCTTTTGGAGGGCGAGTTGGGGGTGGTGTGGCTTTCGGGGGAGATTTCCAATTGGAAACGGGCGGCTTCGGGCCATGCCTATTTCACCCTGAAGGACGAAAATGCCCAGATTGACGCGGTCATGTTCAAGGGGAAGCTGTCGCGGCTGAAATTTGAGCCGGAGATGGGGTTGGAGGTGTTGGCCCAGGGCCAGATATCGGTCTATGAGCGGCGGGGCAATTATCAGATTATCATCAACGACATGCAGCCCAAGGGTGTGGGCGCGCTGCAGCTGGCTTTTGAAAAGCTGAAGAAGAAGCTCGCGGCGGAGGGGCTCTTTGACGAGCTCCACAAGCAGCCCCTGCCCATGCTGCCCAAGCGCATTGGCGTGGTGACGTCGCCCACCGGGGCGGCCATCCGCGACATTTTGAACGTCCTTACCCGCCGATTCGGCAGTATCCACGTCATCATTCACCCCGCCCGCGTGCAGGGTGATGGAGCCGCCGCCGAGATTGTGGCCGGTATCCGCGCCCTGGATGACTGGGGCGTGGACGTCATGATTGTGGGCCGGGGTGGTGGTTCGCTGGAGGACCTCTGGCCCTTCAACGAGGAAATCGTGGTCCGGGCGATCTATGAGGCGCGGACGCCCATTATTTCGGCCGTGGGACACGAAGTGGACTTTTCGCTGAGTGACTTCGTCGCCGATTTACGGGCACCCACGCCGTCCGCCGCTGCCGAGCTGGTGGTGAAAGAGCAGGCGGCCCTGGGTGAACAGGTTGAACGCCTCCGCACCCGCCTGGGCCAGGGGCTGGAGCGCCATCTCACCACGGTGCGGCACCGCCTCCGACTGGCCCAGGGGAGCTTTGTCTTTCAGCGTCCCGAGGAACTGGTGCGCCAGCGTCGCCAGACGAGTGACGAATACCGCATGCGCCTCGAAGACGGCATGGGGGATCAGCTACATGAGGCCCGCACCCGGCTGGACCGGGCGGTGCGCGCCATGGCCTTACTTTCGCCTACCAACCAACTGGACCGCACGAAGGAGCGCTTTGCACGCCTGCAGCAGCGCCTCCACGCGGCGGGCCAGGATGTGGCCGAGGATCAGCGCAATCGCTTGCGTCCCCTCGTTGCCCAGCTCGACGCCTTCAGTCCCCTGGCGATTTTATCGCGGGGCTATGCCGTGGGTTGGAAAGAACCCGAGCACACCCTGATTCGCACGAGCGGGGACGTGCAGGTAAACGATAAAGTCTATGTACGATTCGGAACGGGCGCGATTCGCGCTACCGTCGACCATATTGAGGAAAAAGTAGATGGCTAAAGCCAAAGAAGAAACGAGTTTTGAGAAGAATCTGGAATCCTTGGAGTCCATCGTTTCGGCGTTGGAAGAAGGGGGCCTTTCCCTCGATGATGCCCTGAAGCAGTTCGAGTCGGGTATCAAGCTGGCCCGCCGCTGTGAAAAGGCCTTGAGCGAAGCCGAGAAAAAGATCGAGATCCTCACGCAGAACGCGGAAGGGGAGTTGGAAGCCGAGCCCTTCGACGAGTCTGACCCGCCTGCGGCTCCGGCGGCCAAACCCGCTCCGGCGTCCAAGGCACCGGCCAAGGCGGCAGCCAAGAGCGCGGCCCCCGCGCCGACCAAGGCGGCTCCCGCGGCCTCGGAAGAGCCCGAGCCCATGCCGGAGCCGGACGACGAGGATTTGTTGTTCTAATGACCTGTGCCGAATTCTTAAAGGCCAAGGCGGCGACCACCGAGACGGCCCTCCAGGGTTATCTTGCCAGCTGGACGAATGTGCCGGAGTCCTTACAGGAAGCCATTGCCTACAGCCTGTTTGCAGGCGGTAAACGGCTCCGCCCCGCGTTGGCCCTCGGTGCGGCAGAATTGGTGTGTGGCGATGAGAAAGCGGCCCTGCCCGTGGCCTGTGCCCTGGAAATGATCCACACCTATTCCCTGATTCACGATGATTTACCCGCCATGGACAACGACGACCTGCGGCGGGGCAAGCCCACTTGCCACAAGGCCTTCGACGAGTCGACGGCCATCCTCGCGGGTGACGGCCTGCTGACCATGGCCTTCGATATGGCGGCGGAGACCGGTTCTACGGCCATCGTCAAGGAAATCGCCCGTGCGGCCGGTGTGGCCGGCATGGTGGGCGGGCAGCAATATGACCTGGAGGGCGAGGGCAAACAACTCGACATGGCCCAGCTCCAGCGCATCCACCGCGCGAAGACCGGCGCCCTCATTCGGGTGGCCCTCCGCGCCGGAGCCATGGCGGCCGACGCCACGGAAGCCCAGGTGGAGGCCCTGACGGTCTACGGCGAACATCTTGGGTTGGCCTTTCAAATCACCGACGATATCCTCGACGTGGTCGGCACGGAAGCCGCCTTGGGTAAGCCCATCGGGAGCGACGCCTCCCGCGATAAATCGACCTACCCCGCGCTGGTGGGGCTCGATGAGTCCAAACGCCTCGCCGAGGAGGCCGTGGCCTCGGCCATTGAAGCCCTGGCATCCTTTGGCACGGCGGCCGACCCATTCCGCGATTTGGCCAACTACCTGATAACCCGAGAGACCTGAGCGCCGGAGTGACGGGGCAATGATAAAGGACCTGCTGTTATGTGGTTAGTTTCCTCTCTCCTGGCCCTGAGTGCCCTGGCCCTGACGCCCACACCGAAGGATCTGTCCGTTAACGAGGACGACACCTTCTACCTGCGGGGCGACACCATGGTGGTCCTTCCCGATGTGTTCGTGAATCAGCGGGACACCTTGCTCGCCCCCCTCGCGCCCGCACTGGGAGGGAATCCCCAGGTCGCGCCCGCATCCCGGTTGGACAAGGTGCCCAAGGCCGTCTACCTGGCGACGGTGGCCCATCGGGGTGCCCTGGAAAAACGGAAGCTTCGCCGCTACTACACCGATAGTGACACCCTGCCCCCCGCGGGTTACCGGATTACGGTGGACAAACTGGGCGTTGTCCTCGTGGCGGCCGACGAAGCCGGGCTGGCCTATGGGGTCCACGCCCTCGCGGGGCTGGTGGCGGAGTATGGGGCCAATTTACCCTACCTCGACCTGCGGGACTGGCCGACCCTGGCCGTGCGGGGTGTCTACCTGCGCCATGTGCCCACCCCCCTGGAAGTGGAGCAGCTGGCTGCTCTTCGAACGACCCACGTCTTTGTGGAAAGCGACGACTTCTACGACCTGACGGGGGTTCGCGCCGAGACCTGGCAGCGGGCTTTTGACGCCCTGCGGGACGCGCGAATGGAACCCATCCCGGTATTTTCCACCCTGGATGGCATGGAGGAAATCCTCCGCGAATACCCCATGCTCATCGAAGGCCGCGCCATTTCGGAAGCCATCGCGCTGAATGGTGTGGATGCCCGGCAACTGGGCTATCCCAACATCATCGCCGCCTCGTCCGATGACATTGAGGTGACTATCAGCGGGGTGCCCTGCACGATGGGCGAAGATTATTGGCTCGAAGGCCCGGCCATTCAGGCGCCCTTTCATCCCGATGGGCCCCGGTGGCGCATCTGGCGCGAGCTGGAGGGCAAGATCCCCAACGGTGGCACGGTGACAGTCCGCTACAGCATCGCAACCGCTGACTCTTCTTCCCTGGCCTTCGCCGATCCCCAGGCGCTGCGCTGGCTGGAAGAACGGCTCGCGCAGGTGATTACGGTCTTGGAGCCCCGCTATCTTCATCTGGACCATGGGCACATCGGGCGCTTCAATACGGACATCCGTTCGTTAACCGCCGGCCTCAGCAATCCGGAGCGCTTCGTGCAGACGGTATCCGTCCTCGAGACCGCGGTACGTGCCGTAGACGATGGTGTGTCCCTCATGATGTGGGCGGACCTGCTTAATCCTGCCCAGGCCGCCAGCACCTATGGGCTCGAGGGTGTCGCAGACCGGGTTCCGGCTGGGATTCAGGTTCTGGGCCGGGTTCAATTAGAGACGACGGCCGAGGCCAAGGCCCGATTGAATCAACTGACGGGGGTGATCGCAATGCCTGCGGTAATCGCGGCCGCAGGCACGCCGGAGAGCATTCACGCGCTGGTGCAGGCCCTGGAAGATGGGGAAGGGCGTGATGGCGGGCTCGTAGCCTATGGGGAGTCCATGGATTCGGCGACCCAATTGCTCGCCATGGCGTGGTCGGGCACGGACCGGAAGAACAGTTGGCTTCGGTGGCTCAACGACTATTTTGGGGTTGACCTGGCCGAACCCGATGGCGCGGCGGTCCAATCGGCCCTGGTGACCTATTTGAATCGCCAGACCCTGGCGGGGCATTCACCCGAAGAAGTGTATGCGGGCTACGCCGAATTCCTGGGGCGCAACCGGGCCTTTCTCGAAGCCGACGAAACGACCGCCTTTCTGGTCCGTGACCGCCTGCGTATCTTGACCGACTATCTCGACCTGGAATATGACTTCTCCCGCGAGGGGGGAGACGGCACCTTGCGCAAGCTACAGCGGCTGGTGGAGCAGGTGCAGTTGATGGATGGTGCCGCGGCTGAGGACCGCTACCAGCGCATTCTGGATACCATCGCCAATCAGGGGCTCTTTGTGCCCGCGTCGATTTTGTTCCAGGAAGACTTGCGCTACTATCGCCCGGGAGGCTCGGAGCTGCCCCTTATCGAAGTGCCTGTTTTGCCCGGCTACGAAGATGCCCACGGAAAGGTCGTGTGCCTGTTGACGTTGCTTGACGGACAGGCCCCGGTGCGCCGTATCGACTTCGAAGGCCTCGGTATCAATCAGCTGACCCTCGATGCCCATGGGGTCGGGGGCGCCTTCGACACGGTCGCGCGTTGGGAGGGGAATGGAAAGCAGGCGGAAGTGCGCGGTCCGGTTTGGATAGAGCCGCCCGTGCATGCCGCAGAACTGCGACTGACGGCCACCGGTGAGCGCGCTCCCCTGGTCCTGCGCGACGTGCGCGTCTTTGGAGAAAAGGCCCCACCCGCCATGGACATTCATTACGCGGTCCAGGCACCGCCCATGGTGCCCCGTTTCGAAGGCCGTTCGTGGGCCAAGGTGCCCCAGGGTCACAGCTTCTTATTGCGCGACGCAACGCCCTATTTTGCCGAGGCGCCGACCAGCGTTTGGGTGACGCATACGCGGGAAGCGCTGTATTTCGGTATCCAGGCCCGTGAAACCCGGCCGGATACCATTGTGGCCGACCTGACCACGCGGGATGCCCCCCTCTGGAAGCAGGAAAGCGTGGAACTCTGGTTTAAACGTCCCGAGCAAGCGCCGATTCGATTGGTGGTCAGCCCCCTGGGCACCCAATACGACAGTGAAGCCTACGACGGGGGATGGAATGGGGATTGGGACGCGGTGGCCGAACGCAACGATCAGGGCTGGTCCGCCGTCGTGCGGGTACCCATGGAACTGCTTGGTTCATTTCGGCGGGGTGATAGCCTGGAAATGAACATCGTTCGGCATCGAATGGGTGTCCGTAGCGAGACGAGTGCGTGGGCCCATGAATATGGCGCCCAGCCCGATCTGCAGTGGGGGATGCTGCGCTTTCCGTAAGCGGGTCTGCCGGTGCGCTTACGTGGGATAAGCGTCCCGCTTGTCATGGCATGTCTTCGAGACCACGGGATAGCGGGATGTTCTTGGAAGACGGAGGTCTCACTCGCCTACGGCCCATGCCCGTGATGGTATCCGTGGGCCCTACGTCAGGCGAGACGCCTAACCCACTATGGCCGGCCCCGACGTCTGATTGGGCTCCGCCAACCTACGTAGTGCGGTTCGCCCCGCTGTTGTCGTTTCAGACCTCAGGCGCTTGGCGTCGGTGCAGTCCCCGGGGACTGCACCGACGTGGTCGTTGAACTATTGCTTCAATGCCGCCAGGAGCTCCAGCACGGTCGTCTGAATTACATCGGCGGCGTTGACTTCGAGGTAGCTGGACTTGGCGCGCCAGGTCTCATAGCCGCCGTAGCCGTGTTGTTCTTCTGTGGGAAGATAGCCGTTGTAGCCATTGGCCAACTCAATGGTGAAGCTGCGCTTGAAGGGCGACTCGGCCTTGATGGCGAGGCCAATCTCCACGAAGACTTCACAGGGAATGGCGGCGATACCCAGATCGCCCACCTGGAAGGCCTGGAGAATCAGCGACTTGGTGTCGGGAAAGTCGGCCAGGGCCACCGTTTCGTTGGCGTAGATTTCACGCAGCCCCAGTAATTCCCGCCCTTCGGCCGCCGCGAGGATTTCCTTCGCTTCCACCACTTCTTCGGCTGTGGGCTTGCGGACGCCGAGGTCGATTTCACGCTGGGCCGATTTAAGGGGCACCCAATCCTGAAAGTCCACATCGAGGTAGGCGCGGTGTACTTCCGCAGCGACTTTATTGGCCACAATGTTCATCTGCTCATAGGGTTTGCGCGGCCCACGGGGTGTGACAAAATTGATGTTGTTGATGTCACCGCTCGTGCCGTTGGACATCATGGCGAGGAAGCTATCGTCGCTGCCCAGCAGGCGTCCGATTTCATCGGCAAAGAGACCAAAATAATCGGCCGAGATGTCGGTGCCGACCGTGCCGCCCACATAGTGGAGGGAGTAGTTGGCGAGGAGACCCAGAGGCTTTCCGTCGACGGTTTCCAACGCGACGAAGGCGACTTCAGGGTCGATGGGCCCCGCAGGCTTCACCATGTCGGGGCTGGCGCCGGGAGGGTTCATACGCACGGTTTCGCCTTCTTTACCGAAGGGGTTGGGGCCAATCGTGCCTTCTTTCATGAACCAGCGGCGGTTAAAGACTTCGTCGGGCACGGAGCCCGACCCCCAACCGATACGGGCGGGTACGCGGTTGAGCCAGGCCTGTCGGATGCCGTCGGCGATGCGCCGGGTGAGAAAGGCGTCATATTCCGGATCGGTCTCGGATTGAAAGCCCGGGTAGGTGCACGGCGCAGAGTGGGTGTGGGTCGCGGAGATAAGCATGTTCTCCGTGGCGATTTTGGTGTACTTCTTCGCCCGCTGCTTGGCCTCATCCATGATTTCGCGGGGGACGAGGCAGCTATCGACTACGGCGAAGGCCAGGGTCGTGTCGCCATCATCCAGCACGAGGCAACGGACGTGGATTTCGTCGTGGATACCGGCAACCTTGCGGTCGTTCATATAGCCCACGATGGAGAGGCCCAGCCAGGGGCTGATATTTGTTTTGGCGACGCCCGCCTTGAAGACTTTTTCCGGCTCTTGGGCGGATGTGGATAAGACGGGCGCGAGGAGGCCGAGTAGCACGAGCATGCCGATACGGAGAAGTTTGTTCATGAAATAGAATCCTTACAGGTTAAAGCATAGTTAATCCATCGGTGCTGCCGTTCTGGCGAGTTCTTCCGATGTTGGCCCAGCCAACGTGATTTTTGCCGTATAGCAAAATACGAAGGTCGAAGCGCTCTTGCCCCGCTGGGACTCGTTTCGGTTTGTGAAGGTGCGCCAAAGTGGGTTAGCCTTCCAGGCTGACGTAAGGTGTCTACGACGTACCAGAAAGCGTTAGGTCGTAGAACGCCCGCTATCCAATTCCAGCGGTTACTCGTGGCGTCCCGCCCCGCAGGACGGTTTGAGCGAGTGACGTGACTGGTCACAGACGCGCCGGAGGTGGGCTGGAAGCCTATCCCATTTTAGCCAACCTGCGTATCGTCGCGTTTCACCTGTATGGACGGACCGTATTCGTGTAAATTTGTGTCCATTCGTGGTTTCAAATCTTTGGTTGCGGCTATGCAGCGATGGGCTACGATACGTCGCCCACTTCGTGCACTTTGCCGCGGACAAGAGAGTCCGCGATCCTGCCCTATGTTTATTGTTTCAATTCGTTCAGCAACCCCAAGATCGTTTCCTGGATCACATTGGCGGCGGTAACCTCCAGGCGGCTGGATTTGGCCCGCCAGGTTTCATAGCCGCCCAGGGCGTGCTGGGCTTCGGTGGGAAGATAGCCGTTGTAGCCATTCGCCAACTCGATGGTGAAGCTCTTCTCGAAGGGGGTTTCGGCTTTGATGGCGAGTCCAATCTCCACGAAAGTTTCACAGGGAATGGCAGCAATGCCCAGATCACCAATCTGGAAGGCCTGAAGGATCAGGTCTTCCGTGTCGGGGAATTCGGCAAGATCCACCGTACAGTTGGCATAGTATTCCTGGAAGGTGTTGAGCTTACGATTTTCGCTTTGGGCTTTCGCGAGAATGGCCTTCGCTTCTTCTACTTCTTCGGAGGTGGGTTTCCGGATGCCGAGGGTGACTTCTTTCTGAACGGCATTCAACGGTACCCAGTCCTGGAACGCGATGTAGCTATAGGCGCGCAGCACCTCGGCGGCCACTTTGTTGCCGACGATATTCATCTGCTCGCCCGTGGCCCGCTTTTCACCTCGTACCGCGAAGTTGACGTTGTTAATGTCGCCGCTCGTACCGTTGGACATGGACGCCACGAATTGGTCGTCCGCTCCCAGGAGTTCGGCGATGCGCTTGGCAAAGACGCCGAAGTAGTCGCCAGAAACCCCGGGGATGCCCCCCACGTAGTGGAGGGAGTAATTGGCGAGGAGGGCGAGGGGCTTGCCGTCGAGGGTCTCGAAGGCGAGGATGGCAACTTCGGGGTCTATGGGGCCAGCGGGCTTAATGAGATTCTCACTGGCCCGGGGTGGATTCATCTGAACCTTGTCGTCACGGGTGCCGAAGGGATTCTCCCGCACCGTGCCTTCCTTCATATGCCAGCGACGGTTGAATACCTCATCGGGCACGGAACCGCTGCCCCAGCCAATTCTGGCGGGGACGCGATTCTGCCACGCCCGCGTGATGCCATCGGCGATGCGACGGCTCACGAAGGTGGTGTATTCCGGGTCGGGGTCCGACTGGAAGACGTGGGCACAGGTGCCTGCGGTGTGGCTGTGGGTGGCCGCAACGAGCATGTTGGTCGTGGGGATACCCGTGGCCGCGCTGGCCCGTTCCTTGGCTCCATCCACAATGGGCCGCTCGATCATGCAGCAGTCCACGAGTGAGATGGTCAGGAGATTGTCCCCATCATCCATCACGATGGAACGGACAAAGAGTTCGTCCGTGATCACCGTGGCGGTGCGGTCCGTCATACTGCCGGCGAGCGACGTGCCAAACCAGGGCGTGATATTGCTGGTGGAGGCACCGGCCTTGAAGACCTTCGCGCCTTCTTCCTGGGCGACGGCCCAGGGCGTAAGCGCGAGGGTCAGTGCCATCAGTGACCATGTAGCGATGGGTTTCATCGTCTACTGGTCCTTTGCCAATTCGTGGACCGTGTTCATAATCGTTTCTTCGACGGAGGTCGTCAGGGGACCATGGACACCGTAGTAAAGCATGGCACCGCCGCCTTCATATCCGCCCTCTTTGAGTACGCGAAGGGAGGGGATGTAGGCGGGACAGCCGTTGGTGTAGCCCATGACGAATTGCTTCTCTTTGGGGTAGTGGTGCTTGATGAGGAGACTGTAGTCCACCGTGACCTCGCCACTCAGGGCCGTCAACTGCACGTCTTCGCCAAACTTCCATACCTGAACGGCCTGTGGGAGGGTGGTCGGAAGCTTTCCTTCCGTCTCGTATTGCCGTTTCATCTTCTTGGCGCGTCGCACGACATACTTGTTGTCGCTCTCAAGCTGCTTTTCGACTTCTTCCCTGGTGGGGGCTTCCGTCAGGGCGAGGGGGACGACTTTGTAGCGGCCGGTAATCGGGCCGCTCACGGGCGTCATGGTGCCATTGATCACGGCGGCCACGGCGTCTCCCAATTCCTTGCCATACTTCTCGGCCAGCTCAATCTTGCGGCGGGGCAGGGGATTCTGGTCGCCGCCACAGCCCTGGGCGAAAAGGGCCGTCGCGCCGGGGAAGGCCTTTTCGATTTCTATCTGGGCAAAGCCCGCATAGTCACCGTTAAACTGTTGGAGGTCCGTGACCGTGTTGTGGCAGGCATAGCCGAAGAGAATACCGCGAATCTTTCCGTCGGCGTCTTTGGCCACCAGCGTCGGTACGTCGTTGTCCACCGGCCCGATCGGGTTGTAATCGTTACTTACGCCACCGGCCGTGTACTTGCGCCGGTTCTTACCGAAGGTGGCTTCCCCGATACCCCAGCTGAGCGAGCCGGGCTGGAGGTCGGCGACGGCCTCATCGATGACCTGTTCGAGGAGTCCGCTCAGGTGCTTCGTGTAGGCTGCGGCGCGCTCTTGCTCGATGCCTTCGAGGCCATAGGTGATATGGAGGCCGTCATTGTCGACCACGGGGCTACAGTGGGTGTGGGAGGCGTTGAAGAGAATATTGGCCCGGGGGATGCCGTGTTTAGCTTCCACCGCCTGGGCGATGGGCTCGGTGACATTCATGTAGAAGCCGATGAGATCCGCCGTCACGATGACAAACGTGGCGCCCGTTTCGTCTTCCACCGCCAGGGCTTTGGCCCAGATGTCGTGGAGCGCACTTTCGCCCGCCTCCGTGCGCGAAGCGTAGCCCGCCAGCCAAACAGGGCTCTGTGGGGTGATGACCACCCGTCCGATTCCGATTTTCATGGCTTCTGCAGTTCCCATGGGGATCAGGAGTGCGCCGAGGAGCGCGATCAGGATACCCGATTTGATTCGATTTAACACGTTGGAATTCCTCCATTCAATTTAAGTGCGCCTGAATGTACAAAAATCAGTAGCGCAAAACGTTAAGGGAAGATGGTACACCATGGTGAAGGGGATGTCACGTTCGGATGCTACGCGCCCCATGGGTTCAGCGGCTCTTGAGAAGCCTTCTACGGCGCGTCGTGGACGTGGCACGGAGCGAACATCTAGAACAGATCTCCAAAAGGAGACACGCGGCTGAGGCATGGTTGTACTTCAGGTCGCTGGACACCACGTGTCAGCCGGGACGGCCAACCCACTGGAAGCACAGGACGTTCAGCGTGTGGCGACATCCTTCAAGAGCTCCAGTATCGTCTCCTGGATGATAGTGGCGGCCTTTACTTCCAGGTAGGTCGATTTGGAGTTCCAGGTTTCGTAGCCGCCGAGGGCATGCTGCCGTTCGGTGGGGAGGTAGCCGTTGTAGCCATTGGCAAGCTCCATGGTAAAGGTCTGCTTGAAGGGCGATTGGGCTTTGATGGCGAGGCCCATCTCGGCGAAGACTTCACAGGGGATGGCGGCGATACCCAGATCGCCAATCTTCAGGGATTGGAGAATCAGGTCGACGCGGTCGGGGTAGGTCGTCAGGTCCACCGTGCAATTGGCCATGACTTCGGTCAGTCCCTTCAGGGGGCGCTTCTCCGCCTTTGCTTTGGCGAGTAGACTGCGGGCGCGTTCCACTTCCTCGGGCGAAGGTTTCCGCACGCCCAGATCGATCTCGGTCTGCACCGCGCCAAGGGGCACCCAGTCGTGAAAGGTGAGGTCGCCGTAAGCGCGGTAGACTTCGGCGGCTACCTTGTTGGCCACGATGTTAATTTGTTCGAAGGGTGCCTGCTTCTTTCGCGGTTCCCGGAAGTTGATGTTGTTGATGTCGCCGCTGGTGCCGTTCGACATGGTGGCCACGAAGCCCGTGTCTTTTGCGCCGAGGAGTTCGGCGATACGATTGGCGAAGACCGCGAAGTAATCGGCCGATACGCCTTTGACACCGCCCACGTAGTGGAGGGAGTAGTTCGCCAGCAGGGCGAGGGGGGTGCCGTCCCGGGTTTCCAAGGCGAGAAAAGCCACTTCGGGGTCCGTGGGGCCGGCGGGCTCGATGAGATCTTCACTGGCGCGCGGTGGATTCATCTTGACCTTGTCGGTGGTACCGCCGAAGGGATTGGGCGGGATGGTGCCTTCCTTCATGTACCAGCGCCGATTGTGGACTTCATCGGGTACGGACCCGGAACCCCAACCGATACGGGCCGGTACTCGTTTTTTCCAGGCCAGCGTGATGGCATCGCCGATGCGCCGGCTCACGAACTCGGTGTAGTCCGGGTTGGGCGGGGACTGCTTGATATAAGAGCACGACGCCCCCGAGTGGGTGTGGGTGGCCGCCACGAGCATGTTTTCGGTAGGAATGCCCGTGGCCGCGCTGGCCCGCGCCTTGCCCGGGTCCATGACGGAGCGGTGCACCACGCAGCTATCCACCGTGGCGATGGCGAGGGTGTTGGTCCCGTCGTCCAGTACGATGGCGCGCACGTGGAGTTCATCGCTGATGAAGTTCACCGTGCGGTTGGACCAGCCGCCGGGCATGTTAACGCCATACCAGGGTGTGATATTGCTGGTCGCGGCACCCGCTTTGAAGACCTTTGCGGTGTCTTGCGCGAAGGCGAGGGGCGCGCTAAGAAGTAGGAGTGTCAATGAAATTCGGTAAAGCATGAACGTTTTCCTCAAGAAAGTGCCCGGGAGAATGAATTCTCCACGCGATTTCCCACGAGCGCGGTGATAGTTGGGAGCGCGGGTTGGTGAGTGACTGTGACAAGGGGCTCGCCTGAAGGCGTTTCCGTTTGTGGAGGTGCCCCCGTCGCCGCGCTTCACCTTATTTGTTCCAATCAATTGCCCCGTCAGGTGTGCTCTACTAAGGATAAGTCAATCGGTGGGCAGGGCGCAAACCGTGGGTTAGCCGTCCCGGCTGACACGTCACGTTGGAACGATATCCAGATGACTATCGCCACCATGTGGGGCGGTGTGGCTATCCGGAGGGAAAATCCACGAGGGGATACAGGGGGTATTGTTCTGTTGGTTGCATTCAGGAAACGTGGCTGGGGTGGCTTGAAATTCATGTCTTTCATCACGGCCCGTCAGCCGGGACGGCTAACCCACTGGATCAGCCGTCCCGGTTGGATAGGTGTTGCACCGCTATGGCGCGATGGTGACGTTGGATGTGGCCGTGCGCCCGTTGATGTCGATGGCATACATGCATTCGGCGTTGGCACCCGGTTGTTGGAAGGTACCCGCCGTGACCGTGCGTACGGCGTAGTAGTAACGGTGGGTACCCCCTTGAAGGTGGTCGAAGGCGGCGATGAGCCGGTCATCCCGCACGTCGATGTAACTCGGCTGTACGCCATCCGTCTTCTTCCACGGCCCGAGGGTGTCCCCGGAGAGACGGGGATTCTCGATGTCGAGTCCACCCGGCAGCAGGTCCACAAGCACTACGTTTTTCATGTCTTCGGCACAGGTGATCTCCACGGACACGAGATAGGTTTTTCCGTGTTCCAGGGCTGCAGGGTCGACAGGTCCACCGGGCGCTTCGAATCGACGGCTCAGTTGGATGCCGTTCGACGCGGCGTCCACGTCGGGATTGACGAGGATGCCCGCCCAACTCAGGTTCACGTAGAGGGGCGTCGGGCCTTCGTTGGAGACGGTGTAGCGGGTGCCCGCCCCCTTGTGGGCGGCCTTAAACTGGAAGTCTCCGGTGCGTGTTTCTACGCCATCCGGCGTGGCAATGGTCGCCTTGGCCTGGCTGACATCCCCCAGGTTTTTCTGGAGGTATTCGGACAGCGCCGTGATGACGAAGGCGGCTTCCTGGGTGGAGTAGGGGTGATTCTCCAGATACCGGATGAGCTTTTCCGCCTGGGGCTGGGTAATGGTGTCGTCCGCGCCCAAGGCCATTTGGGTCATGAGGGTAATGGCATCATTGCGCACCGTGGAGTTGAGGGTATCTCCTTGTTCCCGCATGTCGTAGGGTTTACTCGGATGGGTGAGCAGATAGGCGATACCTTTTTCCGGGGCTTTGGTGAACTGTAACTGGGCCAGCAAGAGCCACTGGCGGGCCGTCGTGCTGATCTCCAGGGTATCCAGGCGGGTGATGTCGGCCATGACCTCGGGGTCCTGGGCGAGTGCCCGCACATAACAGGCGTAGGCATAGTTATAGAGGGACACATGCCGCTCGTCGGGATCGAGGGTGATGCGATCGCGCAGATAGGTCATGAGCCGGGCATGGGCCTCTTCGGGCACCTTGAAGGCCGGGTCTCCCTTGGCCAGGGTGAGGAAGTGGGCGGCGTAGATACTGCCGTAGGGATAGGGCTCCTGGGCTCCGGGCCAATAGCCAATGCCGCCGCTGCGGGTCTGCATGGAAAAGAGGCGATCAATACCCGACTGGATAAACTGGCGGAAGTACTGGGCGTCCCATTCGCTGCCCGCATAGCGGGCCGATTGACCCATCAGGAAGAGGGGCATGCACCGGGACGTCGTCTGTTCGAGACATCCGTGGGGGTATCCAATGACATAGTCGAGGGCCTTCTGAAGGCGGGCCAGGGGGTTGGCACTGATCAGGAGGGTGCCCTCCAGACGTGCGTTGTCCTTGAACTCCGAATTGACGAAGTCCCGCTGTTCACCGGACGGGATAACCACCAGTTCACTCCGCACCTGGTAAATGGAGGGGGCCTGAATTTTCAGGGGCGTATCCGTCTCAAAGGCATCAACCACCGCGCCCTGGGCATCCGTGCTTTCCAATTTCCAGTGGATGGTGCCCGAGCCGGGGAATTCGCCTGCCCCCAGGGGGATGGGGACCACGACTTCGTCGCCTGCCGGGATGTCCCAACTGGCGGTGAAGGCGTCGGCGACTACGGGTTCGGTGGTAGAGACCGAAAGGGTGCTCTTCAGGGGGGCGTCCGTCTTGTTTTGCAAGAGGGCCGTCGCCTGGAACGTGTCCCCCGGTGTGGCGAAGCGCGGCAGGGTCGTCTGGAGGACGACGGGACGTCGGATCACCATGTTGGCCCCCGTGCTGCCCGCTTCCGTGCCGGTGGTGGCCACGGCGACGAGGCGCACCTTACCCGCAAACTCGGGCAGCGCCATCTCGATGGTGGCCACACCCGTGGCGTCGGTCTCGACCACGCCGGACCACAGTGCGAGGGGCTTGATCCAGTTGTCATCCACGTTGGAATCATCTTCACCCAGGCGCTTTTTGAGCAGGGCACCACCGCCGATGGGTTTGCCGGTAAAGTCATAGGCGACCTGATCGTAATAGTGGGCCCGCCGGTAGAGGGGCCGTCGTGGACGTTGAAACCAGGCCACGGGGTCGGGCGTTTCGTATTGGAGGATTTGGTGGATGCCTTCATCCACGAGGGCGAGGGTCAATTCCGCCGCGACGGGGGTGCCGTCCGGGTTGGCCACCTGCACCGTCACGGGAATCGTGGCGGCGGGGCGGGTCACCTTGGGAAGATCCGGCAGGGTGACCGTCAGGGCCTTGGTGGGGTCGTGCACGGGGAGGTTGACCATGGCGAAGCTCGCGTAGGGATAGGTCAACGTGGTGCCGGGTTCCACCGGGTGGATGACCGTGGTCTCCAGCCAGACATTGGGATAATGGCCCCCTTCGAGGGGCAGGCTGAGCGTGCCCACACCGTTGGTGATGGGGACCGTGATGAGCTTCTCCAGGGACTTGTGTTGGACCACTACGATGGCGTCGCCGTCGAAGGGCGAGGTGATCTGTACCGTCGCGGTGTCGCCGATGGTGTAGGCCTTCTTGTCCGGTGTCAACGTAATAAGAGAAGGGCGGCTGGCATCGGCCAGGCGCGCCTGCCCCCGGTAAGACCAGAAGGATTGGGTGGCATACTGGGAACTGTTCTCCCGATGGACCTTGACGCGGTAGGTGCCATAGCCTTCCGGTACGGGGACCGTTACGGTACCCACGCCGCCGCTCAGGGGGACCGTGTGGGTGCTGATGATGACAAAGTTGTCGTTCCAATTGGCTTCATTGTGGCTCGAATAGCGACGAACATAGTAGCGCCATTGCTTTTTCTCGAGCGTAACCTGGACTTTTTCCAGGGAGGCGGGCTGTCCATTGGCCCCCGTCGCAACGACGGAAACATCGACGCTGTTGCTGCCCGTGCCCGGCGCCACGGCAAGGCCCACCACCGCATCGGTGGGGAAGAGGGTGACCTGGCTGCGCGCCGAGACACTCCGCCCGCCGGATTCGAAGACTTCTCCCCGTACCGTGGCGGCTACGGGAAAACTGAGCTCCTTTGGTGGGTACCATTTGAAGGAAAAGGTCGCGTCCCCGGTCTCGTTGGTTTTGGATTCGCCCAACTCCCGGACATCGGTATTGAAGGCTTCTTCATTGGTGAAGGTGTAGTCCGGCCATTGCTCCGGCTTCCACGCGCCCTTCTCGATAATAACGAGGGCACTGCTCTTACGATCCCGCGCCGGGCCCCCGGAAAGATGGTCGCCATGGACCGTAATGGCATGTTCCTCGCCCGGGAGCCAGTAAGGTGACGCCGTCTTTACTTCGGCGGCCAGCCGGTTGGGGACGAAGTCTTCCAGATGAATGGTCTGGGTGGTGAGAGGGGTGGGTGCGCCCGGAACCCAGAGCTCCACGCGATAGGCCCCGGTGAGCCAGTCCCGTTTCGTCTCCACGTCGCGGGTGCCGCTACCCCAGTTGGAAAGGGTTTCGGTGAAGGTCCGCTTGCCCCCTTTTTCATCATAGAGGCGCAAAGAGAGGGGGGCGGCCGTCAGGGGGCTGCCATCTGCCTGCCGCACGAGCCAGCGAAGGTGCATGGTTTCGCCGGGGCGATAGAGATTCCGGTCGGCATAGAAAAAGGCATCGTAGCCGTCCGGGTCATAGGAAGGCATGCCATAGTTGAAGGCCACCGGGTCTTCACCCCGCTCGTTGAGGGGCAGGAAGGTGAAGTCGTCGGCGGTTTCCACGATGGCGACCCGGGGATCGCCCAATTCCTTGTCCCAGTTATCCAATCGTGCGACGCCCTGCGCGTCCGTGGTCACTTCGCCCATCACCTGATGTTTGAAGGAGTAAATGGTGACCTTCGCGTCCACGAGGGGACTCAGGTCCCAGAGGTTGTGGGCATAGAGGAGGAGGGCGTCATCCTGCCAGTGGGCCAGGACGCCGATATCGGTCCACACGAGAATCTTTGTGTTGTAGTAGTCATAGGCAGGCGAGAGGGCGATGCCAAAGATGCCCTTCCGGTCCTCCGGCATAAAACCCGCCAGGGGGATAGCCGCCTCCAGGCGCTCGTTTTCTTCCCCGGTAAAAGTGATGGTGTGTTCGCCCAGTTTCTGGGCAAATTCATGGCCAAACTGACCGGGGGAACGGCCGCCTTCCATCTGCTGCAGGGCCTTCACCAGGTTGGAGGGGTAGAGCTCATAGAGGGTGGCTTCGGCTTTCTTCAGATTGCGGCCATAGACCGGCAAGGGCCCGGCGGTGCGTCGGGGGAAGTAGTAGGGAGATTCGAAGGCGAAGCCGACCCCACTGCGTTTCGGTGCCTTGCCGGGATTCCAGGCCAGGGCTTGATCGATGCGCAGGGTGTTGGCCCGGTCCGTGAGGCCTTCGGAAACCATGAGTCGGTAACCGGTACCGCTCTTCCAGTCGGCGTGGAGGTCCACACTACCATGGGGGCCATTCTGGTAGCTCAGGTTTTGCGGCTCGGGAGAAATGGTGACATGTTTCGCCAGTTCCTCAGGTTCGACCGATCCATTGAAAAACAGCTGGAGGCGGAGGGGCTCGGCACCTTCGGAATCCCAATTATGGTATTCGATGCGGAGTTTTTCGTGGGCCAGAAAAATGCGGCCTTCCGCAGCTTCCTGCTTGTAGATTGCGGGGAGACTCGGCAGGTTTCCCGAGAAGGTATAACGCAGGGTCGTGTAATCCTCGGTGGGCCGTTCAAACTGGTAACGCAGCTCGTTTTGATTTTCCGAGCGCTGGGGCGTGAGGGCCAAGGGGGTGGTGCTATCGTCCCCATAGACCGCAAAACTATGGAGAAAATCGGCGGGCGTGCGGGCATGGGGGATTTGGACCCGGATAGAATCTTCTTTCGCCGTCTGATGGTGCCAGGTCACGGCGTTCACGGTGAAAGGACTCACGGGAGGAAGGACCCGGGTGAGCGGCCGTTCCAACTGGAGGGCACCGGTGGAATCGCTGAACCCGTTGGAAATGTGGAGGGTGTAAGGTGCCGTTTCGACGGTTGCGACCGCCAGGCGATGGAGGCTCGCGTTGACGGTGCGTAAGCTGGAGTAGGGGATTTCCGTTCCCGCACTGTCGGTAATCCGCACGTGCTGTACGACCTGTTCCCACGGGACCGACGTGGAAAACACCACGTCGAGTTGGGTGGTGTTAAGGCCGATATCCGCGTACTTGAACTCCTCCACCGTAAGGGCGAAATCGGTGAAAAGGAGGAGTGAGGGCGCGGCCACCGCGGCGTTTCCGTTGGCTCCGACGAGGGCGGGGAGCAGGGTCGCGCGGAATAGCTGCTTGGCTGCCTTTCGCCCGGGTTCCAGCGTGAGGGCAACATGCCGTTCCCCCTGCGTCCAGGTGCCAGCCAGCGGCGGGTCAAAGGCGACCAGCGTCGCGGGATCATTCACGGGTGCCAGGGGCTGGTCGAAGTAGAAGACGATTTGGTCTGAAAAGGCCGTCTCGGGCAACGGGTAGGTGCCCACCAGTTGCGGAGCCCCCGACGTTTCGGCCGACTCCTGAGCGACCGCAGCCGAAGGGAGGCCGACGGGCATCCACAGAAGAAGGAGGACCATGAGGAGGGGGTAGCGTTGGGGGTGATTCATGGTAAGTCGGGCTCCTGCGCCGCCGCAGCGGGGTGGGTTGAAACACGTAGAATCATTAAAACATAGGGGGCGGGGTAAGGGGAAAATTTCTTGCTGCCCGCTACCCCACTTAATACGCCGCATCACACAAAGGTTTCGCAACACGAAAAAACGCCCCCGGAGTGACTCCGGGGGCGTTACTATATACCGCTGAGCGGGGGACTTATTTCAACTTGAGGGGCACAAAGCGGGAGAACTCGCCTTCGCTTACCAGGAGGAGGACCGATTTGTCGTCCTTGATTTCCTCCAGGGCGGCATTGAAGTCTTCCGTGTTGGTGATGACCGTACGGTTTACTTCTTCAATGACCATGCCGGAGCGGAGCCCTGCGCGGGCGGCCGGGGAATTCTGGGTGACGTTGGTAATCACGACGCCCGAATCACCGCTGTACCCGATGCGCTCGGCAATTTCATCGGTAATGTCCTGCACCGAGATGCCGATTTCCGTGCTTCGGGTGATGGGGTCACGGCCCGGTCCACGGCTGCCCAGGTCACTGGGACGTTCGCCGATGACGACTTCCTTGGTGATCCGTTCGCCACTACGGACGATGACGAGGGTTGCTTTATCGCCCGGGGCAATGATGGAGACGCGGCTCTTGAAGGTGCCGGCGCTCTTGGTGGGTTTGCCATTCAGCTCGACGATGACGTCGCCCCGTTCCAGACCTGCTTCCGCCGCCGGGGTTCCTTCGATGACCTGGGCCACCAAGACGCCCTGATCGACGTTTTCAAAGGACTGGGATGAAATGGCGTCAAGGTCTTGTATGTTGATGCCCAGGAAGCCACGGACCACTTCGCCATTTTCCATCAATTGGTCGGTGATGTATTTCACCATGTTAATGGGGATGGCAAAGCCAATACCCATGTAGCCACCGCTCCGGCTCAGGATGGCCGTGTTCAGACCGACCACTTGACCGTCCAGATTGAGGAGGGGCCCTCCGGAATTACCGGGGTTGATGGCCGCGTCGGTCTGAATGAAATCCGCAAAAAACTCATTGTTGCCGAGGCCCACATCGCTGCGGCCACGGGCACTCACAATACCGGCGGTAACACTGTGGCTGAGGCCGAAGGGGTTACCAATGGCCAGGACCCATTCACCCACACGGACCGTATCGGAGTCGCCGATGGTCAGGGTGGGGAGGCCTTCTGCCTCAATCTTGATGACCGCCACTTCGGTGTCTTCGTCGCTGCCAACGACTTCGGCATCAAACTCGCGGCCATCATCCAACTGGACGACGATATTGTCGGCGCTGTCTACCACGTGGTGATTGGTGATGATATAGCCGTCCGGACTGACAATAAAGCCGCTGCCCTGGCCGACGGGTACGGGTACGTCATTTTCCGGCGCGGGTGTGGGGGCTTCTCTCCCGGGCAGGTTCTGTTGGGGGGGGATCCCGAAGAAGCGTTCGAAGAGGTCATCGGGAATGTTGCCGCCCCGTCCCCGCAGCCCCATGCCACGATTGCCCATCTTCTTTTCGATGCGGATGAACACCACCGCCGGGGAGGTGGACTCGGTAATATTGGCGAAGGCGTTGCCCAGGTGTTTCAGGGTGCCGATAGCTTCGGATTCGGTTTCGGCCTGGGCCCAGGCACCTGGCATGGAACCGGCCATCAAGCCCGCGCACAAAAGGGCGCTGGCACCGATGCGGCGAAGCTGCGTTAACGATTTCGGTGTGATCATGGACATAAACATCTCCTTTGATGATAAGCGCAACCCGGCGGTCCTACAAGAACCGCCCCTCCCTTATACCACACGGCACGGGGCCCATGATATTTCCGATCGGAAGGGTACTGGATACTACGGCGTGCCGCTGGTCTGAATACAGACACAGCGCGTCACTACCTAATGGAAGCATGGACTGTGCCAATCCTGCGCCTCCAGGTTAAGTGATTGGCTCTATTGGGGTTGTGCGTGAGGGTGGGGTGGAAGCGTGGCGCCGCTGCGTTTCCGTATGACCCATATCAGGTTCGCGCGGTTCATCTCGCTTAGAATGCGGTATGGAGCGACAGCCGCGACGACTTCGATCAGCTCCCGGGCACCGCGGGGTGCTTCCGCACGTGAATGAGATAGTACTGAAGCACGAGGCCTGCTGCTACGGCGGCGGGGATGTAGAGGAAGGGCGTCGAAACCCCCTGACGTTCTGCCAGGAAGCCCACCGCGATGGGGCCGACAAAATTGCCTGCTCCCACGGCCACTTCATTGATGGCCGAGCGCTGACGGCGGCGGGCGTAGTTGCCCATGCTGTAGTAGGAGCCGGAAAAGAAGGCGGCACCGGAGAGGCCACCAATGACCATAAAGGCACCGGCCATTACCGCGAGGCTCGCCGTTTGGCCGAGTACCCAAAAGGCGATGGCCGCGGCAATCTGGAGCCCGGCAATGAAGCGAAAGCGATGGTGCCAACGGTGGGTGCGCCCCATAACGCCAAAGATAACGCCCCCCATGGCGGCCAAGAGGAAGGCAATGACCGAGTAAATGCTGGCGGCGTTCTCCGTCAGATAGGTCGGGGCCTCCGCTTCCCAGAAGAGGCGAAGCGCTCCGTCATTCACCAGGTTGTCTACCCGCTTCGTAAAGACCAACCGCGTGACGCCCACCAGGGCCCAGGCAACGCCGTTGGCAATCCAGGAAGCCAGCAGAAAACGTTCACTCAGCCGGGCGTGCTCATCCCAGGCCGGTACTTTTTCTTCGGCGATTGCCGGGTAGTAGTCTTCTTCCTGGGGCAGGTTCCACAAGAGGGCGAAACAGGCGATACCCATGAGGAAGGCGGCCACGAAAGGTGCCAGGGGTGCCGCATCATAGAGAAATCCCCCAATCAGGGGTCCGATAGCCAGTCCGGCACTCCACGATACGTTGAAGCGGCTCATGGCCCGGGCACGGCGGTGGGGATCGGGATCCGCACCAAGCCACCCATGAAGACTGGGCCAGACAATGGACATGCCCATGATGGCAAGGGTACAGAAAAGGGCGAATCCCCAAATGGTGGGAAAAAGCACGGCCGCCGCAGAGGCGGCACAAAAGTAGAAGGCGCCTGAGGCGGCCCACTTCAGGCTGTGGGCGCTCCGGTGCATCCATTGGCTCACCGCGAAACATACCACAGCATAGAGAAGTGATTGGGCCGCACCAATATTGGCCGGCACGGCCACCGACCCGTCGAAATGGGTGTACACGTAAAAGGGCATGGCCGTCAAGATGACGAGAAAGGCGGCGTCGAGCAGAAAGGCGGCCAGACAGATTCGGAAATGGGCGTTGTCCATGGGAATACTCAGCTAGAAGGGAGGGTAAACGGGGGAGGCGGAAGTATAGCCCAGATTCCGGTGACGATGATAGCTGGTCGCCTGCCAACGGAGTCGCAAGGGACGTTCTGCCGCAGGGGCCCGAAAGGTATAGGACATTCCCCTTCTGCCGTTCCATGGGACCCCACATTGCAGGGCACACGGTATCGCGGCAGCATGTCCCGGTGGAAGATGGGAATGGGTCGTCGTCTCTCTATCAGATTCGCCTCTGCGTCGCCATTGCCCTCGGCTGCTCAGGTGCCGGCGGCGCGGTCTGTGGCGTATTCGCGGATCCGGACGACGACGACGGAGCAGAAAAGCAATACGGCGGTGATCCCCAGCAGGGTGATGGCTGCCTTGCCGGCGCCGACGAGGTACTGCTGCTTTTTGAATTCCAGAATTTCCTCGCGGACCACCTGGTTTGCCGATTCCAAGGCCACCGGGAGGAGTTCGTTGGTGTATTTCATGATGGTGAGAAAATCCACCACACCGGGCACGAAGGTCGCCAGCCGTTGCCAGCCGTAAAGAAAAATGAGGCCGATGATGATGGGCCGTTTGGTTACGGCTCCCAGAAAGAGGGCCAGCGCGCCATTGGCCATGAGCGCCAGCAACATGGCCAATTCATAGGTGAAGAGTTTTTCGAGGCCATCGCGGTCGAAAGCGAGCTCGGAAAGGGCCGTGCTGGCACCAAAGGTCAGGAGCATGGAGGTGCCCAGGATGGCCGTGGACACCATGAGATAGGCGCCGAAGCGCCCGAATACCCACGCGGAGCGGGGCATGGGACGGGTGAGCATGAGCGGGATGGTCCGGCTCTCCACATCCTCACCGATGATCATGGTGGCGAAAAAGAGGGCGAGCAACGGGGCGAGGGTGTTGATATGGGCCTCGCCCGCCATCTTGCTGAATACGTCCACGCCGGAACGGGCGAACTGGGAATCAGAGAGAAAGGCAATGGCCAGCGGAATCACCACGGGCAAAAAGGTGATGACCGCGGCGAAGATGATGCGCTGCCGTCGCAGCATGAGCGTCAGGCTGTGACCAAAGGAGGCCCGGAGACAGTGACTATACTGGGCCAGGGGTCCCGAGGGTGCGACGGGCTTGGGTAAGATGCTGGTCTTTGTAAACGCGTGAGAAGATTGGTCCATCATTTCACCAGGTAGTCGAATACGGCTTGCAGGCTGTCATCGGCGCAATGGATACGGGTTACTTCCACATCAGGCTCCAGCGCCGCGGCATTGATACGGGCATAGCATGCGTTGGGGTCTTTGGTGCGAATGACCAGCCGGGATTCGCCCTCGAAATCCAGATGCAAGACCGACTCATCCTGCACGAAATGGGTAGCCAATATCCGGGGTGCCGAACAGTCCACGTGGATGGTGTGGGGGTGGGCATCGATGAGGGAACGAATCTCGCGCACCTTGCCGTGGGCCATGATACTGCCCTGAAAGAGGAGGACCACATTGTCGGTCACCCGCTCCACTTCATAAAGGATGTGACTGGAAACTACCACGGAGTAGCCGTTGTCGCCCAATTCGCGAATGAGCGAAAACATTTCTTCCCGGCCCTGGGGGTCGAGGCCCGCCATGGGCTCATCAAGAAAAAGCAGATCGGGGTCGGTGGAGAGGGCCTGGGCTATCTTGATGCGCTGGCGCATGCCCTTGCTGTATTCCTCAATGGGATCGTCCATCCGATCGGTCATGCCGACCCGTTCGCAGGCCTGTTCCGCGGCGACTTGCGCATGTTTCGCCGACATCCCCCAATAGCGACTGAGCCAATAGACGTATTCATAGCCCGTCATGTTGTCGTAAAAGGTGTCCAGTTCAGGACAATAGCCGATGCGACGTAAGACGGCGGCGTTGTTTCGGGGGGATTCGCCGAAGACGGTGACGCTGCCGCGGGAGGGACGGTAGAGGCCGAGCGCGAGTTTGATAAAGGTGCTCTTGCCCGCGCCATTGGCGCCCAGCAGTCCGGTGACGCCCGTTTCAATCTCGACATTGAGATCGTTGAGGGCCACGACTTCGCCAAACCACTTGGATACATTTTTCGCGGAGATAATGGTACTCATGGGGCGCACTCCGCGCGCCGCACGACCCGCGTGATGATGAGGCTGCACAGGACACAGACCATCGCGACAAAGGCCATCGGCCAGCCCCAGCCCAGGTTGAAGACCGGGTTTTGTTGGTGAAAGATGGCCTGACCGATACGGTCCAGCGACATGGGGTAACTCAAGAGCAGGTAGTTTTCTTCCTGGAGGAATCCGGCGAGGAGTGCCGCGATGACGCCGTTAGCGACCAGAATCATAAAGGCCGTGATGCCCGCGTAATTCTGACTTTGCATGACCGCCGAGCACGCCAGTATGCCCAGGGCAAAGGGCAACACGATGACCAGAGAGAAGGCGGCGATTTCCACGGGCCACCAGATGGTCGTTGTGAGCGTTTCCCAGCCGGGCGCCAGCAGGTTGTGGATCACTACCAGAACAATGGCAGGGAGGGCTGTAAAGCCCAGGCCCACAAAGATGAGGGAAAGCAGTTTTCCCAGGGCGTAATCCCGCCAGGTAATCGGCTTGGAAAAATAGACTTCCATGAGATTGTTGCGCACGTCATTGCAGATCATGCCCGAACCCGCCAGCAGGCAGATCAAAAAGACCATGGGGGCCTGGATGCGAAGGAAGTCGAAAAAGGCCGTTTCGTTGACGGTGAGAAACTTCGCCTGCTGCAGCATGGCGGCCATGGGGTGGTTGGGGTCTTGCATGATGACGTCATAGGCCACCACCTGAAACAAGCGGAGGAGCCAGTGCAAAAAGGCACCCAGACAAAGAAACTGAAAAATCTTGCCCTTGACGAGGATGCGTAATTCCTGCTCGACAATGAGCATCCAGCGGGCGTGGCGGCGAAAGGTGCCTTCGTAATTGCGGTAGGACCGGGTATAGACAGGCATCAGGCGGCATCCTCGTCGGATGGGGCCGCGGGTGCCTTCATGGCTTCCATAAAGACTTCGGCCAGGCTGCTCTTGGCGGGTTCAAGATGCCGGATCTGGGTCTGGGCTTCCCGGGCCGCGCGAAAGAGGAGCTCCCCGGTGCTTCCTTCCGGAACCTGGAGCAAGAGAAGTTCGTTGCGTCGTTGCACGCACGTACCCCCGAGTTGTTCCAGGGCGTGGAGGAAGGCCTCCTGTGCGCCATGGACCTGAACCTCATACTGACCATCTCGCGGTGCGGTGAGTGCTTCGATGGAATCGTCTTCCACGACACGGCCATGTTGGACCATGATGACCCGCTTGCATACGTGCTGCACATCGGGCAGCAGGTGAGAAGAGAGGACCACCGTTACGCCACGGCGCTGTCCGATATCGGCAATGAGCTCCAACATTTCCAGGCGCCCCTCGGGGTCCAGCCCATTGGTCGGCTCGTCGAGGAGGAGCAATCTGGGATCGTGGATGAGCGCCTGCGCGAGTTTGACCCGTTGCAACATACCCGTGGAGTAGGTTTCCATCTTGCGATAGCGGGCCTCTCCCAATCCCACGTAATTGAGCACTTCGTGGGTGCGCTCCATGGCGTCCACCCGAATCATCCCGAAGAGCTGACCGACATAGGTGAGGAAGGAAACGGCGCTGACCTTGGGGCTCACGACTTCCCGCTCGGGCATGTAGCCCAGTTCCTGACGCACCTGGAGGGCCCCTTGGGGCATTTCGTGGCCCAGGAGCCGTACCGTACCGACACTGGCGCGGTTAAAGCCCAGCAGGGTTTTCATCAGCGTGCTCTTGCCGGCACCATTCGGGCCGAGCAGGCCCACAGAACCCCCGTCGATCTGGCAGCTAATCCCATCGAGTGCCTTGAAGTCACCGTAGTGGACCTCGACCCGTTCCAATTCTATGAGTGCCATGCTGTTCCTTGTGGTTGGGAGAAGGGCTCCGCACGATACGCCGTCTCCATCGAGACGGATTCTAGAGTATTCAATGGCGTACAGTCGAACTTTCGATCACGGGCAGGGGAGCTTTCTTATTGGGCGACGACGGTGATGGCCAGCACGGGCTCTTCGCCGGTGACATTGACCAACTCCGTGCCGACCCAGCTCAAGGTGGTGTTGGTGAGTCCCGCGGCGGCATAGAGATCGAGCTGCCACTCGCCGAAGGGGATTTCCTCAAATCGAATGACGTCCCCATAGACATAGCTGCGATATCCCGAAAGCTGGGTCAACTCCACGTCCCCCTGGTGGACCGGTGCGCCCGGCGGATTCAGGGTGGCCGCCAGGAAGCCCCGCCGGCCTATGACGGTCACTTCAATGCTGATGCCATTGGTATCGCCGAAGTTCTGGCGGGTGGTCAGGCCATCTTCAATGATGACGGGGTAGCCCTGTCCGCCCACCGAATCGCCGATAATGGCCGTGCCGACTTCGCCGGAGAAGACTTCGTACTCGCCGGAGGGGATATTACGAATCTCGTAGTAGCCCCGCTCATCGGAGGTGCCGGTGTAGGGCACGCCCCCGGCGACGAGGGTGACGACCGTGCCGGAACGGGGACTGCCGTTGTTGTAGACGAAGCCTTCCAGCGTGCCACCGGGGCCGAGCCGTACTTCTATGCCACCCACCGATTCTTCCGCCTGGAGGGGTACGGATTCACTCATGGCCTGGGGATAAGCGGGATGGCGGGCAATGACGTTATAGGTGCCTTCAGACAATTGGTCAAAGCGGAACTGGCCATCCTCGTCCACATACATGGCGGGCAATTCCCCGTTTTCTCCCGCCGCCAGGCTACTCAGGGCTTCCGAGGCCGAGCTTGCTTCGATGAGGGATACCTGGGTGCCCTGGGGACTGCGCCCGTCGGCCACGGTGACCCGACCCGAAATGACACCTCCGTCTTCGGAAAGGAGGAGGTCGATGTTTTCGAGGACCTGACCGGGTTCCAGCGTAATCTGCTGGCGGGCGGGGGTCAGCCCTTGCGCACGACCTTCAAGTCGCCAGGTACCTGCCGCAAGACTGATTTCGTAATTGCCCTGGGGATCCTGGAAATAATGGGAGGTCTCACCCGATGTCGCCGACTCCATGATAGCCATGATGCCGCCGCCCTCGCTCTCGTCATCGGTGCTTTCCAGCAGCGCCGTACGGACTGTATAACCAGTCTCCGGGGCCTGGCGGGAATTCTTCACGAGCACCCGTCCACGGACGGTCGCCGCCGCGCGCATGACAATGGTGTTGGGTTCATCCAGCAGCACCCGTCCGAGGGTCTTGGGGCTATAGCCTTCATACTCGGCGCGGAGCATGTAGGTGCCGATCTCGACACCTTCAAAGAGGAACTCGCCACTGCCGTTGGTCGTCTCTTCCCGACCGACGCCCTGGAGGTTTTCCGTGCCGAGGCCACTGAGGTAGACCTTGGCGCCCGAGAGATTGGAACCGGTGGAATCTTTGACCGTACCAAAGACCGCGTAGCGGCCCGAGCCTGCTTCTTCCAGGACTACGCGGAAGTTCTTAATCTCGTGATAACCATCGGAGCGCAGGGGTTCGCCGCGGAGGGCGAATTTATAGCCTTCCTTCTGGGCCATGACCTGGTAATTGCCAGCGGGCAGTTCCTTGACCTCGAAGTAGCCTTCCTCGTCACTCCGTGTTTCCCGCACGGCCTGGGGGCTGTCGAGGGGGGTGAGCAGTTGGGCGAACCCGGGAATGCACAGTATTTGTGCTTCGGGCACGCCTGCTCCGTCGCCATCCACGACCTGTCCGTAGACGTTGGTGCCGGTAAACATGAAAATGTCGACCCGGGCCTCCTTCTGACGGTCCGTGAGAAGAAACGGATCGGCCAGTTGAGGGGCACTGTCATCGGCCGTGGCGTAGAGGCGCCAGGGTTCATTCAGCGGCACGCCCACCAGCTCGTAATAGCCATCGTCTTTTTTCGAATTGGTGTTCAGCGGTGGGGCCTGGCGTACCATGGCGGAGAGGGCCTGGGTGAGCACACTTTCCGAGGTACACAGGACCACGTCGGCGGCGATAGGTTTGTTGTCGGGCGTGGTGATATAGCCCCAGACGACGCCGCCCTTGTCCAGTTTAAAGTCGACATTCTTGATGGCCTGTTCGGGAGCGGAGATGGTGGCCCGCTTGAACGGGAGCTCCTTGGTAACCCGATAGGCCGTCCGCTCAATGTCGGCGATGATGCTATAGGTGCCGGGGCGAAGGCCACCGATTTTGTAATGGCCGTCGGCATCCGTCACGGCCTGCTGGTACTGGTACTCCTCTTCCAACGTAGCGTTAACCGTCAGGCCTTCGATGCCCTGGTTATCGAAGCTGTCCACAATACGACCGGCCACCGTGGCGCCCACCCGCAATTCGATGTGTACCTTCCATTCGGGGGCTCCTTCTCCGACGAAGTGCTGTTCGACAACCTCTTGCAGGTGGGTGGAGGTGCGCACCGTGATTTGATAGTCGCCCGCTTCCGTAATCGGGAGATGAAAAGCCCCCTGGTCGTTGCTGCGCCCACCGGCGTCGGCCCAGAGCCGTTGTTTTTCTTCTATCAGCGCCGTCAGCGCGTCCCCGTCTTTTTCTGCGATGACCGCGGCATCACGTTCTTCGTAGGACGCCACCTCCGATTCTGTAGGGATGCGGCTGGCCACCAGGTACGCGTCGTTGATGGGCGCGCCCGTTGCCGCGTCCACCACCGTGCCTTGGATCAGGTAGTTTCCTGTCGCTTCTTCGGCCGCAACGGGCGTAACCTCGGCCGGATTGCCTGTGGTGGGCGCGGGGGCTTCCCCCGCACCACCCCTTCGGTCACTCCGATAGGGCATGAGGGGGAGCGCATCGGAGGGCTCCGCCGCAGGACGATTCTGATAGGTCATGGAGGAAACGGGGGGCGCAGGATCTTTTTCGGGGGCGAGCAGTATGGCGAGTCCGATGGCCACCACGATAAGAAACGCGATCATGAAGATGATGGGAAGTGTGGACTGGGTGCCTTTGCCCCGACGACGGCTCATGGGAATACAACTGCCTTTCTGGATTGACGGGTCGTCCACCCGGACAACCTTGCCCCTCAATCATACCCCGAATGCGCCGGTCCCGGGCAAACCGTCCCTAATGGGCCTCGCGAAGTGTCGTCTCGGTTTGCCCGCCATGGCGAGATCGCTGGGGGAGGAGTTGGCTTTCGTAGCGAAATAGCACCAGACCTGCCCAAAGGGCAACCATGCTGAGCGTCAGCGTTCCGGCAAGTGCCAATACGCCAACCTGGCCGGACCAGGAAAGGTCCAGCAGGGTGAGGTAGTAATCGACGAATCCCCGGCCACCGGAAACGCCATGGCGATAGAGAATGCTGAAATGGCTGAGGCTGACTACGGCGACGGTACCAAAAAGAATGACCATCACGGCCCCTACGGCTCCCAGGAGGGAACGGCGGAAGCGGGCGCGCTCCTGCTCTTTCAGGGCGGCATAGAGCACCCGTTCCTGAATTTTGCGCTGCAGGCCGGGCGGGGCAGGCAATAGCGGCTCGTCTCGGAGGGCCGCTTCGATCAGGGCATCAAGCTCTTCGTCTGTGGGAAGGCTATTGGCCATCCGCATAAATCTCCTTTTCAACAATGCCCCGCAACTGCTTTCGTGCCCGGAACATCCAGGTCTTCAAGGTGCCCAGGGGGATATCCATTGTCTCGGCGATTTCATCGTAAGAGACGCCTTTTAAATAATAGAGGGTCACGATTTCCGCGTAGCGGTCTGAAAGCTTGGTCACGCAGCGGCGGATGTGATCGGGAATGTCCACGGTATAGGAAGGCTGGATCGCCGCGTTCTTATAGTGGACCGGCTGTAGCTCCACTTCTCCCCGCCGCTTTCGGCGGTTGAGTTCGGTGAGACAGACGCTGCAGGTGACCCGATAGAGCCACGTGCTGAAGCTGCTGTCACCCCGGAATCCGTGGAGGAGGCGAAAGGCCTTGAGAAACGCTTCCTGCGCCATGTCTTCCGCCTGGGTCGCATCGCGCATGTAGCGGTAGGCCAGGTTGTAGGTGACCTGTTGATGACGGCGCACCAATTCGGAAAAGGCCTCCTGATCGCCCTTCTTTGTCTGTTCCACCAATTCGAGGTCATCGGTGGCGTCGTAGCCCGTCACCATGCCTGCGACCGGGACGGCACTGCCTATCGCCATGGTCGCCTCTGAAGTCGGTGTCATGTTCCGCTCCTGAATATGTTGATGTCGCCGTTCCGGGAATGGAGGGAGACGGTCGTACTTCCGTCACCAGACACACCAGCGACGGCACGACGTTTGGGGTATCCTTCGGCATACGCCAGCTCCAGGGAGGAACTGACAACACCACTTTCAGTGAGGGCGTCCAATTGGACACCTGCCGAATTCGCTACGGAAAGTGTAATGCTTCCATTTAAGGACGTCAAGCTGCAGCGTTTAACTGTATCAGACTGTACCACGGCGGATACACTGCCATTGGTGGTGCGGGCCTCCAGATAGCCACTCGCCAATTGGGCGTAGATACTGCCATTAATCGTCTTCAGCACCGTCTCGCCGAGGGCCTGTTCCACATTGATGCGGCCGTTGGTGCTTTCGACCCGGACGGCTCCCCCGGGACGGATGACCCGAATATCGGTGTTGTTGCCGGTGATATGGATGGCGCCACAGCCTTCGTTGATCTTGACGTTACCATTGGCCCCTTCCACCGAAACATGGGTGCCCCGCGGTACGGTAATGCGGTAGTCCACCCGGAGATCGATGGGTTCTGGTCGTTCGCCCTGTTCGGTCTGAATGCGGACCCCGGCACCATCGGAGGTGCCCACGGCCACTGTTTCGGCGTAGGCGGTCGTGGCTGCCAGAAGTTCCGCGTTGCCATAGGCCCGGATTTCGGCCTGCACGATAAAGTCGTGGCCGCTGTGCGTACGTACTTCGACCGCACCATCGGTGTGGGCCAGTCGCAGGAAATTGCCTTTCTCGAAGCGCAGGGTCTTGCTGGTCTGATAGAGGGGCGGCGTCGCTTCTTTCGGGAGGACATCACAGAGCATGCCCACGGTGACCGCGTGGATGGAAATCGCCACCACGACCGCCGTGGTAATACTTCGATACAGGGTGTTCATAACTTCCATTCCATAGTCGATTGGACCGAAAGATGCAGGAAAAGGTTTCTGACACGTACAATGGCGGCTGCAACGGAGTCCATATTTAGAAGTTCGCGCCGACGGGAAGCGTCGTTACGTTTTCGGAAAGGTACCGTGTGAATACCCTGCTTATTGTAGCGCCCGTTTTGGTGGGGATGTTAATTCTTCTCTATATCATACTCGCCAATGTCTTGCGACTCTGGCTGGATCACCGCGTAAAAATGGCACTCCTCGAAAAGCTGCGGCGCGATCCGGAAGCGCCGGGTACGATGGAAGAAATTCAGGCCCTCCTGGATGCGGACAAGGAGGACGCGCCACAAAAGGGCTCCGTGGATTACGTGATAGTTGGAACCATTCTGGTCGTGCTGGGATTCTGTAGCGCAGGGGGGGCGTACCTCTTGGGTCAGGGCCAGGCGTCCGTGGGGGTGTACTTTGGTGGAGTTGCCTGTGTTTCGGTAGGGGCCATATTGATTCTATTGGGGCTGCTGATTCGATACCTGACGCGGCTTCCCATGCACAAGAACATGAAGTAGGGGTGGTCCACTTTGGGCCTGCTCATGACGGAAAGGTGGTTGGCTGTGCGCATTGTACTGGCTAAATTAGTGGTAGTGTTTTGTCTGGTGGTTAGTGGTTCTTCGGCGATGGCGGCCACGACGTGGAGCAGTGGGGAACAGATTCCCGTGGGGACGGCAGAACAGATCGGTCCCCTGGCACCCCACGCGGTGATGTCCGTGCCCCTCGGGGCCGCACACGTGTTTGGGGGGGCCTACCCCGATATTTTCGTCGCCACGACCAAGTATGGCACGGAGCCAGGCATCTGGCTCTACCGCTGGGTGAAAAACAACGACGCCGACGTCCCGGTATTTGAAAAGGCCCAACAGGTGGGCCACCCCTTTGATAAGCCCTATCCGCCCTATGGCTGTGTCATACCCCAAAAAGAAGGAGGCGTCCTGGCCGTCTGGCTCAGCGGAACGACCCTGATTTGGAGCGCGCTGGACCAAGAGGACTGGCGATTTAAGGAAACGCACCAACTCGCCCTGGAGGGATTGCCCCGGGGTGCCAACAGTGTTGGTGTGGCGGAGAACGCCGATGGCACGTGGCAGGTATATCTCGGGATTGGTGATGGGACCGCGTATCGCACGTGGAAAGGCAGTTCGCGGGATCCCAAGTACCAGCCCTACACGGGGGCGGGAATCTGGCATGGTGGCATGCCCTATTCCGCCCTATACACCACGACCGTCTCCCAAGAAGGTACGGAGCAGTTGGATACACCGACCCGGATTTCACATCGGGACCGTGATGTCCGCTCCGGGTTGAATCAGATTGCTCCAGTGCAGCTCAAGGGAGTTGCGCAAGGGGCCGTCGTCACGGGATCTGCCTTCGGTGGGCTTCATTTCTTCCATCAGGACGGTGACCAATGGGCACCCCGTCTGCTTGCCGCACAGCGCGATGGGATCGCGCACCGTCACCCGACCATCTATCCCCGGCCTATGGCTTACACCAATAAGGACGGGCAGGGGAGTGACCTGTTGGTCGGTGGGGAAGGGGGCTTATACTTCTACCGCTTCACAGGCCAGTTTTCCGCTTCCGGACAGCCCATTTACGAGGACCCTGTCTTCGCGCTGGAACAGAACGCCAAACTCTACGGCGGGACGCTCCCGGTGCCCAACGTGGTGGATTGGGACGGCGATGGACTGCTCGACATGGTGGCGGGCAACTCGGAAGGGCTGGTGTACTTCTTTAAGAATACGGGCAGCAATGAGGCGCCGGCCTTGCAACCGGGAGAAGCGCTCTACGCCGGGGGACAGAAAATACACGTCCAGCCCGGGTATCGCCTCGACATCCAGGGGCCGGGTGAAGCGCGTTGGGGGTACACGTGTCCCACCGTCGTGGATTGGAATGACGACGGGCTTCCGGATATCGTCATGAGTGACAGCACCGCCCGGCATCATGTGTACTTGAATGTGGGCACGAAGACGGCCCCCCAACTGGCCGCCGCGCACCCCCTCTACTATGAAGGTCTGGACATGTACGGGACCTGGCGCGTGCAGCCGGCTGCCGCAAAACTTGATGGGCGCATGGCCTATGTGGCCCTCGACGAAGACGATCAGTTTCATCTCTATTGGCAGGTCGACGCGTACAACTTGCTGGATGGGGGAAAATTGCGGCTGGATACAGGCGAACCGATTTACGCCAACTTCCTGAGTGCCGGGGGCACCGGGCGCCTCAAGCTGTCCCTGGTCGACTGGGACCAGGATGGAAAGACTGACCTGATGGTCGGCACACCCCGGCATGGCTCCGTGCCCCACCCTGAGACCGGATTGCCTCAGTCCCTCGGGTTGCCGGGATCGGCGGTGTTGGTCTTGCTCAATACGGGCACCGACGCCCGTCCGGTCTTTGCCTTTCCCAAGCTCATGGCGTTCCAGGGGGCGCCGATTTTCCTTGGTCAGCACGCCTGTGGACCCACGCCCGCTCCCTTCTCAGGCGACGGGGCGGTCGATCTGGTGGTGGCCGAAGAGGAAGGCCGTTTCCGATACTATAAGCGGGAAGACCTAAGCTTGTTCGACGCAAAGGATTACGTGAAGCCGGAGGAGTAGGAGGCCATTGGCCTCCAGGATACCGTCCAGGGCTGGGTGACCCGGAATCGGTACAGCGGGTCTTGCTATTGGAATGCCATCGAATAACATGCCATAATGTGGCGAGCTTATGATTAATGTGCCAATAGCAATAAAGTGCGGAATACCATACAAGTTGCGTCCCTCAATGGGACGCCGCGGGCTCCCGTGTGAGCCCTGACGTGCAAGAAAAAGTCGACGCCCCCCTGACGCTTCCTGCCATTCGCCTGTTCGTATTGGAACGTATGCTCTGGGTGTGGGGCCTGTTGGGTGGCCCGGCCGTGGCGGTGGTGCTGCTCGATGACATTCAAGCCGGCCATTACCGTGCGGCCGCCTTCTATACGGTCGCTTATACCTTCGTGGTACTCTCCCTGCTTCCCCGCTTTCTGCCCTACCTGGGACGTTCTCTACTCTCCCTGTCGGCCCTCTATCTGGTCGGTTCCCATGAGATCTATAACCATGGCCTCGATAGCGCGGGCAGTTTGTTCTACTTTGCGACCATCTTTTTTTCGTCTACCCTGCTGGGTGCCCGGGTCGCGGTGGGCATCACCTTTGCCGCACTTCTGAGTCTTTGTGGGCTCTCCTATCTCTATCTCCTTTCGACCGGGGAGGCGGCACAGTATGAGAGTCTTGGGCAGTACTTCCGCGGCTATTGCCTGCCAGACGTAATGAGCCTCTCGCTTCTCGCGGCCATGGCGATTTCCTTTCTGACCTTCCTGTTGCAAAACCTGGACCAGAGTGTGCGTCAGTCGCAGGCCTACATGGAGGAAATCGCCCGGGAGCGCAACCAGCTGATTCAACTGATCGAAGAGCGCGATCAGGCCGAGAAGCAATTGCAGCAGGCCCAGAAGATGGAGGCGGTAGGCCAGCTCGCGGGGGGCATCGCCCATGATTTTAACAACCTGCTCCAGGTGGTAACGGCACACACCGAAATCATGCTTTCCAACTGTGAAGAGGGCGGGCCCCAGCGGGAGCAACTACTGGAAGTGCGGAAGGCCTCGGAGCGGGCGGCCTCCCTGACCCGTCAAATGCTGGCCTATAGCCGGCAACAGGTCATGGCTCCCAAGTACCTGGACATAAACGCGCTCCTCCAGGAATTAGCGGGCATGTTGCATCGGGTCATTCCCAAACATATTGAGACCCGATTTGAGCCCGGAGAAAAGTTGGGTACGGTACACGCTGATCCGGTGCAGTTGGAACAGGTCTTTTTGAATCTGTGTCTGAACGCCCGGGACGCCATGCCAGACGGTGGCCAATTGACCATTTCATCGGAGCACGTGGAGGTCATCGGAGAGTGGGGCGGCCATGAATCGGGTCTCCCCAACGGGCCCTACGTGGTCATCCGGGTGTCTGACACGGGCATCGGAATGGACAGTGTGCAGCAGGAGCACCTCTTTGAGCCCTTCTACACCACCAAAAAGACGGGAGAAGGCACCGGGCTTGGTCTTGCCATGTCCTACGGCATCATTAAGCAGCACCGGGGCGCGATTCTCGTCGAGAGTGCTCCGGGTCAGGGGGCGGAGTTTGTTACCTACCTTCCCTGTGTGGACCATGAGGTTTCGGCACCGGAAGTCGAACTGCCCTCGTCGGTGCCCCGGGGCACGGAAACCATTCTCGTTGCCGAGGATGACGAGGCGGTACGAACCCTGCTGATCAGTGTGTTGAAGAGTGCCGGTTTTACGGTCATTTCGGCGAGCGATGGCGTGGAGGCCCTGGCCCTCTTTGAACAGCACAAATCCGATATTGATTTACTGCTGTTTGATGTCGTTATGCCGCGCAAGGGGGGGCCCGAAGCCTGCACGGAAATCCGGGAGCTTCACCCGAATACCCGGGTGTTGTTCATGAGTGGCTATGCGCCCGAAGGATTGGGAGGCCGCTTCGAATTGGGCCACAACACGGGCTTTATCCAGAAGCCTTATCGGATGAAAGAGCTTCTGGAGCGCATCCGTGAGGTGTTGGAATCCTGAGCCTGGGGCGACGCTTCTGACAGGCTCAGTAACGCTGAAGTAGTTCCAACATTTTTCTGTCGAGCTGGTGTCCCCGCCAGGATTCATAATCGACATCCCTTCGGTCGCTATCCAGGATGCCGAAGCTGCCCCGAAAGTTCCAGAGGGCCCATCCCCAACCGGCCTTCTGCCAGTTCTTCAGGCAGTCTTCCATCCAGCGGAGGGTAACAGCGTGGGGCGTTTTGTTGAAGGCACCCCATTCACCCACCATGACGCCCACGCCCTGCGTCTCAATTGCCTGCCAGGGGAGGATGTGTTCACGCCACAGCCAGGCCTGGTCCATCATATAATCCGAATTGAAGGTCCATCCGGTGCCCTGAGGATGAGCGCGAATGGGCGCATTCTTTTCGCCCCATACCGTCATGAGCCCAAGAACCGATTCCGCGTCATCGGAAGTGCCGGTGCTTCGAAGCCCGATTTCCAAGAGTGTCAGCCAGTCACCCTCGGTGTTCACAATCGAAATGCGCTGGGTGTCGCGCGGTATGTCCACCACATAGTCCCGGTCATAGCGGTTTTGATAGACGCCCCATTCCTCCTTGTAGATGGCTTCCCGCCATTCTCCCTCTCCAGGGCCGCAGACAAAGGTGTGGGTCCACAAAGGCACCCCATCGGCGGCGACCCGTAGGCGCCCACGGGTCGATACCGTGCCCACGCGGAGACGCAACTGGACATCTTTCGAAAAAGGGCCTTCCAGTACGAGGGGCGCCTGGAGTTCGCCTTTGTCGGGGCCATATAGAAACTGGGTCGACTGGGGCGTGGGCCAATGGGGGTACGCCATGTCACGGGTGTCGACCCAGGTCGCGCCATAGTGAGAAATGTTGGCGGGGCTGTATCCCCGGGTGGCCTGGGCGATCCCCAGGGGGATGAGCTCGGGACAGGGTTGGCTACCCCAGCGTACCCCATCGGCGATGATCAGGCGCTCCGGATCTTCCGCACGAATGGCGTCTACCATCATACGCGCGACACGGGTGTAGTCTTCCCCACTGATTTCCATGGGCTCGTTGAAGAGGTTAAAGCTGAGGCGTTCGCTGGGGATGTCCTTGTAACGCCGCGCGAAGTATGCCCAATGTTGGGCGCAAACCTCCTGGGCTTCGGGATCCGTCCAGAGATCCCGGGGCTCTGGAGGTTCTGCCACCGTGTGCCCGGGGGCCCGGTGAAAGTTGATGCAGACGTGTATGCCATATTGGCTACCCCACGCCACGGCCTCATCGATTTCCCGAATGACCGCCTCGTCTATGACACGCCAATCGTCCCCTTTGATCCAGACCCGATAGTCCATGGGCAGGCGAACGATGTTAAAGCCCAGTTCCTGGATGTGTTGAAAGTCTTTCTCCTTGAAGGGGTCATTGGACCAATCCCGGGAGAATTTTTCGAGAAGGTTGAAACCCCGCCACCGGGGAAGTTTTTCGGCAGATGCGGGCAGCCAGGTTGCTTCCGTGGCCTGCGTCGGCTGGGCACCCAGGGGGAGGCACAACACGAGTGCGAGACCGAAAAGGGTAGTTTTCCACATGGTGAAATTCCTCTCCTGTTGGACCTGCGCTACGGACGGGCTACCGAAAGGCGTGCGGGGCACAGCATGGATAAGCAGAAGAAAACAGCGTGACATCAATTCAGATTCCTTCAATGGGGGGCGTTAGATCCGGAGTCCAGGGATTATGGTAGCAGGCGTGCGCATCGTGAAACCTGCCAGGGATGGACTACTTCAATCCGCCACACGCGTGCAATGCCGCGATGGGGTAGAGGGTTCCACTGTACGTGATGAAGTGGTACTTGTCGGTGTTCAGGCTCTCCGTCCACCACCGACCGGATACGCGCTGATTGGCCTTGAGCCAGGCGACCCCCTCCTGAAGGGCGGGATGGGAAGAGGGTAATCCGGCCGCGCGTAGGACGAGCAGGACGAGCCCGGTCTGATGGCCGTCGCTGGCCGGATTTTCAAAATTTGACGCACGCTGAAGTCGCGCCGCACGTCGTCCGTCGCCCCAGTTCTCGGGGGCACTGAAGCTGCGAATAGACCAGCCCCCATCTGCCTGCTGGTGTTTCAGCGCCATCTGGATGAGGGCGTCTCGCTGGGTGGCGTCGAGCAGCCCGTCCATACGCGTAGCAGTCCAGAGCAGGAGTAAGCGCGCATAATCGTGGGGTGGCCTTTCCTCGTTGAGATAACGTCGCAGTTTGTCGATGCCCGCGCGCTCCTCGGCGCTGGCTTCGGCAATAAAGCCGGGTGCCGTGGCGAGGGCCAGGGCGGCCACGGTGGCCCCGTGATAATTGCTCGATTCAAAGGGGGGCCAGCAATGGGCGTTGCCCCAACTGCCATCTTCCCCCTGAAGAGAAAGCATGACGCCCAGGGCCTCTCGCGTTCCTTCACTCAATTTGCCTTCGATATGGGAGTCCCACTCGGCGAGTCCATGGGCCAACACGGCGGCCTGGGTAGGGCGAAGGCCCGTCAGTGCAACTTCCCGGTCGACCGTTTTGGATTCGGCAAGTTCCTGCATCAGGAATTCCCGGTGGTGCCTCGGTGGCGCGCCGAGGAGGGGCGTAAGTGCAGGCCGGAATTGGTTGTAGGCACCGTTCGTGTGGCACGACACACATTGCCGTGCATCTTGCCAGGCGGTGGCGCCTTTTTCGACATAGTCCACCGCAGCATCCAGTGAAAAAACCTCCCGGAGCGGTTCATCGGCCCGGGCAGGGGGTATGGCGATGTCGTCGGACTTGTACTGAAAGTCAACGGCAGTGGCATGCCCCAAACCGAGAGCGGCGGCAGCGGTAAGGAGTATCGAAATCCGGTACGACATGAAGTAGCTCCAACACGAGGTGTTTTTTGCCTGCAATGAAAGGTTCTGTGGAATCTCCAACCCCATCCTGCCCCAATTCACCCTCGGAGTCGGGCATCCTAGTGTTCTACAGTAAAGCAGAGTTCTGTGGAGCCGTCAAGAGGACGGGAGTGGAGGCGCGGTGCAGACAGTCGGTATCATGGAGATACATGGCGAAAAGTGCGCCGTTCCGCAACCTAATTATCCCTGTCAGGAGTATCCCGTGTCCCCATCTGTTCTGGACGAACTTTCCACCCCATGCCTTGTTTTGGAAGAAGCGGCCTTGTCGCGCAATCTCGCCGCCATGAGCCAGCGTGCCCTGGATGGGGGGGTAGACCTCCGCCCCCATTGCAAGACGGCGAAATGCATCGAAGTGGCCCGCCGGGCGACCGCGCCCCACAGTGGAGCCATTGCGGTGGCAACCCTGAAAGAGGCGGAGTACTTCGCGGAACACGGATTCAAGGATATTCTCTACACCGTGAATCTGGAGCCCTCCAAGCTGGCTCGGATCGCCGCGCTGCAACGGCGGGGTGTTCGCATGTCGGCCGTGCTGGATAGTGTCGCGGGTGCCGCACTCGTGGTGGAGGCGGCATCGGCCCTCGAATCGCCCCTGGAAATCTTTCTGGAGCTGGACAGCGGAACCCACCGCACCGGATTTGCGCCGGGGGACGAGGCCATCGTGGCGGCGGCCCGACAGCTTAACGACGCCCAGCAATTGCGGGTTCGGGGTACCCTCGCTTTCGGTGGCAACGGCTATATCGCCGACGCACCTACGGATACCAAGGCTGCGGCGGAAGAGGAACGGGCCGCGGCGGTCCATGCGGCGAAGCAGCTTCGGGATGCGGGAATAGCTTGTCCGGCCGTCAGTGTGGGTTCTACGCCCACACGAACCATGGGCGAGTCCCTGGAGGGGGTGACGGAAATTCGCCCGGGCGTCTATGTCTTTATGGACCTGATGCAGGTCAAGCTCAATGTCTGTGACTACAGCGACATCGCCGTGACGGTGCTCGCCCGGGTCATTGCCCACAATCATCGGGAAAACCGGGTCTACATCGACGCCGGGGCACTGGCCCTTTCCAATGATTTGGGGATTCGCCCGACAACCGGACCCTATGCGCCCTATGGACTCCTCCGTGATCCGGAATCGGGTGGTCCCATCCCAGGGCTGGGGGTCTTCGGGGTGAATCAGGAGCATGGCTTCGTGCAATGCGCAGACCCGGAGCAGCGCTTTCCCTTCGACGACTTCCCCCTGGGTTCGACGGTGCGGGTATTTCCCAATCACGTCTGCCACACCATTGGCAGCCACGACCGCTATCATGTGCTGAATGGGGCGGGGCAGGTGAGTGGTGAATGGGAGCGGGTCACGGGCTGGTAACTAACCGGCGTGTCGTCTCAATGAGAAGGGGCGTAGCGACCCGCTTTTGTGTCGCTACGCCCACATTGTTTCTGCTCAACTTCAGTACTCGTGGTTGGATTCGGGCAGATGGACCCTTATTACGGCAACCTGAATTATCTACTTTACTGAGGATTACTCCCCTCCCAGGAGGGGAATTCATTACCAATTCCCTACAGGTTCGAGCGAACACAAAGGTCCGAAATTCTAATTCACATTATTAGAAATACCGGAGGTAGAGATACACGCTTGAAATGGCCGACGTCAGAATCATGATGGGGAAACCGGCCTTCGAAAATTCCAGAAAGGTAATGGGGCAGTTATTACGTTTGCCCACCTGTGCGATGACCACGTTGGCGGAAGCACCAATCAGCGTGCCGTTGCCACCGAGACAGGCTCCCAGGGCCAATGCCCAATAGAGCGGCGCGGCGATGGTGGCGTGAATGAGTTCGGGGTCGTCGCTGATTCCCATTTGCGATGCAAAGGTGGGGATCATGATCTTGATCAGGGGGAGCATGGCAATCACCAGGGGGATGTTATCCACAATGGCCGAGGCAATGGCGCCGGTCCAGAGGATGACCAAAGCCGTCGCCAGGAGATTGCCCTTGGTGGCGCCCACCAGGAACTCGCCGGATTTCTCAAAGAGACCGTTGTGTTCCAACGCACTGATGAGCATGAAAAGCCCGATGAAAAAGAGAATGGTGCCCCATTCCACTTTCTGGAGGGCGGCGTGCACATCGATCTTGCAGACGATCATCATGAGCACCGCACCGGCCAGGGCCACAATGCCCGGCTCAAACCCGGTAAGGCGGCTGGTGAAGAACCCGAGGATGATGAGGGCCAACACAGCCAGGCAGCGATTGAGGAGGCTGTGGTCGAGAATGGCCAGGCGGGGTTCGGCCATCATGACCCGTCGCTGCGCTTCCACCGGCGCATTCAGAGATGCCCCGAGTTGGAAACGGGCAATGGCCAGGCAGACCAGGGTGATGACGACCACGATGGGCCCGAGATTAACCACGAAGTCGTTGAAACTCAGGGACGTGGCAGAGCCAATAATGATATTGGGCGGGTCGCCAATGAGGGTGGCTGTGCCGCCGATGTTGGAGAAGATGGCCAGCAGGATGAGTATGGGGGCGGTACGCACTTCCAGCAACTGGGTGATCAGAATCGTGATGGGCGCGATCAAGATGACAGTGGTCACGTTGTCGAGAAGGGCCGAAAGGACCGCCGTAACGAGGAGGAACTGGACCACGATCTTTTTTGCGTTCCCCTTGGCGCGCTGGGCAATGGCGATGGCGAGCCACTCCAGGAACCCCGTTTCCGACAATATGCTCATGACAATCATCATGCCGATAAGCAAGAAGAGCACGTTCATATCCACGCTTTCCACGGCCACCTCGTAGGGCACCAGGTGGAGGAGGATAACGGCGGAAGCACCGGCCAGGGCGGCGGCGGTTTTGTCGACCAGTTCAAAGGCGATCAGGACATAGACGGCCAGGAAAATTACGAGCGAGAGAATCATTTTGGAAACCTAGTAGTTGAGGACGCGGTTGAGTACCGCGATGCGGTCGATAATACCCATAAGCTTGCCGTCACGTACGACGAAGACTTTGGGGTGGCCCTGGACGGAGAGTTCAAAGATGACTTCCAGCAACGTGGCATCTTCGGGGAGGGCCGCGTAGTTCTGGGTCATTACGTCGGAGGCGACACCTGCTTTCAAGGCCTTGAAGTAGTTCTCAAAGGGATCGAACTTCTTTACGAAGGCCACGCTCTTAAGTTGCCCGAAGAATTCCGGGAGGCCGTAACGGAAGAGAAGGTCGCAGGAGACGATGCCGACCAGGGTCCCGTCATGGTCTACCACGCTGGTTGCTTCCAGGTGGTGGGTCTGGAGGAGGCGGGTCACTTCGGTTAAGGGGGTTTCGGGGTAAACGGTGTAGAAGGGTTTCCGCATGATGTTGCGGGCCGTCAATACCCGGTCCGTGTCGGGATCGAGGCCGTCCAGCAGGGCCATCAAGGCGCCTACATCTTCTGCATTGTCGACGGCCTGGCGATTGGTGCTGCTCGACATGAGCCCGGCCACTTCCGCCATGATGCTCAAGGTGGCCGCCGGGTCTTCGAGGGGGGCCAGCAAGAGGCACACAATCCGGACTGGTTCCTGATCGGCCGCGCCAAAGTCCATGCCGGGGGTCAGTGTGGCCATACAGGCAACCGGTTTGTCCAGTCCTTCAATGCGGGCGTGGGGGAAGGCGCAGCCATGGCCCAGGCCGGAGGAGCGCTCGGCTTCCCGGAGCATGACGGCTTCGTAGATGGCGTCTTCCGCCAGGGCTTCGCCGCCTACAGTGGGATTGGCTTTGGCCACCAGGGCGCAGAGCTCACTTAACAATTCGCTTCGGCCTTCGGCCGCGATGTGAACACGAATCAGTTCGGGGGTCAATAACTTTGGTAGGTGCATCATTGGCGTAGGGCCTCGGGGATTCTTGCAGTATGCGAAGGGAGCACGGAAGAGAAGGTATATTACAGAAGGGGTCTGAACCCATCCCGGCAGAGTCTATCGCGACAGCAGAATCCCCGTCAAACGGGTGGCCCCCCAGATGATACACCTATGACAGAATGCTTAGAATTTACAGGGAAATGAGGCAATAATCAGCCTTATTTCTTGTTCAAGTCCCAATTATTTTTCAACACAGTATGAAGTTCCGGGGACAAGCGCTGGTTGGAGAAGAGGCCCACGCCGGCGTATCCCTCCTTTGTAACAAGGTCGATTTGGGACTGGAGGGTGTCGGTGGTGACGGGCACGGTCTGGCGGCCTTCGCGGCGGTAGAGGGCCAACAGGGGCACGATGCGCGATTTGTCTACGCCTTCCGTCTGCCAGGCCAGGGCGCTGGAGAGGGCTTCGGTGCTTCCAAAATAATCCATGGGGTAGACCACGTCGATGTAGTCCCGCGCGATCCAGGTTTTCCACTCCTGGAAGACATGATTCACATGGAATTCCCGGGGGGTGGTGGCGGCACCGAGGAGGAGGCCAGGCCGGTGGGCCTGCAGGGTTTCCCGCACCATAGCCACCACTTCGGTCACCTGGTCACAACGAAACTGGGTCCAGGTCGCGTTCAGGGCGATGAGTTGTTGGGCACCGGGTTCCGCTGCCCGTTCGGAGAGGAACCAGTCCACCGATTTGTCCAACAGGGCAATGCCCGCGTCGCCGTCGTAGTTGAGGAGGACGTCGAAATTGAAGAGTAGAGAACGGCCTTCGCCGAGGGAGCTAAGCAAGAGGGCCGGGGCCTCGTCGGAGAAGTGGGCCAACACGGTCGTGCTTTCAAGCGGCTCGGCGAGGGCGTTGGCCGAGCCGGTGACCGCACCCCCTTCGACGCCAGCGGTGACCGGGTGGACGTTTTCCACCCGCAAGTCGCGCGTTTGGGGGGCGACATAGCGACTGCGGGCCTTCATCCCCAAGATTGGACCGAGGGTGTCCGCGTGGCTTTTCATGGCGGTGGTGGGGGCATCGAGGAAAATCACGTTGCCGCCTTCCGACACGAAACGATGGAGTTTTTCGATGAGGGCTTCGGGCAGGTCATAGTAGCAGGCGATAAGCACCGTGCCACCGGCGGGGACGACATCAAAGAGCCCTTCAGTTTCGGGGACGATCTTAAAGGGGGCTCCGATGCGGTTCAGGGTCGTGAGGAGGCTCGAGAGGTACCAGTCCTTCCCGGCCCAGCTATTGGGTTGGAGGCAATAGACCACATTGGTGCTCCATTTTTCGGGATGACGGTAGAGTTCCAGGGGGTCGGCGCCATGCCTGGCTTCAAAGGCCTTTCGGGCTGTCGGGGTGTAGCCCATGTGAGAACCGAGGTAGCGGATGTAGTCGAGCATCACCCCGTCGATGTCGTAGGACAGCAGGTCGATGACCAGTTGTTGAAGGTAGGTCCGCACTTCGGGGTGGGCGGGATCGAAGGAGAGGGTCTTGCCCTGTTGCGCTTCGGTGTCGAGGGCGAACCAGTCGGGATGGGGCAGGGTGCCGCCGGCCGATTGGATGACATAGGGCGCGCCTCCGGCGACAAGGAAGGGGAAGAAGGGGATGACCTTAATGTCCCGTGCGTGGGCTTCTTCAACCAAGACGGCCAGGGGGTCCATGTCCCGGTTTTTTGTGATGACGCCTTTGGGGAAGATGGCGTGTTCCGTGTGGAAGAAGTAGTTTCCATGGCCATAGGCCGAGGGATAAAGTTCGTTGATGCCCGCGGCGGCCACCGAATCGACCAGGTTTCGCAGTTGGGCGCGATCCATTTCCCACCAGAAGGTCGTTGCGTATTCGGAACGGGGTCCTGTAGAGGCAAGAAAGAGGCCACGGGATTCCAGGTCTTGCGCCATTACGGGCGCCGTGAGGAAGGTGACTACGGCGAGGAGGAGTAGGAGGAAATACTTCACAGCACATTCTTTCGTTGGGTTGTTGGGGGGCGACGAGCGGTCGACGGGGGCGCCCCGAGGGCAGGGTTGGCCTCGCAACTCTAACGTGGTACCAAAAGGGAGTTCAAGGTAGGCGGGGTGTTCGCCCGTTCCCTGGCTTGGAAAGGGACTTCGTTTTCGGTATGCTAATCGCTTTCGAGCTTTTATTGAATCAATCGGAGGTTGCGCATCCATGGAAGGCTTCAAAGGGCTGGGCGGACTTCGCCCGAGCACCATTTTGCTGGCGGGCTTGTCCCTGTCGATAGGCTGGGGGATTCGGGGGAATTTTGGCCATGAGTATGGCGCCATGATTCCCGGGGCCCTCACCGCCATCGCGGTGTGTCTGCTATCTGGGCGGGATGACTGGCGCGATCGGGTGGCCTATTTCGGCATGTTTGGTGCCCTGGGCTGGGCCTTTGGCGGCTCTATGTCGTACATGCAGGTGGTGGCCTACACCCACTCGGGTCAATTGGCGAGCCAGCATTTTGGATTCTTTGGCCTGTTCTTCATCGGCTTCCTCTGGGCGGCCATGGGGGGCGCGGGTACGGCCTTTCCGGCGGTGGTGGACAAGGAGCGTCTCACCGCCATCTTCCGACCCCTGTGCTGGATATTCGTAGGCTGGATTATCTTTAATAAGTTCCTGCTCTATTATTTCGAGACCCTCTTTCCCGCCAATTATGACGCCACGTGGTCCCGCCAGGCGGCCTACACCTATTGGTTTGATGCGGACTGGATGGAGACGACTGCGGCCATCGTTGTCCTGCTGGCCTTTGAGTTGTGGGACAACCGTGCGGAGCACCTGGGGCGCTTTAAGGTGGCGTTGTTGCCCCTCTGTGTGGGGGCCTTTGCGCTGCTGGGATTTCTCGTCCACCTGGTGCTGTATTTCACGGGGACGGACACGGTCGTGGCAAATGCCCTCGTGCACTATCAGGTAAGCCCGGAGTTTGTGGCAGCGGCCGCGGTGGAACGGGGACTGAGCGAAGCGGCAGTCTTGTCGGACCAATTGATCAACTGGCCCAATGTGGTGTTGTTTTTTCCGGAGCACGTGGGGTGGTTTATCGGGGCCCTCATCGGGCTGGCGGTGTATTTCGTACGCTTCGGCCGATTCGGTTCCGGGGCCTCCCTCTTCATGCACATGTGCCTCGGTTGGTTCGGGTGTTTCCTACTCTTTCCCGTGCTGCTCGGCCACCCCATTTACGAGGGCGAAATGTGGTTTCGCATGACCCCGCCCCGGGGCGACAACTGGGCGGGTGTTCTCGGTGTGGTCATTGGCACGGCCATCTGGTTGATTCGGAATCAATACGTCCCCGTGGTCTACGCCATGCTGGTCAGTGGCATCATTGGGGGGCTGGGCTTTTCCGGCGGACAGCTCATCAAACTCATGGGCCTTCGGCCGGGGAACCGTGAGGTCACCGCCGACCCCGCGATTGTGGAGCAGTGGACCCATTGGAACAGCGCCAACTGGCACAGCATCCTGGAACAGACCTATGGCTTTTTCAACGGCGTGGGGATTGCCATTGCCATGGGCCTGTTGGCGACCCGCGTGGGACGGAACGATGGGAAGCCCACGAAGCACCGTTGGACGGCGGTCTTCGCGGTCGCCTTCGTGTTGTTTGGTGTTTCCTATCTCAACATGTTCAAGAATGTGTTGCAGTGGGTGAAAGATGATGCCCTGCCCGCTGTCATGGCCATGCCGTTGGTGGATGGGGTGGAGTGGTCCGCCGCCGTCTGGTTTAACATCATCTTCGGATTCGCGGCCCTCGTGGGGGTCATCCTGCTGTCCCGCCATTTGCGGAATCCGATTGCCTTGGTACCCGCGACGGCGGTTGGTAAAGGGCAATTGCTCTATATCGCCTTCCTTGCGACGGTTACCGTGATGAACTTCGAGCGGGCACTTGCGGCCTTCAGTGCCGGTCGCCTCATCACCGAAGGGGTGATTTTTCTGAATGCCATTGTGGCGGTCCTGCTCATCGTGCTCCTGCCGCGGGAAGGCAAGACCGTCCCCCGTGTGGGCCTCGTCGATTACGGACATAGCCTGTATCGCACGGCTTGGTTAGGGTTGGTTGCGTTGTTGATTGCAACGTTGGGGATGACCTGGGTTGCCCGCGGACTCTATGGGAGTAGTTTTTCCGGCCATGCGGGTGAGCAATTCCGCTTTGGAGACGACGCCACCTGGAAAGTAAAGCCCACGGAGAAAAGCAAGAAGCACAGCTGAGTTTCGGCACCACCGTATTCAGGTGCCACATGTACATCCTTTACGCCGCCGGGCGGGAGTAATTCCTGTCCGGCGGCGTTTTGTTTTGCCCTCCTTGGTAAAGCCGCGAGCAAGCTCGCTCCGTGAAAACGTAAGCAAGCTTACGCACTCCAGGGGGCTTGCCTTGTTTTCGGGAGGGATACTCTTTGGAGTGTGGCAGCTTGCTGCCGCCCTTATTTGGGGAGCTTGCTCCCCGGGGTGGTACGGTCGGCGGGTAATCCGCGTGGGCCACGTTGGATTCAGCGCCATTCTTGGTAATGCCGCGAGCAAGCTCGCTCCGTGAAAGCGTAAGCAAGCTTACGCACTCCAGAGGTTGCCCCTGGATGATCGAAGTGCGCCTTCTTTGGAGTGTGGCAGCTTGCTGCCGCCCTTATTTGGGGAGCTTGCTCCCCGGGGTGGGGCGGAATGAGGCGTGTCGGCGTGGGTCATGTCGCGCGTGGGCATGCTTTCGAGATTAGGCGGGTGTGGACGGCGGTGTACGGATGTCTGGCAACCCGAAAATGTACTGAGGGTATTAGTCCGCGTAGCGGATGACGGCTTAAAGCCTGGGGTAGAGCGTAGCGGAACCCCAGGAACAGATTTCGAAAAAGTACTAACCCGCGTAGCGGGTGACGGAAGGGCACCGTTGGGGGTGTAGATGCGCCGATGGAACACTTCGAGGTCCCGCCACCCGCTTCGTGGGTGGAATGTAAAGACTGATGGCGCCGGATGATTGCGTCCAATTTCGCCTCGTTGCGACCGCGAGCAAGCTCGCTTATAGAAAGCGTAAGCAAGCTTACGCACTCCAGAGGGTGCCCTCTTGGCGCAAGGCGTATTTAGGCAAGCCTAAATAAAAATTGATCTATTATGTATTTCATGATAGGATTTTAAAAATTAGGAGTAACTAAATAATAAATTAAAGAAGCAACAATACGTCCAATGGAGAATCTGATCATGAAAACACGCAACGGATTTACCCTTATCGAACTCCTGGTGGTCATCGCCATCATCGGTATTCTGGCGGCCATCCTGCTCCCGGCCCTCGCCCGGGCACGGGAGGCTGCGCGTCGGGCCAGCTGCCAGAACAATCTCAAGCAGCTGGGCATCGTCTTTAAGATGTACAGCAACGAAAGCGCGGGGGAGTTGTATCCCTCCATGAAAAACTACCACTGTGACGGCACCATCAGCGCCTGGGAGCAGATTTACGATCCGGCCCAGATCTATCCCGAATACCTCAATGACCTCGACGTGGGGATTTGCCCGAGCAATCCCAACGGCACGACGGCGGTGGAAACCTGGGACCGGGGAAACACGGGGAGTGACAACGCCCTGTCTAACGAGGTGGCCCCTTATCTGGACAATGGCCGGGTGGACTTGTGTGAGGTGACCGATCATCCCTACACGTATATCGGATGGGTTATCACCCCCGAGATGACCGATGACCCCACGGATGTGGCGGCCTTTGAGGCCGAGGTGATCGCCCAGGGCAATGCCATTTTTGCGGACCCGTTCATGGTGGAGGAAGATTGGCCTGTGGCGGCGGGACTGGGCAATGGTGGGGGCGACACGATTTCCCGGTTGCGCGAGGGGATCGAGCGCTTCCTGATTACAGACATCAACAATCCCGGCGGGAGTGCCAAGGCCCAGTCGCAACTCTACATCATGGGCGATAACATTGCCGACGACGGCCACTTCAACCACGTGCCGGGCGGCTGCAACATCCTCTACATGGACGGGCACGTAGCCTATGTGAAGTGGGGGCAGGCCGAAGGCACGGCGACATTCAACGGCATCGCCTTCCCCAGTAACCGCCTCTTTCCCATGAACGTCTATGGGATTATTTTCCACACCATGCTGCACCGATTCAGCGATGGTCCGGAAAACGAGTTCTACGTCAACACACCCTACCCCGGAGCCTTTCCTGGAGAGATCTGAGTCCCGTGCCACCCGCTGGTCTTCGGTCCGCTTCGCGGGTAGAACGTGAGGCATGGTTACGTCGAATCAAATCGAATCAACGCCATCCATGGTAATGCCGCGAGCAAGCTCGCTGAGGGAAAGCGTAAGCAAGCTTACGCACTCCAGAGGTTGCCCCTTGGATGATTGAAGTGCGCCCTCTTTGGCGTGTGGCAGCTTGCTGCCGCCCTTCTTTGGGGAGCTTGCTCCCCAGGGTGGGGCGGTAGACGGTTTCCGCGTGGGCATCATCTGGGACGAGACAACCCAAACGGATGCAAGCGGAAAGTTCTTGTTCAAGAACCTGCCTGTGGGAAAAGCCATGGTAAGTGATGGGCTCGGTAACTCGAAAGGAGCGGATTGGGAAGATCACTATGTCTCCGATGACGTGGGAAACGATTTGGACGACGTTTTTATTCAGTCGGGACAAACCGTGTGGGTGGTACTTGGAGAGCCGGGCGCATCCCATGCGGAATAGCGTTTGCTGCCTTCTATTGGGCAGTAGGCGCGTGAGGACGGCGGTGTGCGTATAATTTCGTGGCAAAGAATAGAGTTCGGCTTCTAATCCGCGTAGCGGATGACAGCGTAGAGCCTGGGGTGGAGCGCAGCGGAACCCCGGGAACACGCGTCAGAAGCCGCGCAAACCCGCGAAGCGGGTGGCGGCGAGGTGACCATCGGGGTTAGCGGGAGGTTAAGGGCATATCGAGATTGCTGCCACCCGCGCCGCGGGTTCATGGTTTATCGCCCACCTAATCTGGGGTTCGCTCGTGCCTCGCTTCACCCCAGGCTTTAGGCCGTTACCCGCTCCGCGGGTGAAATGCGCAGGATGATTTCGTCGGATGATCGCGTCCGGACTTGGCATTCGTAATGCCGCGAGCAAGCTCGCTGAGGGAAAGCGTAAGCAAGCTTACGCACTCCAGAGGTTGCCCCTTGGATGATTGAAGTGCGCCCTTCTTTGGGGAGCTTGCTCCCCAGGGTGGGGCGGTAGACGGTGTGCCAGCGCGGGACATTTCGGGCGTATCATCTCCTGGTGAATGGCGAATAGGGCGCAGTCCCTAATCTACCAGAATGATTTCCACCTGCTTGCTCTTTTCGCCGCCGGGGTGGAAGAGCACGATGTCTTTGTGTTCTTCCGTGCGGAGGGCGACGCTGCGGGCCTGTCCGAAGCTGGGAATTTCCACCACGTGGGTGGGGCGGGATTCGATGAGTTCGTCGGCGGTGCCGAGGTGAATGGCGAGGGAGTCAACGGTCCGGCTGAAGGCGATGTCGATACGCTTGTCGCCGTCGAAGTCACCCATGGTGTAGGCCACTTGCTCGCGGCCTTCGGGGGCATCCATAGTGAGGGCCGTGTGAAAGCTCGGGGTGTCCGGATAGCCCTTGCCGTCGAAGGGATAGACATCGAGGTTTACGGCTACCTTGCCCCGCATGAAGAAGTTCATCAGGTTTTTGATACCGAAGGGGATGTTAATGACCATGACGTCTTTTTCTTCGTCGCCATCCACATCGAGGATGAGGGGGCTCACCAGGGCACCCTTGGCGATGAAGGTAGCACTGGGTTCTTCGGGGTAGGTGTAGGGCGCGTCGGCGATGTAGATTTGGGTCTGGGCTTCGAGCTTGGCCGTGCCCCGTGTCTGGGTGACGACCAGGTCGGGGAAGCCATCGTTGTTGATATCTTCCATGCGGGAGCTCGCTTCCCACTTCTCTTCCAGATTCACCGGAATCTTGAAGCGCCAGTGCTCCTGCCAGTTATCGCCGTAGGCGAAGTCGGCAAACTCGTCGCTCAGCATGGCAAGGCCCTTCACCTTCGAGTCGGGGATGTCGTAGGGCAAGAGGGCGGGAAAGCGGTGGTAGACGTAGATGCTACTGCCGCGACGCAACTCACTGTACATGTCGCAGGGAACCTTCGCGATGGACCGCTCTCCGTGGCGGAGTTCGTAGCCTTCGGGTACCGGAATGAGCCATTCTTCAATGCCGTCGCCATCCAGATCGACGGCGCCCCGCTCCAGCATGATGGGGTTCTTGGAGGCGGTGGGGTAGAGGGAGTGAAAGACCGGGGTGCTGTGTTCCTTAAAGGCGCCGTCGGAAAAGGTGTAGACCGTGGCTCCCGAGCCGTGGATAGCGACGAGTTCACGGGGCGCGGTGCCATCCACTTCCGCGAAAAAGAGGGCCGCGATTTCCGGGGCGAGGGCCAGCTCGGAGGTCGCCTTCTCAGGATATTTTCCCCCCCCATTGGCCACAAACACGGAGGCGGACTTTTCCAGGGGGTAGCTGTTTTCATCGCAGCCCAGGAAGAGGAGATCGCGGACCCCGTCGCCGTTGAGGTCTTCGGCTGCCACATCCCAGACGGGCAGGGTGTTGGGGAGGCTATACGTGGTGACGGGTCCTGCGGCCGGGGCCGAGGCGAATCCAAAGAGGAGGGTGCTTCCTGCCATTAGGACAAGCGCGGCGTATACGGGGGTGCGTGTAGTCAACGAGAATCTCCCTCACCACCTGGGGCGGTGTCGTTTGTCGTGTCGGCTACCTCCAGGGGCACGACTGCCCTACAGGTAGTGTCGACCAGACGGATTGTTACAGGAGTTTATTCATCTTCTGGCGCAGGGTCTCACTCTTTGCCAAGGCGGTTTCGAGCTGTTTGATGCGCGCGTCGTCTTTTTCTTTCTTGGCCGCGTCGAGGGCTTCGATCAAAACATCGGTCATGTCTTTGAGTTGTTCAAAGAGCATTTCGGTCATTTCTTCTTTCGAGGGAAAGCGGGTTTTTATGATGGCCCGTTGCCCCATATTAATGCCGGCCGATTCAAAGGTCTTTCGATCAATGGCCTCATCCATGGAGGGGCCTTCCATGACTTCAATCTGGGCATGGGGCCGGAGGAAATCGAGCAGTTCTTTTCTTTCCAGCTTTCCACATTCCGGGTCGCGGCGGCAAAATTCCAGGAGGGTATCAACCGGCACCAGGGGGTTGCTGGATTCCCGCAGGTAGTGGAGACACTTTTCTTCTATTTTTTCCAGATTCATACCAAAACTCCGGGGAAAGGGGATGATGTTATCGTGCCGGTCTTCATTCATAAGGCCGGGTGCTTACCGGGGAAGGTGGGGCGAAACACACGGTACCCATGAAGCGTTTCAGGTGTCGTCATGGCCTTTCCCTTATTCCAGTTGCTGTGCGGACCCGATGCGACAGAAGGGGGCGCACCGGGCACGGGCACTATTCGTTTTCTTCCAACAGATTCGCGGCGGTGACGGCCCACGTGCTCCGATCGACGAGCAGGGTCTTTACTTCGTAGGCATCGAAGGGCACGCGGACTTCCTGATTCATGAGGGGCAGTTGAATGGTGGCGTTAACCGCCTGGCCATGGGTTTCATAGCCGCGAATAACGAGGTTGTCGCTGTCTTCCTGCTCCTTGAGGACCGTTAAGACAACATTGTCCGCATCACAGGATAGCATGCTGCCCGATGCCGGGCGTTTCCCCTGGTGGGCCGATTCCACATGGGCGATACACGGGGCATTGTGTTCCCACGCCAATCGGGGGGTGTTGGCGGCGCGCCAGTCCCCGGCATGGGGGTAGATCTGAAAGGCGACGTCGTGGCGGCCCTGGTCCATGATGGGCATCCGGGTGTCGGGGGTATAGCGGGCCGGATCGTGGTGGGCGTAGGCAGGACTGCGGAGGATGGTCATCCGCATGATGCCGCCGCGCACGTCGAAGCTGTACTGGCCGTCGTTGAGGATGCTGAGGCCATAGGGCTTCCCGTCGATGGTGCCGCTGAGGTCAAACCACTGCTGACCGGGCTCTTCTTCGCCTTTGTTGTCCCGCACCTGGTGGGCGTAGGGCGTTTCGAAGGTGGCCGTACCGTCGACAATAGCTGTCTCAAAGCCCACCTTGAGCATGTGATAGGTTTCTTGCCAATTCACCGAGAGTTTGCAATCGATGCGCGGGGTGTCGCGGTAGAGGGTCAATTCCTGGGTGGCACTTGAATTGCCAAAGCGCGATTGAATCTGGATGGTGGCCAGCACGTCTCCTTCTTCAATCAGTTGCAGTCGGGCCTCGCCAAAGCGACCGGCTTCGATGCGGTACTCTTTCACTTCATGGCTCCACGTGTCGGAATTGTCCTGAATGGCCGACAGGAGGAGTCCGCCCGTAAGCACGTTGACGCCCTGCGCTTTATCATAGAGGCCGGTGATGTGGCCGTCGTAGGGATCCAACTCGATACGCCACCACTGATTCTCGAGCCCGGTCCGTGTGGCGGCCAGGGGTGCTTCCGTACGGGCGCTCGAATCGGTGAGGCGCGCGTGGAAGGAGCGGTAGCCCAGTGCAGGCACCTCGGCGAGGAAAGCATAGCGCCGTCCGGCAAAGGGCATGCGGCTGAGGGACTCGCCGGTCACTTCCTGCACCGGTACGGGAGTTTCGTGCTCGTCCACCAGGGTCAACGGCGTGTTGACATTGTCGAGCATGTGAAAGGGTGCACCATGTTCGCGGCGGATGATGGGCGATGCCAACACGGGTTGGAGGACGGGCCAGGGCAGGGGATTAAAGATGACCAGCGTGTTGCCTTTGGCCGTCGTGTCGATGTCCCGGGCGATGGTTTGGATGGACTCGTTGATGATGGTTTTGGCCCGATGGCGGGCGGCACCCAGTTGGTCCCGGGTATCTTCGTAAGAAGATTCGAGACTCGTGCCTGCGATGATGTCGTGGAAGTGGTTGTAAAGGAGGTCTTTCCACGATTCTTCGAGGGCCGCCTTCGGGTAGTTATTGGCCCGGAGCAGTCCCGCCATGGTGGCCAGGCGCTCGGCGGTGAGGAGGCTGTGCTCCACCTTCCGGTTCCACCGCTTTACCCCGGCGTGCACACTGTAGCAGCCCCGCGCATGGTGCTGGAGCTCGGTCTTGGTGACGGGAAAGGAATCGAGGTCCTTTTCCAGGGATTTGTAAAAGCCTTCGAGGGTGGAAAACACGGGCTTGAGTGGGCCGTCTTCCTTCTGGAGCGCAAGGATATCGGCAATCGCCGCTTTCGTGGGGCCGCCGCCATGATTGCCGACGCCGTAGAAACCGAGAATGTGTGACTGGCCCGGGTTCAACTGGGGGTTGTTGGGGAGGGACTCCATGCGGGCGCGGGTTTCGTCCCAGCAATTGTAGTCCGGTCCCAGGTTACTCGTAAGCACCCGGCTGCCGTCGGGGGCTTCCCACCAGAAGGTCGTGCCGCCGGGGTAGTCCCGCTCGTCCACGGCCATGGGGCGCATGAAGATGTAATGATTCATGCCCAGGCCCTTGAGGAGCTGGGGGAGATTGCCGGGGTGGCCGAAGGTGTCGGGATTGAATCCAATGACCGCTTTTTTGCCGAATTCCTGTTGGAAGAAACGCTGGCCATAAAGCCCCTGGCGCACGAGGGATTCGCCCGATGGGACGTTGCAATCGGGTTCGATCCACATGCCGCCCACGATTTCCCAGCGTCCTTCTTCGATGCGCTGCCGGATCTCTTCGAACATATCGGGGTCAGCGGCCTTTACCCAGGCGTAGAAGCAGGGGCTGCTGGCTGTAAAGGTAAACTCGGGCGTTTCCTTCATGCGATCCAAGGCGCTGCGGAACGTGGCACGGACTTCTTCATAGCCTTCGGTCCAGCGCCAGAGCCAGGTGGGGTCGATGTGGCCATGGCCGATCATATGGAGGGTGTAGGACGGGGATTCGTTGCTCACGGTATGCTCTCTCGGTTACGGGTAACAGGGCTGCGTCAATTACTCAGCGGGGAAGAGGTAGTCCGCCAATGCCTGGGCTTCGCTAAAGTCGGGCACGATGATATCGGCGCCCGCCTTGATGAGGCGCTCGCGTTTTTCTTCATCGAGTCCGAAGCCGGCCTTTTCATCCGAAGGTACTCCGATGGCGATGCCGCCGGCGGCCTTGACGTTGCGGATTTCGACCGGACCATCCCCCACGGCCATGACTTCGGGGCCACTGAGTTGGTGCTCTTTGACGAGATCCTGGATGATTTTCTCTTTGGAATATTCCTGGAAGGTGCGGAGGGCACCCCAGATTTCCTTGAAGTAGGGAGCTACGCCGAGGACCTTGGCCTCATTGCGCACGTCTTCCCGGTCCGTTCCGCTGAAGACGTAGAGTTCCAGGTCAGCCTTTTTGGAGATAATGTCGAGAAAGTCGGGTGCGCCCTTAACGATGGCCTGCTCGCGGGTCATTTCGCCCGAAGCGAGCTTGGCGAGGCGTTCGCGGACCGGTACCATGAGGCGTTCCAGGTAGATGGCCTTATAGCCCTGGGCGTCCAGGATATTAGATTCCGGGACGAAGCCCTTTTCCTTGATCATTTCGACCAGCCGTTCCATCTGGAGGATGGTCTGAATGCCGGTGGTTTCGTCGATCATGGTGCGCACTTCGGCGTCGATTTCAGGCGTGGGTGCCGTGTTGCCACAGATCATTTCCACGCAGACCGGGTGCATAATATCCTGCCAGCCTTCCCGGAGGATGCTGATAGTGCCATCGAAATCGAAGAGGCCATACTTGATTTTGCCCCGTTCGACTTCGTTGATGATTTCGATTTGGGTGCCGGGCAGATAGTTTCGGCTCATGCGGAGACTCCTGAAAAACTTAGATGGAAAGGTAGGAAAAACATCACGGATCGGTCACCCGGCAGCAGCTTCATGCGCGGGTTTCCCACAAAATACCTGGGGGATTGTGACAGGGGCCACCTGTCGCTTCGCCCGACTCTTGAGCGAAGGGGGCTATTCTACCATGAACTCCACCAGGCTGTGTACCGCCATGGGGGCGAGGTGGGTGCGGCCACCGAGTGGGGGAAGCTCGACCACGAAGGCGGCTTCCGTGACCTCGGCGCCCAACTCGGCGATGAGATGGGAGACGGCCGCCACGGTGCCGCCCGTCGCGAGCAGATCATCAATGATGACGACTTTCTGGCCGGGCGTGATGGCGTCGCGGTGGATTTCCACGATGGCGGTCCCATATTCCAGGGCATACTCCCGGGCCAGGGTGTCCCCGGGGAGCTTTCCTTTTTTGCGGGCGGTAACGAAGGGCAGGCCCATGTCATGGGCCAGGGCCGCACCGAAAATAAAGCCCCGGGCATCGACTCCAACGATGGCGTCGGGGGGACTGGCGGCATAACGTTCTTTGAAGAGCCGAATGCACTCCCGAAAGGCTTCGGGGATCAGTAGCAGGGTTGTTATATCTTTGAACTGTATGCCGGGGCTTGGAAAATCGGGCACATTGCGGATGTGTTGGGCGAGATCCATGGAGGGTCCTTCTCGGTCAGGCGTGGAATACTACGTAAGGTGGCCCCTGACATCGGGCACCGACGCGCAACCCATAAGCCATAGGGCCCGACGATAGACTAGGGGCGGAAATCATCTTCGTGACTGGACGCATAGGTCCGAAGCCGCTTCATGACATCCTTTTCAATCTGCCGGATGCGTTCCCGGGTGAGTTTATACATTTTCCCGGTTTCTTCGAGGGTATGGGCTTTACCGTCGTGAAGGCCGTAGCGGTAGCGGATAATATTGGCTTCCCGCTCCGTGAGCTGTCCCATCAGCTCTTCCATCTGCTGATCCAATTCGATCTGCTCGATGGCCTTATCCGTCCGTTTGGGCTCCAGGCTCTCCGGGATACCCCGGTCCCCATCGCCATCGGTGGACTGCATCCGCTCCAGGGGCGTAACGACATCGGCAAACTCTTGCAGGCGTTTGGCTTCCGCCACCTTGATTTTGAGTTCGCTGGCAACGGCTTCGATTTCCGGGTAACGCCCCGACTTGATGTACTCCCGCTCGACCAGCTTCTTGTAGCGGGCCACATTGTCGGTGATATAAACGGGGATGCGGACCGTACGCCCATGATTAGAAAGCGAGCGGGTGACCGCCTGACGAATCCACCACGTGGCGTAGGTAGAAAACTTGCAGCCCCGGTCCGGGTCGTAGCGTTCGACCGCCTTCATGAGCCCGAGGTTGCCCTCTTCGATGAGGTCCATGAGGGGGAGGCCGTAGTAGAGGTATTTCTTGGCAATGCTGACTACCAGGCGAAGATTGGAGACAATGAGACGTCGTCGTGCGGCGGCATCGCCGGCCTGGGCAGCTTTAGAAAGGCGGATCTCCTCTGAGGAGGAAAGGAGCGGGATCTTGGAAATTTCCGCCAGATAGGTGCTCAGACCATTTTCACGCGTGTCGGCCATGGGGTCTCTTCAGGGAGGACCTAAGGGCCATCCCAGTAAGTAGATAAGCAGCAGTGGTTCGAAATACTGTATTCACACCCGGTGCCAATTAATACCAGAATCCTCGGGATTGTCACTTCACACAACCATGCGTACTACCCGGTGGGAATTTCAGGCCCTACCAATAGCGGCGAATGGAAACGATCGCGATTCTAACAGCTATCCCTAGTGTGGTTTATCTCACCGTGTGGGTCCATAATACATAACCGCCCCAAAGGGTTCAAGGTCCATGGCGGAATGACACAATCCGTGGTATTAGCAGTAAGCGTGTTGCTTGTGAGTTTTTAATGGAGGGGCCGTTTTACCCGCGCAAATCGGGGGCGTGACGGCCTTGACATGGCAGGCGGTGGAGCGGGACAATACGGAGTTATGCTTGATCCACACGAACGCTATATGGGCTATGCTATCCGCGAAGCGGCCCGGGCCATGGAAAACGGGGAAGTGCCTGTGGGGTGCGTCATCGTCCATGAAGGCCAGATCATCGCCAAGGCCCACAATCAGCGCGAGACCCTGCAAGATCCCACGGCCCACGCCGAAGTCATAGCCATCACCTCGGCTGCGGCGGCATTGGGGAGTTGGCGTCTGGAGAATACCCAGATGTATGTGACCCTGGAGCCCTGCCCCATGTGTGCGGGTGCTATCATCATGTCCCGCATCGAAACGGTCTACTTCGGCGCGACCGACCCCAAGGGGGGGTGCTGTGGTAGTTTGATGAATCTGCTGACCGACGAGCGCTTTAACCACCAGCCCACCCTGGAAGGGGGATTGATGGCGGAGACGTGTGGCGAGATGCTGTCGACCTTCTTTCGGGAGATTCGGGCCGGGATTCGGGCGCGACAGAATTAGGCTAAACCAACTTCCCCATATCCCGGTCTAACTTTCGGCGTGCTGTGGCGCGCGGGAGAAAAACCGGTTTAACCAGGGAGTGGATACCATGTCGTTGTTACGGAATCGGGTGCTGGCTTCGGTGCTGACCCTTGTCTTTGTTGTGGGTACGGCGGATGCCCTCCGGGTAGGTGCCGCCCATACGGTCCTGACTCCCAAAGAGCCCATGCCCCTTTCGGGTGGCGTGGGGACCCCGGCACCGGCCAAAGGGCAACTGGGCGATCTTTTTGCCCGGGCCATGGTCTTCGAAGCGGGAGAAACGCGGGTGGCCCTGGTGAGCGTCGATTTTCTGGGCTTTCCCGGTGTACTCAGTGACCAGGTGCGTGCGAAGGTGAAGGGGATTCCCGGTACCAACATTCTTATCGGGGCGACCCACACCCACAGCGGCCCCGATGTCTACGCGTTTCCCGATGGCGAAGGCGGGCACCATGGGGATATGGAGTACATCGCCTGGGTCGTTGACCAGACGGCAGCAGCTATCAATGAAGCGGTCGATACGCTGCAACCGGCGGTATTGAAGATCAACATGGGTGAAGCAAAGGGGAAGATTGCCTTCAACTATTACGCGCCCCAGCTCTATGATCCGCGCTGCAGCGTGATTCAGGCCCTTACCCCGGACTCTGACAAGGTCATTGCGACCCTGGTGAATTATGCGAGTCACCCGGAAGTGCTCGGTTCCAAGCGCGGCATGCTGAGCCCCGATTTTTGTGGTCCCCTCTATGATCGCATCGAAGAAAAAACCGGCGGCATGGCCCTCTTTATGAATGGGGCCCAGGGCGGTATGGTCACCGCCGATAACCGGGACGTGCCGGAAGACACGGAGAGTATGTGGAAGGAATGTATCCGCATTGGCGAATTGCTGGCCGACGAAGCGTTGCGTATTGTGGCCGATGCGCCCATCCAGGCCGAGCCGGATGTGTTCTGCGCGTCGGAGCGCCTGACCTTTCCGATAACGAGTCCCCTTATTCTCCAGTTGTTTGGCCACTCCGGGCTTGATTACAGCAGCGTTTCGGACGGCGACAACATCTCCACCCAGATGAACTTGGTGAATATCGGATCGGCCCAGTTGGTCAACATTCCCGGCGAGGCCCTGCCCAACATTGGTTACTACCTCAAGAAGAATATGGCGACGGAGCATCCCTTCCTATTGGGGCTGACCAATGATGCCTTTGGCTATATTCTCAGCCGCGTCGATTTTTCCAGTTTTGAACGCTATGACTACGTTTCGCAGACCAGTCTTGGCGAAGGCACGGGCCCCATCCTGATCGAACAAATTCTGGGTATGGTGGAGCGGTATCCGGGGCCGAAGAAGCCGTAAACCCCGTCTGAAATATACCTCCTCAAAAATGCCCTGCAGCGGTCATCGTTGCGGGGCGTTTGTTCGTTGACCTGTTACGAAGCTGTTACAAGGATACCGAATGGCGTGTGCTAGGGTGGTGCTGTAGCAATGGCATAGGCGCAACGGAGAAGCACAATGGTCATCAAGCAATGGATATGGTGGGGGATGTTGGTCATCTGGGGAAGTGGGGTGGCGCTTGCCGATGAATTGCCTACGGACCGCGTCTCGTTTGAGATCTTTGGCGAAGCCCATCGATTCCTGTTTATGGCCGTCCTCGAGGGGTACTACGAAGATGGGGTCAGCCGTTCCGACGTGGCTCGGATCCTCCACCGGGAGGAAGGGAAAGGCTATGACCATTTCATTTACGCCTGTCCGATTTGTACGGCGGTCCAACAGGCCAGTGAGCTCTATGCGAATCGCCCGGAATTATCCATGTATAAACCTCCCAGTTATCACGTGAAGGAAGCGACGTTTGGCAAGGGGCTCGCTCCCGAACTCAGTGCGGGCCTCGCGTCGGAGTCGGTGGAGACCCGACTGAAGACAATTTTTCAATTGGTCAATACGTGGGTGAACCGCAAGTTGGAACGCTCGCGGCTGAGTGAATCTGAGCGCAGCCAACTTATGGCGGAGATGGAGGCGGGGAAAGCCCTTGGGATGCGTCGCCTTGCGGGCTATAAGAAGGCGGCGGATGGGGCTATCCTGGATAGTTCTGCGCCCGGCTTTGCCAAGCTGGATGCGTGCGCCATGTGCAACGGCGCGACCAATTCGACCTTCCAGGGGCTGGAACCCAAGGGAGTCGTAACCCTTTCTCCGAGTTCGTTGGTTAAAAAGTAAACGATATGTTCCCTGTCATCGGCCTTAGCGAGAATTGGCTTGACATCAACCTGGATTTGAACTATAAAGATAGTTGAAGTTGGTGTTTGTGGCTAAAGTCGACATGAGGAGTGAGTGGGGTTATGGCGGACAACAAGAAGCGCACGATGAAGGAACTCCCCCCGTTGTCCCGGTTGGAGCAGCGGATTATGGGCATCGTCTGGAATCTGGGGGAGTGCAGTTCCGCGGAGGTGATTGCCGCCCACAATGAGACCGAGCGATTGGCGGAGACAACCATCCGTACGGTGCTGGCCAACTTGCGGAAGAAGGGCTACATCGAGCTGGTCCCCACCGTCGAGCGGCAGCACAGGCTGAAGCCGGCGGTGAGTCGGGAGAAGGTGGGGCGGCGCACGCTTCGCGAATTGGTGGCTGGATTTTTTGGCGGGTCTCCCCAGCAAATTTTTTCTTATCTTATTAAGGAAGAGCAGCTTAGTGAAGACGATCTAGAGGAATTGCGGCGTCTCATCGAAGCGCGTCAGCAGAAGGGGAAGTGATATGGGTGACGTGGGACTGTTGTTAAACGGACTCTTCGAGGATACCCCATTACTTGGGCGCGTGTTCTTCGTGAGCGTAGAACTGTGTCTTCTGGCACCCCTATTGGCCCTGGCGATAAAGGTGGGGTTGCTGAAGACCTATCGCTTGCAGTCACTCCTGTGGTTTTTCCTTCTCTTGAACGTATTGGTCGGTGTCTTGATGAGGGCACCGATGGACATTACGCTTTGGCGCAATGAGTTGCCAACCGTGCCGACCGTGGTGGCAACCCCGGAAAACGTCTTCCGGCCCCAATTGCGGGAGCGGGTCCGGCAGGCAGATGGCCCACCCGCGACGGAAGGGGTTTTGCGGGACATCAGCACCCCCATGACGCCGCCTCCGGGCATCGCGCCCCCCACGGTGCGCGCATCGGCCCTGCCCCATTGGTGGGCCAGCCTCACGGTGTTTCATGGGATCGGTCTGTGTTGGGCGCTGGGCGTCTTGACCATGCTCTCCTTGCTGGGGGTAGAACGTATCCGACTGACGCGCTTGCTCCGGAGGACGGTCGCTCCGTCAGACGCCTTGCAGGCCCAATTCCAGGCCGAGGCGGATCGTATGCGCATGGTGTGGGAGCCGGTGCTCCGGGTTACCCGCGATCTGGAAACTCCGGCCATCGTCGGCATACTTCGTCCCGTTGTTCTCGTCCCCCAATGGCTGGAAAAAGAGGGCACCAGGGAGCAATGGGCGTGGACCTTGCGTCATGAATTGACCCACTGGCGCCACGGCGATACCCTCGCCCAGATGCTGCGGCTGGTGGTGCAGGCCGTGTTCTTCTTCCATCCGGTGGTCTGGTGGGCGGGAAAGCGGTGGGAAGAGGCGGCAGAGTTGGCCTGTGACCGCTCCCTGTTGCGTGACGAACAGGACGCGGTGGGCTATGCCCAGGAATTGTGCGAATTGCTCGGGATGATTGGCAAACGGAAACGCCCCCTCATGTCGACGGGACTTTTTGCCAGCCGGAGTCATATCGGACGGCGCATCGAGACCCTGTTACGTGATCCCCTGGCGCTGCCCGGGCGACTGGGCACGGGGCGTCGCATCCTGGCGTGCCTGGTGCTTATTGCCATGTTGGGGGTTGAGTTTCGCAGTGCGACCTCCAGCGTCACGCCCGTTTCGCCGGTCCTCAATCGGGTGCTGTCCGGTGCTGCCGAAGGAGAGACCTTGGGCCGTCGGGTACTCCAGTTTCCCGAGGACTATGCTATCGGTACCGTGTCCGTCGGGCGGGAGTCTTTTGATGCCCGCGGTGCCGTGCCCATTCCGGAAGGGGCCACGGTTTCCCTTCGGATTAATGATACCGGTGCGGCCGACCTCTCGGTCCTTTCCACCTTCGGGCCCAACGATATCCAGTCCATTTCCATGAGTCGTACCATGGTACAAGATGAGCAGCTGGTCCACCTGCAGGGGCTGACGGGGCTTCAGCGTCTCGCCATGGAAGAAACGGCTATTGGCGATGCCGGGATGCAATACCTGGCAAACCTGACCGAACTCACAGAATTGAATATCGACAGTACGCTGGTTGGCGACGGGGGCATGGCCTACGTGGCGGGCATGACCCGAATGCAAGATCTGGAATTGAATCGCTCCCAGGTGGGCGATGTGGGCCTGTCCTATATCCAGGAAATGAAAGAGCTGACCCACCTCGATATGTGGATGCTCGATATTACGGATGAGGGGATGCAGTACCTGGCAGGCCTGGAGAAGCTCTATGCCCTGGGTCTGGAGGATACCCTGATTTCGGATGAGGGCCTCAAATATCTGGAGGGCCTGCCCAACCTTCAGCGGATGAATCTGGAGAACAATAATATTACCGATGGGGGGCTGGCTTCTCTCGTAAAAATTCCACGACTTGCTGAAATCAGCCTGGCGGATACCTATCTGACCGACGCCGGTATGGCGCTCCTGGCCACGGCCCCGCACTTACAAGCGGCTATCTTGCCCATCCAGATAAGTCCGGAAGGGCTGAAGGCGCTCGAAGGTACACCCGTGGGGCACTATGCGGCGTCCCATCGGGGCAATCGCAAAGTGGAGGTGGCAATCTCCGGTGAGAATCGTCCGCTGCCCCAGGCCCACTTCCTATTGGTTGAGGAACTGGGGCCGGGCGATGAAGCGGTCCATGTCTATCGGACGGATGCCCATGGCAAGGCCACCCTTTATCTGCCGAACCGCGACGTGCCCTATCGGCTGCGGGCCTTTGCGGAGGGCTATGTGACCAATGAAGCGGCCTGGTCGGCACCGGCACCGACCGTATTAACCCTCAACCTCGAAGCAGCGTCTCGCATGGGCGGGCAGGTGGTGGATGGTCGTGGGCGTCCGGTGGCGGGGGTGTCGGTTTCGATTCCGGTGCTGGGTGGGCATAACTGGGATTCCAGTGAGGCCTTGCCCCACGCGGTGGTGACCGACGACGGGGGCCGCTGGACCTGCGACGTGGTGCCGACGGAGCTGGTGGATTTCTGGGTGTCCCTGGATCACCGGGATTTCGCGACAACAACCTATCGTCAGGCCGATCTGCCCCTGGCAGCCTTACGCAACGAGACGGCGGTGTTGGCCATCGCCGATCCCATCGGGCTTCCGGGACGTGTAGTCGACGGAAACGGAGCGCCGGTGGAAGGTGCGCGTGTTGCCGAGTTGGAGCGCTGGCGGCAGCGTGGGGTTCGGGCCACGGGGCGGGCTGCGGTGAGTGATGAAGAGGGTGCTTTTGAGATAAGACCCATCCGACCTGGCGAAACGATCTTGAAAGTGGAGGCCCCGGGATACGTGCCCCATTCCCCGTCGGTGAACGTGGTCGCCGATATGGCCCCCCTGGAAATCGTGCTGGAATCTGCGGGCGCATTGCGGGGGAAGGCGGTCACAGCGGCGAAGGAGCCCCTGGCGGGATTGCAGATTTGGGCCAGCGTCATGGCAGAGAATGGCGTGCGGCTGGGCAGTTGGCATGGTGAGACGGACGGAGAAGGGCGTTTTGAATGGACGGAAGTTCCCACGGGTGTCGTAAGTTTGTACTTTCGCCAGGGCGATGAGCAACACCGGGTAGAGGCTGTTACGGTTTCGAATACGGAGCAGGAGTTTGTGCTTCCCTTCGCGCCCATCGACACCGAGGGCCTGGAGGCCGGTCGCGCCCTGTTGTCCCGCTTTAACGCGGCCCATCAGGAAAGGGCGGTGGGGGCGGTGCAGTTTTCCATGCAGGTTACGGAGTTTTTTCAGGAAGGCGAGGCGCCTACGGTGCGTCGGTATGACGTGGTACGGGCGGGTGACGGACGCTATCGGGAAGTGGTGCGCTTTGGTGAAGAGGGTGCCGAAAAACTGCCATGGCGTCACGCCTGGGATGGCACCATGTCGATGGGGCATGGCCAACCGGCTCCCGGTGGGGAGGAGGCGGCCGACCCGACGCTGTACACGATCGGCCGGGAATTTAAGGAGCCATTGCATCTGGTGGCATTGGATTGGTACCTGCATTTTGTGCGCGATCACTCACCCACGGAACGTTTTGAGGTAATGACGTATAAAGAAAAGGTACTTACGTTGGGCGAAGATGGTGTCGTCGGGATGAAGCTCTGGTTTTCGGACCCGGAAAAACTGCAGGTGGAGCGCGCCGCCTATTTTGATGAAGAAGGTGAGGCGGTGTTTTCTGTTCAGGTTCAGGAGTGGTTCGAGCACAAGGGCGTGGTCTTCCCCAAGGTGGCAGAGGGCGCCTATAACTATCCGCTTTTCAAAGGAAGGGCACAACTCACGGTGACGCCTTTTGAGTCGGTGGAGCTAAAGAAGGAATCCTTCTTGTTGACAGTGGCGCGAGATGGTGCCACACGGTTGTACGACCTGGACACGGAACAAAGCGTGGCGGTGGCTGCGCTTGACGCCCGCCTGGTGGCAGAAAACCGATACCAGGAGGCGCTGTCGCGTTATGGCGCGACCGAATAAACTACGCGAATCTGCTGTAGTACCCATGTCAATCGTTAAGAAGGTGTAGTGGTAGTCGGGTTGCACCGGACGATTTGTCAAAGAAAAGCGCTGTGTCACGGATTTTCGTGATCGACGTACCGCTTCCAGGTCATTACCCTGCTAAAGGGCTGCGAGGTGGAATACAGCGCGTTGAGGAACGCATAGCGATCCGGCCTGATTGGCAGGTAGGTGTCTGTGCACATTGAGGCAGGAAAAGAAAGGGCAGGGGAATGTCAGAAGAATGCGGCAACGAACGTCGGGCGCGGGGTATGAAACGGTGGATTGTATTGGCGATTTTGGCCTGTTGGGGCGCGCAGGCCATTGGCTACTGGGGCAGTGAGATATACGCCAATGAGCGAGCGAGAATGGACCGCGTGGACCGTTCACGTCGGCCACTTTTCAGTACGATTCCATCGGACGTTAGAAAGCAAATCGTCGAGCGGGCTGCGGCAATGCAACGGGCAAGAGAGGCGGAGTTGGAGGCAGGGAGAATAGCGGAAAGCGAATAGGGGCAGAGACGGCAGGGGGCAGTTGACAGTTGATAGTTGACCGTCGAAAGTGCGTCGATCACCAGAGCACCAAGGTCACTGCTGTCCCTGCTGTCTCTCAATAACCTCAGGCCAAAATATCTCTGATTACGTGTCCGTGCACATCCGTCAGGCGGCGCTCGATGCCGTTATGGTAAAAGCTCAGACGCTCGTGGTCCAGCCCGAGCAAGTGCAGAATCGTGGCGTGAAAATCATAGATCGTCGCCACATTCTCCACTGCCTGATAGCCAAACTCGTCGGTGGCCCCATAGCTGTAGCCCGGCTTTACCCCGGCTCCCGTCATCCAGACGGTAAAGCCCGCGGGGTTGTGGTCCCGGCCGCTGGCACCCTTCTGGAAGGTGGGCATACGGCCAAACTCGGTGGTCCACACGATAAGGGTGTCTTCGAGGAGGCCCCGTGCGCGCATGTCTTTGATGAGCCCGGCCGCCGGGCCATCGAGGATGGGAGCGTGGACGTCGTATTGTTGTTTGAGGGTCTTGTGTCCGTCCCAGTTTCCCACGCCCTCGCCCATGGCGTAGGCACCGTTGAAGAGCTGGACGAAGCGCGTGCCCTTTTCGATGAGGCGGCGCGCCAGAAGGCAGTTCTTTCCGAAGCCCGCCTTGACTTCGTTGGGGTCGTCGATGCAATAGAGTTTCCGGGTTTCCGGGCTCTCGTTGGCGAAGTCGCTCATGGAGGCGGCCTTGAGCTGCATCTTCGCGGCAAGCTCATAGGAAGAAATGCGCGCGCTGAGTTCCGTGTCGCCGGGGAAGCGCTCGAGATGTTTGTCGTTTAGGAAGCGCAGGAAATCGCGCGTGGCCTTCTCGTCGCCGTCTTTGATGTAGCTCGGCGTGGCCAGGTTGGGGATGGGCTTCTGGGCGTTGAAGGGCACACCCTGGAACACGGCCGGGAGAAATCCCGAGGCCCAGTTGTTGGGGCCTGACTGGGGGACGCCACGGGGATCGGGAATGGCGACGAATGCGGGGAGGTCGTTCGCCTCGCTGCCGAGGGCGTAGGAGGCCCAGGCCCCCATGCTGGGGAAGCCATCGAGGGTGAAGCCCGTGCTCATCTGGTTTTCCGCGGGACCGTGGGTGTTGCTCTTGGCCGTCATGGAGTGGATGAAGGTGTAGTCGTCTGCCATGGCTGCCAGGTTGGGCAGCATGTCAGAGATCATCTTGCCGGACTCGCCCCGGGGTTTGAAGTCCCAATGGCTTTTCGTCAGGTTGCCCTGTTCGCCCTGGAAGGTAACCAGCTTGTCGCTCCCGGGCATGGGCTGGCCGTGGCGTTTGATGAGCTCCGGCTTGTAGTCCCAGGTGTCGACGTGGGAGCACGCGCCCGAACAGAAAATGACGAGGACGTTCTTGGCTTTCGGCGTGAACTGGGGCGCCCGTGCGGCGAGGGGGGCCGAGGGCTCGATCACGGGGCGAATGGGGCCGAGGGTCGATGCGGCGGCGTTGCCCATGAGCCCTTGCTCGGCGAGGAGTGCGGAAAGGGCGATACCACCCAGGCCTGCGCCCGCGCTCTGCAGGAAGCCACGGCGGTTTAGAAGGTGTTGTCCGTCGGGATAGATTTCATCTGGGGTCATTGATATATCTCACTCTCTCAGGGCCACTGTCTCTCTGTAGGGTACCAGAAAGGGACCGCTCAGGGCACATGGTGATCGGGGCGACGAGACGGTCCGAATGGTAGTTCCATTGGGTGGTGCGGAAAGGGGGAGAGGGTGGGCTGCCAAGACGCACGTCGTTGTGTTGAGCGCGGAGGAGTTGAACCACGAATGGACACGAATGAACACGAATAAGGAGGGGGCGGGGGGGGCGACGGTGCGGTTCAACGCTCGTTACCACGGTCCCCGTGGTAATGCCTACGGTTCCGCTCCTGCGGGACAGCGTCTGTGTCGCCTATGATGGTCGCCACGGGTGACCGGCGTTGCCGCCCGCCTACGACGCGTCTATGACCCGCAGCGAGGTATGCATTCCGACGGAGGGCCGTAGGAACGAGCCTGAACCAGGAGGTGGTTGTTGGTCGTAGGTGATCGGGAAACCCATTTCTTCGGCCCGAAGGGCCTACACAGCTACCAGCCCGGGGCAACGCCCAGGGTAAACGAGGTACAACCCTATCATCGCCCTGAAAGGGCAACACCCGTATCAGGCCCGTAAAATAATAACTACCACGGAAGGCACGGAAATGCACAGAAGGTAAGAAGACGCCTTCGACGCTCGTTACCACGGTCTCCGTGGTAATGCCTACGGTTCCGCTCCTGCGGGACAGCGTCTGTGTCGCCTATGTTGGTCGCCAAGAGTAACCGACGCTGCCGCCCGCCTACGACGCGTCTATGACCCGCAGCGAGGTATGCATTCCGACGGAGGGCCGTAGGAACGAGCCTGAAAGCGGGGATTGCCGCCGTTTTGGCCCGAAGGGTCTACACAGCTTCCAGCCCTGGGCAACGCCCAGGGTAAGTAGTATCCCAGCATCCTCGCCCTGAAAGGGCATCACAGCGGTCCAATCCAGTAAAAGCGGAACTACCACGGAAGGCACGGAATTACACGGAAGGCAAAAAATAGAGAAGGCATCGTCGCAGGAGCAATCAAAGGCGTACGATGTTTCGCGCGTTCTACTCGGACTTTGGTCCATCCCTATTCGTGTTAATTCGTGTCCATTCGTGGTTCAACTTTTTAACGCCGCCAGCGGGTTTCCTGAGTGGTAGACGGCGGAAATGGCTCTATCCACTACCCTACGAGGGCCACCACTGCCGGTACAGCCTCGCACCCGTTGACACACGTCATTTCGCGGGTAGTTCGCGGCTGACTCTCCGCCAGAAGTGCTACTGCCTCGACTGCCCGCGCGAGGCGTCCCTTAACTACCTCAATTCAAATACAAAAATTCGTTCGTGTTATAAATCGCGCGGCAAAAGAGGTCGAGGCCGTGCTCCGCGATGAAGGCCGCCGAGGCTTCCCGTTCTTCCGCGTCGGGGGCGCGGTTGTAGGCGAGCACGAAGGCTTGCTCCGCCTGGGCCACGGGCTCATCGGCCGCTTCGGCAAGGCGCTCGGCGAAGAGCTTGGCCTGCTGCATCATGAAGGGGCTGTTCAACAGGTTGAGGGCCTGCAAGGGCGTGGTGGACATGGTGCGCTTGGGCTGGTTCTGGGCGCCGTCGGGACAATCAAAAATTCCGAAGGTCTCGTCCTGCTCCATGCGGGGTTTCATCTGGTAGATCATGCGGCGCCATTCGGCGGGGCCGAACTCGACCTTGGGGTCGTAGACGCGCACGTAGTTCGTGTTGGGCTTGAAGACTTCATAGCCCGGGCCGCCCATGGCGAGGTCGAGGACGCCGCTGGTCTGCAAGACGGTGTCGCGGATGGGTTCGGCTTCGAGGCGGCGCGGGGGGAAGCGCCAGAGGTAGAAAGTGCCTGCGTCGATGGCCATGGCCTCTTCCCGGGGTGTGCTCGATTGGCGGTAGGTCTGGGACAGCAGAATGCGCCAGTGTACCGACTTTGGCTTCCAGCCGTCCTGGATGAAGGTGAGGGCGAGCCAGTCGAGGAGTTCGGGGTGGCTTGGTCGAGAGCCCATGGCACCAAAGTCGCTTGGCGTCTCCACGATGCCCCGGCCGAAGTGGTAGTGCCAGATGCGGTTGACCATGACCCGGGCCGTGAGGGGGTTGTCGGCATCGGCGACCCAATCGGCGAAGGCCACGCGCCGCGCTTGCTCCGGGGTTTCCGAAGCCAACTGGAGGGGTTCACCGACCTGATTAATGCCGCCAGGGTTCACGGGGTCCCGCTCTTCCATGGGGTCGCCGCGATAGAGGAAATTGGTGGGCTCGGCCTTCACGAACTTGCCGCCATAGATGCGGGGGAAAGTGGTCAGTTCCTTCAACGCTGCATCGAGCTCGGGCTTCTGGGCCAGGAGGGTGTCAAGCTGTTGCTGGTCGTCATCGTTCAGGCCCACCAGGGCGAAGGGCGCGGTCGCCGGGTTGCGTCGTCCATAGGGCGCGCGGTCGAGGGAGGAGGCCACCACCTGCCATTCGCCAGCGGGCGTGCGGACTTCCACGCGGTAGTCGGTGGCCAGGCGATCGTCGAACTGGCCTTTGCGGTCCCGTGCCCAGACGAGGCGGTTGATGGTGTGGGGGGCGGCAAAATCGACCTGGGCCCAGGCCTCGCCTTTGTCACCGGGAATCCAGCTGAAGTCATTTCCGAATTTACCATCATTCAGGTGGATGGTCTTGTGTTTTGTGTTGTCCGTGTATTGGCTGGATGCGCTGGGTGTGGCACCCGCGCTTGCGAGGGCGACGTTGGTGGAGCTGTCTCCTGCGGAGAAAACTTCCAGCTCGTCGATGCACACATCATTCCCATTATTGGTGCCCAGGATCACCATGCGGAGGGCGGTGGCCTCGATGGCGGGGAAGCGCTCTTCGTTGCCCTTGTGGTTTACCGCCGGGCGCATCTGGGGGCGCGTCGTGGGCATGGTAGAAGGGCCTGCACCCGGCTCCATCGGCGAGAGGGCAATCAGGTCAGCACTGACGATACGTCCGTCTTCCAGGGTGCGCAAGAAGATTCGCGCCGTGGGCTGGAGGGTGTGGACACCGCCGTCGTAAAAGCCGCCCCAGCGCCAGCCCTTCGTGACTTCGTCTTCCTGGTTGGCCATTTTGTGGTGGTTGACCGTGGCGAGGGTGGTCTGGTCCTCCGTGGTGGCGCGATTGCCATCCTGATCGAGGATATAGGCGACCTTATAGGACCGGTCTTCCCCGGCAATCCAGGAAAGCCAAATCTGGTGTTCGCCCGTGGCGTCGAGATTCCAGGAGAAGTGGTCCGTGTTGGCCACGCCTTCCCAATAGAGATAGGATTCGCCCGGCCCCTGTTTGCTCTTGGCCACCGAGGCGCGGCCGAGGGGACGCCGGAGCATGGAAACACTCGGTGCGCCGCTGAGTTGGAAGAGGGGGCCATCGTCGTCGATGCAGGTCAGGCCCAAGGTGGCCTGGGGGCGATAGTTCGCCAGCTTGCTGTCGAGCTCGGTGATTTGTGCACGGATCGTTTCCGCCTTGGCCATTCGTTCGTCGTAGTCTGCCGGGCGCACTTCCCGTTCGCCATGCTGTACCCCGGAGAATATGGCGCGAAGTTGGAAGTAGTCCCGCTGAGAAATGGGGTCAAACTTATGGTCGTGGCACTTGGCGCATCCCGCCGTAAGGCCGAGAAAGGCCGCCGAGGTGCGGTTTACCATGTCGTGGAGTTCGCCGTCCCGCTGGTTCTTGGTCAACACGATGTCGGGACTCTTTACGCGGTCCCAGGGGCCAGCCACGAGATAGCCCGTGGCCATGTCGGCCCCCATGGCGTCGCCCGCGAGCTGTTCTTTAATGAATTGGGTGTAGGGCATGTCGTCGTTGATGGCTTGGATGACATAGTCGCGATAGCGCCACGCATTGGGGCGGGGGATATTGGTTTCGAAGCCGTCGGTCTCGGCAAAGCCCACCACATCGAGCCAGTGCCGCGCCCAGCGCTCGCCATAATGGGGGGACGCGAGGACGTGGTCTACCAGCTTTTCATAGGCGTCGGGTGCGGTGTCGTTGAGGAAGGATTCGACCTCTTTCGGCGTGGGGGCCAGTCCAAGGACATCGAGATAGAGGCGACGGATAAGGGTGCGCCGGTCGGCTTCGGGGGAGGGGCTGAGGCCTTTTTCGCCGAGCTTCTGATGAATGAAGGCGTCGATGGGATTGGCCGACCATGCGGCGTCGGAGACTTCGGGGACGGTGGGCATTTCGGGTGCGCGGAAGGCCCAGTATTTGGGTTCATCGGCGATGGTCGCCGCGATAATAGATTTGGCTTCGGCCTGGGCGGCTTCCACTGTGGTGCCGGGCCAGGGGGTGCCTTCGGTAACCCAGCGCTCCAGGATAGCAATAGACTCGTCGGGGAGCTTTTCCTCGGGGGGCATCTGGAGGTCGGCGTTTTCATAGTGGACCGCCTGGATGAGGCGACTGCTCGCCGTGTCGCCGGGAATAACCGCCGACTTGACGAAGAGCTGGGCGAGAGAGTCGAGGCGGAGCCCGGACTTCTGTTCTTCCGGGCCGTGGCAGCCGATGCAGTTTTTCTGGAGTACGGGCATCACCTGCTCGTTAAAGAAGGTATCAGCCTCGGGGGACTCCGCCGTGGCGAAGGGGGTCAGTGCTACCGTACATGCCCAAATACCACCCGAAATCCCGCGCATCACGGGATAGAATATTGCTCTCATGGAGTACTGTCCTCATACTTCCTATACACGCGCCTTACTCAGTCTTAGCATGATGACAAACGGGGGGGGAAAGGTCAAATGCAGTTGACGGTGGGCCTGGAGTCAAGTGCTAAATGCAACATGTTGTTCTATGCGTTGTTCTCTAAGGACTTGATTTGGCGATCGGTATCCTAGGATTTTTCTTCTTCGGTTGTTTAGTTCTTCCTCTATGATGTCCAGGCG
>JAXMOL010000014.1:0-145526 GCA_034669905.1 Candidatus Hydrogenedentota bacterium
GCACGGATTGTTACTTTTTTAGGGGCGAGTTGACGCCATCGGTACAGTCCCCGGGGACTGCACCGACGCAGTAAACGCAACAAAGCGAACGTCACGCCGAGGCGAAACAGGCCGCTCCAAAAAAGCATGGCACACCCGGACGTCGGGGCTGTCCCCCTCTTCAAGAACTTAAACGCCCTACGGGCCCGTCGTCTATCGAGCTTCCACGCACACGAACCGGCAGGGCCGGATCGCGTGGCACGGATTGTTACTTTTTTAGGGGCGAGTTGACGCCATCGGTACAGTCCCCGGGGACTGCACCGACGCAGTAAACGCAACAAAGCGAACGTCACGCCGTGGCAAAACAGGCCGCTCCCAAAAAGCATGGCACACCCGGACGTCGGGGCTGTCCCCCTCTCCACACAAAACGGGGACTGCACCGACGCAGTTAACGCGACAAAGCGAACGTCACGCCGAGGCGAAACAGGCCGCTCCCAAAAAGCATGGCACACCCGGACGTCGGGGCTGTCCCCCTCTCCAAGATCTCCCTCTTTCCCGCAACGCCATTCCGCAGATCACGCTGCAAGATGGGGACAGCCCCGACTGTCACGCTCATCAAGCCAAAACACCGTCACAGGCAAACCACGGGGCGCTTGTCTCCAAAAGCGAAATGGTGACGTCGGTGCAGTCCCCGCACTCCCCAAGTGTAAGAAGGCCCCCCCGTGCAGGTAGAATCAAGGGCAACACGTCGTAACCCCAGCCCAAACGAGTACCCCAAACCATGCGCACCCTCTACCAGGCACTCGATTTTCTGCACACCCGCATTACCCCCTACGACCGGGTCACCCCCCTGAGCCCCGCCCGTATTCCCGGGCTGGCGCTCACCCACAAAATCGTGGTCGCCCTGCTCCTCCTCTTCATCGCACTCGGCGCCCTCCTCGTCTTCGGGGGCTACATCGACAACAAGCCCACCACCGCCAGCACGGGCCTCGTCACCGCCCACCGCATGGTCACCCTGAACCCCGGCGGCTGGTTTTCCGAAGGCATCTGGTGGCGCGGCAAACAGACCCCCACACCCCTGCCCTTTACCCTCCACGGCGCATTCTTCGCCCTCTTTGGCTACACCATCCGGGGCATCCTCTTCCTCCATGTGTGTCTCGGCGCGCTCGCGGGCACGCTGCTCTACCGGATAACGGCCCGGCGTTTCGGCGCGGGCACCGGGCTCCTGGCCATACTCCTCTATCTCATGGCGCCCCTGACCCTCTACGTAAACCTCAGTGGCTGGACCTTCGTCTGGGCGACCCTCTTCTTGCTCGCGTCCATCGACCTGCTGGACAAGGCCGTGTTGGCAAAACGCATCCCCTACTACCTGCTCGCCGGGCTCCTCCTCGGGTGCGCGGGCATGAGTCGGCCGGAAAACTACGCCGTGGCGGCCCTGGTACTCCTCTTCGTTCATATCCCCCTGCGATACCGCATCCTCTTCCTGCTCCTCGCCTTTTCCTATCCCCTCGCCCAATACCTGCACAACAATGTCTATCTCGGGGACCGCTCCGGACTCCGCATCCTCAACGATTCCCGCAGTGACATGACCGCCCTCAGCCTCTTTCAGGAGTGGTTTGGCAGCGTCCACCGTAACGTCCTCCAGCGAAACTTCGTTCCCGCCGCGCAATGGCTCCTCGTTCCGGCCGTCCTTTTTTTGGGCCTGCCGCGCCATCGCTTTCTCACTGGCGTGCTCGCCTATTTCACCGTCGCCTTCTTCGCGGCCTACGCCATGCGCCGCATCTCCTTCAACCACGAGGGCTACTACTACGCCCACGTCGTCCTCACCATGCCCTTTCTCGCCGCCCTGTTGGGATGGCTCGCCACCCAGGTCACGGCCGCCTTCCGGCGCATCGGCATGCCAACCCGCCGGGCCTTGATTCCGGCCGTCTTGCTACTCACTATCGGATTAACGGCGCAGGCCTGGCTGTTGCGCGATGCCTACCGCGACCGCCTTTTCTTCCGCGTACCGGAGCCCGTCCGTGAAGTCAGAGACTTCCTTCAGCGGGAACTCCAACCCGACGACCGCCTGGTACTCGACTATTTCCGGGAGGTTTCCTGGATGATTGCCGAGGTGGAAGGACCCGAAGGGCGGGATCTCTACTACTATGAATCCAACCCCTCGAAAATCCCCCGTCCCCGGGTCAACGCCACCCGCAAAGACATCGCCCCGGATGAGCAAGCCCTCATGAACACATGGGTCGGTACGAATTATGCCCTCTGGCATGCCCAGAAGCCCCCGCGCTTCATTGTCACCCAGTCCGATGCCGCCTGGACCCGGGAACGGGATCGTCCCCGCGCCATGGGGCACTACCGCATGTACTCCCTCCGCCCCGCCCTGGGCATTGACGTACCGGGTGGCCACCTGCTCACGGGCACGGTGGTGTTCGAAAACGCGGAGTTCGTCATTCTCGAACGCCACCCCGACGCCCCTGACAAACTGTGAATTCTTCGAGGAGGCATTTCGCCCCCAATGGTAACCCGGGGTATACTATCCCGTTGAGCCCCTGTTTAAGGGGCCCCGGTCGGGCGCACGGAAGCGTCCGCTGACAAGAAGGTCACACGCGCTATGAGATTTACCGATATCGGGCCCACAGGACGCACCCTGGCCACGCTGTTGCTCGTCGCAGGGCTCCTCTTCGGAAGCCCGGCTGCGGTGCAGGCCCAGGTCAACACCCCCCTGGAAAAACTCAAGACCATGGCGGCCGACAGCAGCACGCCCCCCGATCTGGCGCGCGCCGCCCTTCTCGGCGCCCAACTCGTCCGCCCGGCGGTCGACCCGGATGCCTACCTCGCACAGCTCGATCAACTGGCCGCCGAGGCCCGGGTGCAACTCCAGAGCGTTACCGCGGCCGTTGATGCCACCAACATCCTCTCCAACTACCTCTACAACGGCCTCGGCTATGCCAACAGTGCCGTGCTCTCCGCCGACGTCTTCGTGGGACTGGACCAGGTGCTCGAAGGGCGCCAGTGGAATTGCGTCGGCATGTCGCTCCTCTATGTGGCCCTCGGTGATCGCCTCGGCATTCCCCTGCAGATGGTAGCGGGCTACGGCCACGTCTTCGTCGCCTACACCGGCACCGCCACCTTCTACCTCGAGACCACTGCGAGCGGCCGTCTGGAAGCGACGCGGGACTATCTCCGGGAGTATCTGCCTTTCCCCTGCACCGACCCCACCTCCTACGTGGCCCTGAATCCCCGGGAATCCGTGGCCCTGTGCCTCACCCAGATGGGCCTTGCCATGCAGCGGGATGGGCGAATCGAGCTGGCCCGCACCCTCTTCAACCTGGCCCTCGAGTTTTCCCCCAACTACGCCGAGGCCCACGGTGGTCTCGCCTTTCTCCTGATAGCCGAAGGCAAGGGGACGGAAGCGATCACAACCTTTGAGCGGGCCATCTCCTTGAATCCCGACTTTCGGGAAGGCTATGGCGGCCTGGGCAACGCCCTCGCCGCCCAGGGCAACACCCTGCGCGCCATTGAGGCCTACCGCACCCTGGTGGCCCTCTGCCCCGAAGAGCCCACGGCCATTTTCAATCTGGGCCAGTTGCTTTACGATACCGGTAACCTGGAAGACGCCATCGCGGCCTTTGACCGCTACATCGAACTGGAACCCCAGGATCCCGAAGGCTACATGCGCATCGCCTTTCCTCTGGAAGATATCGGCAACATGGAACGGGCCGCAGAGGCCTACAACCGGGTTCTTCAACTGGCCCCCGGCAACGTGAACGCCCTGAGCAATCTCGGTAACATTCTGGAGAATGTGGGCGACCTGGAGTCTGCCATGGGAGCCTACGAGCGGGCCCTCACCGTCAACCCCCAGTACTTGCAGGCCATGGCCGGCGTCTCCCGCGTGTTGGGCAAGGCGGGACGCTTCGATGATGCCCTCCGCACCTTCCGCGACACCCTCCGTATCTACCCCGGAGAAGCCTTCGTCTGGGTGGATCTGGGCCGCCTCTTTGAGCGGGCCGGGGACTATCGGCAGGCCATCGGCGCCTACCAGGAAGCCACCCGCGTTGCACCGCTGGAAACGGAAGGCTACTACGCCCTCGCCGAAACCTTTCTGGGCCTCGGTATGAATCAGGAAGCCCGACAGATCCAGGAACAGGTCCGCCTCGTCGAAGAAGAGCGGGCACGCCGCCAAGCCATCCCCCTGCCCGGCACGGAAGGCCCCGATGCCGCTGCGCCCGTGTCCCCCTTTGAAGCAGCCATGCCCGCCGAAGCGATGCCGGACGAAGAGCCTGCCCCCACAGACGAAACGCCGACCGCGCCCGAGGATGCTGCGTCACCCGAAGCACCGATGACCGAAGACGCCCCGGAGACTACGACGCCTGCGCCCGCACCGGAAGGCGAGTCGGCCGATACCACGACGGAAGAGGCCCCGGCCACCGAAGAAAAACCCGCGGTCACCCCCCCGAAAGCACCGGCACTACCCGCCCTGCCCTCCACCCGGGTCACCACGCCCGTCAATATCCCGATTCCACCGGCACCGGAGAAGCCCGCATCGTGAAAGACCTCCTCCCATCGCCACAGGCAACCTACGGCCCATGAGCGAACCGGTCTATCGCTATGCCGCCACGTCCCAATCGCGCCATCCGGCGACGGTGGGGCGCGCCATCCTTCACGGCTTCTTCCATGCCCGCTACACCGCCTACCGCCTCGCCCTGAAAGACATTAAGGGGGCCTACGCCAAGTCGAGCCTGGGACTTCTCTGGGATCTCGCCGACCCCCTCATGTTCGGGGCCATCTTCTACACCCTCGTCGCGGCGGGTATCCTGCACCCCGGCGAAATGGCCATTCCCTATGCCCTCTTCGTCACCTACGGCATGCTCCTCTATCTTACCTTCACCGAATCGCTCCTGGCCTCCCTCCGCCTCTTTCGGAGCTCCCGGGGACTCCTGAGCCACGTGAAGATTGCCCCGGAGGCCCTGGTGCTCTCCGTCTTTTTTCGCATGCTCTTTAACAGCAGCTTCCGCATCCTCGTCCTGCTGATCCTCACCCTCATGATGACCAGCCTGCCCCCATCCGGGATCGCGGGCAAGCTCCTCGATCTGGGTATCTTTCTACTCCTCTTTCTCGCACTCATCATGGCCGGCATGGCCATCGGACTCTTCCTGGCGCCCTTCAACGCCCTCTTTACCGACGTCGAGCGCGTGGTGGGCCTGGTCATTCTGCCCCTGCGCTTTGCCACCCCGGTGTTCTACACCATCGCCAATACCAAGGTGATCCTGCTCAATCCCGTGGCCATGCTGATCGTCAACCTCCGCGACGTGGCCACCCACCAGGGATTCTATGCCCCCGGGGCCCTGCTGGCCTGGATCGCCCTGTTCGCCATCCTCTTTGCCGTGGCCACCTACCTCTTCCACCTCGCCGTACCCGTCCTTTCGGAGCGTGCGTAATGGATCCCATTATCTCCGTAGACGGTGTGGCGAAACGCTACTCTCGGAAAGCCCAATCCCACCGGGGCTATGGACTCACCGATTTTCTGCGCGAAGTCTTCGACCGCCCCCAGGCCACCGAACTGCGCAAGGATGAATTCTGGGCGCTCCAGGAAACCTCCTTCACCATGGCGCGGGGCGATTCCCTGGCCCTTATCGGACGAAACGGTGCGGGAAAAAGCACCCTGCTCAAGATGATGAATGGCCTCACCAAACCGGACCAGGGCGTCATCGAAATGCGCGGACGGGTCCAGGCCCTCATCAACCTCGGGGCAGGTTTTAACCCGGCGTTGACCGGCATGGAAAACATTTACAATGCGGCTTCCCTGGCGGGACTGAAGCACCGCGACGTGCGGGACATCGTCGACACCGTGGTCGAATTCGCCGAACTGGAAGACGCCATCGAGAGCCCGGTAGAAACCTACAGCTCGGGCATGAAGGCCCGACTTGGATTCGCCGTCGCCGTGCACCTGAAACCCGACATCCTTCTCATCGACGAAGTGCTCGCCGTGGGCGATTTCGCCTTTCAGAACAAGTGCTTCCTCCGCATGGAGCAACTGAAGCAGGACGGCGTCACCATCGTCTTTGTATCCCACAGCCACAACACGGCCATCAAACTCTGTGAGCGGGCCCTGTGGCTCCATCAGGGTCAGGTCATGGCCGAAGGGGATGCGACGGCCACCGTACAGCGCTATCTGGAATACCTGGAGAGTCTGGAAGAGAAAAAGTTTCTCGCCCAACCCGCGCCCACCCAGGCACCGAAAAAGTCTGCGCCCGAAGAAACGCCCGCCGAACCAAAGGGAGAGCAGCTCTACGGCCCCGTGGTCTCGGAAGAAACGCATGTGACGGATATCGCCTGTGACGTGCGCATCGGCGGAAAGACGACCGACGTGGTCCCTGTCCACAGCGCCGTGGATATCTCCTTTTCCTTTACCTTGAAGCGGCGGGTGGAAGGACTGAGCACCACCCTCAACTTTTTCCGGGAAGACGGCCTCTTGCTGGGCATTGTGACCACCCTCTATGAAAAGCGCATCGAACACATCCACGAGGGCCGGGTCACCTGCCACTTCGCCATTCCCCATCTTGATTTCGCGCCGGGCAACTATGTCATCATGGCCCCCATATCCGAGGGGCAAGGCTATCTCTGGCGCGACGTCGTAAAACGTTTCTGCATCACGGGCAGCGGTACCGTCGCTGCCGGGGTCCTCTACCTGCGCCATGACTTTGACCTGCATCATGAATAGGGACGTGGCCTCAAACAACCGGCCCGCACCGCCCAGGCGGCACGGCGCTTCCCTGGCGAAAGGGAGCCCGAAACGATGAATCGGCTCGTATCCTTACTATTCCATGGGGTGATGAAACTCCCCGGAGCACCGCAAATCTTCCACGACTACGTGCTCACACACCACGCCGCCACCCTTCGCGATTTACTCTGGAATCCCGAGGCCCCCGACACCTTGCGCCAGCGGGTGCTGGGCGAGGAGCAGGCCCATCTCAAGGAGTACCTGGCCCGCGAAGACCACGCCCTCCTCCACACGCTCGTGGAAGAAGCGGGTAGCTCGCTCCGTGCCGCCTTGCTCGAACGCATCCCCAGGGAAGCCCTGAGCGACTTCCTGTGCGCCGAAGACTTTGCCCGCTTTCGCGCCATCGCCACCCAGGACCAGGGCGCGGCACTACGCCGGCTCCTGACCGAAAATAACCACGAACGGCTGCGGGATATGCTCGCGCGGCGGGGGTATGAAGCCCTGAAAGCCGCGGTACTCCAGGGACCCGATGATCTGTACCGTACCCTCGCCATCGCCGAAAGCGGGAAGCGTATTGCCACGATTCTCTTCGAAAACGACGCCCGCGTCCTCCGGGATATCCTTCGACAACAATCCGACGACACCCTCTTGCCCCTCTACCGCGCCGAGAAAACCCGTTTCCTGACCCTTACCCCGACCCGTGACCTGCTGGAGGCGTTAAGCGATCGCATCGACGCACCAGAGACCGTCGACGCCGTGCTCCAACAGGGCCAACTCCGCCATGCCCTGCAGGGCTCCACACGGTGGCAGGCCAGCACCGCCCTCTACGAATCCTGGGAGGCCCTCTCCCCCTGGCTTCCCGGGGAGCGTGCGGAGACCCAGGCCGCGCGGGAACGCGGTCTGGTCGGCATTCGTGAACCCGCCCACGTTCGGGGAAGGCTCCTCGACGCCATCACCCAGGACGATATCGTGCACCTGGCCCACGGCACCCTTCGCTTCCCCTGCCGCCATTCGCTCTGGACCCTGCTCCACGAGATACTGCTTCACGAAGATTACTTTTTCCCCTGCGAGAACCCGTCGCCCCGCATCATTGATGGGGGCACCCACATGGGCATGGCCATTTACTACTTTAAGGCACGCTATCCCCAGGCCCGCATTACCGGCTTTGAACCGGACCCCGCCCTGCGAGCGCTGGCCGAAGAAAACGTGGCGCGTAACCACTATGAAGACGTCACGGTCCTTCCCTATGCGCTGGCCAAAGAACGGGGCGAGCTCCCCTTTTACCGCTCCGAATCCTGGACCATGGCGGGCGCGCTGGACGATCGGCGCAGCCAACTGGGAGATGCCGTCGAAGCCATCCAGGTGGAGACGGTGCCACTGAGCGACTACCTCGACGAACCGGTGGACTTCCTGAAACTGGATGTCGAAGGCGCGGAAGCCGATGTGCTCACCGAGGCCGCAGCGAAGTTGCCCAACGTCGCCTGGCTCTTTTGTGAAGTCCATCTTGGAGGCGGTGTGGACTCAGAGCGCCTGGCCCGAATTCTAACCCTCTTGGAAGAGGCCGACTTTGATGTGCAGGTGGCGAAATCCCACAATTTCCAGCACACGTCCCACCACCGTCCCTTCACCCACTTTGACGGATCTGCCTCAATGATTGTCTGGGCGCGCAACCGCCGGAACCTATAGGGACGTTTTGCCGCACGTGAACGACGCCGTAGCGCGGTCACCCGGAAATCTAAACATACACCCACCCCAGTGATAGCCACCCCGACGCGGCAACATGTCCCGGCGGCACAGGGAAAAGAGTGACGCCCCACAAAAGACCACCACAAAGGTGCCACCCGCCTGCGGCGCGTCGTGGACCTTCAAAGACTCGCGCACCGCGAGCGGCGTTGTGGGTGCGGCGATGTCCCAGTGCCCAGGCAGACGCTTCGCCTACAACCCAATCTCCCCTTCACTCCCCCCACCCATTTCGTTATACTGCCCGTTCACCAGGAATTACCGGTGCCGATTCCGGGCACCGAGGAAGCACAGGAAGGATTCTGTTTTTATGCGCAGTGTACGAGATTTCGGGGCCGTGGGCGACGGCGTGGCCGATGATACGACCGCCATTCAACATGCCGTCGAGCAGGGGGTCAACCTGCTCCATTTCGAGCCGGGCCACTATCGCATCACCCGCTCCATCGTGATTGATATGGCCGCCTCCGGCTATACGAGCATCTCCGGCAGTGCCGGCACCACCAAGGTTATCATGGACGGCGCCGGACCGGCCTTCGACTTCCGGGGCAACCACGACGGTAGCGCAGATCCCGAGCGGTTCAAGGCACAAATCTGGGCCCAGGAGCGGATGCCCCTGATTCAAGGTATCGAAATCGAAGGCCGCCACCCGGAAGCCGACGGCATTCATTGTTACCAGACCGCCATGAGCACCTTTGAAGGGGTCATGCTGCGCAAGTTGCGCCACGGCATCCATTTCACCCAGCGGGCCCGCAACGTGCTCATCAGCCATTGTCACATCTACGACAACTCGGGCGTGGGAGTCTTTCTCGATCACGTGAACCTGCACCAGGCCATCATCGCGAGCAGCCACATCAGCTACAACAAGCGCTCCGGCATCAAGATCCTGAATGGAGAGGTCCGCAACATCCAAATCACGGGCAACGACATCGAATACAATTACGACCGCCACGAGAAAGAAGGAGCCCCCGCCAGCGCGGAGATCTGGATCGAAACCACCGGCGAAAAGGCGTCCATCCGCGAGGGCACCATCGCCAGCAACACCATCCAGGCGCGCTACGCCCCCGGCGGTGCCAACATCCGTTTTCTGGGAAACCCGGAGGAGAACCACCACACGGGGCTCTTCGCCATCAGCGGCAATATGATTGGCAGCCAGGAAACCAACATCGACCTCAACTCCGCCCGGGGCATCACCGTCAGCGGCAATATCATCTACAGCGGTCACCAGCGCAATCTCCGCGTCACCAACAGCCGCAACATCGTGGTCACGGGCAACACCTTCGACCACAACTATGGCTACCTCCCCAAAGAGCTGGCCACCGGCATCACCTTCGAAGGTAGCACGGACTGCACCTTCAGCGGTTCCAACATCCACGATGCCTACGCCGGTGAACACACGGCCAACACGCCCGTAAAGATCGAGCGAAAGGGATTGGTAGAGGTCCACGACTGCAAGCGCATGGTTTTCAGTGCCTGCCAGATTCTCGACCCCGGCCTGCCCGGCTTCCACCTGAAGAACTGCGACCTCGTCCACATCCAGGGCTGCTCCATCCTCGATGGCCACGAAGCCCCCACGATGCCCCACGCCATCCTGTGGGAAGGTCCCGGCACCGCCAACCAAATCAGCGGCTGCACCCTGAGCAAGGGCACCGACGGCGCCCTCAACGCCGCCGCCGAAGCCAACGTGAAAATTGGCGACAATCTCGAAACCGTATAGACAGGGTGCCCGGCCCCGGATATAACGCCGCCGGCGCACCGTCCCCCAAATCGCTGCACGGGTGCCACGGGCAGGCCCGCAAGGGTTTGCCCGTGCCCCCATTGAGCACCGAAAAACGGGTAATCCCCTGCAAAAGTGGCCGTAGGACCCTCCGTTCGTGTTATAGTTAAATCAATTTCAACAGAAACGAACGAGACCCACACCCCAGCGAGGAACATCATGCAAGTCCAAGACCAGGCCATCGTCGGCATTCACTACACCCTCAAAAATGACGCGGGAGAAACCCTGGACAGCTCCGACGGGGGCGAACCCCTCCAGTTCCTCCAGGGTTCCGGCGGCATCATCAAGGGCCTCGAATCGGCCCTCGACGGCAAAGAAGTCGGCGAAAAACTCGACGTCGTCATCGAGCCGGAAGAAGGCTACGGCGTCCACCGCGAAGAACTCGTGCAAGACGTGCCCCGCAGTGCCTTTGCCGGTGTCGATGACATCCAGGTGGGCATGACCTTTCAGGCCCAGACCGACAACGGCCCCGTGCCCATTCAGGTCGCGGCCGTCGGTGACGAGACCGTCACCGTCGACGGCAACCACCCCCTCGCCGGTGAGCGCCTCCACTTCTCCGTGAGCATCGAAGAAGTCCGTGAAGCGACCCAGCAGGAAATCGATCACGGCCACGCCCACTAAGGCCGCTTAGCAACCCATAGCATCTATCCCATCGACCCGCGACGTGCCCCCACGTCGCGGGTCTTCGTTTTGGGTCCATGGGCAATCAGCAGGCAAGAGCGGAATCTCAGCGGCGTATTGTGCTCCCCTAACCTGCAGGTCCACCGCGAGCGGCTTTGTGGGTGCTACGCCGGACCGGAATGCGGGTTTTCTTACCCGCAACAAAGCACACGCAAGAAAATAAGGCACGGAGCCCTGAAAGGATGGCCCAGCGACACGCTCAATCTTTCCCAGTGTCTTTAAGGCCAAACAAGAACCCTTCGGCGGGCAGGTCGTCGACGCGCCGTGGCGGAAAAACCCGCACGCCGATTGCGTCGCCCTTCGTTCTCTTCGTAAGAACACTCACCCTCCACGATAAAAAAACGGGTGAGCCATGATAGACTCACCCGTTGATTTCAAACTACAAACTACACGGCAGGCATTCCCTGCCCCACCATCACCCGCCGTAGACCTTTCCCCAGACGATGGTCAGGGTGCGAATCGCCAGGCCCAGCAGGATAATCAGGCCCACAGCCCCCAGGACATTGCTCATGACCTTATTCCGCAGGTCGCCCATCAACGCACGGTTGTTGGCGAAGTAATAGAGCAAGAGCGCGCACAGGGGCGACGCAATAATGGTGGACGTCTGGGCAATCAGCACACTCTGTGAGCCACCCACACCGGCCTGCATGGTGGCAATCGCCACGCCGCAGCCAATCAACAGTGCAGCCGCCGCACAAACACGTGTGGGCGTCTTCTCCATCGTCGGGTCCAGCCCCAGTCCGTCGGCAAGCAGGGTGCCACCAATCAAGGCATTCGCGATAAAGGAAGAGAAGGCCGCCGCACACAAGCCCAGCCCGAAGACCAGGCCCGCCGAATCACCCAGCACGCTGGTCAGCTGATTGGCGAGTTGCCCGATGTGCTTGAAGTCCCCGCCCGTCTCGTGGAGGGTCTGGGCCGCACCAATCATGATCACCAGCCCCATGGTGCCCAGGATCCCGATACCAATCCACGCATCCTGAATGGCGTTGTGGAGATTCTCCTTATGCCAGCCCTTGGCCTGCACCAGGTAGGCCTGGTAAAACGCCGCCACGGCAGAGAAAGTCGTGCCGAGCATGCCCGCCGCAATAATAAACTCGCCCTCGGCAAAACGATGGGGAATCAGGCCCGTTGCCAGGCCCACCGGACTCACGCCCGTGAAAACCAGGTTGCCGATGAAGGCCACCAGCATAATCCCCACGAAGAATCGCATCACCAACTCGAGCAGGTGGTAGACGTTTTTCGCCATCAGCATGAAAACCAGCGAAAGTCCGGTAAACACCAGGGGCCAAATCCACGCCGGCACACCGGGCACAATGCCCTCCAGTGCATAGGCCACGCCGAGATTATTGCCAAACTGAAATCCTGCCGCCACAAAGAAGGCCGAAAAACCCGTGACTGCCGCAATGGGACGACCCCAGCGCTTGGACAGAAATTGCAGAAAGGACTCTTCCAAGGCGCAGCCAATGCGGGCGCCCATGGACGTGAAGACCGCCATGACCACACAGGCCAGGGCGAGCATCCACACAAGGCCGTAGCCTGCATCCGCCCCGGCCCGACTGGACGAAACGATGCTTCCCGGACCCAACACCACCGCCGCCGTAATCAGCCCCGGTCCTACACGTTCATACCAACGTCGCTTTTCACTCATGCGTAACTCCTCTTATCCGCGTAACCAGTCGTCTCGGTGTGAGGCAACAAACTCGTCATCATTTAACTCGGGGTACTGGGCGTAGACCCGATCGATTTCTTCCAATTGTCCCGGGCTCAACCCCTCGTTGGGGTCGAGACACCAGAGGCCTTCCAACAGGCCCTGACGGCGCAGCACTTCATGGAGCCCGGCGATACACCCGGCAAAACCGTTGGCCGCGTCGAAAAAAACAGCGTTGGTATCCGTCACGGCAATCGCCTGACTCAGGAGATCCCGCGAGATGCTCCCCGTCGCTACTTCCCCATGGCAGCGCTCCAGGAGGGAAACCGCTTTCTGCGTCCAAACGGACCAATGGCCCAGAAGGCCCCCGACAATACGGCGTTCGACCCCCTGGTCGCCCCGGGCAAGTCGGTAGTGGGTGACCAGATCGGCCACAATGTTGTCGTCGTTGCCGGTGTAGAGCGCGATATCGTCCCGCCCGGCATCCACGACCGCCCGCACCACGTCGAGGGTCTGGTATCGGTTGAAGGGCGCCATCTTAATGGCCACCACGGACTCAATTTCGGCAAAGCGTCGCCAGAAAGCATAGGGCAATACCCGCCCGCCCACCGAGGGCTGCAAATAGAAACCCACCACGGGAATCACCGCGGCCACCGCTTCGCAATGGGCAATCAGCGCCGGCACATCGGCATCGGCCAGGGCCGCCAGACTGAGCAGACCCGCGTGGTAACCGAGCTCACGGAGCAACTCCGCCTCGGCGACCGCCTGGGCCGTGGGACCACAAATGCCGCCGATACGCACCAGGGGTGTGTCGCGCCCGGCATCGGCACGGCCCATTTCTTCGGCGGCCAGTTCCAACACCGGCCGGAACAGTCCGACCTCCGGATTCCGAATGGCGAACTGGGTGGTGTGTACGCCGACGGCAATACCGCCCACCCCCGCGTCGATATAGTAACGACTCAGCGCCCGTTGCCGTCGTTCGTCCAATGTGCGTGCTGCCGTGAGCGCCAGGGGCTGGGCCGGAATGGCGATACCCCGGTGTAACGTTGCGCGAAAATCTGTCGGGGTCTCCATCAGGTCGACCCTCCACACGTAGCCACCCACATCACCTAAAAGTCTCCCTTGCGGTTTTCAAAGTGGGTCGGCTTGTTGAGGCTCGCCCCACCTGCCGTGACCCAATCCGCGATCCAGTGGAGCATCTGATCGAGGGAGACCGTGGGATAGCCCCACAGGGCGTGCCCTTGCTGACCATTACTCAGCAGGGCATCGGGCGCTTCTTCCCCTTCGATGAGTACCGGCTTACCCATCAGTCGCCCGAAGGTCTCGGCCACCCGCCGCACACTGATTTGCTCCGGACCGGCTATGTTAATCGTCCAGGCCGGGGTCCGCGTCTGGGCGAGGGAGAGGAGCGACATGGCATTGGCATCGCCCTGCCAGATGGCATTCAGGCTGCCCATGGACACATCGACCGGCTGGCCTTCGAAGACCTGGCGGGCCACATCGACCAGCACGCCGTATCGCATTTCCGTCGCATAGTTGAGCCGGAGAATACTCGTCGGGATAGCGCGGGCCTGGCTGAAGTATTCGAAAATGCGCTCCCGTCCCATGGCACTGGTGGCATATTCACCCACCGGGTTCAGCGTATCCGTTTCCACGGAACCCCCAAGGGACAGGGGCGTCAGTCCATAGACATTGCCGGTGGAAAAAGCCGCGATACGACTTTCGGCGTAATGTTCGCAAATGAGAGAGGGCAACCAGGTATTCATGGCCCACGTCATCGCCTCTTTTCCGGTGGCGCCAAACTTCATACCGGTCATATAGACCACATTGGGCACCTGGGGCAGGGCCGCCACATGGCCGGGATCGAGGAGGTCACAGCGCACCGTTTCGATGCCCCAGGCCTGCAACTCCATCTCCGTTTCCCGGTTACTGAAACGAGAGGCGGCCAGAATGCGCCGTTGCACTCCAGCCTCATCCGTCGCGCGCCGCGCCATACGCGCCATCGTGGGGCCCATCTTGCCCCCGGCGCCCAGAAAAATGATATCGCCTTCAAGACGTTTCATCATCGTGACCACGGCGGGTGTGGGGCGGCTCAACAATTCCTCGAGCGTCTCTACGCTGTCGATGGATTTCGGAAACTCGGGCATAGTCAGATAAATTCCTCTTTGAACGCGTTGTCACCAAAAGGTGTCGGTGTAAACCCGACCATCATGCCATATCGCACGCCATGATTTCCGCCAAGCCCGATTGGCACCGTGCATCCCCCCCCCACTCCACCCTCCACCCTCCACCCGTCACCCTCCACCCGTCACCCTCCACCCTTCACCCTTCACCCTTCACCCTTCACCCTTCACCCTTCACCCTTCACCCTTCACCCTTCACCCTTCACCCTTCACCCTTCACCCTTCCTCGTCATCTGCGAATACTGAGACCTTGTCAATAGACTTGTTTTCCCGCAGGACCCATGATAACCTGATAGCGTCTAATTTATGGGACCGCCGATTGACCCGCGCACGTCGTGCGCGAGGAGGATATGTGATGGCTGAAATTGATAAGTATTTCCGGTTGATGGTCGAACACGGAACCTCGGATTTACACCTGTGTACCGGATGTAAACCCATGTTTCGAAAAGACGGCTCTATCGTCCCCCTGAAAGCCGACGAAGAACTGACGTCGGAGCGGGCCGAAAAACTTCTCTTTGAGATCACGCCGGAAAAAAACCTCCAGGAGTTCAAGGACAGTCACGACACCGACTTTGCCTATGAACTGGAGGGCGCGGGCCGCTATCGTGCCAACATCTTCCGCGACCACAAAGGTGTGGGGGGCGTCTTCCGCCTGATCCCCTCGGAAATCCTGACCTTTGAGCAGTTAAACCTACCCCTCGCGCTCAAAAAGTTTTGTCAGCTGCATAAGGGACTCGTCCTCGTGACCGGTCCGACGGGTAGTGGTAAGTCGACCACCCTCGCCGCCATGATCGACTACATCAATAAGAATCGCTCGGATCACATCATCACCATCGAAGATCCCATCGAATTCGTGCACCCCAACCACCGTTGCCTCATCAACCAGCGGGAAGTCCACACCCACACCCTGGGCTTCAAGAACGCCCTGCGCGCCGCCCTGCGTGAAGACCCCGATATTGTATTGGTCGGTGAGATGCGCGATCTCGAAACCACCCACATCGCTATCGAAACGGCGGAGACCGGCCACCTGGTCTTCGGTACCCTCCACACCACGACCGCCATCTCGACCGTTGACCGCCTGATTGACCAGTTCCCTTCGGGACAGCAAAGTCAGATTCGGACCATGCTCTCCGGCGCCCTCAAGGGGGTCGTCGCGCAGAACCTCATCAAGAAAAAGGGCGGCGGTCGCGTCGCGGCTCTGGAAGTCCTGGTGGTCAACGCCGCCGTGGCCATGCTGATTCGCGAAGGCAAGACCGCCCAGGTCATGAGCATCATGCAAACGGCCAAGAAAGAGGGCATGACCCTGCTCAACGAAGAACTGGCGCGCTTCGTGAAGGAAGATGTGATAGAAGCCAGTGAGGCCTATTCCAAGGCCGTCGACAAAGAAGGCATCATCAAGGCCCTCGACGGACACGGCATCAAATTTAGTCCGGCGGCCGACTGACCCCACGAACCTCCCCCATCACCCCCCGGGACGCAGGCGCGCAGTCTGCGTCCCTTTTTGTGTTCGCACGGCCAGGAGGGAGTGTCCGCTCCGACACGAGCCGCGCTCCTGAAAGAAACGACCTGGTTATGCCACCCGACCGCTTCTAAATCCGTTCGGGTGGCACGACCGTTACCTCAAACCACGATGTCCCGATGGTGTTCCCCCCTATAGTTCCACCCCACACGAAAAGCGGCGACTCCGTATCTCGGAGCCGCCGCTTGGGTGGTTTCTATTCAGCTACGCGTCAGGACTGGTGCGCCTTGCGCTTGACCCGCCGACGAATGAACAGGGCCATTCCACCGAACAGGGTCAGGGCGAAGAGACCGGGGGAGGTCAAGGCGAACTGCCCCAACACAACCACGGGCACCAGCGCGATACGCACCAGGGCGGCCAGCACGGGGCTCTGGGCCACCACGTCGGCAACCGCCGGGCTCACCGTGTAGTAGGTGTCCACGAAGGCCGTACCAAGCGCGCTGTCGAGCAGGTAGGTATCCCGCACTTCACGCAACACATTGATATCGGCGCTCATCGGCGTGCCATAGGCGGCCGTTGCAATGAAGCAAGGACCACCACTGCCACCACCATCTCCACCGGCCGCGATGCCGAAGAAGGACAGGATGAGCGAAATCAACAGGAAGAACGGGAAGTCCGGTGTGCCGCCTGCCGTGTACTCGAAGAAGTTCGGCAGGGTAAAGGCCGGATTCTCCGGATCGGAGGCCAGGAAGATGGTCACATCCATCATGCCCGTCGCACTACCGCGCGGCGTCTGGAAGGTGAAGGTATTCTCATCCGAACCCGGCACCGTCACGAAGCGATCCGAGCCTGCCGTAATGGCCGTGTCTCCAGAACCGATGAGCACGTGGTCAATCCAGGCGAGGCCGCCATCCGGCGAAACCACGGTGACCGACGTACCGCCTGCCGTGCTCCCGTTGAAGGAGATGTTGGCATTGGCCGCCACAATCGAGTCTACCAGGGAATCCGGAATGCCGCTACCGCGACGAAGGGAGAATCCATTCATGCTGTAGAGACGCGTACGGCTCACCGCATCGATACTGGTCGAGTCCGCATCCGACGCCGACAGGCTGGGATCCACCTCGGCATTGAGCAGGTTCGATTGGTAGGCCACCATCGCCGTTGCCGGCACCGTCAGCGTACCGGTGGCATAGTTGTAACTGCTCTCCGAGCCAAACCACGTCAGGCCCGAGCGCACAATACCAGCATTCAGCGTTGCATCATCCGTCAGGAAGGAAAGCTGAATCGGGTCGTTCTCAACGGGTTCACCGGTGACCGCATCAATGACCGGGTCGCCGTTTTCATCCAACAGGTAGCGGGACAAACCGCCCGCCGCGAAGGCGCCACCACTGGCCTGACCGGAAGTCGGCATGCCCATGGAAGGCGTATTCTGCTTGGCTTCCGAGAAGTCCAGGGGCTGATAGAAATAGAGGCTGAAGTCATGCACATCACCCTCCAGCACATCACCGGCGTCCACACCCTGCGCCGCAAGGGACGTGTCAATTGCATTCGTACCGATGGCATTGGGGTTGGAAGCCGCCGCCGTGCGCACGATGCCATAGGTACGGGCACCGCCACTGGTCGCGGGAACGTTCAACGAAGCGAAGGCATTGTTGCCCAGCGCCACATCCACATCAGATGCACCCGCCGCGCCGTCGAACGCATAGGCCGTCGTGTTGACGTCCCCTTCGGTCACATAGCGGTTGTAGCGGAAGCTGTTGAAGGTCGAGCTGTTCTGCTGACCAGGATTCGTAACGACTACCGACACATCGACGAAATCATTGTTTGACGTGTCGGTGCTTTCGGGCACGATAATCTCAATACTCGAGCCATCATTCGCCGCACGGAATCCCGTCACGACCACGCCACCAATATTGATGGTGGTGTTTACGTTCAGATTCTGACCGCGCAGCTCTGCCACCACGCCACCGAAAATCCACGCTTCGTCGGGCGTTACCGACGTTACAATGGCTTCTCCAAAGGTCGTCTGGAAGGCCACCAACTCGGCCGTCGTCAGGAACCCGTCGTTATTCGTATCGAGACGCCCGAATCCTTCGAGCGTGAGACGGGACAGGGCCTGCTGGGCCTCCGCCAGACTCAGGCGACCATCGCTGTTCGAGTCGGCCGCGACGAATCCGGCGAGCAACGAATCGGCATTGTCTTCGTCACTGAACTCGCCTTCACCTTCACCTTCACCTTCACCTTCGCCTTCACCTTCACCTTCGCCTTCGCCTTCGCCTTCGCCTTCGCCTTCGCCTTCACCTTCACCTTCACCTTCACCTTCACCTTCACCTTCGCCTTCACCTTCACCTTCACCTTCACCTTCACCTTCGCCTTCACCTTCGCCACCCGCTTCACCGAAAGTGGCCGACACGGTGGTATCGTCGGAAGCCGTGAACGCGAGCATGCCGCTGCTCACCGAGCTGGGAACGGAAACCTCACCGAGCAGAACCGTGAGCAATTCCGAGCCCGTGTCCGCCGTAAAGGTAACCGTTACATTGGTATCTTTGAGATAGGTGCCACCCGTGGTGCTCCCCTCAATAGAAGCCGGGGACACCGTCGCCGTTCCGTTGCCCTCCACCGCGATCGTAACCGTGACGGAGTCTTTCAGCGTCGCGGCTTCCGGCACCGTAAGGCTGTTGCCGGTAAAGCGCAGGTCGGTAATCGTCAGGCTCACATCCGTGTCGACGGGCTCACCTTCCACCATATCCAGCGCCAGGGAAGGCGTGGTCAGGTAAAGGGTCGTGCTGTTGGCCGCAACCGTGCCACCCGAACCGCCATTGCGGAAGCTTGCCGCCTGGCCATTCAAGGTAACGCTGAACACTTCGGCCGCTTCCGTGGCATCCAGGCTCACGCCCGCACCCAGGGGGAAGGAACCCGTCAGCGTCAAGTCGACCATGGCATTGCCGGGAAGCACGTCGGGGTCCACCGTCGTCACTGCAATCTCAGAAGCGAAGGCCGCGAAGAGCCCCGGGCTGCTGAGGTTAACATCAATATTCCCATTCATCGAAATGGGCTCGACCGGCAACAGTTCCCAGTCGCCTTCGCTGTCACTGCTGACAACCACCGAGCCACCCGCATTCACGGCCGTACTGGCGTAGGAGAAGAGCTGCACCTGCTCAAGAGATTCTTCCGGGAAGTCGCCCTCAATAAAGAGGTTCACGGCGAGCGAGCCCAGATCCGTTACCGGCGCCATATCACTGACGGAGGTACCGGCCAGAATCGTGATCTGCACATAGGGCGCGCCTTCAAGCACATCCAACGGCTGGGCGTCGCCTACAGCAGTAATCCAATCGGAAACCGTACCCGTACCGCTGTTGCTGTCAACGGCGGCATCGAGTTCGTCGACAATATTTACCATCACAAAGGCCGATTGACCGGCGCTAATCACGCCTTCATTCAACAGGTCCTCCGTCGAAGGGGCCGTGACCATGACGTTTCCAAAGGCGACGACCGTGTCCACCCCGGCCGATACCCCCTTGGAGGTGGCGGTGCCCAGATTCGCGAGCAACGCCGTTCGGCCTTCGCCATTTACCATCACGTTGGCCACGGAACTCGCGTTGACCGGCACGTCCGTAAAGGGATCATCCGGGTAGCCGTTGCCGTCCGCATCGTTATTCTCCGATGCAATCGTCAAGGCGATGGCGTCTTCCATCGCGTTTACCGAGTCATACATCAGGTTCGCCGACTGCTGCGACTCCGCCACGGCGTTGATCAGGGCATAGATCAGGATCGCCGTCTGCGTGCCTTCCGCATTGGGAATAAAGCTCGTCAGCGTAAGATTCGACGCAAAGTCATCGGGGAAGCCATCTTCCGACGTTACACCATCGGTGCCCGGGGTGTAGACCCCTTCGTTGGTCGTCCAGGGCGCTTCTTCTTCGGTCTCATCGTTTGCCGGATTGGCCACATAGGTGACCGTCGTGTCATTGCCGGCACCGGGCACGCTGGCACTCAGCAGCACTTCCACCCCACCAATGTTGGAAGTGGGGACAATAATGGTATCTCCGTCTTCATAGGGCAGCGACTCCAGCGCCGTTCCGGCACCTTTGTCATAGAGGGCACCCCCCTGATTCATCAGAATCAGGTCCAGGAATTGGCCAAAATCGATTTGACCCTGGTCGCCCGCAGCACCCACGCGCGCTGCATCGTGGGACGGCACAAGGCCGATCACAAACGCAAGTACTACCATCATGCTCACGAGCGACGCAAGCATTAGTTTCTTGCTGATCCCCATTCTGGCTTCTCCTCTACACCGTTGTTCTTATTGGTGGATTGTCTGCAAATGACCGCGGTTGCGGATAGCGATTTACAGGAAAATAGACGTCATTTAAGTCACACCATACCTACCAGAGCCGTGCCACACGCTTCCCAAAGGAAACGCGCCCACCGTCTCTACGGCGGGTAGACAAGACGCGACTCGGTCAGTTTGCCTAAGTATAGTGAACCACTTAGATCCTGTCAACACTTTATCGGAAAGTGCTTGACTTCCGTGGTGATTATCTCAGTTTTCGTCCGTTTGCGTCCCCATCCGGGTGGGGCCGCGCCTACGAAGGCACCGTGCCACGACGCCACTTGGTCTGGTACATGACCAGGTAAAACAGGGCACCCCCCATAAACAGCACCAGCCCAATGGTTTGGCTTACGGTCATGCCGTAAATCGAGCGCACGCTATCCCCCCGAAAGGCTTCCGTCGTAAAACGCAGGATCCCATAGAGGAGGGGATAAAGAAAGATAATGGAGCCGTCATGCTTCTTGTGCTTATAGGCGAAGCGCATGACCAGGAAGATTACAAAGAGACCGAGTGATTCATAGAGCTGGGTAGGGTGAACCGGCAGGGGATGCTCGGCCGCCCGGGTAATGAGGCCCTCTTCCACCTGGCGCTTCCAGGCCAGGCTATAGCGCGGAAACACCACGCCCGTAGGGCCATCCGTGTGGTAACCCCAACAACATCCATTGAGAAAACACCCCAACCGGGCAATCGAGTGGCCCAGCGGCAAAAAGGGCATCCCCACATCCCCCATTCCGAGCACCGACGCACCCACGTATTTGAAATACGCCAGGGCTCCGATTACGCCGCCAATGAGCCCGCCGTAGTACACCATGCCGCCTTCCCAGATAAAGAAGACCCGGTACCACTCATAGGGGTTCCCCTCGTTGTCCGTCCAGGTCGTCCCATATTGGAGGTACCAATAGATCTTCGCCCCCAGCAAGGCGCCAAAAAATATCCAGACGCCGCCCGCCGGGGTAACCGGGTAGGGCTTTTCGAGCTTGTAGTTTTCCCGAACCGCGCCCAATACGCCGAACAGGAAGGCCAGGGCCAGCCCCACCGTGTAGGCGTGAAACTCCAGGGGACCGATTTCAAGCAGGGTAGGGTACATGCCGCAATAGCCTTTAAACGATAGTGCATCGCCGGGTTACTACCCCAACGGGGCAGACTCAATTCCAATACCGGGCCGATTGTGGCATAGTTCCCCGCCCGGTTGCGAGCTAAGCGCCCTGACCCAAAATACATTTCAAGACAAATGGGTGCGAAGCCAGTACAGCTGTGGCATCGAAAACAGTACATTTAACCAAGGTGATCAACGAATTCCGTGCGTATAGGGGCGCTATCCGATTGAGATGTTCATTGCGACCACGACTCCAGCGCCCCGTGCCACGTCTACGACGCGCCGCAGGAGTGCGATGCCGAGTAAAACGAGGTTTCGTGTGCGTGGAGAAAAGAAGCACGCCCCGCCACCAAACACACCCAATGAGGGCGTCCAATTATTCCGAAGTGATGGGAAGACGCCCGAATTGAACTATCCGCGTGCCGCAGGCCGACCTTTGACCAGCACACCCAGGAGCGCCAGGAAAAGCAGGGCCGTTCCCAAGGTGTCGGCACCAGGCACCAGCGATGCGACCTGCTCCCGTTTCGCCTGCACACGGAACCCCTCGGCGGACGTCGCACTGAGCGACCCCTGACAGCCCTCGGGCGTGCGGGCACGCACCCAGTAAAAGTAACTTACTTCCGTCACCTGATCGGGCACGGTGCAACCATCACCGGGCACCACCGCAGGCACCAGGGCCGATATGTCCAGGAAAGAAGTGCTCGTCTGCCATTCCGTACCGAGGGCAAGGGCCGATGCGGCATTGTTGACCGTATTGCGATAGACCCGGTATTCCGCACCGGTCGTGGCCACGGCCGACCACCCGATCTGCACCCCGTCACTCCGATTCTGTGTGGCGGTCACCCCCGAAGGCGTTCCGGGTGGCGCGCAGCCAATCTCAATCACGGCATCTTCAAACCCATAGGTCAGGGCCGCACCATTGGCATCAGAGGCCGAAGTGGATGCGGGCGTAACCCCACCGCTTCCATCGGGAATCACGATGGCGTTATCGGCCGTCAGGCCCATCACATCGGTCATCGTGCCATTTTCCAGGCCGCCTGTCACCGTAAAGGCCACCGTAAACAGGGTGCCGGCCGAGATAGCCGTGGAATTCTGGCTGAAAATCACAACGCCAAAGACCCCCTGATCATGATGTTCCTGGGAATCAAAGCTGAATCCCGACGCAACCAGACTCTCCGATGGGCGCACGGCACGACGCATGGTAATGGCATTGCCATCATCATCCAGCACGGGCTCGGTGGGCTCGAAGCTCTGCAAAATAAGTTCATACTCATTTGAATTCGGCGTCAGCGTCATCGGATCATAGGCCAGAAAGACGATCATCGAGGTCGGGGAATCCCCCCCCACGGCCATTGAGACCGTGACCTCCACCGTATCCCCGGGTTGCGCGGTTGTTGCGCCAAGGCTGAGTGTTATATCATTTGGATCCTGTGCAGCAATCGTCTGGGCACCGCCCAACGACCCAATTGCCAGTCCCAGGACTACAAAACGTGCCATAACGGCAACGATACCATTCCGAACCATGCAGGTACTCCTTTAATCGTGAGTGAACGGCCTAGCCTAATGCGCCACCGCCCATACAGTCAACTTCGGACTGTGTCGTCGAGTGAAAAAAATTCGCGTGCCCGTACGGCACGGGTCTGTTGCACCTGCCCATGATACCGGTAACGTGTGCCCATTGCAGTCTCAAGATTATGGTGCCTCCTACGGTACAAGGCAAGCGGGGGGTTTGTTTCAATTGCGGCCAGCCCCTGAGCATTCCCACCGGCCAGGATATGGAGCGCCACTTCAATCTCCAGTTTGAGCAGGGTGACAAAATCGCCGACCGCTACATGATTGAGCAACACGTGGGCAAGGGCGGCATGGGCGTGGTCTATCGCGCCCACGACACCCTCGTGGATGAAACGGTCGCCCTCAAATTCATGAACCCCAAGCTCTTGCGCACCTCCAAGGGCAAGCGCCTCTTCATCCAGGAAGCCCAGATCGCCCGGCGACTTCGCCACGAAAACATCGTGGCCGTGCATGACGTCAGCTGGACCAACGAAGGCATCCTCTATCTCTCCATGGAATTCGCCGAAGGACAATCCCTCCGTGCCTTCCTGCGTAAACAACGTATTGACCGGCGATACGTTGACGTGCGGCTCTGTGTTACTTTTGTTACCCAAATGCTCCGGGCCCTTGAAAACGCCCACCGCACGGTCATCCACCGCGACATCAAGCCCGAAAACCTCATCCTCCTCGCCGGTGAACGGGTCAAGGTCCTCGACTTCGGCCTGGCGAAAGCCGTCCAGGAAGAATTCCTCAAGACCGAGCCGGACGAACAAAAGTCGAATCAGATCGTGGGCACCCTGGCCTATGCAGCGCCGGAACAACGACAACGCCGCACCGTCGACCCCCGTACCGATATCTACGCCGTGGGCCTGGTCTTCCACGAGTTATTGACCCTGCGCACCCCCATGGACGAACCCGTCACGGTGGAGCAGGTGCGGGAAGATGTGGCGCCCTCCATCCTCCAGGTACTCAAAAAGTCCCTGCACGATGAAAAAGAACACCGTTGGCAGAATGCCCGCGAATTTCGACGGGCCCTGGAAGGGGCCTTCAACGACTCCTACCGGCGCCTCACCGAACGGGTGGAAATCAGCACCGAACGTGGTGCCGTGTCCACGGAGAACATGGTCTTCATGGAGGGAGGCAACTTTCTCATGGGAAACGACAGTTTCCGGGAGTCTGCCCCCGAAGAAGAAGTGTACGTGGCCCCCTTCTGGATCGATGCCTACCCGGTGACGGTCAAGGAATACGGCGCGTTTATCGCCGCCACCCAGGCCCCCGAGCCCAAGTACTGGCGCGATGCCCAATTCAACGGCCCCGACCAACCCGTCATTGGCATCACCTGGCAGGAAGCCCAGCGCTATGCGGAGTGGGTGGGCAAACGGCTCCCCACCGAAACCCAGTGGGAATTCGCCGCCCGGGGCAAAGAAAATCGTACCTATCCCTGGGGTAGCCTGCCCGCCGATACCACCCGTTGTAATTTTGCAGACTACCTCAGCATGCCCTCTATCGTCACCATGCACGAAGACGGCTGCACCCCTGACAAGGTGTATGACCTGGCGGGCAACGTGATGGAGTGGACCCTCGACCCCTTCATTTCCTACAAGAAAATCCGACAGGAACCAGACGTCATCCTGGACGCCCCCCGACGGGCCGTTCGCGGCGGGTGTTTCAACTCCCCCCAGGAAGACCTGCGCACCTATGTGCGCCGGGGCGTCTTTCCCGAATCCCAATTGCCCACCGTAGGATTTCGCTGCGTCCTGCCCGCTGGTGCCTCCAGCTTCTCCTGAATTCAGGCCCGTCAGACGCCTGGCAAATCCGGTTTGCAATGTGAACCGCCCAAGCGCTAAGCTGTTCCGATTGCCTTTGTCAATCCGATGGAGGCGACCACCCAGGGCGACGCCTTGGGTCTCTCAGTTCAGACACAACCGCAAGGAACTTTTCATGAAACTCGCTATCCACTGGCGTTCCATCTTTCTTGGAGCCGCCCTCATTGGCGCGCCGCTCATTGTCAGCGCGCAAGACGAGAAAGCCCCCGCTGTGAATCTTGACTCCGACACCGCAAAACAGAGCTATGCCGCTGGCGTAAACGTGGCCAAAAGCATCACGGGCCCGGGCGTCGAAATCGATCTGGAAGCCTTCCTCGCCGGCTTCAAGACCGCCTATAAAGACGAAGACCTCGCCCTGAACGAAGACGAAATCCGCGCCGCCCTGATGGGACTCCAGCAGAGCATGCAGGCCGCTGCCCAGAAGAAGCAGATGGAACAGGGCAACGCCGCCATGGCAGAAGGCAAAGCCTATCTGGAAGCCAACGCTGCGAAAGAAGGCGTGAAGGTTACCGAAAGCGGCCTTCAGTATAAGGTCATCACCGAAGGCGACGGCGCCCTGCCCACCGCCGAAAACACCGTCAAAGTGCACTACACCGGCACCTTCATCAACGGCGAGAAATTTGACAGCTCCGTCGACCGTGGCGAGCCCGCCGAATTCGGCGTGACCCAGGTCATCAAAGGCTGGACCGAAGCCCTTCAGATGATGAAGGTGGGCTCCAAGTGGGAACTCGCCATCCCCAGCGAACTCGCCTACGGCCCCGGCCGCCCCGGCATTCCGCCGAACTCCGTGCTGCTCTTCGAAGTCGAGCTCCTCGAAATCGTGAGCTAAGCAGCCCCTTCCCCCTTGAATGCAATGGCCGCCGTGGACCCCACGGCGGCCATTTTTGTACTATAAGGGCAATCGATTCACTCCCTCACCACGCAGGAGCCCCCACCCGTGATCCCCAAACTCAGTATTGCCCTGGCCCTGTGCAGCCTCCTGTGCGCCACGGGCGGCCCCCTCCTCGCCCGCGCACAGCTCATCCCACCGATGTTGGGCATGGGACTCTTTCTCCTCAGCGGCCTCGTGGGATTGCTCGCACTCGGATGCGCCCTCGTCGCCGCCGTGCGCTTTCAGGCCTACCTCCCCGCCATGGTGGGCGTGCTCGGACTACTCCCCCTGCTGGCCGTCATCGCAACCGCCACCCAGAGCGCCCGCTACCCGGCCATCAACGACATTACGACCAACCTCGACGCACCACCGACCTTCGTGCAGGCAACCGCGTTACCCGCCAATCAGGGACGGGATATGGCCTTTCCGTCGGCCTTCGTCGAACCCATCAAGACCCACTACGATGATCTGAAGACCCTGTCCCTGTCCATCCGCCCTGATATCGCCTATAAACGGGCCCGGGATATGGCCACCCAGGACCCCTTCTACTGGGAAATCACGCGGGACGACGAAGCCCAACTCACCTTCGAGGCCATTGACACCACCCGTATTTTCCAATGGAAAGATGATATTGTCCTGCGCGTTCGCCCCAATGGCGAGACAGGGAGCTACATCGATATGCGCTCCAAATCACGGGACGGGAAGAGCGATTTCGGGGCCAACGCCAAACGCATCCGGCGCTTTTTCGAGGCCCTTAATTACTGAAGGTCCTGTCCCCCTCAGGATGCCACCAGCTGATAGACGGCCCCGGCACCCAGGTCCACCACGTAGAGTTCACCGGCCCCGTCCTCCCCGAAGGAGGCCACATGCTCCAGCGTGATCCCCCCCTGATTGAAACTGTCCGTCTCATCCGTTACGGTGACCCCACCGCCCCCTTCCCGCACGAGGGCATAGCCCCTCCCCGTAATATAGTCGGCAAAAAAGTAGGTGCCCACCAGCTCGGGAATCGCCGCACCCCGGTAGACATAGCCCCCCGTGATGGACTGGTTCCCCACGTTGGAATAGACGTGAATCGGGTCCACCGCTCCAGACAACGTGCACTCCGCTTCACCAGGACGGCACTGGTCCCCTTCCCGATTGCGCCAGCCATAGTTCTCGCCCCCCGCACTGTCCGCCGCCTGGAAATTGATTTCTTCCAGGGCATTCTGACCCACATCGGCAATCCAGAGATCGCCCGTCTCCCGGTCAAAGCTGAAGCGCCAGGGGTTACGCAGCCCATAGGCCCAAATCTCGCCCCGGGCATCCTCCTCGCTTACGAAGGGGTTGTCCGCAGGGATGGCATAGGGCTCCCCATGGTCCACATCAATTCGCAGCACCTTCCCGAGTAAGGTGTTCAAGGACTGCCCCTGGTTATCGGGGTCATTGGCGCTGCCCCCGTCACCGGAGGCAACATACAGATAGCCATCAGGACCGAAGGCCAGCATGCCGCCGTTGTGGTTGCTGTAGGGCTGGTCGATGGTCAGTAGAATCTTCGCTGTCGCCGGGTCACCTCGGTCGGGATCTTCCGCGTAGGCGCAATAAAGCGCCACGACCGTGTCATGATTGACGTCGGTATAGTGGACGAAGAATATCCCGTTGCGCGCATAGTCGGGATGGAAGGCCATACCCAGCAGCCCCCGCTCCCCGACGCCCGAACCGAGGAGCCCCGACAGGTCGAGAAAAGGCGTGGCCAACACAGCTCCGTCTTTGTGCAGGAGAATCCGGCCCCCCTGCTCGACGATAAAAAGTCGGTCCTCATCCCCGGGTGGAGCCGTTACAAAAAGCGGCCGTTCCAGCCCTTCGGCGACGGCCTCAAGGCGCATCATTGTGCCCTTGGAGGGAATTGAAGGACCCGGATTATAGGGACAGGAACTCAGCAGAATGGTGAACAACAGCCCCAGCGCCAGGAGCCATACGCTGTTTGGAAACATGGAAATCACTCCATCATGGGGTCGAAGGACAGCGTGGGGAGGGTGCCCCGCTTACGAAGCCGCGACCATCTTAAACACGGTGCCACCCCCATAGTCTACGATATAGAGTTCGCCGTCGGCATCTTCGCCAAAGGAAGCAACATTCGCCGGCCCCGAGGCACCGCGCAGGATAGCCTCCCGCTCTTCGCTCACGGTCACCGAATCATCGGCATTTCGGCGCAAGGCGTAGAGCGCGCCCGTAATGTAGTCCCCAAACCAATACACGCCTGCCAGTCCAGGCAGGGCGGTTCCCCGATAGACATAGCCCCCGGTAATCGACTGACTTCCGATGTTAAAGTATTCATGAAATGGTGCCACCCCGTCGGGCAGTTCACAATCCGTGGCGGCCGTGCCGCAGAGAGAGCCCTCCCGAACACGCCAGCCATAGTTCTCCCCGCCGCCACTGGACGCCGGTTGAACGTTAATCTCTTCAAAGGCAAACTGCCCCACGTCACCGATCCACAGGTCGCCCGTATCCCGATCGAAACTGAAACGCCAGGGATTGCGCAGGCCATAGGCCCAGATTTCCGGGCGCGCTTCCGCCATCCCCACGAAGGGATTGTCGGGCGGAATGGTATAGGGGAGGCCATTGGCCACATCTATGCGGAGCACCTTCCCCAGTAACGTGTCGAGCGATTGGCCGTTATTTTCGGGATCATTGGCGCTCCCACCATCACCCGAACCGATGTACAAATAGCCATCGGGACCGAAGGCAATCATTCCGCTGTTGTGCGTATTGAAAGGCTGCTCCAGGGTCCATACCTCCACCGCCGAATTCGGGTCCGCCTGATTGGGGTTGTCCCCCCGGGCCTCATAGCGGGCAAGCACGTTGTGCCCCTGGGTGTTGGTATAGTTCACAAAGAACTGGCGGTTCGTCCCATGGTCCGGGTGAAGCGCAAAGCCCAGGAGCCCCCGCTCCCCGGCAATCGACCCCACGAGTGCGCGAATATCGAGAAAGGGCGTGGTGACCCGCTCGCCGTCGTCGATGACCCGAATCACCCCGGCCTGCTCGACCACAAAGAGTCGGGAGGCATCTTCAGGCGCGGACGTCACAAAGAGGGGGCGCTCGAAGCCCGCGGCCACCACCTCGAGGGCCACTAAGGCCCCGAGAGACGGTTCGGAAGGCCCGGGCGCATAGGGACAAGACAGTTGAGACGTGGCCAGAATCAGCCCCAGCAACCCCACCCCCATTGAACGCGTCTTCATCACGATTCTCCCACAGTTTGGGGGTGAAGGCGGGGTGCGGCCAATCCATTTCGCCACGCGCCCAGAAACAGGCCCAGCCCCATCGAGTAATTTACCATCCCTTCCTTAATTCCCTGGGACTTCAAATAGGTGTCATAGGCATGGTAGCCCACCTGCTGGTAAAGCCGGTTTTTGATGCGGTAGCGGTCCTGTATTTCCCAGCCCAGGGCCGCATCTTCACGGGCCCGCAACGGCAAGGCCTCCCACGCTACGCGATAGCGCTCGGGGTCAGGCTCCCGCCGAATCAGGTCGAGGTAGATGCCCAGGGCGATGGCGTAGCGGGCCATATCGTTCTCCGCATTCAACCCCGCCAGGTAGCCCATGAGCGTCGCCTCGGACTCGCGATTGTACCCCGCCACGTGCCCCAATTCATGGGCCGCCACCCGCGTAAAGGACACAGGGTCCAAGGCCCCATCCACCCAGGGTTCGACGACGGGCGGCATGCACATCCCCATGGTCGAGCTGATGAGAAAAACCCCGGGCAGGGAAGCGCGAACCTGGTCGGGCAGGGCAATCGGCACCTCGCCCCGAGCCACTACCAGCCGTTCCATCGACTCCGAGATGGCCGCAATCGCCTCCGCTGGATCATCGGTGACCGCCCGGCCCGCCGTCTCCTGGATCATTGCCAGCAACTGGGCCCGGAGTTTCGTGACTTCCTCCGCCGTCGGGGGCGCCAGGTCGAGCGACCAGCGTTCGTCGACCGGTGTCCGTTGGTAGCCAGCCCCCCAGGCCAGCAACATCCAGAAGAGCAACACCACGGCCCATTGAAAAACGAGGGCGGAAAGCCAACCGGCCAATCGCCAGGCCCCGGCAGCGCGCACGGCACGCACGTGGTACCACACCCACAGCACAAACGCCCCCACCATGCCGGCAATCAGCACGGAGGACAGGGAAAAGGGGAGCAGGTCTTGCACGGCCGCCAGGGGGCTCGCGATGACCCGAAAAAGCCCCTGGCTGTACCACCGCTCCACCACGTCTCCGGGTGGCGGCACGACCAGCCACCCCAGCTCCAACAGCACCAGGCACAGCAGAAAACACCGCCACGGCGTCCACACCCGTTTCCACCGCGCACGCGGCCTGTCTTCACACATAGAACCCCCCATTTCCGGGCCACCACACGATAGTGCTTTAACCGGGATGGTATCAGTCTATAGAATGGAATCCGGGCGGTCACGCTTCGGCAGCTATTGCTGCCAGGGGACCACGACCGCCCTCGCCCCGCAATGGAAAGGTACCAGTCATCATGCTTGAAGTCAACGGCTTCCGAGGGATTCGATACAACCCGGAACACATCAACAACATGAGCGATGTGATCACCCCCCCGTACGACGTGATCACCAACGAAGAGCGGGATGCCCTGCTGGCACGTAGCCCCCATAACTTCGCGCGACTGCTCTTACCCGAAGAACGGGAATCGCTCAGCCCCTATGAAGCGGCGGCAGCCGATCTCGATACCTGGCTCGCCGAAGGCATTCTCCAGCAGGACGAAGAGCCCGCCATCTATCTCTTACAGCAACACTTTACAGACCTCGACGGCAACGCCCAGGTGCGGCGGGGATTCTTTGCGGCCATCCGTCTCCCCGAAGCCAACGAAAACTACGTGCTCGGCCATGAGCGCACCTTTGCCAAGCCCGTGGAAGACCGTCTCCACCTGACGGCCGCCACCGAGGCCAATCTCGGCGCCGTCTTTGGCCTTTACAATGACCCCAACAACGCCCTCGGCCCCCTGCTTGAGCAAATGGACAGCCGACCCGCCGACATCACGGCCGATACCATCGACGGCGTTAAGCAGGAACTCTGGGTCGTCCACGACGATAGCCTGGTTCGGGGATTCTTCAAAGACCAGACCATTTACATCGCCGATGGGCACCACCGCTTCCAGACCGCCTGTACCCACCGGGACAATCTGCGGGCCCAGGGCGACCTGGCCGATGATCACCCCGCCAACTTTGCGCTCATGGGCTTTGTGGCCTTTAACGATCCCGGTCTCAAGATTTATCCGCCCCACCGCGTGGTGGCCAAGCCGGAGAATTTCGATATCGATATTTTCCACACCCGCCTCGCCAAACACTTCCGTATCACGGCCATCAATGGCGACCTGGTAGAACGGGTCCAACGCAATCGGGGTTCCGGCATCATGGGCGTGGCCGTTCCCGGCAAGGGTGATTATCTCCTGGAGTTTTCGGGCGACCGGGAAGAATTCCTGGGCACGGACCGGGGACCTTCCTGGCGTGATCTGGATGTGGCCCTCTTGCACCGGGGCATCATCGAAAAAATTCTGGGAATCCCCGAGGGCACCGTTTTCACCTATGAAAAAAGTGCGGCCAATGCGATGAGAGCAGCCCACGAAGGAGGCAAACTCGCCTTCATACTTCAGGCCACCCTGGCGCGACAGATTTGCGCCTGCGCCGATGCGAAGGAGCCCATGCCGCAAAAGTCGACCTATTTCTTCCCCAAGCTACCCAGTGGTGGCGTCATTCATCGGTTGAAATAAGAGGACGCAGGGCAGGACGTTATTGTTGTCATGGCTGGGAACTGTAGCCCAAAAAGAAAAACCAGCGGGCCCCACGGGTAGGCCCAACGCCTTCCTTTTCGAGCCCCGGTCGACGGCCGTCGCGGACTCGTGGGTGGGAAGGCGAAAGACTGCTCCGAGAAGAAACACCCAGACCAGAACGATAGGTCCCCGGATCCCACCTATGGTCTATCAGCCCCCGAAGGTCCACTTGTAGGTCAAGCCCAGGACAAAGGTCACCTGGTCACGCGAGCCGCCGGGACCTTCTACGATGGGGCTGTCTGCCGCGTCGCCCACAAGACGGCTATACCGCATGGCCGCCAACAGTCCAACCCGATCGGTGAAGTCGTGGTCGAAGCGCATCCCGACGAAGCCATCTTTGAATCCGGCGTCGGCGGCATAGGGACGATAGATGCTCCGCCAGGCCTCCCGGTGATCCACGCTGAAAAAGGCATCCATATAGTCGTCATCGGCCCAGGTGGTGCCCACTTCCATCCCCAGCCGCGTGCGGGGGGTAAAGGGTATACGTGTGCCCAGACTGAGCTTCGCGGTGAAACCCTCGTGTCCCCCGGCCACTTCCTGGCGCAAGACCAACTGAGTCGCCACCGGTCCGGTACGAAGAAAGAAATTGGCTCCGACATCCAGACCGACATCCACATCGGAAAGTCCGCGAAGATACTTATTGTTGTCCCGGGTCGAAAAGAGGGAATCGCTGTCTCCCTTGCGCGATGCCGAAGGACTGATGGCCGGCTCCAGCCGGAATTCCACCTTCTTAAACGGACTCTCCGCATCGTTTTCGAACTGGAGTAAGGTGTAGGAAAGCCCACGGAAGGAGAGATTGAACTTGTGCCAGTTGTTGATTTCAATGACCGGCAGGGGTGTAAACCCATAGTCCTTCGACCCTTCAAAATCCGGGGAAACAAGAAAACCTGCACCCAGACGAAGCGTGGTGGCATCGCCCGCGTCGGGAACCGCCGCCTCGGCGGCAATGGGTGCTTCAGGAGCTTCCTCCGTTGCCGCGGGGGAGTCTTGCGCCATAGCCCCTGGCGCACCAAATACGACCGCTGCGAGCAATACACTGCCCGGCACCATCCTGTGGAGAATTTGAAAACCCATGACCTCTACCTCCGGTCGTCGTTAAAGTTTACCGCGTGTATCGCAGTATAGACCGACCGGTAAGCACTGTCAAAAGGTACACTGACGAAAGGCGACGCCCAAGCTTAGGCACGGGCGAGGAGATGGCGAAAAACCAACACGCTGGGCACCAGCAGAAGAATCGCCGCAATCCCATCCGCCATGCCGTCTGCCAGCAGGCCCAGGGTGATCGCAAAAGCAATGACGACGGCACAGGTCCAGGGACCGGGCGCAAATTTCCCAGGGGATTTAGTCATGGAGCATCTCTCGTGCGGCGAGGGTTTCCGACACCGGATCGGGCGCGACGGCGGCCGCTGCCTGCGCCTTCCGCTGACGGGCACGCCGCCATTTGATGAAATACATGAGGTAGCCACTAATCGAAAGAAAACCGGATGATAGCCCAAGCAAGAGATACGCAAAATAGACGGGCTTCCCGCCAAAGGCGCCGGTGTGCAAGGGTGCCCCCAACAGGATGGCTTCCATCCACCAGGTAAGCGCATACACCTGCGGACGGGGTGTGGCTTCGGCGGTCACAATACCAATCTCCGGCACCAGGCCGTGTTCGAAGGGGTCGGGCTCGGCAAAAAAAGTAAAGACCTTGTCGCCCTGGATGGCATCGGGGCCGGGGTATTCGAGCCGAATCACGGTGTGGTCTGGAAATACCGATTGGGCGTGACGGTAGATGACATCAATGTTGGGCGGCGGTGTCACCGGTACGATTTCACCCACCTGGGATTCGATGGCCTTCAAATCCTCCCGGACCTGAATCTGAATGGCGAAAAGCCCCAGGGTCAGGCCAATGCCGGTGACGGCCATCATCAGGTTAAAGGCGAGGGCGGCCATCCCGATGAGCTTGTGCATATCCGCCCAGCGAATGGGCGTCGCCCGCTTCCAGCGGATGGCCCCAAAGACCAGTCCCTTCATGAAGGGCGCATAAATAATCCAACCGGTGACCGTGGAAATCAGAAAAATTACGCCGCCGATACCCGTCAGCAAGGTGCCTACCAGCCCCAGGGCGAGGTTGGTGTGCAAACTCAGCATCAACGCCGCCACGCGTTGGTAACGGGGCAGGGGCGCATCAACGGCGGCCGACTCCGCCGTGGCAACTACCCCTTCGCCCACAGGGGGAATCCCTTCGGGAAGCGTCCCCCGTATCAAACTCAGGGCACCGGTGTAGGGCTCCACGGCAAAGCGCAGATGGGTGTGGGAATCCACCAGTTCCACCCGCAGCTCATGAAGATCCCCCTCCGCCAGCGCATAGGTCACCCGCTCCACGACCAGCTCGTGGCCCGAAAAGTGGCGTGCCAGGCCGTCGATGATGGGCTGCACCGGCAAGACCCGCTCCCCATCAATCGGCACCGCGTTCCCCACCTCGTGGGCCTCCGACGCCACCAACTCCACGCTCAGCAGATAGGTGGCCGTCACGCTGAATAACAACACATGGAGACCGATCACAAGACCGGTCCATTTGTGGATAGCATAAAGCAGACGTGTTCGGCGTACTCGATTCATGGTCGTAATGGGTCCTGGCGAAAAAAAGGGAGTGCTGGTGGGATGGTGTGTGTCATCCCACCAGCGAAAGACCGGAACGGGAGCAGGGTGTGCCGGCCTAGAAGAGGGTGTAGATGCCGATGAGGGTGCCACTCGTGCCGTTGAGGGGCTGCTCACCCGTGGCGCTGTATTTCAGGAATTCCACGTGCCCGTCCATGTAGAGCACGTTGGACCCACCGGGAATGTGGTTGTAGGCCGACGGGTGAATGGAGATGGCGTCGAACATGACGTACACATTGCTCTGGGCCTTCGCGCTGCCTGCCGGATTATTGATATCCGTAATCAGGAAACGCTCCACGCCTTCACGAAGGCGGAGAATAGTGTCCCCACCACCATTGCCATGGCCCGGCGCACTGGAAGAAAGGTCGATGTCTTCCGACATGGCCGCCATGGGCGCATCGGTCGGGTGATCGGTCGGACTTCCCACGAGACTCAGGTAGCCCGCGAAGAAATGGTCCATCATCCAGCCCCACTGGACCGGCACCTCGGCCGTCGTATCGGCGCCGTAAAGGGTGGCCACATAATTCAGCGTCGGGGCGCTGCTGATGGCCATAAGCGGGTCATCGGCCTCGTTGCGGTCCAGCAACCAGCCAAAATACTGGTAGCTCGAATCCACCCCACGGCCACATTCCCGGAAACCGCCACCGCCATAGCCCAGGCACCACGCTCCGGTGTCATCCTTCATGCCTTCTTCCGCGCTCGAAAAATCCGCCGTGGAGGGACAGAGCAGGACACCGGGGTCGGTGAGATATTCGGGGTAAATCAGGGTGGGGTACGGCCCGGCATCCAGTACCGCGCCCGCCGTGCCATCCGCCTTGGGGAGGTAGCCCAGGGCCACTTCCGGAAAGGTCTCCCCACGGGATTCGTTGGCATACATCTTCAAGACGACGCCCATCTGCTTGAGATTGTTCTGGCAGCTCGTGCGCCGGGCAGCTTCACGGGCCCGGGCCAAGGCCGGCAGGAGAATGGCCGCAAGAATGCCGATAATGGCAATAACGACCAGTAATTCGATAAGGGTAAAGCCCTTGCACTTCATAGTTACGTCCTTTTTGTAAAACCAATGTTTAGTGATCTAAACAATAGGACGAAATACTATCACTTACTCTGCGCACAATGCAATAGATAAATTACACACATCATCGCTCACCCAAAAAACCTGCCGAACACTTCGGTATACGTGCGCACCCAACACAAAACCCCGTGTCCTGGGGGACACGGGGTTCTGACTGGATTGGCGGATTGGGTCGACGCGCTAGTCGATTACAGAAATCTCGACGCGGCGATTTTCCTGGCGACCGGAACGGGTATTGTTCGGCGCAACCGGTTCGGTTTCACCATGAGCCCGGGGGAAGACCTTGTCACGGCTGGCACCACGGGCCAGCAGCGCCTCCATCACGGCTTCGGCGCGACGCTGCGAAAGGGCTTCGTTGTAGCTGTTCGAAGCGGTCGAATCGGTGTGGCCACTGACGCAGACGAAAATGTTGTCGGTCGTCTTAAGGATGGACGCCACATTATCAAGGAGCGCGTTGTACTCGCTCTTCACAATCGATTTGTCTGTATCAAAGAGCACCTTGCCCAGAATGCGCTTTCCGCCGTCGCCGTCCACGATTTCGATGACGGCCAGGTCCTGGAAGAAGACTTCGCGGATGAAGGCGTCCATTCCGATATCGGTCGCAATCGCATCCCCGTGGCGATAGGAACCGCAGGGCGTCAGGTTGGCCATATCGGAAAGCAGGCGTCCACCTTCCGCATCGTCACCCACCTGTACGGTATGGATGCACAAGGGCACGGGACCATAAGCGAGCTCGACACAACGGGCCAACACGGCGTCGCGATCGGCCTTACCATCGGAAACGATGATGAGGGCCCGGGCGCGATGGGAATTCAAATAGGTTTCACCCACGTAGTGGAGGGCTTCTTCCAGGGGGGTGGATCCCGCCAGGAAGCGCGTTTCCGCGGCCGCAGCCTCAAGACCTTCCCGGTTAAGAGGCGTCATCGGATAGTCGGTCCACTCAAATTGCCACTCACCACCGAAGGACAGCAGCCCGGCACCGTAGTGCCCATCCGGGAAGCCCTTCACCATCGATTCGGTCAACGCTTTGCCGTAGGCAAAGGACGTGCCCGGCCACATGGAACCGGATGCATCCAACACGACAACCACATCTTGCAGACCGACCCGCTCCCCTTCGGCAGGTGCCGTAACGGTAGCAGGAATTACAGTTTTGTTCCCCATAGAATGGCAACCGGCAAGCGCCAGTCCTGCGATGAGTGCACAGGAAAGCCAGGATATATTTCGGTGCATTGTTCACTCCTTCATTTACAGACCGCTTGGAATAGCGTCCCTCAAGATATATTCGGCGACTGTCATAGTACGATTAATCGCCGCGAGTGTCAACAAATTCCCGCTCCGGCACCGGAACGAATCCCCCTTAGCTCCCCGCCTTCCCATTCTGACGTAGCACCGTTCTCAGCCCCACTACGAGCAGCCCCAGGGACACGCCATACCACAACACCCCCCACATCAGGGCCGGAATACCCGTATGGCGCGCCAGCAGGGTGGCATCAGATACCCCGCCACCGGGCCAGAAAACGTCAGCCTGGATATCGATCAATACATAGATACAACTGGACACCCCCACCAACAGCACCAGGAGCCGCTGAATCCAGGGCGTGCCATAGTACACGAGGGCCGTCAGGCCAGCGGCCGTCGCCAGTCCAAAAAGGAAGCCAAACCCGACCATGGGCCGGATATAGGTCAGGGTGACGACGAACAGCAGGACCGCCAACAGGGCAAGGAGAGGGCGAAGTGCCCGCTCGCGGCGGGCCAGCAGAATCGCCCCGAGCCCCCAGCACAAACTACCGGGGTAACCTGCCATCAGGATAAGGGTGTGATTGCCCCCGGCGATCTGGCAGATACCACTTTCCCGGTTGGTGATGTTGAGATGGACCAAACGCCCCCCGGTCAGCACCCCGACGAGGGCGTGGCTCAACTCATGAAAAAGCACGGTGAGCCACTTGAGGGGCAGCAGAATGGGCCAGTTCCAGCCGAAATACACGACGAACAGGCAAAGGAGGACGGACCAGAAAAAGGGCGAACGACGGGCCCGGTGCACGGTATTCATGGCAGGTTGTTGCAAGACGAACGTACACCCCGTATCAGCAGATTGTCCGGCGGCGATTTCCTATCACCACGCGATGGGTTCGGGAAAATACTTTCCGATGAGTTCCTCATAATAGGGACGCAATTCTGCAACATTCGGGGGGGCATCACTCTTGGTGTAAAGATCATAGGGATTAAAGGCTTCCACCCAGCGGAACATGGCACGATCGTGGTCATTCATCAGGTGATTATAGGCCTTTTCCCGGTGCGCCGCATAGAAGGAATGGTAGCGAATCATATAGAGCGATTCTTCGGGCATGTAGTCTTTCACCACCTGATAGAGATACTCATCGTGCCCCCAGGACAGGTGCACGTTGTCCAGCCCGGTGCCTTCTTCGTAGATCCCACACAAGGTGGAGAGCTCGGGACGCTGGGTGTCGGGATTGGCCGCGAAAAATTCGGGATAAACGATCTTGTCGGAGAAGGCACAACCCACCGGAAAGGTATCGCCCACGACGGCCCACTGGGCTTCGCCGTAGAGACACAAGACCTTGCCCAGATCGTGGATCAGTCCGGTGAGAATGAACCAGTCCGGGTGACCGTCTTTGCGAATGCCCTCTGCCGTCTGCATGAGATGCTGAATCTGGGACAGGTCCGTATCGGGATCGCTGTCATCCACCAGGGTGTCCAGGTATTCCATGGCTTCCCAGATGGTCATGGTGCCATGCTGTCCCGGCGCAAATTGGGCCTTCTTCTCCTGGACCAGTGCCAGGGTCTGGCCTTCGTGATTGATGCGATAGAATTCACGCACCGTATCCCGGCCGGGCTCATCGTAGTTCCGGAAGGACGCTTTCTCTTTCCCGTTGGGATCGTAATCCGTCTCGGGGTAGCGCCGTTTCAGGTCGTCTTCCCAGGCTTCTTCCAGCTCATGATCGTAGGCAGTGTCACTCATCGGGCTTCTCTCCAGTTGGTCTCCTATTCTACCACCAAAGTTCATTCATCGGGCTAGCGAAATTGTTTCCATTTCATGATGACCAGCCCACCCATCAAACTGTTGCATTTCTAACAATCTTGTGCTAGGATTCCAATGGTCGTGATGTCGTACTATGGGCAAAAAAGGAACTCCCCGCCATGCATTCGATTGGATTGCTGAAACAACGCCGCTTTGCCCCCCTCTTCTGGGTGCAGGCCCTGGGTGCCTTTAATGACAACGTGTTCAAGAACGCCCTCGTCATTATGATCGCCTTTAAGTCCATGAGCCTGGGTGCCCTCGACCCCACGTCCATGGTGGCCCTGTGCGGGGGGCTGTTCATCCTCCCCTTCTTCCTCTTTTCCGGTGTGGCAGGCCAGATGGCCGATCACTGGCCCAAGACCCGGCTGATCCCGTGGATAAAGCTCGGGGAAATCATCATCATGGCCCTGGCCACCGCCGGACTCTTCCTGGAGCACCTCGTGTTGCTCCTCTTTGTCCTCTTTCTCATGGGGGCCCAATCTTCCTTCTTCGGCCCCATCAAATTCGGCATCTTGCCCGAGCTCCTCGAAAAAGAAGACCTCGTGGGCGGCAACGCATTGGTGGAGATGGCCACCTTCCTCGCCATCCTGCTGGGCACCCTGACCGGCGGCATCCTCATCGCCACGGACCACGGAGCCACGTGGGTCAGTGCCACCGTACTCTGCATCGCCGTGCTGGGCTGGCTGGTGACCTTCCGCCTTCAACCCACCGTCGCGACCAATCCCGGTCAGCGCATCAATTGGGATCCATTTTCATCCACCTGGCATATGCTCGCCCGGGTAGGTGCCGAGCGGGGCATCTATCTCCCCATTCTTGGCATCTCGTGGTTCTGGTTCCTCGGCGCCAGTCTGCTCGCCCTCTTCCCCACCTTCTCGAAAGATGTGCTGGGCGGCACGGAACACCTGGTCACTTTTTTCCTCGCGGTCTTTTCCATCGGCATCGGCGTCGGCTCCATACTCTGCGAACGACTCTCCAAGGGCCGCCTGGAACTGGGACTCGTGCCCATCGGCTCCATCGGCATGACCCTCTTCACCCTCGACCTCTTCTTCGCGGGTGCGCCGCAGGCCGAAGACACCTTCACGCTGATAGGATTTCTCACCAGTTTCGGGGGCCTCCGTATCAGCCTCGACATTCTCTTCCTGAGTATTTTCGGGGGCTGCTACATCGTGCCCCTCATGACCATGATCCAGCAGCGCTCCGCTCCCAAACACCGGGCTTCCATTATTGCCGCGAGCAATATCGTCAATGCCCTCTTCATGGTCATCTCTTCCCTATTCCTCATCGGGCTGCGCCTGGCGGGACTCCCCCTCCTCTGGACCTTCCTTATCCTTGCCCTCATGAATGCGGCCATCGCCCTCTACATCTATCTCCTCATTCCCGAATTCATGTACCGCCTCCTCTGCTGGCTCCTCGCCAATATTGTCTACCGCCTCCGACTCGAAGGCGAAGACCACATCCCCCACGAGGGCCCCGTGGTATTGGCCAGCAACCACGTCACCTTTGTCGACTGGATGCTGATTGGCGGTGCCTGTCCCCGACCCGCGCGCTTTGTCATGCACCACAGTTTCATGAAAATCCCCGTGGCCAATTGGATCTTTAAGGGCGCCAAGGTCATCCCCATTGCCTCCGCCAAAGAATCCCCCACCGTCTTGAAGGCGGCCATGGACAGCATCTCAGAAGCCCTGGAAAATGGGGAAGTGGTGTGTATCTTCCCGGAAGGCCAAATCACCCGGGACGGCAACTTCAATGAATTCCGTGCTGGCATCGAGCGCATCGTGGAACGTAATCCGGCGCCCGTAATCCCCATTGCCCTTCATGGACTCTGGGGCAGCTGGTTCAGCCGCGAACGGGGCAAGGCCCTCCGTGGCAATCCCCTCCGCTGGCTCCGCGCCCACGTCGGATTACGTATCGGCGAAGCCATCCTCGCCGAGGACGTCACGGCCGAACGGGTAAAAGAGGAAGTGCACCGCTTGTACGGAGGCGACATGCCCCTGGCCCCGAAGGAGGACGGGGAGAGCAGCTGAGTGCTGCACCTCAAAAGCAAACCACTTTCTGGAGTGTGGGAGCTTGCTCCCACCCTTCTCCAGGGAGCTTGCTCCCGAGTCAACAAGGTGGCTACCGACCCCCGACGTTGATTTCCCTTTTCAGACTGTCACCAAGGCACATTCACTCCTCACGCGAGCAAGCTCGCTTGGGGAAAGCGCAAGCAAGCTTACGCACTCCGAAGCGACTCGTTGGGAGAAGCCCCCCCATGTTACCTCCTACCCCAGCCCCGCCAATGCTATCCCGCCCAAACCCACAATAGCCAGCGGCTCAATCAATCCAATCAGCAATCGCAGCCGAAAGAGGGCCTCGTCATAGAGCCCCCGGGACAGGTGCTCGAAACTATCATCGAGCTTTCCCGTAATCTCCCCGGTTTGAATGTAGGCCCGTGCTCCTTTCGGCAAGAACTTCGCCTCTGCCAGGGCCTCTTCCAGGCTGTGCCCCTCTCTCAGCAGCGGTGCCAGCCGCTCAAAATCTCCCGCGATACGTCGGGTACCTGTCACCTGCCCCGAAAGCCGCACCGCATGGTCGAGGGGCAGCCCCGTCCGTGTAAAAACCATCATGGCCCAGGCGAAACGGGAAATGAGGATGCGTCGCACGATTCCCGCAAAGGGCCAGGCATACATGAGCAGCGATTCGCGGGATACAAAGCGGAAGGTGACGCGGGCCACCACCACAATGGTCAGAAAGGTGCCGCCCACGTGAAGGCCGAAGTTTCGGAGTATCCAATAGAGTTGGGCTTCGAAGGGTGCCTCCGCAACACCCGCCACATCGGCCAGGAATGCCTGCAAGATGGGAATGCCGACGATGATGGCAAAGAACACGGCCGCCGGATAGGCCACCTGCCGAATCACGCCGTTATAGAGCCCACGGAGATCCTCATAGTAGTGCGTGAGTTGGGGCAAGATGGTGCCCAGGGCACCCGACTGCTCCCCGATGGCGATTAGCTGCACAAAGAGCGGTGGAAACCGCTTCTGGTGCCAATGAATCGCCTGCGAGAGGGTGGCCCCCTGCAAGATGGACTGGCCCAAATCCCGGGTCACCGTGCGCAGGGCGTGACTTCCGGTGCTTTCTTCCAGGGCCTTCATGGCGCGCACCATGGGCACGCCGCTGTCGTAGAGGGTTCCCAGCCGGTGGGCAAAGTGGGCCAGATCACGGGCTGACAAGGTCGATGAAAGCAGGCCCACCGATAGCTCCTTTACCGGGTCCTTAGAACCCCATCATTTTCATCCGTCCCCCATCCGCCACGGAGGTACGACTCCCCCTGCCTGCCCGGCTCAGCAGCAACAGCTGGCCCCATCGTCGTTACCCTTGAGCACCGTCGTTTCATCGCTGTGGAACAAACCGTAGTGCACACTCCGATCCCCCTTGACCTCAAAGTGGGGCGCGAAACGGGTTTCCTGCAACATGGCCGCCGTGTTCCCACAGACGGATACATACTTCCCCTTCGGAAAATGGTGGTGGTCATCCAGGGTGAAGGCACAGGGTTCATGGGGAATCGTGCCCAGATAACGCACAATCTGGCCAAAATCTTCGCTACGATCTTCCAGCGAATCCACCTTAAAGGCGCGCACCGTAATCGAACAGAAGGTGGCGTCGCCCAGCTTCTCCGCCACCGCGGCATCATCGATGGACAAAACCCGCCGGGTGGTCTCGCGGTAGTCGCGGATACCACAGTCGGCCAGGATACGGCGAAAATCTTCCAGGTACAAGGCGCCGGCCAGGCACTCACCCATGAGCACCGGGTCATCCTGCAAGGCGACGGGCAGACGCCGATCGGCAAAGACGTCGGAGAAATACAATTCGCCGCCCGGCTTGAGCACCCGCGCAATCTCGCGCAGGACCTGCTCTTTATTGGGCGACAGGTTGATGACGCAATTGGAAATCACCACATCAACGGAATGGTCGGCAATGCCCGCCTGGGCCAAGTCTTCCATATAGCCCTGGACAAAACGGACATTGGACTGCCCGAAGCCAAAGCGGGCCATCTGGGTGGCTTCGTGTTTCCGGGCTTCGCCAATCTGCTCATCGGTCATGTCGAGCCCGATAACTTCCCCGGTCGGCCCTACCAGTTTGGAGCACACATAGACATCGCGCCCTGTACCGCAACCGAGGTCGAGGACCGTGCAGCCTTCCAGCGCGGCGGGAATAGGCGAGCCACATCCGTAAAACTTTTCCACGATAGCAGGCTCTAATTCGCCGATAATAGCGCGCACGTGGGCCGGCATACTATCCATCGAGCAACAGGCGTCGGTCTTCAGATCATCGCTGCCACCCAACACCTTGCCATAATATTCCTGCACCATTTCGTAGGTGGACTCTGCCATGATAAACACTCCGTCAGGCTGGGGGCTTGTGCCCGAATAATTACCAATACCGATACGCCAGGGACACCTACATCATTTCATCCCACTGCGCTCTTCATTCATTCACGGGAACGGCGGAAGCAGGTCGAAGCACTACGCCCGGCTCTTGCATCTCACTCCCGTGGTACGTAGCATACAGCTTTCGCGCCCGCGCATGAAAGACAGGCGGCGCGCCGTTCCGCCTCGCTGCTAAGAAGGAGTCCAACAGACCGTGGTTTTCAGTTCCATTGTCTTCCTGTTTCTTTTTCTGCCGGTGGTCCTTTCGGCCTACTTCCTCTGTCCCCGGGCAGCCCGCAATTACCTGCTCCTGGCGGCAAGCCTCTTCTTCTACGCCTGGGGCGAGACGACCTTCGTCTTCGTCATGGTGGGCTCCATTGCACTGAACTACGTTTTCGGACTCTGGATTGATCGCGCACGGGGCACCCAATACGCCCGACTCCCCCTGGTACTCGGCATCCTCGTCAACCTCGAGCTCCTCGCCCTGTACAAATACAGCACCTTCTTCATCGACAATCTCAATTACTTCCTGGGGCTCTTCGGGGTCGCACCCCTCATGCTGGAAGGTCGCCACCTCCCCATCGGTATTTCCTTCTTCACCTTCCAGGCCATGTCTTACATCATCGATGTCTATCGGGAAGCCGCGCGCCCCCAACGGAACCCCTTTAACCTGGCTCTCTACATCGCCCTCTTCCCCCAACTCATCGCCGGGCCCATCGTCCGCTATCAGCAAATCGCCGCCGAAATCCTGGAACGCCGATCCCGCGCCCATGACGTGGTCGAAGGCATCAAACGTTTCGTCATCGGACTGGGCAAGAAGGTGCTCATCGCCAACACGGTGGCCCTGGGGGCCGACCAGGTTTTCGCCCTGCCCCCCAACGAACTCACCACCCCCCTCGCCTGGTTCGGCATCGTCTGCTACACGCTCCAGATCTATTTCGACTTCTCCGGCTACTCCGATATGGCCATTGGCCTGGGCCGCATCTTCGGATTTCACTTTCTGGAAAACTTTCAGTGGCCCTACATCGCCCAATCCATCCAGGAGTTCTGGCGGCGCTGGCACATTTCCCTCTCGAGCTGGTTTCGGGACTACCTCTACATCCCCCTCGGTGGCAGCCGCGGCACCGCAGGGCGCACCGCCTTCAACCTCGTTACCGTATTTTTTCTCTGCGGACTCTGGCACGGTGCCGCCTGGAATTTTGCGCTTTGGGGACTCTTCCACGGTGCCTTCCTCGTCCTCGAGCGGAGCCCCTTCGGCGCCTGGCTGGGGCGCTGGCCCCGTCCGCTGCGACACGTCTATGTACTCCTCGTCGTAATCGTGGGCTGGGTCCTCTTCCGAGTCACCAGCCTGGCCGCCGGAAGCACCTACCTCCTCGCCCTGGTGGGATTCGCCGAAGGCACCAGTGTAGTGCGCCCCCTGGCCCTCTACGCCACACCCGATATGCTCATGGCCCTTGTGGTGGGCTGCGTGGCCGCCACCCCCGTTTTGCCCCGCCTGCGCCAACTTGCCCTCATGCACCCGACCCTCCAGTTTGCCCGACCCTATGTGGCCTACGTCGGTTACTTCTTCTTGCTCTACACCTGCGCGGTGCTCTTGTCCGCCCAGACCTACAACCCCTTCATCTACTTCCGGTTTTGATATGAGCGACGCTACAACAACCCAAACGATGGCCGATGCGGGCAGCCAGACACCGCGTCAACGGCTCTTCATTGGCATCTTCTTCCTCTTTCTCTGGCTGCCCTTGCTCGACAGCGTCCTCCACCTGGACCGCACCCTGCCCACCAACGAAAACCGGGCCCTCGCACCGGCACCCGTAGTCGATGCGCCCAAAGAATTTCCCCAACAGTTCTCCGCCTGGTACGACGACCGCTTCGGCTTTCGAAACTTCCTGGTGAAGCAATACCATACCGTCCATTTCGGGTGGCTCGGCATCACCGACCCCGAGCTCGTGGTGCAGGGGAAGGAGGACTGGCTCTACCTCGGCCGCCGTCGCCTCATCGATGAAGCCCGGGGCCTGAACCCGGCCACGGAAAACGAAATCGCGGCATGGGTCGAAAAACTCGACGCCATTCACGCCTGGCAGACCCAGCGGGGCGGTCGCTTCCTGTTGGTCCTCGTGCCCGACAAACACCGGGTCTATCCCGAATACCTCCCCGACTGGTTCATTCCCCAGGAACAACGCCGGAAGGAACAATTGCTCCAGGCCCTCGCAGGACACGAGATGGAAATTCTCGACCTGACCAAAATATTACGGATCATGAAACCTGCGTTCTCCCACGATCTATGGCTGAAGACCGATACCCACTGGAATGGCCTCGGCGCCTTTGGCGCCACGCAGGCCATCACCCAACAACTCGGCCTGCCCATACCGCCCGAAGACGATTTCGTGCTGGCCGATCACCCGCCGCTCCACGAAAACGCCTGGCACAAAACGGGGAACCTGGCCGATTTTCTCGGGGTCCGTAGTCTCGTACCCGAAGATTGGATCGGCCTCCTGCCCAAAGAACCCCAGGCCCAACGCCATACCCACTTCGCCCCACCCACCCGTAACGTGAGTGGTGTGAATGTGCCCCTGGCCAGCCGCATCGACAACGACTCCCTGCCCACCGGCCTCGTACTCGGCGACTCCTTCCGCTGGGCACTCATTCCCACCCTGTCGGAATCCTTTCGTGAGATCCTCTATACGGACTTCCGCTACTGCTTCTTTGATCCCGCCCTGGCCGAGTCACTAAATCCCGATATCATCCTATTCCAGATGACCGAGCGCCAGTTGCTCCACCACCCGTTACCGCCAGGCGAAAACACGTGGTAGCGACATCGGCGGGACGTTGGGACGTTTCGCCGCAGGGGCAATAGACACCGCAGCGGAGACGGTGTGAAAAACGGAAGCATCCGGACAGGGGCGCACCACACAGATCACCAGCGCAATCGACACCAACGCACACACCATCATCACAGCGACGCAACACCATCTACCCCTCACCGTGAGCAAGCTCACTCAGAAAAGCGCAAGCAAGCTTACGCACGCCACAGAGACAACCTGCGCAAACAAGACGCACTCCTTGGAGTGGGACAGCTTGCTGTCTCCCTGCCGAAGGGAGCTTGCTCCCGACGAACGGGCGCGCACGGCGCAGTGCACCCGCGCAACCGACACCAAAGCACACACCAGCATCACAGCGACGCAACACCATCTACCCCACACCGTGAGCAAGCTCACTCAAAAAAGCGCAAGCAAGCTTACGCACGCCACAGAGACAACCTGCGCAAACAAGAGGCACTCCTCGTAGTGAGACAGCTTGCTGTCTCCCTGCCGGAGGGAACTTGCTCCCGACGAACTCACACAGACTCCGCGCTACGGCACCGCGTCCAGCACCCGCCGTATAAACGCCTCCAGCGGAAACTTACCTTCCGTCGTCAGCCCAAGCCGCACAATGACCATATCCCGCGACGGCACGACGACGACAAACTGCCCTTCATGGCCCGATGCGAAATAAAGGTCTCCGGGCAAGGTCGGCATGGGACGACGTTCCGGCTCGCCAGACGGGCCCGCGTTCAGCCACCAGTGGGCCCCATAATTTCCCTTCGGCGCGGTGGGCGTCGGAGTCGCGCTGTATTCCACCCAGCCCTCCGGCAGAATCCGCTCCCCCTCCCAGACACCGTCCCGCAGATACAGCAACCCAAAGCGCGCCCAGTCCCGCGCCGTGGCATAGGTATAGGACGAACCCACAAACGTCCCGGAGGCATCGGGCTCCATCAGCGCACTCCCCATGCCCAGCGGACCAAAGAGGGCCGTGCGGGGAAAATTGAAGTAGTCGGCCTGGCTGCCACCCACAGCCTCCCGCACGATGCGGGACACCAGATTCGACGTACCACTCGAATAGGCCCAATGGGTATCGGGCCCGTGGGCCAGGTCACATCGCGCGGCATAGCTGCCGAAATCTTCGGAGCGATAAAGCATGTGCAGCACATCGGCGAAGGGGTCCCCGTAGCCTTCGTTAAATTCGAGGCCGCTGCTCATGCGCAACAACATATCCAAGGTAATGGCCTGTCGCGGATCGCCCGGTTCCTGCCACTCCGCAACGGGCGCCGGCGCATGCAGATCCAGTTTCCCTTCTTTCACCAGCACCCCCACAAGGGCACTGGTCACGCTCTTCGACATGGACCAGCCCAACAGGGGCGTGTGGGCGTCAAAGCCGGGCGCATAACGCTCCGCAATCAACTGTTCGCCCTGCACCACCAACACCGCCCGCGTGCGGCGTCCGGGAATTACACCCGGTTCCTCAAAGGCCCACGTGATCGCTTCTTCGAGGGCGTGCTGGGGAAGGGCAGAAAGCCCTTCAACTATCGGCCCGTCTCCCCGAGGCCACGGCATGTGCGGCTCCGGTCCGGGAATTTCCACGGGGGTGAATTCCGTCTCAAAGGCCACTTCCGACTTCCCCGGTGCCAACAAGGTCACACCGATTCCCGGGTGGTAGACCGCCGTGCGAGCGGCAAGCCCCAGGCAGGACACCGTCACCGAACGGGCTTCTTCATCCCGCGACCAGCGAAGCAAGCCAATGTACTGCGCGACATCTTCCGCCACGATTTGCCCTTCTTCCCGCCCGGCCACATAGAGGGAAGAGGCAAAAACCTTGGCCGTATGCCCGTTGATAATGGGAAACACCACGCGAAGGAGAAACCCCGCGACAAGCAGGAGCGCGAGCAGCAACAGCGATGCGGCCACCTTGAGCCAGCGACGTTTTTTCGTCATGGAATTTCCTTCTGGGTGATGGGGTGCGTACGCCTCAGGGATTATCCACATAACCCAAGGCTTCGAGGCGCTCACGGTCGGCCTCACTCAACGGCGCACCATCCACGGCGCCCCCGTCAAGTGTCCGGTGTTCCTCGAGCAGGTCCGCAAACGCACGAACCCGCTCGGGCGCGATGGTCGCTAAGTCCTGCGCCTCTTTGGGGTCCCGCTCCAGGTTAAAGAGCGACGTCGTCTCCGTGCGGCGATCCACCAGGTAGCTGTAGCCGTCGCGGTACACGCCCTCCACCTGCACGCCCAAGGCAGGCCAGGGTCCCCGGGAGAACGAATAGACCGTCGCGGAAGACACGGGCTTTTCCCAATCTGCTTTCCCGTCGAGGTAGTCCAGCAGTTGTTGTCCCAACAGCTGGGTGGACACGGTCGTTTTTATTTCCTGCTGCGGCACCCTCGGCCCTACCCAGAAATAGGGCACGTGGACCTGCTCCTGAAAAAGAGTCGTGCCATGGCCCATGCCGCCCCGCTCCCAAAACTCCTCGCCGTGATCCGAGACAAACAAAAACACCGTATTCGGGTAGACGGATTGAATCCCGGTCACCAGCCCTTCGATGGCCTGGTCCATGGCGAGACACTCCAGATCATAACGATGGTGTACCCCTTCTTTCCCTTCCGGCGAAAGGTCGGGCAGGGTCGGCGCCGGTTGCAGGCCCAGGGCCGTCTGTACCTGGTCCATGTAGTAGGCCATGAAGCGTCCATCGTCGCCCAGCACTTCCCGGTCATAGGCCGTCATCTCCGGCTGCGGGCCGAGCGCATGGGCCAGCCCCTCGGGCACGTGATAGGGCGCATGGGGCTCCATATAGTGGGCGTAGAGAAAGAAAGGGGCCGCAAATTCGGTAGCGGCGGCGAGCGACAGGGCCGTCACCTGGCTGGCCGGTGCCCCATTCGCAAAGTGATAGTCGCCCGCGACAAATCCCTGGGCAAAACCGAGGGCCGCCGTCAGGTTCGCATTGGTCTGATAGCCCCACGTGCGATAGCCCCGCGCCTGCAACTGCTCGGCCAGGGTGACGTGTGATTCGGACAAGCGGTCACTGGTAGGGTGCGCCGGGTCTTCCTGCCGCGCACTGTAGATCACCCCATGGGCCTCGGGCGATAGCCCTGTAAACAAAGACGCCATCGTCGGCTTGGTCCAACTGCTGGGGCTGATGGCGTGGCGATACGCTGTGCCCGAAGCAGCCATGCGGGACAAAAAAGGCATGACCGCCTTCCCGTTCCGCGTGGCATCGAGACGGTCGGCCCGCAGGGTGTCCATGACGACGAGCACCACATTGGGAGAAACCTCCGGCTCCACGGGGGCCTTGCATCCCCCCGCAAGAAGGAGCAGGCCGACCCACGCTACGCACGCCGTCTTCACTCGTGTTCCCATTTGAGAATCCACGGGTCGTTGGTCCGCTCCTGATGGGCCTTGAGACGGCCCTGCATTTCGGCGAGCAACTCCGCATAGGCGGGATCGTCGGCCAGGTTCTTCACCTCATCGGGGTCCACGTCCAGGTCATACAACTCGAATTCCGGACGATGGAGATAGGCCTCGATGGGACGATTCGCAAAGTGGGTCGCATCGGTAATCACGAGATGCTGCCACGTTTTCGAGGCCCATAAGTCGGAAGCAAAAGGAAAGGACAGGCCATGGGCCAGATTCCAAATGAGTTTGTAGCGGCGGTCCCGCAGGACGCGCATGGGATAGTACATGGTGATTTCGTGGAAGGTATGACTCGCAAAAACGCTGTCCCACCCTTCCGGCGCGGGCTGGTCCAACACCGAAAGAAAGGAGCGTCCATGAAACGCCGCTTCCGCCGGCAAGAGCCCCGTGTAGTCCAAAATCGTCGGCGTAATATCTGCCCAGGTCACCATGGCGTTGGTCACCACGCCCTGCTGCGCCACATCGGGATTCCGCACCACACAGGGCAGGCGGAGCCCCGGTTCGTAGCAATTGGTCTTCGCACCGGGAAAAGCAATGCCGTTGTCCGATATATAGATAATCAGCGTGTCGTCCCAATGCCCCGTGTCTTTCAACGTTTCTATCAAGGCCACCAGCCCCGAATCCGCCTGCTCCACGGAGCTGTAATACTCCGCCAACTCCTGACGGGTCGCCGCGTTATCGGGCAGAAAGGAAGGCACCAACACATCCTTGGGGTGCACCGCTTCGGCCTCCTCCCGCTTGAAAGGACGGTGGGGCTCCTGGGTACAGAAATAGAGAAAGAAGGGCCGCTCATCGTCGGCACGAATAAAGGCATCCGCCCCCGCCGCCAGTTTACTCGGCGAGTTGCCTTTGCCCTCCATGAAATCCTTCCCCCAGAATTCAAAGTCATATTGGGCCTGGGGTGCCACGTGGTATTTACCAAAGGAGGCCGTCCGGTAGCCTCCTTCACGCAAGCGATTGGGCAGGCTCTTCACGGAATCGAAGGTCTTGAAGTGGTGGTAGCTGTGGGCATGGCCATATTGACCATTCGCGTGATTCAACACGCCGGTAAGAATCACCGAACGGCTCGCACTGCACGAGGGCGTGGTACAGAATCCGTGGGTAAACCGGGTGCCCGCTTCCGCCAAGGTGTCGAGTCCCGGCGTCTTGATCACCGGGTTTCCGTAACACCCGGCGTCCGTGCTTCCCTGGTCATCGGTCACATACAACACGACGTTTTTCGGTGCGGCCTGGCTGAGCTCCGACGCCAACACCACACCCAACACAACGGCCCATACGACAACATTCATTCGACCCATCATTCATACTTCCTGTCTGGCCGGACCATGGCCTCCACCGGCCCCTTGAATTCACAGGGCGTCTCCGCCCAACATGGTACCGCTGTAGGATGCCCCACCTATCGGCAGGGTTACAAGTAAACCGGAGAGAGGAATACCCCCATGGCCTTATCACGCCCCACCCTTTCCCGCCGCAATTTTCTGCGTGCGGCCGCCGCCACCTGCCTCACCGCCGCCACGTCGGCCCTGGCACGCCCTGCCCACGTACGCCAGAAGGCACCGAACATCCTCCTCATCATGGTGGACGACCTCGGCAATGGCGATTTAGCGAGCCACGGCGCAAAAGACATGCGGACGCCCCACATCGATGCCCTCATGGAAGCGGGCATCCGTTTTGACCAGTTCTACGCCAACTGTCCCGTCTGCTCGCCCACCCGCGCCTCCCTGTTGAGTGGCCGCTATCCCGACAAGGCCGGCGTGCCCGGGGTCATCCGCACCTATTGGGACAACAACTGGGGTTATCTCCGTCAGGATATGGATTTGTTACCGGCAGCCCTCCGCCAGGGCGGCTATCACACCGCCATGGTGGGCAAATGGCACCTGGGCCTCGAATCGCCCAACAAGCCCAACGAGCGGGGTTTTGACCACTTCAAGGGTTTCCTGGGCGACATGATGGATGACTTCGAAAACCACCGGCGCCATGGCATCGACTACATGCGAGAAAACGAAACACCCATCTACCCCCACGGCCACGCCACCGATCTATTGAGCCAATGGTCGGTGGACTACATCAAGTATCAACTCACCGCCGAGGCCCCCTTCTTCCTCTACCTTGCCTACAACGCGCCCCACACCCCCATCGAGCCGCCCGAGGGCTGGCTGAAGAAAGTGAAGGACCGCGAGCCGGGCATTTCGGACAAACGCGCCGGACTCGTCGCCTTAATCGAACACATGGACGACGGCATTGGCAAGGTGGTGAAAGCCCTGAAAGACACGGGGCAATATGAAGATACCCTCATCATATTCTGCTCCGACAACGGCGGCTATATGACCGTGGGCGCTACCAACGGACCCGTCCGCGGCGGCAAACAGGACATGTATGAAGGCGGCATTAAGGTGCCCATGTGCATGAGCTGGCCCGCAAAAATTCCTCACGGACAGCGCAACAACGACCCCATCATGAGCATGGACTTCTACCCGACCCTCTGCGAAATGGCCCAGGTGCCCTACGACAAAAACATCGACGGCGAAAGCCTCGTACCCCTTATCGAAGGCACGGGCACGGTGAACCCGGAGCGCACCATGATCTGGATGCGCCGGGAAGGCGGCCCCCACGGCGGACAGGATTACTATGCCATTCGCCGGGGCCCCTGGAAGCTGTTGCAAAACAGTCCCTTCGAGCCCCTCAAGCTCTACAACCTGCACGATGACCCCATGGAGGCCAATCCCCTCCCCGACAACCACCCTATGCGCAACACCCTCTTCACCGCCCTCCGGGAACACATCAACCAGACCGGCAGCATCCCCTGGCAACGCCCCAAAGCCTGAACGAGAAAAAGTGAGACGTCGGCGTCCCACCGGTCAAGAGCCCACGTAAGACGTAAAACCGACCCTGACGCCATCCACGCCCATTCCGTGGAGTGCGTAAGCTTGCTTACGCCCTTACGGAGCAAGCTTGCTTGCGTCCCCACGCCAGTCGAAACAGAGCAATAAACAGCACAACAAGGACCCCATCCAGCTGCGGTCGTGTCGAAGAGCCAGGGCTGGACCTGGTACATGCCGGGAGCAAGCTCCCTCAAAAAAGTAGCAGCAAGCTGCCACACTCCAAGGAGTCACCATTGGGATAGGCGTCCCACCCGCTGGCGACCTGTCAAGAGCGCTCGCAAGTCACAACAAGGGTGCCACCCTCAAACGGAGGAGCGAAGCGGGGGAAGTTTGTGGGTGAAGAGACTCCAAAGAGGGGGACGGCCCCGACGACCGGGCGTGGCTCCCTTCTCGGAGCACTTCTAGTCCGCCCACACGTCAATCAGTCTACCCCATCGTTCCCCACGTCGGTGCAGTCCCCGCCGGTCCATTGCGGCCAAATTCGGCACCGTGCTACACTGCCGTCCCTATGCCGCTGCCCCATCAAACCGGAGAATCCCCTATGAAACCCACCATGCTCTTCGTCATCGGTGCCCCCCGCTCGGGCACCACGATGCTGGAGCGGATGCTGAGTGCCCATCCGGACATCCAGGGCGGCCCGGAGCCCCATCTCCTCACGCCTCTGGCCCACCTCGGCATCTGGGACACGGTCGATAAAGCCCCCTATGATCACGTGCTGGCCGCCGAATCGCAGAAGCTCTTTGTCTCTAAACTCCCCCAGGGAGAACAGGATTACTGGGACGCCTGCCGCGCCTATTGCGACGTCCTTTATGGCCGCTACATGGAAGGCAAATCGGCCACCCTCTGCCTCGACAAGACGCCCGCCTATGCCCTCGTGCTACCCTTTCTACAACGCGTCTTTCCCGACGCCCGCTATGTGGTGCTCACCCGCCACCCCCTGGCCCTTTTCTCCTCCTTCGCCAACTCCTTTTTTGACGGCGACTACGAAGCGGCCCAGCAATACAACCCCATCCTCTCCCGCTACGTGCCGGCCCTGGCCGCCTTCCTTCGTCAGAAGGAGGTCCCCTTCCACCACGTCCGTTATGAAGATCTCGTGAGCGCGCCCGAGTCCCACTTCGAAGCCATCTGCGGCCACCTCGACATCCCCTACACGGCGGACGCGGTAAACTACGGCGAGAAACAATCGGGCGCGGTAAACGAAGGCCTCGGCGATCCCCTGGGCGTGCAACAACACACCCGCCCCAGCACCGACTCGGTGGAAAAGTGGGTCAACGAACTGGCCCACGACACGGGCAAACGCCAGCTCATGGAATCCCTCATCAACGCCCTCGACCCCGACGACCTCGCTACCATCGGCTATCCCGTGGACCATCTGTGGGACCCCCTCACGAAGAACGCCGACGTGCCGCCCCCGAAGAAACCCAAGCTCAACCGCTACCGCCTCCAGCGCAAGTTAATCGTGACGCTCCGCCGCTGGACCCAGGGCATTGCCCCCCTTCGGGCTCTCCTCCTCAAAATCCGCCTCGCCTGCGACGTCCTCACCCGCGAGTAAGTGCGCGGGTCCACGACGCGACGTCTCCACCTTTTACCGCCCTCCCTCGGCACGGGTGTCTCTCTGGAGTGTGGCAGCTTGCTGCTACTTTTCTTGAGGGAGCTTGCTCCCGGCAGGCCCGGGCCCGGCAGATCGCTTCACGCGAAACCCTGGCCCAAGCCCGCCACCATAGTGAAACCCGACGCGTTAGTGGTACGATAGCTAAAACGATTACCTTACTATGTTCGACATTACACAACACCATCCCCCAGGAGAGACCGCTTACCCATGGACATTTCATGGCAAGAAGCCAAAGCACTGTTACGCGAAGTACTCGAAGACGAAATGGGCACCGGACGTCATGAAATAGCGCCCAAGTACCGGGGCGGCACCCTCGTCTTGAAACCTGCCGACGACGCCCTTCAGGGCAAAGAAATCCCCATCGACACCTTCTTCAAGAAGATTACCTCCGTACGCGAGAAATTGCGTGTGCTCGAACAAAAGATCAACAATCACAAAGCGCTCTCAGAAACCGACAAGGCCGAACTGCAACGCTTTATCACCAAAAGCTACGGCAGCCTGACGACCTTCAATGTCTTGTTTAAGGAAGAAGAAGACCGATTCGTGGGGTCCAAGGAATCCTGATTACCAGCAATAAGGGGTAGCACACACCCCCGGAGCATTCGGACAATGCGACATACGAGGCAAGAGGGGTCCCGCCATCAACCCGTCCCGGCAGCGCCCCGTTTCCCAGGCGTCGTCGCGCTCTCTGGGCTGGGCGTTTCCCTGCTCGGTCTTGCCAGCCACGCGGATACTGCAGCGTCGGAAGCCCTTGCCCCCAGCAACACGGGCTATATGTTCCTCGCGCTCCTGCTTTCTCTGACGCTGCTCGCCGTGGCGGGGTGGGCCTTTCGGCTCCTCGGCCAACTTCGCTCCGTCAGTGAAGCCCTGAACACGGCGAACGCCCGTCTCTCCCATGACACGAACGCCGTGGAAGCAAGCCTGCGTTCCGCGGAACCACAGCAGCGCATGTTGTTTGAGCAACTGCCCGTCGGATTGGCCCTGTGTCGATTGAATGGTGACCTGATCGACGTAAACCCCGCCTTTGCGCACATCCTCGGCCGGAGCGTGGAAGAAACGCTTCAACTGACCTACTGGGACATTACGCCGAAGTCCTATGAACAGGCGGAACTTGAACTGCTCGCCACCATCAACCAGGCCGGTCGATTTGGCCCCTACGAAAAAGAATACATTCATAAGGACGGCCACCTGGTTCCCGTTCGCTTGAGCGGCATCCTCATCAAACGCAATGGCGAGTCGCTGGTTTGGTCCTGTGTCGAAGACATTACCGACATCCGCTCGACCGAAGCCTCCCTCCGCGATCGGGAAGCCCAATACCACACCATATTTGATGCGGCCCCCGTCGGTCTTATCATCTCCAACCGCTCGGGCGAAACCGTCGCCGCCAACCGAGCCGCTGCCCAAATGCACGGCTACACGCCGGAAGAATTCATCACACTCCGCCCCGAGCAATTCATTCACCCCAACTCCATGAATGCGTTCCAGCAATACATGGGCGCGGTTTTCAGCGAGCAGAGTATTCGCCTGGAGGCGCAAGACCTTCGGAGGGATGGCACCCCCATCGATATCGACGTTTTCGGCGTCCCCATGCGCTATGGCGGCGAAGTGCACGGATTGGGCATCCTGCAAGACATCACCGAACTGAAGCAGGCGGAGCATCGCCGTCGCCTGAGTGATGAACGGTACCGCAGCCTCGTGGAAACCAGCCAGGAATGGATCTGGGAAATCGACGTCCAGGGGAATCACACCTTTTCCAACCCCGCCATCACCCATATCCTCGGTGTGGCATGCGACGCCTTTCTGGCCGAAGAAGCCTTCGCGAGAGTTCACCCCGATAACCGCGATTCGGTCCGCGCTGAATTTGACCGTCACATCGCCGAAAAATCCGGCTGGCGATACTGGACCATTCGCTGGCGCCATGCCGACGGCACCTATCGCCACCTCGAAAGCAATGCGGAGCCCATACTCGATGCCAGCGGAAAGCTGACGGGGTTTCGCGGTGCAGATCGCGATATTACAGAACGCCTCAATGCCGAGCGGCTTCTTCGTGAATCCCTCCAGGCATCGGCAGACACCATTTCGGCCATTCCGTCGGGCATGATTATCTACCGCTACGAAGCGCCGTCGGCACTCTACATGATCGAGGCCAACCCCGCGGCATCCCGATTAATGAACATTTCCCTTTCCGAAAAGATCGGAGAGGAGTTCGGTTCGGTATGGGCTGACTATGACCAACCCGGACTCAAAGACGCTATCGTGGAGGTCGTACACACCGGGACGCCGCTGCGACAAGACTATCTGAAGCGGGACGATACGGGTCAGATAGTCCTCGCCATGCACTTCCACGCCTTTCCCATGCCCAACAGTCAGGTGGGTGTCGCCTTCGAAGACATCCTGGAACATAAACAAACCGAGCAGAAACTCGAGCGCTACCGCTTCCAACTGGAAGAAATTGTGCGGGAACGCACCGAGGCCCTTGAAGAGGCCCAAAGCGAACTCATTAAGAAAGAGCGGCTCGCGGCACTGGGGCAACTGATCGGCATGGTGAGCCACGAACTCCGCAACCCCCTGGGCACCATCCGGGGCTCCCTCTTCAGCATCGGGAAACGGGTCGCTTCGGAAGACTACGACCGACTGCCCGCCATCATCGAACGGGCGGAACGCAATATCATTCGATGTGACCGCATTATCGAAGAACTACTCGACTTTTCCCGGGATCGCACCATTGATGTCGCAGAAGTCGACCTCGACCCCTGGCTCCGGGAAGTCTTCGCGGAAATCGATGAGCTGGACGGCATCACGTGCCAGTGGGCATTGGAAGCGAACATTACGATTCCCCTCGACACAGAACAGTTTCGCCGGGTACTCATTAATATCATTACCAACGCCGTACATGCGATGAATGAACCGGAAGCCCCCGGGAAAACGCTGACGGTCAGCACCCGGGTAATAGACGCGGACGTCGAAATCGTCGTTGAAGACAGGGGCGTGGGCATCCCCCCTGAAATAATGGCACGAATCGGAGAGCCCCTCTTCAGTACCAAAGGCTTTGGTGTCGGACTCGGCGTACCCATCATCGAAGAGATCGTCGCGGCACACGGTGGTTCCGTGACCTATGATTCCAGGGTAGGGCGGGGCACCCGCGTTCGTATACGCCTGCCCCACGCCTCCAGCCCCCCTGGCAGCGCCGTGGCAGAAACCTGAACGGCCCGTTTTTTATCCCACCCACGCTCCGTTATACTTCCCGGCAACGCCATAGCTGCTTTTTGCGACTCCAAAGGGACTCCCATGTTACTTCCACTTTGTCTCAGCGCACTGCTTGCCGCGGGCCCTGTCCCGCCGCTACCCCTGCCCGAGTTGACTGCCATCTCAATCGATGGCGACACGAACGACTGGGCACAGAACGGCCATGCTATCCCGATCATGGGACCCATCGGCGAAACGCTGTCCGGCCCCCAGGACCTCGATGCCCGGGCCACGCTCGGCTGGTGCAATGCCGGACTCCTCGCGGCGTTCACGGTCCGGGATGATGAATTGGTCGCCGCCAATGAACACGGATTCCGGGGAGACCGGGTCGACCTCCATCTCGCCTCCCAGGGCGATCCTATGGCCCGCATTCACCTGCGCATCACGGGTATGGAGACGCCCGAGGCCCTCCGCGCCATGATCGACTACCCCAAGCCCAGCCGAAATGCGGCGGACGATGGCGTGCAGGTCGCGGCCCGACGCCAGGAAACAGGCTACACCCTTGAAGTGCTCCTCCCCTGGACTGAGACCCTCCAACCCGGCGCAGATGGCGCCCTCGGCGTTCAGTGCAGTGTGTCGGACATGGATAGCGACGGCCCCCTCCATCGCGTCAGTTGGTATCCGGCCGACGATTGGGCCCCCGAAGGGGTCGCCACCTTTCCCGTGCGCTTCACCGCCGAAAAGCACCCACGCCCTGCTATATGGACGAAAATCACCTTCGACGAACACGGGCGAACTGCGTGTCATATGCTCACGCGGAACCCCGACTTGTCCACCCAACTCACCCTGGGCGCACACCGTCACGACGTCCAGTTCGAAACGCATAACGGCTGGCAGGAAGCCCGCTTTCACCTCCCCCTGCCCGACGACACCGACCAGGCCGTGCTGGTTCAGGGCGAGTCCACGTGGCAGCTCCCCCTGCCCGATGTGAGGGACTATCGCGCACGTGCCCTCATGGTCCTCCCCCTGCGCTTTGATCCGCCCGTGTTTTCCAGCGCCACCTTCCCGCCCGTTGGCTTCGAAAACGTGCTGCTGGCAGAACGCCTCCTGGGGACCTACGAAATCGAAACAACCTACTACGACGCCGAATACAACATCGTTGACCAACCGGAGGCACCCGGACGCTACGGTGCCGTGGTCACCGTCACCTCGGAAAGCGGCGACACCCTCACCCGCTTCCGCACCCTCTTTCGCGCACCCCGAACGACCAATGACTTCGCCTGGAACTTCGTGCCCCAGCCCCCGGCTGACGGCGCCATCCCCCCCCATCTCTACGCCGACGATGCCTTCGTGCCCCAACCGGGCCACCCGGCCGTTACGCCCTTTATTCATGAACAACTCGGTCGTGCCATGCGCACCCACCACAGCAGTGCCGCACTCCTGGCCGCCCTCCATGAAGACGCCCAATCGGGCACAATCGACGGGGAACACACGGCCAGAGAGCGGGATCGCCAGTGGTGGGTCGGCCTCAAACGCCAGCATTACGTCAGCGATCGCGAGATGGACGTCCCCTTTGTCGCGCCCCGCCGTTTCGTGGGCGAGCCGGCCCCCACCCTACGCGACGGCACGGAAGTCGAAGCGGGCATGAAGGCAGGCGTCTCGGACGCCCTGGACGCCCACCTCAACGCCTGGGCCGCCGACAGCAACGAGGCCTTCGCCGTGGCCGTCGTCTCCCAAGGCGTGCTCTTCTACCACAAGGCCTTCGGCGAGCGAAACGGCGTGCCCATGACCGTCGACACGCCCAGCTGGATGGCCTCCATCACCAAGCTCATTTCCGGCACCACCATGATGACCCTGGTCGACGCGGGCCGGGTCGACCTCGATGACCGGGTGGACGCCTACCTGCCCGCCCTGAAATATATCGATGTGCCTCGGCCGCTCCAGGTCCGCGATCTCTATAACCACACCAATGGCCTCGCCCTCAACATCAAATACCCCGAGGCCTACCGGGACCACTGGGGCGACCAGCTCCACGACCTGGAAGAAATCGTTGCGGGCTATTACCCCCACCTCAAGGTGCGCCAGCGGCTGGGCTACAACGGCGTGGGCTACGCCCTCGGTGGCAAGATCATGGAAATGGTCAGCGGCGAATCCCTGCCCACCTTCTACCACAATCACCTCTTCGGCCCCCTGGGTATGGAACACACCACCGTGCCCGATGGCTCCGCCCACGGCTTCAGCACCCCCCGCGACATGGCCGCCTTCGGCCAGATGCTCCTGAACAAGGGCAGCTATGGCCCCTGGCGCTTCTTCCGCCCCGAAACCTTCGCGCAAATGCTTCCCCGCCCCTTGCACGAAACGGCCGGACTCGACACCGACCGGAGCTGGGGCGTCGGGGCTGTCTGGATGGGTGGCAATGGGTTGAGTGAGCGCACCTTCGGACACGGGGCGGCGTCGGCCGCTACCCTGCGGATTGACCCGGAAAATGAGCTGGTCATCGTCATGTGCCGCAACGCCGCCGGAGACAACTACGGCACCTACCATCCCCGCTTCCTGGAAATCATTGCCGAGCACCTTGCACGGTAGACGGTAAAAACAGGCATAATATGACCGTCAACAATTTATTGGGTCGGGGCATCCTCCCTCGTAGTACCCGGAACCGACAGGTCCTCCATGAACAACACCACCCTCATTGAGAGCACGGAAAAGGTCGCCCGCTCCGTCGTTCCCATACTGTCCGTATTTCCCCATGCGCCGCAGAAACTCATGATTTGCGGCACCGGCTTCTTTATCCACGAGCGGGGCTGCCTCGCCACGGCCTCCCACGTCGCCCGCCTGGAACATAAGTGGGTGCTCTACGACGGCACCCTGCTCGAGTGCGACGTCATGGCCGAGCAACTCACCATCAACAAAGAAAAAGACGACCCGCGCATGAAACATGCCTGGGATATTGGCGTCTTGCAGGTTCAGGCACCGCAGAAAACCTTCCACCCCTTGGGTTTATCCAACAAACTCCACTTTCGCCGGGGCGAACCCATCGCCCAGTATGGTTATTACGACCAGGGCGTAAAATACAAGGTAGGCTCCATTACCGGACTCAACGGCTTGCTGACCACCGGCATTGTCAGCGCCTCCACCAATATCCGCATCGGCCACATCGAAATGGGCAGTCGACTCATCCTCGACATCAGTGCCGGCCCCGGCAGTAGCGGCAGCCCCGTCTTCGACCCGGAGAATGGTGATGTCCTCGGCATGATCGTATCCGGCAAGGAAAAACAGGTGCTCGGGCCGGGGCCCAGCCCCACCGAGATGAAAATTGAGCATATTCCCCTGGGTATCGCCTACTCCGACCCCGTCATCCACCTGGGTATGTGGCTTCAACGATTTGTGTCCTGAACAACACGGGTTTTCGCAACGTTGCGCCCGGCTATGCTATTATTCGGGATTCCAAGCGTGCGATTTCGGGCCATGCTGCTTCCCACCGTCAGGGTGGATCGCCCGGCGCAAAAGCAACGCCCCGGCTATCCCGCGGGCCACAATGAACGTAGCAGCCCGCAAGAGAAAGTACCCGTAATGGAATCCCTGATTCGGAAAACCATCGCGGCCGCCCTGGAAGAAGACCTGGGCCACGGCGATGCTACAACCAACGCCCTGGTGCCCCCGGCGGCACGCTGCAACGCACGCCTCGTGGCCAAGCAGGACGGCGTCTTGAGCGGTATGGAGGTCTTTCGCCAGGTCTTTGAGGCCCTGGACACCGATCTCCAGGCCTGGAAGGCCGCCCAGGACGGCGATAGGGCCAAAAAGGGCGACGTCGTCGTCTCCTTTGAAGGCAAGACCCGGGCCGTCCTCGCTGGCGAGCGTACCGCCCTGAACTTCCTCCAGCACCTTTCAGGCATTGCGACCCTGACCCATTCTTTTGCGGCCCTTATCCAGGACCTGCCCTGTCAGATCTGCGACACCCGCAAAACGACGCCCCTCCTCCGTAATCTGGAGAAGGCCGCCGTGCGCCATGGGGGCGGCTCCAATCACCGCCACAACCTGACCGATGGCATCCTGATCAAGGAAAACCACATTGCCGCCGCAGGCGACATCGAAACCGCTATCACGCGGGCACGGACCGCCGCCCACCACCTCATGAAGGTGGAAATCGAAGTCACCAACCTCGACGAACTCCGTCAGGCCCTCAACGCCGGGGCCGATGTGGTCATGCTGGATAATATGGACAATGCCACCATGACGGAAGCCGTGGCCATCAACAAGGAGCTGACCGGTGGCCGCAGCAAGCTGGAAGCCAGTGGCAATGTTTCCCTGGAACGGGTCCGCGCCATGGCCGAAACGGGTGTGGATATCATTTCTATCGGCGCCCTGACCCACTCGGCACCTTCCCTCGACATCTCGCTCCTCATTGAAACCCGTGAATAAGCCGCGGCCAATCGCGTCCAATTGGATGAAAACGTATGTTACTCGTCATTGATGTAGGCAACTCCCATACCGTGCTGGGCCTCTATAAAGAGGAATCCCTGCAGGGACAGTGGCGGGTGGTCACCAACAATTACCGCACCGGCGATGAATTGCGCATCCTCTTCTCCATGCTCTTGCAGGGCGAAGGCGTGAAGCCCAGCGCCATTGACGGCTGCTGTATCTCCAGCGTGGTGCCCCAACTCAACATGGCCTTGCAGGAAGTCTGTCAGACCGCCTTTGGGGTTACGCCCCTCATGGTCGGGCCCGGCGTCAAGACCGGACTCCAGTTGCAGTGTGACAATCCGAAAGAGGTGGGTGCCGACCGCATCGTCAATGCGGTGGGGGCCATTGAATCCTACGAAGGTGCCCTTATCATTATTGATTTTGGAACGGCCACTACGTTTGATGCCGTCACCGAAAAAGCCGAGTGGCGTGGTGGGGCCATTGTGCCCGGCGTCCAGCTTTCAGCCGAGGCCCTCTTTGAACACTGCGCCAAACTGCCCCGTGTCGAGCTCAGCCGACCCACCCAGGTTATCGGACGGGACACGGCCAGCAACATCCGCTCGGGATTGATCTTCGGCTACGCCGACCTTGTCGACGGCCTCGTACGCCGTTTCAGCGAAGAGATGGGCGGCAAGCCCACCGTGGTCGCCACGGGTGGCCTCGCTTCCCTCATCGCCGATGTGGGCCACTCCATTGATGTCATCGACCCCCTCCTGACCCTGTCGGGTCTTAAGGCCGTCTATCGGCGCAATAGCAAGGTGGCCACCCCGTGAGGCGGGGCGCACTGCTCATAGCCGTCCTGCCGTTGGCCCTGGCCGCATGCACTCAGCCCGCCCGAGAGACGACGCCTGCCAATGATTCGAACCTGGCCCCCACGTCGGAAAGCATGCCGGAAGACGTGATGGAAAACATCGAGATGTCGCTCTGGCCATCGGGCGACTCGGCCCAACAAAGTCAGAAGCCTGTGCTCTCCATCAGCGCCAGTCGCTTCACCGGCTCCATGGGCTCAGACAGCGAATGGGCCTTTGAAGATGCCGTCGCCGTCGCACCAGCCCAGGACGCGGACCATGTGGACATTCGCTTTGAAGCTGCCCGCGGTGTGTTTCGTGAAGATCAGCGGGCCACCCTGCAAGGGGGCGTGACGGCCTATATGAACGAGATGACCATTTATCTGGAAGACATTACCTGGGAAATCGCTTCGGACGATATGGAAGGAAGCCCTGCGGGCCGTGCCTACAGCACCAATCCCCTTCGTATCGACAGCCCCACCCAGAAACTGGAAGCGACCAGCATGACCTTGAACCCTGAAACCGCTATCATCGAGTTAACCGATGTGGTGGGCGAGTTTTTTCTTGGAGAACAACAGCCATGAAACGAGTATGCGTGACTTTGACGACCCTGGCCCTGCTGATGGCCCTTCCCGTCTTCGCCCAGGGCGGGGCCGATGGCTATGACCTCATGTCGGTCAAGGCTGGCCTGATGCGTGGCAACATCAACACCAACCGCCCCGAGAGCTTTTCCGGCGGGGCCCACATTGTGTTGAAGGCCAGCGACGGTACCAAACCCGAAATGCCCATCAAGGCGAGCACCATCACCTTCACCTGGAAGGACGGACAGACCACGCCCGCCCTCATCAAGATGGAAGGCAATGTGGATATCCGCCACCCCGACGCCAAAATCACGGCACAGCGGGCCGACTGGAACCTCGAGACCGGCGACCTCGTCTTCACCGGCAACCCGGTCATGGACTCTCCCGCGCTCAAGGGTCTCCGCGCCAAAAAAATCAGCATCAACCTGAACACGGGCGCCTACGAACTCGAGCAGGGGGAAGTGGATGAAGCTCCCCTGGAAAGCATGGACAGCGGCAGTGGAAGCAGCAGCGGCCCGGCCCTTCCCGGCGAACTGGCCGAGAGCGATGTGACCGACTGGGAAGGCCTCATCAATGCCATCAAGGCCCAGGGTCAGGCCGAAGGGGATAACCCCGGCAAACAGATCCTGAAGCAGTTGGATGAAAAAACCCGGGGCTTCCTCCAATCGGTGGACACCCCCGTATTGGTCAACAACAAAGGCGACATCCTCAAGCAAATCAATGGCGTCATCCGTCGGCCGGGTATGTTCAAGCGGGCAGCCTGGGAAAGTCAGGGCATCACCCTGTCGGACGAACTCGAATCCCTGCTGAATATCTCGCAGCAGACGCCAGAGCAACAGGCACGACAGAACCGCCTCCTACTTCAGGCCGCCTATCCCGACATGATTAAGGCCCTCTAGGGGACCCAAGTAGCCCGTTGCTTTGTTACGTCGCAACACGAACCACCTTCGATTCCCGTAAATACGCCCCTCCTCGGAGGGGCTGGGGGTGGGTCAAGTCTCGCGAGGAGCGCAAACCCACCGCTGCCCCCTCCGAGGAGGGCTATCCTTCGGTACAGACGATGATTGTCTCTTCCGCCCCCTATTCCCCTATACTTCCTATCAATTCGTCAGGAGGAACCAACACGTGAGCAAAAAGAAACCCGCCCTGCTCCATACCGAGGGCCTCGAAAAATCCTTCAAGAAACGGAAGGTGGTTCGGGGCGTCTCTATTGCGGTCAACCCCGGTGAAGTCGTCGGTCTCCTCGGCCCCAACGGTGCGGGTAAAACTACCACCTTCAGCATGACCGTAGGACTCCTCCGTCCCGATGCGGGAAGCATCGTCTATGACGGCAAGGACATTACGCGCCTCCCCATGTATCAGCGGGCCCAGCAGGGCATTGCCTACCTGCCCCAGGAAGCCTCCGTCTTTCGACAGCTCACCGTGCGGCAGAATGTCCTCGCCATCTTGGAGTACCAGAAGCTCTCCAAGGCCGAACGGGAGCAACGGGCCGACAGTCTGTTGGACGAACTCAATATCGCCCACCTGGCCCAAAGCCCGGCCTACACCCTCTCGGGCGGCGAACGGCGGCGCACCGAAATCGCCCGGGCCCTCGTGACCAATCCCAAGGTCTTTCTGCTGGACGAGCCCTTCGCGGGCATCGACCCCATTGCCGTTTCCGACCTGCAAGACATGATGATGCAATTGAAGAAAAAAGGGATCGGCGTCCTCATCACGGATCACAACGTCCGGGAAACCCTGGGCATCTCGGACCGTGCCTACATCATCATCGAGGGCGAAGTACGGGTATCCGGCACGCCGGAAGAAATCACCAACGACCCCACCGCACGGAAATACTACCTCGGCGAACGCTTCCACATGGCCGAAGGCTGATCCGAAACGCCGTTAGTCTTCCTTGGGCTTCTCGGCCACTCGGTCCACCACATAGACTGGACGGCACTTCACCTCGTCGTAAATCCGCGCGATGTATTCCCCGAGCAGCCCCACGCCAAAGAGGTTAATCCCGCCCAGGAACGACGTGGCAATCAGGATGCTGGATGAGGCGCCCAGATCGTGGCCCATGAGTTTGTTGCCCAGCGCATAGAGCACCAGCACCATGGAAAGGGCGATGCTCGAAACACCGGCGATGCGAAATACAAAAAGGGGCACGTAGGAAAAAGAAAAGACCGCGTTCATTCCGAGGGTCCACAGTCCCCGAAGGCCCACCCGCGTTGAGGAATCATAGCGGGCCCGGCGCGGCACCGAAACCCCCGTCTGCCGAAAGCCCACCCACGCGCGTAATCCCGGCAGGTACCGATTTCGCTCGGGCAACTGGGTCAACTGGGCTACCACCCGCCGATCCATGAGGCCAAAGTTCCCCGCGTCCATGGGGGATTTCGTGTCGGCTATCCAGTCGAAGACCCGGTAAAAGATCCAGAAGATGCCCCGACTCACGGGATTCTCCTGACGAGACGCCCGCTCCACATAGACCACGTCGAAACCTTCCCGCCACTTTTCGAGCAAGGGCGCAAAGGCGGCCGGGTCGTCCTGGTAGTCGGCGTCCATAAGAATCACCACGTCGCCCTCGGCATGATCCAATCCCGCCGCAACCGCCGGGCCATGCCCGAAGTTACGCGCCAGATGGACCACCCGAATCTCACCGGGAAATTCCGCCGCCAGGCTATCGAGCAAATCGCCGCTGCCATCCGTGCTGCCATCATTTACCAGCACCAACTCGCAACGTCCCGGCTGCTCCAGGGCGGCCAGACGCTCCCGCACCTCCGCCACGAATCCGGCAATACCCTCGGCCTCGTTGTAGACCGGGGCCACCACGGAGAGACAAAACGATTCGTCCCACACGCGGGATACGGGGGCTGGGGATTCACATTGAGACACGGGCACTCCTTCCGGGAATGAGACACTAGACGCTAGTATATGTCATCGGCCATTGCAGTAAAAGCTGAAGGACGGGGACTGCACCGACGCAACGGCGCAATCTTCTCCAATAGCACCCGATGGCGAGCCCAGACCCCAGCGGCATGCCCACCATCTGGACGCCAGGGCAGGGGACCGGGGACTGCACCGACGCAACGATGCAACCTTCCCCAAAACAACCCGATGGCGACCTCAATCCCGCCGCGGAAACCCCATCCACCTGGACGTCGGGGCTGTCCCCCTCTCACGCCTATGGTATGATAGAGACACGAGGCACCAACCCGAAAAAAGGAGGCCCCATGGAACTCACCATCACGAAAATCGGCGACGAGTCGTGCATAATCCTCCCGCAGGAAGTGCTCGACCGACTGAACCTTCACACCGGAGACACGGTCCAGCTCACGGACACCCCCGAGGGCCTGACCCTTTCGCCCCGCGAAGATTACTTCGACGAAGCCATGGCCCATGTCGAGCAAGTGATGAAGGAAGACGCCGTCGCACTCAGACGACTCGCGGAGTAATCCAATGCGCTCCCCCAAGTCAGAGCCGACGTGGATTACGCTGGCTATCGCCCGGGAGTTGCAGCGGCGGCAAATTGCTACATTTGGTGGACTCCCGGGAATTCGTGATGCCAACCTGCTTGACTCAGCCCTGAATCGACCGAAAAACCGCTACCTCTATGAACCGGACGTAACCTATGCCGGCCTTGCCGCCAGCTACTGCTTCGGCATTGCCAGAAATCACCCATTTGTGGACGGCAACAAGCGCGCCGCCTATGTTGCCGCAACGGTATTCTTACGCCTGAACGGCATTCGTATCGCGCCATCCCAAGAAGATATCATTAATACGATTCTTTCGCTTGCCAGTGGGGAGTTGGAAGAGTCAGACCTCGTGGAATGGTTCGAAAAACTCATCGTCCCCACCAACTGACGCCCCCACTCATTCCTCCCGAGGCTTTCCCAACACCGCCTCACTGCGATTCTCCGGAATACACGGTGCCTTATCCGCATAGAAGTCCTTGATCACCTCAAAATCCGCCGCCATATCCCCCGTCAACGTCACCACCGGCCCCATCCCTGTTTCCTTCTTCTCAAAGTCGGCATACATCAACAATATCCGTGCACCCGTCCGCTCGGCGATGTGATAGAAACCGGTGCGCCAATGGTCCGTATAACGACGCGTACCCTCCGGGGCCAGTCCCAGATAAAAGTGCTCATGTTCCGCCAACGCCTCCACCGCACTGTCCACCAGGTTCTGGGTGTGCCGTCGCACGACCGGGACGCCCCCCACGGCCTTCATGAACCACCCCAGCGGCGGATGACACAAGGTGTGCTTCGCGAAGAAATTGCCTTTCACCCCGAAGGCGTTCACCATGAGATAGATGATCACGAAATCCCAGTTGGAGGTGTGGGGGGCAAAAATGGCCACGAGCTTGTCGTCGTCGGGGAAGGTGCCCGCGATGCGCCATCCTAATAGTTGGAGCATCTTTCGAGAAACCCACTGGACCGGAGGGCTGACCCGGCCAAAATTCCGGTCGATATGTCGGTGACCCTCCCCCATGGCTCAGCGCCCGTTCCCATTCCACCCATGAAGCGCTACGCTGAGCCCGAGATAAACCTTGGGGTCCACCAGTACACCCGCCTGATTCTGTTCCTGTAGCCACTGATGCACCTCCGCCGTGGGCACCACATGAACCGTAATGTCTTCGTCGTCCACCCCGCCGCCCTCGTTCACCTTCACCACGTCCCGCGCCAGAAAGTAATTGACCCGAGCCGCCGTGATGCCGCCCGCGCTGGGGCACTCCATCAAAAACTCCAGGCCCTGCGCTTCGTAACCCGCCTCCTCCAACAGCTCCCGTCGCACCGCAGTCTCCAGGGACTCCTCCCCCTGGTCACCCACCAACCCCGCCACCAACTCAATAGTCCGGGACGCTACCGCGTGGCGGTATTGCTCCACAAAGACCATAGCGTTTTCTGGCGTGATGGCCACCACGGAGATGATGCCGGTGCACCCGATACGCTCCACAAACTCATAGGTGTCCCGCTCCACCAACCGGACGAAGCGACCTTCACCGAGAATATTCATAGGGATAGTGACCCTTTCCTGCAGCGCCCGACGCGGACGCAGTTGTGCCCCGTTACTTCGAAACCAAGTATACGCCCCCCTTCGGAAGGCCGCAAACGCCCCGAATTTTTGACTGTCCCGTCCGCCCCATATTACAATGGCGGGCGATTTCGAATGCCCACTACCCCCCGATTTTCACCCTTCCAGCGAGGTCCCATGGCAGAACAATTTATTTTCACAATGTATGGTCTGAACAAGTTTTATGGCCAGAAACAGGTCCTCAAGGACATCAACCTGTCTTTCTACCCCGGCGCCAAAATCGGCATCGTCGGTGAAAATGGTACGGGTAAATCCACCGTCCTAAAAATCATGGCCGGTATGGATGACGACTACCAGGGCCAGGCCGACCTCACCAAGGGATTCGAGCGGGGCATTGTGCTTCAGGAGCCCATCCTCGACCCCGAGGCCACCGTCCGCGAGACCCTCGAAGGGGCCTTCGGCGAAACCATGGCCATGCTCAAGGAATTCGAAGAAATCGGCATGAAGATGGCCGAGCCCATGGAAGACGACGAGATGGAAGCCCTCCTCGCGAAAATGGGTACGCTGCAGGACAAACTCGATGCGGCCGACGCCTGGAACCTGGAGCAGGTGCTCAATCAGGCGGGGGAAGCCCTTTGCCTCCCCGAAGACGATCGGAAGATTGGCGTCCTCAGTGGCGGTGAAAAGCGGCGTGTGGCCCTGTGCAAGGCCCTCCTTGAGAAGCCCGACCTCCTCCTCCTCGACGAACCCACCAACCATCTGGACGCCGAAACGGTGGACTGGCTCGAAATCCAGCTCCGCGATTACCCCGGCACGGTCATCATCGTCACCCACGACCGCTACTTCCTCGACAATGTGACCAAATGGATCCTCGAACTGGACCACGGCCACGGCATCCCCTGGGAAGGCAACTACTCCGGCTGGCTCGCCCAGAAGCTGGAAAAAATGGCGGGTCAGGAAAAGAAGAATTCCGTCCGCGCCCAGGCCCTTGACCGTGAATTGAAGTGGATCAAGATGAGCACGGCCGCGCGCCATGAGCTCAGCCGCACCCGCCTTTCGGAATATGAGCAGCTGATCGCCAAGGAAGCCGCCGCACAGAATGCGGACAGCGCCTCCATCCAAATCGCCCCCGGACCCGAGCTCGGCGAACAGGTCATCGAATTCAAAAACGTTTCGAAGAGCTTCGGCGAAGACCTGCTCTACAAAGACCTCAGCTTCATCGTACCCCGCTCCGCCATCGTCGGCCTGGTGGGCCCCAACGGCACGGGTAAAACCACCCTCTTCCGCATGATCCTCGGCGAGCAGCAGCCCGATGCGGGCGAAATCATCGTCGGCTCCTCGGTGCTCCCCTCCTACGTCGACCAGGAGCGCAGCTCCATCGCGGGCGACGTGAGCCTCATCGACGAAGTAGCCGGTGGTGCCGACTTCGTCAAACTGGGCAAGCAGGAAGTCCCTGTCCGCCAATACCTCTCGCGCTTTGGCTTTAAGGGCTCCGACCAGCAGAAGATGGCCAACCAACTTTCCGGTGGTGAGCGGAACCGCTGCAACCTCGCCAAGCTCCTCAAGGAGGGCGGCAACCTCCTCATGCTCGACGAACCCACCAACGACCTGGACGTGAACACCCTCCGTCTGTTGGAAGAGGCCCTGCTGAATTTCACCGGCTGCGCCATGGTCATCAGCCACGACCGTTTCTTCCTCGACCGGGTCTGCACCCACCTCCTCGTCTTTGAGGGCGAAGGCCAGGTCCGCTGGTTTGAAGGCAACTACCAGGAATACGAAGCCTGGCGCGTGGAAAACATGGGCTCCAAGCTCTTCGAAAACCGCCGCGCCCGGTATCGGAAATTCCGCCAGTAGGAAAAGCGAAAACAACGAGAGAACCCCCAAGGGGACGGCATGAACGTGTCGTCCCCTTTTTCGTTCTTCTGGGCGACAAAGAACGGGACCTGGGGAGCCGATGGCAAGGAGTATCGCCAGTCGGAAGCCACCATCCTGGACAACGGCGCCTTTCAGGTCCCACAGGCCCCACAGGTCCCACAGCGCTCAAGCACCCGAATGGCTCCTATACCAATGCTTGTACCGCGGATTGGGAGATTGTATGGTGAACTAAGCAACGGTTGAATTCACATCTAAGGAACGCACCACGCCCATGTTCACCAGACTCAAGAAATTCTATGCCCGACTGCGCCCCGATCCCCTGTGGGAGCGTCGCATCGTCGTGGAAGACCGAGAGGACACGATTGTCGTCACCGACCAGGACGGCGTGGAGACTTCGGTGCCATGGGCGGAACTCGAACGGGTGGAAATCCATACCACCAACGCAGGACCCTTTGGCGCGGACGTATGGTGGGTGCTCATCGGCACGTCCGGCACCTGCAAATACCCGAGCGCGGCAACGGGCAGCGCGGAAATGCTCAAGCGCCTCCAAACGCTGGAAGGTTTTGACGACATGCTGGTCGTACTCGCCATGGGCAACGTGGGCAATGGCTGTGTCGTATGCTGGGAACGGGGTTGATGCACGCCTGAAAGAATGTCAAAGAACTCCCACGTGTCCAACAGGGGGTTGACCATTCCTGGTCGACATAAGGCCCACGCCAAATCTCAAAAGGCACGTGATGTTGTCCAGAGGATGTCACGCCCTAAGCACTTCTTCAAAGCCCCCCCGTGAGCAGACAATCGCACCGTGCCGGTTGTGTCGATCAGGTTGTAGCCGCGCCGTGGCGGGAATGGTCAGCCCCCTTTGTTTTTGGCGCCAGTTGTTATTTTGTCTCGCCACCCGCACTTCGTTACTATGCAGCGAATTCTTTTCACCGACTCCTACGATTATCCGGGATGTACCATGAGACTCCATTATCACCTGACCTTTCTGGCTGCCGTATTCGTCACCATCGTCGCCCACGCCGCGTCCCCCAACATCGTTATCATCACGGGCGACAACATTGGCTACAGCGACCTCGGCTGTTACGGCAACGACGCCATCAAGACGCCCAACATCGACCGCCTCGCCTCGGAAGGGGTCCGTTGCACCGACTTCTACACCGCCTCACCCACCTGCACCGTCTCCCGGGCCTGTCTGCTCACGGGCCGCGTGCCCCAGCGTCATGGCCTCACCGACCAGCTTGGCGGTATTGAAGGCAATTATGGCGTCGGCCTGGACCATCGGGAAAAACTCATCCCCCAATACCTCAAGGAAGCAGGCTACACCACGGGTTGCTTTGGCAAATGGAACGTCGGCTTCGCGGAAGGCAGTCGTCCCACCGAACGGGGATTCGACCAGTTCTTCGGCCACGCCTCGGGCAACATCGATTATTACACCCACGTCTACGCGGGGAAGCACGATCTCTTTCGCGGCACCGAGGAAGTCCACGTAGAAGGTTACAGCACCGACCTCTTCGCCGACGCCGCGAGTGCGTTCATCCGCGAGAATGCCGCAAAGCCCTTCTTCCTCTACCTCCCCTTCAACGCACCCCATTTCCCTTCGGCGCGCAACAAGGCCCCCGGCATGCCCAACACGTGGCAGGCACCCGACTGGGCCTTTGAGGCCTATGGCTGGTCACCCGATGAGGCGGACCCCAAGCGGCGCTACTATGCGGTGATGACCGCCCTCGACGCCGCCGTCGGCCGCGTGCTGAAGACCATCGATGATCAGGGTATTCGCGACAACACCATCGTCGTCTTTTACTCCGATAACGGGGCCTTCATGCTGAAAGACCGGGGCCTGGAAGTCTCCAACAACAAGCCCCTCCGCGATGGCGGCGTGACCCTCTGGGAAGGGGGCATCCGCGTGGCCGCCACCGTCCGTTGGCCCGGAAAAATCCCCGCTGGCTCCGTCTCCGACGCCATGCTGTGGAGTCCCGATTTGCTGTCCCTGTGCCTGGAAGTGGCCAGCCTCCCCACGCCCGACGACCGCATCCTCGACGGGAAGAACCCCTTGCCTGCACTGCGGGGTGAGGCGGGCACACCTCATGATTACCTGGCCTTTGAATACCGAAACTACAAGGCCATTCGCCGGGGGCATGAGAAACTTATTTTCGACCGGAAGGACAAGGCGTGGCATCTCTTTGACCTTGCCGAAGACCTTGGTGAGACCCGGGATCTTGCCGAAGAAAAACCGGATTCTCTGGAAACACTGAAGGCCCTCTTTGCCACCTGGCGTGAAGGCACGGCGACTTTCTGAGACGTGACCAACAGGGGGTTGACCATTCCTGGTCGACATAAGGCCCACGCCGAATCCCAAAAGGCACGTAATGTCATCCAAATGTCGTCACGCCCTGAGCCCCTTCTTTGAAACTCACCGTAAGCTGACAATCGCACCGTGCTTGCTGTGTCGACCAGGAATGGTCAACCCCCTTTACCCTCGTTCCTACGGTCCGCCGTAGGAATGCCTATCTTGCCGCTCCTGCGGCAACGCCGAAGGCGAATAACCTCGCCCCACGCCTCATCTTGACACCCCGCCGCCCCATTCCCCACAATAGCCCTCTAGCAATCTGGGACCTGACTCCATCGAAACGCGGGGCAAATTTCACCATGTTAGCGCGGGTACAATCAGCGGCTGTCCTCGGCATCGACGCCTTCACCGTCGCCATCGAGGTGGACAACTCCGCCGGGGGCATGAACAAGATCACCATGGTCGGCCTGCCCGACGCCGCCGTCAAGGAAAGCGAAGACCGGGTCCGCTCGGCCCTCCGCAATTCCGGCTTCCGCTACCCCCGGGGCTACAACGTCATCAACCTCGCGCCCGCCGACATCCGCAAGGAAGGCAGCGCCCTCGACCTCCCCATCGCCCTCGGCCTACTCGCAGCCACGGCCCAACTGGAAGGCGCGGCGTTCAACAACTACGCCTTCGTCGGCGAACTCGCCCTCGACGGTTCCCTGCGCCCCGTGGCGGGCGCCCTGGCCATGGCCATCAACGCCCGCAATCAGGGCCTCCAGGGCATCGTACTCCCTGCCATGAACGCCGATGAAGCGGGCGTGGTCCAGGGCTGCGATGTCATCCCGGTGCAGTCGCTGGAACAGGCCGCCGCCTTCGTGGCGGGCGACGAAGTCATCCCGCCCCACCGCACCGAAGTCGACGAGCTCTTCCAAACGGCCCACCTGCGTGTGCCCGATTTTGACGAGGTAAAAGGACAGGGCCACGTGAAGCGCGCCCTCATGGTGGCCGCCGCGGGCGCCCATAATATACTTATGGTCGGCCCTCCTGGTACGGGCAAGACCATGTTGGCCTCCCGCCTGCCCGGCATCTTGCCGCCCATGTCCTTCGATGAATCGTTGGAAACCACCCGCATCTATTCCGTGTGCCCCGTGGAACAGCGCAAGGATTCCCTCATTGTCACCCGGCCCTTTCGCAGTCCCCACCACACCTCCACCACCGTCTCCATCGCAGGCGGTGGACAGCAGGCCCATCCCGGAGAAGTAAGCCTCGCCCACAATGGCATCCTCTTCCTGGATGAATTGCCCGAGTTTAACCGCGCAGCCCTGGAAGTACTCCGTCAACCCCTCGAAGATGGCCAGGTCCACATCCGCCGGGCCAACTATTCCGTGACCTACCCCAGCCGCTTCATGTTGGTGGTCGCCATGAACCCCTGCCCCTGCGGTTGCCGCACCGACCCCCGACGGGATTGTCGTTGCAGCACGGGCGATGTGCAGCGCTACATGGGCCGACTCTCGGGGCCCCTCCTGGACCGCATTGACATCCATGTGGATGTACCCGCCCTGAGCTTCGATGAGTTGACCGACACCCGCAGCAGTGGCCCCTCCACCCAGGAGGTGCGCGACCAGGTCCTCGCCGCGCGGGAGCGTCAGCATGCCCGGGCCAACGGCTCCGGCGCACGCTACAACGCCCACCTGGACACCAAGACCCTCCGTCGCTACTGCGTGCTCAACGACGCCAGCAAATCGCTGTTGGAAACGGCCCTCAACACCCTCGGACTCAGCGCCCGGGCCTACGACAAAATCCTCCGCATCGCCCGCACCCTCGCCGACCTGGAAGACCAACCCGACATCAGCGAACAACACGTGGCCGAGGCCGTTCAATACCGGAGCCTCGACAAAACGGTGATGTAGCCATAAGCGGGCGCCGCAGGCGGGTCCACGACGCGCCGCAGGCGGGGACTGCACCGACGCGACAAATGAAGCCCATGGGTGCCACCCTCAAGCGGGGCGGCTCCGCCGCAGCGCTTGTGGGTGATAGGACTGCACGGGAACAGCATCCCCCGATAGCAACAAGAGAAAAGCCGCATACACCTGGTTCCCACGGGTGACGTTACTGAATACAACCCACCCACAAGCTTCCCCCGCTGCGCTCCTCTGCTTGAGGGTGGCACCCGAAGCCCCCCGCTTCCTACATCACCGCGCCACCGTCTACGGTCAGAATCGCGCCCGTCGTAAAACTCGCGGCATCCGACATCAAATAAACCGCCGCCCCCACCATTTCCTCCGGCTGAGCATGGCGGGCCAAAGGCGTCTTCCCGACCTGCTCATCGCGTATCTCGGGCGTGTCAATCAGCACCTTGGCGAACTTGGTCTCCGTCAACCCCGGGCAGATGCAGTTGCACCGGATATTCGCCCCCCCCATTTCCTTGGCCACCGTCTTGGTCAGCATGATGACCGCCGCTTTCGTCATAGAATAAATAGCCATCATGGGCGACGGGCTGATGCCTTCGATAGACGCTATATTCAGAATCGACCCACCGTTCTCATTCTTCACCATCATCCGCGCCGCCCGCTGGGACATCATGAAATAGCCCTTCACATTCACGTCGAAGGTCTTGTCAAAAGCCGACTCCGGTGCCTCCACAAAGGGCCCGAAATAGGGATTGGTCGCCGCGTTGTTGACCAGCCCGTCGAGCCGGCCATACTCCGCCTCAATGCGGGCGAAGAGGGCATCAATCTGTTCCCCATCGCCCGTGTGACACACCATGCCCACGGCCTTGCCCCCCTCCGCCACGATAGCCTTGGCGACGGCATCCACCCCCTCCTGCTTGCGCGAAGCCACGATCACGGTCGCGCCCCGGCGGGCAAACTCCCGCGCAAAGGCTTCGCCGATGCCACGACTCCCCCCATTCACCAATATCACTTTGTCGGTCAACTGAAAAGAAGTCATGGGCGCTCTCCTGGGTCCTGGCCAGTCCCTGGCCATGTGAAAGTCGTTCTTAGACGATGCCGTATTGGCGACGTAAGGTCAGACATTGGTCGGGCAAATCCCCCGCAAACTGCTTGTTAGACACGCCAAGCAGCCCAATGGTTGTGTGAATAAACTCCGCCGCCTCGGTATCCCCCTTCTCCAGGCGCTCCTTCAACTTCTGCAGGCACACCCGGTGAAAGGCCGCCGGGTCCGCCCAACGCTGGATATCCGGCGCTACCCCAAAGCCATTCTCCACCATAAAGTCGATAAAGCGGTTCAAGGTCGGCTCATAGTCCGGCTTAAACTCGAGGGACTGTCCGTAGCTGCGAATCGCACCCACCACATCCTGCTCCGCCTCTGCCAGCAGGCCGAGGTGATAGGCGCTCGCGTAGCTCCCCGTACCCGCCACATCTTCCCGGATGGCACCACACTTCATCGACTCCGTGTACCCGGCGCGGGCCCGTTCCACGTCCCCCAACATCAGGGCAATATAGCCACAGACGTGATAGAAGTCTGCCCACTGCGTGCCCGGATGCCCCAGTTCAATATGGGTGCCCAACAGGGCTTCCGCATCGGCCAGGCGATTGGTGTTGGCATAGGCGTAGGCCAGGCTCACGATGGCCGTGGTCAAGACCTCCCGCGAAACCGTACCCGCAGCTCCCGTGGGTGCGGCACCCGGTGCGAAGTGAATGAGGGACAGAGCCCGTTCCAGCGCGGGCACCGCCTTCTCATAGTCCATCAAGGTGTAGTGGGCCCGCCCCAATTGATACTGATAGTACTCATTCTCCGGGTGTTCCGCCACGGCTTTTTCCAACAGGGGTATATTCCGCCGCGCCTTGTGATGGGGATCGGCCACCGACTGATCATAGCCGGAGTGGTCCACCACAACCCCCGTTGCCGCCACGTGCTCGCGCACCCCGGTGGAAACGAGCTGTTCGTGAATGGCCCCACGAAATTCAAAGCCGGACCGGGGGAAGAAACGTTTGACGTGGCCACGCACCACACTGCGCTCTGCACCATGGGTCGTGGGGCTGACGTGCTCAATGGTCCCCACGGTGCCCTGGGGTTGAAACTGGATAAAATCGAGCAAGAGCCGCCGTGCGCCTGCTGGATCACGGACGACTTCATCGGCATCCACCGATAAGACCCAATCGCCTGTCGCCTGTGCCAGGGCCTCGTTTCGCGCCCGGGCAAAGTCGCCGTGCCACGCAATGGCATGGACGTGCTCGGTCCACTCCCGGGCCCGGGCCACCGTGTCATCCTCGGACCCCGTGTCGGCCACGACGATTTCATCGGCAACGGCGCGAAGGGCCTCCAGGCACGCGGCAATTCGCGTTGCTTCATCTTTGACGATCAATACTGCACTGATGGTGGGCATGATATTCGGAATTCCCTGGCGACAGACGCCCTGCGTTGGTCGAATCGCATAGTAGAGAGTGCTTACGGCCCAGATCAAACGGACCCGACCACCCCGTAGCGCGTCCACGTAAAAGCCCCCGGCCTGGGGCCGGGGGCCACTTCATTCCCCTGTTAGGTTCAGGGGATTACAACATATCGGTATCCAGATCGAAGGTATAGGTGCCTTCGCCCTGGAGGTCACAGCGGGCAAGCCATTCGCCTTCGGGCGACACCACCCCGCTGGGGGCATTAATCGGTCCATTGTTACTCGCGGCATTCGCCGTGATGATAAAGCAGCCACTCTCCTTGGCGCGCACCTTCAGGTTCGCTTCGTGGTAATCCGCATAAAAGGGATCACAGCCCGAGTTGATACTGTGAAAGATAAGTTGCGCCCCTTTCTGACCCAACTGATAACTCAGCCGCCGATCCGGATAGGGACCCGCGCCGGGGGTTACCCAGAGGTCATTGCAAATGAGGCATCCAAAGTCCACATCACCGTGCTTGAAGGTCCGAAGCTCATCGCCCGGACGACACCATTCCCGATCCCGTTCCGTGGGAATCAGTTTTTCCTGGGTTCCCAGCAAAGAACCTTCGTCCGAAAAAACACGGGATTGAATGTAGGTGTGGCCATCAATGCGGGCACCGGTTCCGACGATGGCGGTGACATACGATTGACGGCATGCCGTGGCGATCTGATTCCAGGCTTCTTCGGTGCGGGAATCACTGAATTCATTGTTGTAGCCGGTCAGGCTCATTTCAGGGAAGAGGATAAAATCACAATCGCTGTGTTTGATGTGATCGAGAATCTTCGGCAGATTGTCCTTCTTACTTGCTTCGACGCCCATTTGTACGCCAGTGACTCGAATAGTTGCCATAAGCCCATCCTCCTGTTACTGCATACGAAAGCCGACGACGGGCCACCGGGCCGGGCACCGACTCCCTGCAGATGGTTACAAACATGATCGTAACATACATTCACGACGGCGGTCATCCGATAGCCACCGTGAAAGACTCTTATTCATCCTCCAAATTTCTGCCAGACCGACACCACGCCGACGGCCGCAAAAAAGACCAGAATAACAACCAACGCGCCATTACTGCGCCATCGGTTTCGATAGGCCCCAGGCAGGGCCGCATGGTTGTTCAGATAGAGCAAGGCCAGCGCCAGCAAGGGCATGAACACGGCCCCGATAAGACTGTAATACTTTGCCAGCGCCTTGAAATCCATGCCCAACACCGCCATGGGAACCACGGTAAGTGCTATCAGGTAGCCCTTATAGGCCCACGTCTCGGTCAAGCCCGTGACGTGTTCCCCATTGGCACATGCCGACCGGCTCCGGTAGTAGAAGTCTGCGAACAAATAGGGAACACTCTGCCACACCCCGAGGAGACTACTGAAGAACGCTCCCCACGCTCCCGCAAGAAAAATCCAGGCGCCCACCGGACCCAGGGCACCCCGCAGGGTTTCGGTCAGCTGGACAATCAGTCCCGCACCACTTCCGTCGCGGGTCAGGGCCTGGCTACCGATGGCCACCATGGCCATACCGAAAAGTGCCGTGAGCCCGTAGGCAATCCCCAGATCGATTCGCATGATGCGGGTGGCGTCCGCGCCCCGGGGACCCGATTCTTCCATCCAGTAGCCGTAGCATACAATTGTCAGGGTACCGCCCACGCCCCCCATGAGGGCCATGGTCCATAACAGGGAATCCCGCCCCCACTGGGGCACCGTGGGAATAAGGAGCCCCCGCAACGCCGCCCCACCATCAATGCCCAGACGAAAGGCGGTGATAATCACTGTCACAAACATGATGCCGATGCACACCGCCATCACTTGCTTAAAGAGCTGAAAGCCACCACGCCAGACCAGCATGAAGCCCACGAGACTATGCACGCAGCCCCACCAGATTTTGCCCTGTATCGGATTCTCCACAATGGGAAAAATCGCCTGGGCGGCCACCCCACAGGCCGACATGAGCGCCGACCCGACATAGACGCTCCAATAGAGGAGGAAGAAGAGGAAGAACACCTGAAAGGGCCGCCCCAGGTATTGAATACAGCCCTGTATCAGGGTCTGATGGGTGCCCAATTGCCACCGGGCAAGCCCCTCGGTGAGCACATATTTCAGCCCCGCCCCCACGACGACGGCCCACAGCACCGCTACACCGAGTTGCCCCCCGGTAAAGCTGGCCGTGGCCAGATCCCCGGCCCCAACGCCCGTCGCGGCGACGAGTATTCCAGGACCCCAGATAGCAAGCCAATTGTGTCGCGTCATACCCCCATCATGCCACGGGCCGAATAGAAAACCCAAGGTCGTTGTAACTAAGGGCAAGGGAGGCATTTTTATGGCCAGTTGGGTAGAATGGGATCGACACGGTTGAATCACTTAGCAAGACAAGGGAAGCACCCCATGAATGTCATCGTCGATCTTTGCATCATCCCCATGAATGCCGAAACCTCCCTCTCCCCCTACATCGCGGCGTGCCAGCGCATCCTCCAGGAAGCCGGACTCTCCATTCGCCTCCACGCCTACGGCACCAATATCGAAGGCGAGTGGGATGCGGTCATGGCCGCCATCAAGGCCTGCCATGTCAAGGTCCATGCCATGGGCGCCCCCCGTATCAGCACCACCATCAAGCTGGGCACCCGCGTGGACAAGGCCCAATCGATGGATGACAAAGTTAACCATGTAGAAGCACTATTGACGGACGATACCGTCGTTTGACGGCATACGCCGCCCCAAAAGGAGATTGAAGATGACCCAGGACATTGCCCCCCCACTCCCCAAATCCAGTTCCAACTCCAAAGGCTGTCTCATCGGCTGCGCCATCGTGGCCCTCATCGGCATCGCCGGTACCGCCATCATCGGGTACAGCGTCTACAAGATGGGTGTCGGTGCCCTCGACGCCGTGACGGAAGCCGAACCCCGGCCCATCCCCGAAGTCGTCATGACCGAGGAGGAATCCACAGCAGCCACGGAAAAATTTGAGACCTTCACCGCGGCCCTGGAATCCGGTACGAGCGAGGAAAAAGTCTTCTCCTTCACCGGACAGGAAATCAACACCATGCTCCGTTCCGACCCCGACATTCGCGCACTCGGGGAGTCCGTCTTTGTCACCGTCGAAGAGGGTGAAATAAAGGGTGAGATCAGCCTGAACCTCGGCAACATTATTCCCTTCCTGGAGGGACGCTACGCCAATGGGGCCGCCACCTTCTCCATATCGGCCAGTGATGGACGCATGTACGTCTACGTGGAAGAGTTCCGAATGAAGGGGGAAAACGCCTCTTCGGAATTGCAGGGTCAATTGCGCCAACAGAATCTCGCCGAAGAGATCAACACCGACCCCGAGTTTCAAAAGGCAATGGCCCATATCTCCACCATTGAGGTGGTGGAAGACAAAGTGGTCGTCACCCTCAAGTAAGAAACCCCCAATGCAAAGACGCCCCGCCCGTATCTGGTACGGGCGGGGCGTTATCTATTCTGAGGGATTTCGGTCGCCCGTAACGGCCCACGAAAAGGGAACGGCAAGGGTGCCACCTTCACAGACGGGAGCGAAGCGAGCGGCTTTGTGGGTGCATTGACACCGCACACCCAAGCACCTATCAAAAACTCAACCATGACTTTCGTGGCACGCAACCAGGGATTCAATAGGATTTTACGTCGTACGAGAAAGTAGATACGCGCCTCAGGGCAGGGTGCAAACTTCCGCAATCGCCGCGAGCGCTGCCTCGTGAAACGTGCCATTGGACGCCAACACACCCGTGTTCTTCAGCAGCTTGCGCCCCTGACCAAAGTCCAATGCCTTCCCCCGAAGGTCCGTTATCCGCCCCCCGGCTTCTTCCAGAATAATGGCGCCCGCCGCCTGGTCCCAGATACATTCCTTATAATCTTCCCGCCCGGGATTCAGGAGTCGAAAAAGCAGATCGCCTCCCCCCACCGCCAAGACACTGTATTTCGCCTGGCTGTCCATCCGTACCGGTTCCGCTGTCACACCCAGGGCGGCGTTCAACGCGTCAATCTGGCTCGCATTCGTGTGGCTGTCTTCCACCGATCGCATCACCCGCGCGTCCGCAATGTTGCTGCGCGACGAGACATGCACCTGCTGAAAATCACTACCGGCCACGGAGAGCCAGGAGCCCTGACCACGCTGAGCAAGGAGAGTCACCCCTTTCCCCATGTCGGGCGCGCACCCTTCCCCCAGATTGGGACAACCCAACGCGCCCAGCTCCACCTGACCATTCTTAATCAGGGCGAAAGCCACCGCATATTGCCCGCCCCGCAAATAACCCTTCGTTCCGTCGATGGGGTCCAGCGTCCAGAAGCAGTCATTCGGCTCCGCGGTCCCATAATCTATCCAATCGCAGACCGACGCTTCCGTGGCCTCAACATCAAACTTTGCCACGAACTCCGCCACCAGCTTCCGCACTTCCGCGCCTTCGTCGGTCCGCAACTCATCGGCCGACTCTTCACCCACCAGCGCAACGCCGGGCGTGACCCGCTGCATGGCCCGGGCGGCCAGCGCCTGCGAGGCGAAATCAGCCACGGTAACGGGTGACAAGTCGTCCTTCGTCAGATTTCGGTCTGCCATGGCCGTGCGCACCTGCTGGGCCACATCCGCCCCTTGTCCCACGACCTGGAGGGCCAATTTCACTTCGGGCTGGGTCAAATCGATCATGTATTCAAGGTCCTTTGCTGATTCAGGGTGTTTTGTATCGGCTCGCGTGGCGGAAGTGGACCGAAGCAATGAGCCCAGTCCACCCCGTAATTCCACAGGCGACACGGAGTATTACTGGTGAATTCCCCCCACATTCCGTTATTGTACCTGAGTCCAGGGGTCGGGTCCCACACTTCGAATAAGGGAAAAAAGTCGTTTGGGCAATTTGGGATGGACAACAGACCGGGTTCGGGGTATAAAATAAAGCCCCATTGTCACATGCGGACCATATCGCAAACAGGAGAGAGTCATTGGACATCGCATCGAAGCAAGACGCGTCGGAGAGTCTTTTTAACCCTGGAAACCGCTTTCTCCTCATTCTGATGGGGCAACGCTATCTGGTGTCCATTCAGGCGGCCGATGACGATAGCCTTTCGGTCAGTTTCCCAATCCGCGATTTTCCCGTGGAAGGGATGCACGTGGACATGGAGTTCCACGACACCGAAGGCTATACCCGCTTTGAGTCGGAAGTCCTGAAAGCACCTGAAGCACTGGGCGACAGCCTCGTACTCCGACGTCCGCCGGAAGTCATCCGAAATTACCACCGGGGCTCCTGGCGTGTCCCTGTAGATTTCAAGGCGTCGGTGAAAGGCCACGTCCATCCCCGTCGCCTGACCGTACCCGTCATCAACCTCAGCACCGGTGGCCTGCTCATCCTGTCAGACGGCCCCTTCGAAAATGGCGACATGCTGGAAGCGGTCTTGCCCCTGCCCGAATTGAAAGGGGATATTCTTACCTGCAAGGTAGTCCATCGCGCCGACGCCGGCCAGTCTCTGGGAGGCCTGGTTCAGATTGGTTGCACTTTCGTCAGCCCTGATCCCACCAACATCCAGATTGTTTCCAGCTACATCAAAGAGCGCCTTAATGAGCTCGGTCCGGACTACTCCCCCCTGGGCAGCCATCGCACCGCGAGTGACGTGTAGCCCTATGCTGCGGTACCTGGTCCTGACAAGCGCCATGCTCTTGCCCCTTTGGACAGCCGGGGCAGAAGTACCTGAGAAAGAGACCCCGGTGGAGCCAAGCCTCGTCTCCTACAAACAGCTGGCCGATGACGAATCGCTGCAGCTCCATGTCTTTACCCCCGATGACCCCGCGCCCAAAGGCGGGCGCACCGCCATCGTGTTCTTCTTTGGTGGCGGATGGATTACCGGAAAACCGGAGCAATTCTATCCCCAGGCCCGTCATCTCGCGAAACGGGGCCTTCTCGCCATTTCCGCCGAATACCGCGTGAGCAGTCGGCATCACAGCACCGTGCGCGATTCAGTGGCCGACGCCAAGTCCGCCATGCGCTATGTCCGCAGTCACGCCGACGTCTTTGGCATCAATCCCGATAAGATCATCGCGGCAGGCGGTTCCGCGGGTGGTCACCTGGCCGCCTGCACCGGCATCCTCACCGAATATGACGACGAAAAAGACGATGCCACGGTCAGCCCCCAGCCCAATGCCATGATTCTCTTGAACCCCGTGGTGGATACCACCCCCCTCGGCTATCTGGGACGGCTCCTGCCCCCCAAAGGCGACAAGACCTTATCCCCCGTGCACCACGTGCGCCCCGGTCTGCCGCCCACCCTCATCTGCCACGGCACGGCCGACATCGTCGTGGGCCATGAAAACGTGGAGCGCTTCCAGAAGGCCATGGAGGACGCCGGTAACCGCTGCGAGCTCCGGTCCTTCAAGGGCGCGGGCCACGGCTTCTTCAACCCCGGCCTCCTCTCCGACAAGGACTACCACGCCGTGGTCGCCGAGATGGATGCCTTCATCGATTCGCTGAACTGGTAAAGGGGTCTTCCGCCCGCTTCAGCCAGACGGCCAATTGCCGCTGCAGCGTCTCCGTCTGCGTTGCATACGCCCCGTCCCCCAGGAGATTTTTCATCTGATAGGGATCCGCCTGGTTGTCGAACAGACACATGGGTCCCTCCGGACCTTCCGCATAGGTGTAGCGCGCCGTGCGCACGCCGCGAAAGATGGGGGCCGGATGCGCATTACCCTTGGAGGCATTGTCCTTCGCGATGTGCATGATGAACTGGGCGTCCCGTTCCGGTGGTATCTCCCCGTCCATTACCACGCCGCTATAATCCTTGCCCGCACACCCTTCCGGCACCGGAATCCCGGCCAGCCCGCATAAGGTGGGCACCATATCGATGGCACCGATGAGGGCGTCATGCTGCACGCCCTGGGGCACTTGCCCCGCTCCGTAGATAATCATGGGGATACGCACCGACTCTTCATACGGTTGACGCTTGCTTCCCACGGCATGGGACCCGTGCATACTGCCGTGGTCGGAGGTATAAACGATGATGGTATTCTCCGCGGCACCCGCGCGCGCTACGGCCGCCAGGAGCCGGGCCAATTCATCATCCACCGCGCTGATGTGGGCGTGATAGCCTTCGTAGTGGGGCGATCCGTTCTTGGCAAAGACACTCCCTTCTTCCGCCTTGGGAAGGCGATAGTTGGGCCGAAAAGGCAAGGACCCCTCGGGGTAGAGGGCCAACTTCTCGGGCGGGGCATCGGTAAAATTGGAGTGGGGCGGATTGAGTGACAACATCAGAAAATGGGGCTGCTCCCCTTGGGCACCCATGAACGCCAGGGCCTGGTCGGTCATGAGTGTTGCGTTGTAGCCCTGGGGCGTCACCCCCTGTTCCCCATCTTTGAAATAGGTGCTCTTGTCATAGTGGGTGTTCGTGCCCGCCCAGATGATGGAATGGTCGAAGCCGAAGGGACGTGCATCGTTGCCACTCCCCAGATGCCATTTCCCGATATAGCCCGTGCGATAGCCCGCCGCCTGAAAGGCCTTTCCCACCGTCGGCAATGCCGGGTCCAGGGGAATGTTATTGTCGATCACGCCCGTCTGAAAGGGCCAGCGGCCCGTCATCACAATCGCGCGGTAGGGCGAACACACGGGGTAGTTACTCACACACTGGCGAAAGGAAAAGCCCTCAGCCGCCATGCGGTCCATGGTGGGGGTTTTCATCTGAGGCATTTCCGTGTGGCCCATGGACTGATAGCGGTGCTCATCGGAAAAAACGAAAATGATGTTGGGCTTGTCCACACCGTGGGCCGCCCCGGGCAGTAGCGCAACGATGCTGACGATAATTGCGCCAAGGAAGAGAGATATTTTTCGATAACACCACATGGTCCATTGCTCCTGGAGTTTACGTAGCGTGAATTAGAGGCTACAGTCTACGGTTTACGGGGTTACGCTGCAAACACGGGCGTGCGCCATTTGGTGCTACCACGGAAGACACCGAAATTCACGGAAAAGGATGCCGGGCTGGGTGCGCGCGCTGGCGGTCAGCGTGGTGGCTGGCGCCGCAATGGTTTCCGTGTACTTCCGTGTCTTCCGTGGTAGATACGGGCTCGTTACACCGGTCCTCCGGTGTAACGCACTACCCTTCCGGTCCTCCGGGAGAGGCTCTGCGGAGTGCCCGGTGGGCCATCACCCCCCCCCAAACAGCGCAACCATTTCACCTGCGGCGAATTGCCGCAGTAGCGGCAAGGCAGGCATTCCCACGGGGGACCGTGGGAACGAGGGCTGAATGACCCCATTCCACAGGACCCATAAGCCCCATACGTCCCTTAAATACATACAAACGATTCTTGGCAGCAACGCGCTCGATGGGGCATACTGGAAACCTCGTTTGTCCAATGAAAAATGCGCCAAGGAGACGTAGCCATGAAGTGGTCCCCGAAAATCCTTTCCCTGTTGCTCTGCCTTGCCGCGTGCCACACGGCCACGGCGGGCCTGCTCATCCATGAGAACCCCCGCTGGGAGCCCATCGTTGACACGGTCTACCTCCAGGCCTTCTCGAAACGCATCCCATTTGACCAGCCCCTCAAGGCCGTCGCGGTCTATGACGGCAACGTCTATGCCGGTGGCCCCTCGGGACTCTATCGTGTCGGCGAGACAGACGTGCAACCCGTGTCAGGCTTCGAGGCCGCACCGGTCGATCTGCTGACCGTGGCCGATGGCAAGCTCTGGGTCCTTGGCGGTGGTGCACTCCAGCGCTACGACGGCGAAACCTGGGCCCCCATTGTTCTCGACCATGTCGTCGACCTCTGCGCTGACGGCAAGGCGGTCATCGTGGCCACCAACGCCGCCCTCTACCGCATGGCCGGCACCACCCCCGCGCGCCTGACGGAAGACACCCGGTCGCCCATCAAGGGCGTGGCCGCCTACAGTGGCACCTACTACATTCACGATGGCACACGGATCGGCCTCATGGAAAACAGCGCCATCACCTTCGACTACCTTTCCGACTGGGGCTCCCTCCAACGGGGCAGCACCATCCGCGATATCCTCGGCCTGGGCAGCCGCCTTATCCTGGCGACCGACGAAGGCCTCGCTATCCTCCGGGGCATGACGTGGTATCCCATCCAGGGGGAAGACGGCCTTTGTGTAGAGGACACCACCACCCTCGCGGTGGGCTTTGACCGTGACCTCTGGATAGGCACCAACCGGGGCGCTATCCGCAACGTGCATGACGAATACCAGTACTTCGGCAAGGGCCGCTGGGTTCCCCATGACCAGGTCAACGCCATCGCCTGCGGCGAAAACGTAACCTACATCGCCACCGAAGGCGGCCTGGGCGTGGTGACCTACGAGCCCTTCACCCTCGCCAAGAAAGCGGCCTACTACGAACGCTGGATGAACGAATGGGGCCAGAAACGCCTCGGCTTCGTCCACTCCCTTAACCTCATTGACGGCGAATGGGTCCGGGAGGTGAGCGACAACGACGTGGGCTACAGCAGTCACTACATGGCGGCCAAGTGCTTTGAATACGCCGTAACGGGTTCAGAAGCCGCCCGGGCGGAAGCCCTCAACATGATGAAATCGGTGAAGTGGAGTGAAGAGATTACCCCCATCGACGGCTTCCCCGCCCGCTCCATCTACAACGTGGGCGAACCCACCCTCAAAGCCATGCACGGCTCGGGTGGACTCCCCGCCGAATGGCATGCCACCCCCGATGGCGCCTGGGAGTGGAAAGGCGACACCTCCAGCGACGAGACGGACGCCCATATGTATGAAACCATGCTCTTCCTCCAGCTTGTCGCCAATGATGAGGAGCGGGTCTGGGCCACGGAGCACCTCCACCGCGTCTTCGGCCATATCGTAGACAACGGTTTCATGCTGAAAGATGTGGACGGAAAACCCACCCGCTGGGCGCGCTGGGACCCCGACTACCTCCAGACGCCCTATGGCTATTATGCCCGGGGACTCAACGGCATGGAGGCCTTCAACTACATGGTGACGGCCCTCCACTTTACAGGCGACAAGAAATTCTTCGACGGAAAACAACAGCTACTCAACTGGAACTATCAGGCCGATATCCTGCGCCAGAAACTCACCTTTCATCCCGGTTTCTTCACCCACTTCGACGACCGCCTCGCCTTCTACACCTATTACTCCCTCATCCAATATGAGACGGACCCCGAATTGAAGCGGCTCTGGCTCCGAAGCCTGGAGCGGAGCTGGGAAGTAAAACGCATTCAGGCCGTGCCGTGGTTTAACTTTATCTACGGCGGACTCACGGGCAACGATTGCGAAACCGATCGCGCCGTATCCCACCTCCGCGACTGGCCCATGGACCTGCGCCGACTGGATTTCACCAATTCTCACCGCGATGACCTCTTCACGCCGCCGGGCTACCGCATGTATGCCGAACGGCCCAAACCCCTCAGCCCCCGGGAAACGGAAGCCAATCGCTGGGACGGCGACTTCATGCGCCTGGACCGTCATCTCGGCGGACGGGTCGTGGCCGAGCCGGGTGGCTGGCTGGATGCCTATTGGATGGGGCGCTACTACGGCATGATTACGCCACCCCAGACCGATGACCCCGCCCTGACCACCGTGCCCGACCGGGGACTCCACGTGGGTGCCAAGCCCTACGCCGGCCCCCCACGGCCGAAACTGAAACATGAAATAGAGTAAATGGGACTGTCATCCAATTCGCGTCTGTTTCCATCAAAGGACCTAAAGGACCTAAAGGACCTAAAGGACCTAAAGGACGTAAAAGACCTAAAAGACGTATGCCCATAAGACCCATATGCCCCATAGGACCCATATCGCTCATTTAACAGACCCCCTTTTCTGAGATGGAGAAAAGCATCCCATGAAAACGCTACGTTTAATCGCAACCACCCTGGCCCTCTTCGCCTGCGCCCTGACCCACGCCGCCGAAAAGCCCAACATCGTCGTCATCTTCTGCGACGACCTGGGCTATGGCGACCTCGGCGTCTTCGGCCACCCCACCATCCAGACGCCCCATCTCGACCGCATGGCCGCCGAAGGCCAGAAATGGACCAGTTTCTATGCCGCCGCGTCGGTCTGCACCCCAAGCCGTGCCGGACTCCTCACCGGCCGCCTCCCCGTGCGAAATGGCATGTGCAGCGACCAGCGACGGGTCCTCTTTCCCAACTCCACCGGCGGCATCCCGGAGAACGAAATTCTCGTTTCCGAATTGTTGAAGGCCCAGGGCTACCACACCGCCGCCGTCGGAAAGTGGCACCTCGGTCATCGACCCCAGTTCCTCCCGACCCGCCACGGTTTTGATTCCTATTTCGGTATCCCCTACAGCAACGACATGGACCGGAACCGCGGCGTAGAACACGGCACGGCCTTTGGCACGCCCGAGAGCCGCTATTTCGATGTGCCTCTCCTCCGCGACGAACAAGAAATCGAGCGACCGGCCGATCAGACGACCATCACCCGGCGTTACACCGACGAAGCGGTGCAGTTTATCCAGACCCACAAAGCCGGTCCCTTCTTCCTTTACCTGGCCCACTCCATGCCCCACGTCCCCCTCTTTACTTCCCCCGAATTCAACGGCAAGAGCCGTCGGGGACGCTATGGCGATGTGATTGAAGAAATCGATCACAGCGTGGGACGTGTGCTGGAGACCCTGCGCACCGAGGGCCTCGATAAAAACACGCTGGTCCTCTTCACCTCCGACAATGGCCCCTGGCTCACCTATAAGCAACAGGGCGGCTCGGCGGGACTTCTCCGGGGCGGCAAGGGCGGCACCTTCGAAGGCGGTATGCGGGTCCCCACGGTCTTCTGGTGGCCCGGCACCATTGCACCCGGTGTGGTATCCGATATGGGCTCCACGCTGGACCTGCTGGCCACGGTGGCCACACTGAGTGGTGCCACCCTCCCCACCGACCGCACCCTCGACAGCCTCGACCTCACTCCCGCCCTCCGGGGCACCGGGGCCAGTCCGCGTGACACCATGTTTTTCTACCGGGGCACCCAGGTCTTCGCCGTGCGGAAGGGCCCTTACAAGGCCCACTTCCAGACCCGGGGCGAATATGGCGGGCCCAAACTCGTTCAACACGACCCACCGCTGCTCTACAATCTTGATCACGACCCCAGCGAGCAGTACAACGTGGCCAGCGACAATCCAGAGGTCATAACAGCAATACGCGTCACCTTCGCTGCCCACAACAAGGCCCTGATTCGCGGCGAAGACCAACTGGTGGGGCGCACCGGGAAGTAAATGATACGTTATTGTTTTTCATTCGTGTAAATTAGTGTTCATTCGTGGTTCAAGTTCTTCTGTTGCAGTAGCAAGCCATGCCACGCCCCATAGACACCCACCAACACCAGGCCTTCACCCCAAGGGAACCGCCCATACCATGCGACGTATTGTTTCACTTGCCGTCCTCTGTCTCTTCGCCGCGACGACCCAAGCCGATCCACTTCACCTTTACCTCACCTACTCGGACGCGCCCGAGACCACCATCGACGTCAACATCATCACCGACCGCAAGACGGACCGGGTCCACGTGTTTTATGATGTGGAAAGTCAGAACGGCGCCCAGTCGGAATATCGCCATGTCGTGGAAGCAAAATACCATCCCTCCCTCATGGAGATCGCCGATCGGCGCGCCCTCTATGTGGCGAAGCTCACGGATTTGAAACCCGGTGCTACCTACCACTTCGTCGCAGGCGACAAAACCTATGGCTTCAGCGGCGAGCGCAAATTCCACACCCTCCCGGGGGGCGATGCGCCCGTGCGCTTCGTCAATGGCGGTGACATGGGCATGGACAACCGCGCCATCGGCATCCTCAAGGAAGCCGCCAAACACGACCCCGATTTTGCCGTCATCGGCGGCGACCTGGCCTATGCCGATGGCATGATTGCCAATGAAGATCTCTGGGACGCGTGGTTCGACAATTGGGACACCTTCATGCGGCGCAGCGACGGCGCCATGATTCCCCTCATCACCTGCATCGGTAACCACGAGGTCAACAAATTCGAGACCGACGACCCCAAATTGCGTTCGCCGTGGTATTTGCCCCTCTTCGGACGCCAGGGAGAGAAGGTCTATTACACCCGGAAGGTGGGCAACAACCTCGCTTTTGTGGTCTTGGACAGTGGCTATCTCAATCCCTTCGACGGAGAACAGGCCGCGTGGCTGGAGGCCACCCTGAAGGCCCACCAGGACACGCCCCACCGCTTCGCCGTCTATCACATGCCCCTCTACCCCGCCTTCAGCAACTACAACGGCGCCCGACAAACCCTCGCCCGCAAGACCTGGGGCCCCCTCTTCGACACCTACGGCGTCCGGGTCGCCTTTGAACACGACGACCACGTGGCCAAGCGCTCCAAACCCCTCAAGGGTGATGCCGTGGCAGAAACCGGCACGGTATACATTGGTGATGGCGCCTTCGGCCGGGAAAGCCGCAATGTCGATCGCGAACTGCGCTGGTACAACGCCATGGAAGAAAGCGTCGTTCACTTCTGGCTCGTCGATGTCACCAAGGATTCCGTAAAACTCCAGGCCATCGACCGCAAGAGCCGCATCTTCGATTCCCTCACACTTCCGTAGGGGCGCAGCGGGGACTGCACCGACGTAGCAAACCAAAACCCACCACAGCCTACCCGTGGGCGAACACACCCATAACACCGTACACCAACAATCCCGGACGTCGGGGCTGTCCCCCTATTCCCAACTTGCAACCCCTACCGTGCCACCGGTAGTCTCAAGGAAGTCTCACACCAACCACACACCACCCCGCAAGGAGCACCCACCATGTCCAAACAACACATTGCCGTCATCGGCGGCGGCTTCATGGGGTCGGGCATCGCCCAGTTAGCGGCCACCACCGGCCACACCGTCACCCTCGTCGAACGCACGGAAGACGACGTCACCCATGCGCTCCGAAACATTGACTGGTCCCTCAACAAACTCTACAGCAAAGAACTCATTACCCCCAGCCCCGAATCCGTCATGAAACGTATCACGACGGACACGCGGCTGAGCGCCGCAGGCGACGCCGATCTCGTCTTTGAGGCGGTCCCCGAAATCGTTGAAGTAAAACAGGATCTCTTCAAGGCCCTCGACGCCTGCTGTAAGCCCGACGCCTGTTTCGCCTCCAACACCTCCACCATCCCCATTCGCTTCCTCGCCGAAGCCACCAATCGCCCGGACAAGGTCGTCGGCACCCATTTCTTTTTCCCCGTCCCCATCAACCCCCTGCTGGAACTCATCCCCTCTCCCACGACCAGCGCCACGACCCTGACCAAGTTCCGCACCATCTGCGACGAATTCGGAAAGTTTATCGTCCACGTAAAAAAAGACGTGCCCGGCTTCATCATGAACCGCGTTTTCGGCGCCATGACCTGCGAAGCCATTCGCCTCGTGCAAGATGGGGTCTGCGGTGTGGAAGACGTGGACAAAGGACTCACCACGGGCTACGGCATGATCCAGGGCCCCCTCGCCAAGGCCGACATGGCCGGACTCGACGTCTGCCTCCTGGCCTTTTCCCACGTCTACGAAATCGACCGCAACGAAGCCCTCCGCCCCCCGGAGCTCCTGGTCAAGCTGGTGGAAGAAGGACACCACGGCATCAAGACCGGCCGCGGCTTCTACCACTACGACAGCCACGGAAAACCCACGGGCCCCGCGGTGTAGGAATTAATCAGAGGATGTCGGGGACCTGATGCTTTGATGTGCCATTGAAGACGTTTTTGCCCGCAATATGGGCCGGACTTTCAGCCCTTATTTTAACGATAACCTTGATTTCCTGGGGCTTCGCCCCAGGCTGGTATGTCGCGCGCCTTTGGCGCTTCGGAAGTCGGCTCGGTTCCAGCCCGAAAAACTTTTGCAGGGCCAACGGCCCGGAAGCATATCAGCATGGGGCAACGCCCCATGTTTTGGGCGAATAAATCTGTTCAGGGCTGAAGGCCCGTTGCATTGCCCTTCGCAGAGACACCGAAACAGGAGGGCGAAACGCGCTTTCGGTGATGGATACGCGGTACCACGCAAATGGCTACCAATCTGACTAAATCAGACGACTATCGGCCCAAGGCTCACGGGGCCCCAGACAAAACTCCCCTCCTCGGAGGGGCCGGGGGTGGGTCAAGTCACAAGACGGTCGCTGACCCACCCCTAACCCCTCCAGGGAGGGGAATCTCTTGGCACCTTGGTAGACGTCATCCCCCTACGGCGTCACACTCACCGCCGTGCCAATCCCCGAACTGCCGTAGCCGTTCCCGCAATAGAAAAGGCGCAGCCGTCCGTCTTCCTTGACCACCGAAGGGTACTCCACCATCTGTTTCTCCCAGCCTTCCCCCGTGGGCTGAAGCTGGAGGTTATCCAGATACTTCGCCCCACGACGCCAGTGGATGCCATCGTCCGACTCGGCGTAGCCAATGGAGTAATAGCCCCACCGCGTGCCAATGGCGGAATACCACATGCGATAGCTCCCCGATTCCGTCTGGTGCACCACCGGCCCCGCGACGGCGATATCTTCATAGTCACGACTCGGATCCCGCAGCATGACCGGGCCCCGCTTATCCCATGTGACCCCATCCTGCGAAACAGCGAGGCAGATCACCTTCTGCTGATTAAGCGCATGGGCCTCACCAATGGTCGGGCATCCCGTGTAGTAATAGCGCCACTCCGTCGTGCCATCGGGCAGGGTGGCCTCCATCACCGAGCCGCCCGCTACACCAATCGCATCGGGATCACCATGGTGCCCCGAAGGTGCAATGACGGGACTCGACCCGTGCTTTTCCCACGTTATGCTGTCGCTGCTCGTGGCCAGGCCAATGCCGGGAAAGGCACTCAACCCTTCGCCCCGCCCCGAATTCCCCGTGTAATAGAGGTGCCATTGCCCGGGCGCGATTTGCACCACGTGGGGCAGCACCGTCCAGCGCGCATCGAAGGACCCCGCAGGCCCCGGTGACACCACCGGACCATGACGGGTCCAGTCCGTCGGGTCACTCACCGGTGCCGTCGCCTTACAGATACGGTGGATTCGATTGGAATCACCACCACCGTAGTAAAGTTGATATTCTTCACCCACCCGGAGGGCCCAGGGATTCATGCAGCGGGTCGCATCAAATTCGCTGCCCTTCACCGGCGGCAACACCGGGTTAGCGGCTTCCCGCTCCCATTGCACCGATTCCTTCAACGCCCCATATTCCTCCTCATGGGAAAGACGCTGGACGATCACTTCCTTCGTCTTTCGGCGGATGCCGTAGAGGGTGCCAATATCCCAGCGGTCCCACGCAATGCCCTGTCCGTGACCCGTCGCCGGGAGGGTATCCACCAGCTCCATCACACCGCCACCCGCGGGCACCCGCAAGGCATAGACCTCCGGGTGATCATGACCCGTGGCATAGAGCAAGCCATCGGGACCCCAGCCGCCGCCCGAATTGGTATTCGGCAAAAAGCGTTGGATCACCGCCTCGGGAAAGGTCCAGGTGGTCACCGCCTTCCACGCGGCATCGAGCTGGACCAGGGAAGTACGGCGAATGTTCTCCACCTCGCCATAGGTCGCAAAGACGGCATACCACACCCCCTCGCGCACATCGACCCAATTCAACGCCTTGTCCGCCACCCCCACCGGCACGCTCTCCAGATGGGTCAGCGTTGCCACATCCCAGATTTCCACCGTGTTTTCATAAGGCGTCGCAGGCCAGTTCGAATGACCGCAATAGAGCTTGCCGTCCACCACCACCCCGCCATTGAGGTGCCGCAAATGGGAGCCCTCCGGCGCAGTCCAGGCAGCGACCGCTTCCCCCGTGTGCTTGTCGTATTTACCGATGGCCCCATTGGTGATAGCGTAAAAATGTTCGGCATCCACCGCCACCCCCTGGCGCGCCTCGGACGCCGGGAAGGCACCAAGTTCGCGAAAGAGCCGCTGGGGCGCGGCGTCCGCGAAGGGGGGAAGCAAGAGCCCCGCAACAAAAATCAGGGCAAGGCCCCTATAGGACCACACGGGGTTTTCCATTCGACTGCTCATGGGTATCTCCAGTTAACGACAACCTGCAAAGAGACCCGATGATACCACCTGCCAAGCTCCGTCCCAAATAGCGGTCACACGGAAAAGACACCCAATGCCCCATCAAGGAAAGCGCCCCGAAACCCAAAGCGTCCCACCCGTCCCACAAACAATTACCGCACCACCCACCCGAAAGACCCAATCAAAAACCGTGCCACGCGATCCGGCCCTGCCGGTTCGTGTGCATGGAGCAACGGCCAACGCACCCCATCAAACGCCGCCCGCCACGAGCGGTTGAGCCCACCGCCCCCTACACCTCCCCCGACTCCATACACTCCAGGGCCCGCTGCCCCATGGCGCCCACCACAAAAATCAGTGGAGCAAAGCGTTCGTCTTTCGTCAGGCCCTGCTTGTAGCGGTAGTAAATCTGCTGCAGGATAACCGCCAGCTTGAACAGGGCAAACACATAGTAAAACTGTAAGTTACTCAGGTCCCGCCCGGCCCGTTCCGCGTACACCGCGGCGACGTCTTTCCGGGTCATCATGCCCGGCTCATTGCTCAGGAAGCACTGTACCACCCCCAGGTCCGGGTCGTCCTTTTCAATCCAATAGGCCAGGGTCGTGCCCAGATCCATCAGGGGATCGCCGATGGTACACATCTCCCAATCGAGGACGCCAATGATCTTCGTGAGGTCGTGGGCATCGAGTACCACGTTGTCGAACTTGTAGTCGTTATGCACCAGGGTCGCACCCGAGTCTTCGGGATAGTTTTCTTTCAGCCACGCCATGACCGTATCAATCATGGGGATGTCGTCGGTCTGGGAACCGCCATAGCGCTTAATCCATCCCATCACCTGGCGCTCCACGTAGGAGCCTTCCCGCCGCAAGTCGGCCAGCCCGGCGGCCGTGTAATCCAGGCCATGCAAATCCGCCAGGTTGCCCACGAAACTTTCGCACATGCGTCGCACCGTGGCCGCGTCCGCGTCAAAGCCCTCGGGCTTATCGCCCCGCAGAATGGCCCCCCGAATACGCTCCATCACGTAGAACTGGGCACCCATGACCTCCATATCATCACACAGGGTCAGGGGACGGGGCGCAGCCGGATAAACAGGATTCAGCGCGGAAAGCACCTTGTACTCCCGCCCCATATCGTGGGCCGACTTCACCTTACTGCCAAAAGGCGGGCGTCGCAGCACCAATTCGCGCTCGCCCACGGAAAGGAGATAGGTCAGGTTGGAAAAGCCACTGGGAAACTGGGACACCGCCAGCGCCCCGTCAAGCCCGGGAATGGCGTCCTTCAGATAGGCTTCCAGCTTTGCTAAATCCAACTCTTCACCCGCCCGCACCGTCTTCGGGCTGTCTATGCTTACGTCCATATCATTTGTCCCTTAGGTCCTTTTCGTCCTTTAGGTCCTTCGACTCTTTCCGCCTCAAGAAGACGCCGCCCGCCTCCCCACCCTGCCGTCAACGGTCATTCCCCCATCTGCGCGCGAAACAACTCCAGAATCCGTTTGCCCGCCGACATCTTGTGCACTTCATCGGGGCCATCATAAATGCGACTCGCCCGCTCGTTGCGCCAGAAGGTGGCCAGGGGCGTCCGCTCAGTGATCCCGCGACCGCCGTGCAGCTGAATGGCCCGATCCAGGACCTTCATCATCACGTTGGGCACGAAAAACTTAATCAGGGAAATTTCCACCCGGGCCTCTTTCGCACCCAGCCGGTCAATCGTATCGGCCGCCTGCAAAACCATGAGGCGGGCGGCGTTGATCTCCGCGCGACACTCGGAAATCCAGGTCTGCACAATTTGCTGGCTGGCCAGTGGACGGTCCGGGGCCACTTCCCGCGTGAGGGCCTGCTGGCACATGAGCTCGAAGGCCCGCTCACTGATACCGACCCAACGCATGCAGTGGTGGATACGGCCCGGCCCCAGGCGCTGCTGGGCAATCTGGAATCCCGACCCTTCTTCGCCCAGACGGTTCGACTGGGGCACCCGCACGTTTTCATAACGCACCTCCGAATGGCTGTCCCAGTCTTCGCCCCGGTGCCCCATGCAGGAAATGTTTTCCACGATGGAAAAGCCCGGCGTATCGAGGGGCACAATAATCTGGCTCGCCCGCATATGCTTGGGCGCATCGGGATTGGTCACCGCCATAACAATGGCGAAGTTGGCCCCATCGGCGGACGAGGTAAACCACTTGTGCCCGTTGATGACATAGTCGTCCCCATCCTTCACGGCGCTCGTGCCCATCCACGTGGGATTCGAGCCGGGGAAGTCCACTTCGGTCATGGAGAAGCAACTGCGAATTTCTCCGGCGAGCAGGGGCTTCAAATAGCGCTCCTGCTGTTCGGGCGTGCCGTACTTGATGAGGATTTCCATGTTCCCCGCGTCGGGCGCCTGGCAGTTGAAGCAATAGACGCCCACAAAGGTCTTGGCCAACTCCGCCTGCACCAGGCCGTGCTCCAGGACACTGAGCCCGAGACCACCGTGCTCTTTCTCTATCTGCGGCAGGGCGAGTCCAAGCTCCCGCACCTTCTTACGCTTTTCTTGCAAAATCGGCAGGACCGAAGCAAACCCTTCGTTCAATACCTGGGGCTCCAGGGGATAGAGCTCCTCCTGCACAAAGGCGCGCACCTTGCCCAACAGATCTTCCATCTTGGGCGAAACAGCAAAATCCATAGCACTCTCCTTGCTCTGGGAAAAACTTAACGATCGGTAGGCTATAGGGTACACCCTTTACCCGCCATTTCCAAACACACACCAAGGACCTAAAGGACGGAAAAGACATAAAGGACAATAGGAAAGAGCGTCACGGCAGTCTGTGGTGCCACCCGACCCCACGCGACCGCCGGTCGGGTTCGGGTGTCTTGAGCCTCGTTGAACGGGAGTTCCTGGCACGGTGGCCTTTCGATACGTGGTCTTGGGGCGTGGCTACGGCACAAAGGGGGCTGGCGTTGCACGGTCTCGTGCCTACGGAGCACCGTAGTCACGAGGCGTTGATGCCCCTGTCGTCCTGTCCTTTAAGCCCTTTCCGTCGTTCAGGTCCTTTTCCCTCCCCGCAAAAATAGAAAGCCGGGCGCGCGAAAGTCTCCTTCCACGGGCCCGGCACGTATCACGTCATGGTCTTACTGCCGTGATTCCGGCGTAATCTGCAGGGTTACCCGCTCGCCATCGCGCTCCACCACCACCTCGACGGCCTCGCCAATCTTCAACGCCTGAATGGCATAGGTGTAATCATAGATGTTCTCAATGGTTTTGCCCGCCATCTCCACAATCACATCACCACCCTTGAGCCCTGCCTTATCGGCCGGCGCGCCCTTGGTCACCCCATTGAGCACCATGCCCTTCACATCCGATTCGGCATAATCGGGCACCGTACCCAGGTAGGCCCGCATGACACCACGGCCGCCCTCTTCGGCGGGCTGCTCCATGGCAATGTAATCCGGCGTGGTGGACCAGGTCGCCACATCGGCCGCAACCTCATGGAGCAGTGCACTGATCCGTGCCGCGCCCGCATAGTTCAACAGGTCCGCGGTATCCCGGGGCGTATGATACTCGGAGTGGACCCCACTGAAGACGCTGAAGATAGGCACTTGCTTCAGATAGAAGGACGTCGCGTCGGTGGGCAGGTAGCTGTCTTTCTGCATAACAATGGGCAGGCCGATGGACGCATTCGCCCGCTCCACGGCGTCATACCACACCGAACTCGAGCCGGCACCGCTTACCACGAGATTGCTCCGCAGACGCCCCACCATATCAAAGTTGAAGTAGGAGGAAGTCTGGTCCGTGATAGCCTCCTTCCCGTCGGCCAACTCCTTCACGTAGTGGTCCGAACCCAGCAGACCGAGCTCTTCGCCCGACCACGCCGCGAAGACGATATCGCGCTTGGGTGCAAAATCGCCCGCCGCCTTGTCGGCCACCATGCGGGCCGCCACTTCCAGCATCCCCGCGACGCCCGAGGCATTGTCGTCGGCACCATAGTGAATACCATCGTGCTCACTGCCATCGGCGAGGGAACCCCCAGAAGCCCCGGCACCCAGGTGATCCACGTGGGCACCAATGGCCACGGCACCATCGGATGGGCCATCGGCCACGAGCCGGGCCAACACATTGCGTCCCGTGCGGCGCTCTTTTTTCAGATCCACATGGGCGCTCACGCGCACGTCATCCAGGGCAATGCCCATCTGCACCTCACCGCCATCGAGTCCTTGCTGCAAGGCCTCCAGCGACTTCCCTGAAGGGCGCAGCAAGTCTTCTGCCACCTTATCGGTGATAGAAATTGCCGCCACACTGGTGCCGCCAATAGACACATCAAAGGACAGTGGTGACAGTTGTGCTTTCACTTCCGAGCGGGGACCGCTCACGACCAGCAATCCACGGGCACCCTTATCGCGCACCACCATGGCCTTACGGCGCAGACTCGCATGGGGTCCCAGGTGTTGCCGCAACTCGGGGGAAATGTCTTCGGGCATGAAGCGGAAGACCAACACCCATTTATCGGTGACATCGAGGTGGACAAAGGAATCGTATTCCTCAAAGCCATTACCCGCCGGCGCCACGATGCCATAGCCCGCGAAAACCACCTCCGACGCCGGGAAGCTCCCCACATTGGAGAAGGCCAGGGGACGCCAATCTTCGTCGGCCACATAGGCCGTGTCTCCACCTTCCACCACCAACGCACTCTCATCACCCAGCGAAATACCGGCCGTAAATTCGAAGTTGTCGAAGTAGGTGCCGTCATCACCGGCAGGCTCCAGCCCCAGGGCCTTAAATTGCGCCGCCACATAATCGGTGGCCAAGCGCTCGCCTTCCGTGCCGGTCATCCGGCCTGCAAAGGCCTCGGAAGCCAGGGCCACCACATGATGCTGGATATCTTCCGCACGAATGGCAGCCGTAGTCTGATGCCCTTCCGGGAGCGCACGAAACGCAGGAGCCTCCTCGTCCGCCACCGCCACGGTACCGCCGTCCAGCAGCCGCAGGGCCGCCGCATGGTTCCAGTCGGCCAGGTAAATCTGAGATTGCTTTTCGGGCGTCCGATTGGAGGTCCAGGCCAACTGCTTGCCATCGGGCGTGAAGACGGGCAGCCCATCAAAGCCCGCCGTCTCCGTCACCCGCACAGGTTCCTTTTCCCCGGCCGCATCCACGAGATAGAGCTCAAAGTTTTCAAAGCCGTGCACGTTGGTGGCGAAGATCAGGTAATCCCCCGATGGGTGAAAGTAGGGTGCCCACGACATGGCTTCCAAGCGGGTCAGCTGTTTCTGTTCGGACCCATCGCGACGCATGGTGAAGATTTCCGCCGTCGCCCCGTTTTCGGAGAAGCGACGCCAGCAGATGTATTCCCCATCAGCGCTGAAAAAGGGCCCGCCATCATAGCCCGGCGTATCGGTCAGCCGACGCAGGTTGCTGCCATCGCTGTCCATGGCGTAGAGATCGAGGAAATAGGATTTATCCACCTCAAAGCGCTTCTGTTCCTCCGGGCTCAGCGTCCCCTCATAGGCCGCGCGGTTGGAAGAGAACACGATCATCTCGCCCCGGGGATCCCACGAGGCTTCCGCGTCATAGCCTTCGGCATGGGTCAGCCGGGTCAAGGCATCCGTTTTCAGATCACGGCTGTAGAGTTCATACTGGGCGTCGTAATCCCACGCATAGCGCTTTTCTTCGCCGGAAGCCCGGTCGGCCAACTCCGCCTCCTGCTTCGCCTTCGCCTCGGGGTCTTCGTGGGTCGAGGCAAACAAGACCTGGTCCCCCGCAGGGTGTATCCACGCGCAGGTCGTCTTACCCACCCCCGTGGAAACCCGGCGCACCTCACCGGACGCCCGGTCCATCAAAAAGATCTGGTAGAAGGGGTTTTCCGCCGCGCGCTCACTCTGGAAGACCAGTTGCTTTCCGTCGGCCGAAAAATAGCCTTCGCCCGACCGTTTACCCCCAAAGGTCAATTGTCGGGTCTTCGATAGCAGGCGGTCTTCCTGCGTAACGGCTGTTTCGGATTCCTGCCCGGTGGCCGGGTGCACAAGGAGCGATGCCCCTATCAGCGAGAGGGCCGCGTGTCGGGCGGCCCGGGTCATGGCATGGGTATTCATTCGGATAGTACCTCTCTCGAAATGGGTTGAGATTCTGTCCTGGCTACCGTCCATGGTACCCACTCTCCGCCGCCCGACGCACCTTTTTCGGCCACTTTCAGAGTCCAGACACCACAATGGCGGTAGCAACGCTACCGCCATGAAAGAACATCTGTTTCAGCAGGAATCAACGGCTGAATCGGGAGACACGCCCGTCTGATTCACCAACGACCTTCACGTGGCGTGCAGGTCAATCCCCTCCTGGGAGGGGAGTACTGTTTGAATTTGGACGGGTCTATCGTGGCAACCCATTGAACCACTTGGGCAACTCAATTCGCCAATCAGTCGCGGCCCTGCAACTTAACGAGGAGCCGCAACACCTCGATGTAGAGCCACACCAGGGTCACCAACAGCCCAAAGGCCGCATACCACTCCATATACTTGGGAGCACCCGAGGCCGCGCCGTTCTCGATGAAATCGAAGTCGAGCACAAGGTTGAGGGAGGCTATCACGATGACAAAAAGACTGAAGCCGATCCCGATCACGCCCCCTTCATGGATGAACGGCACAGAAACGCCGAAGAAGCCCATGACGATAGACGCCATATAGACCAGGAAGATTCCCCCGGTGGCCGCGGCCACACCCAGTTTAAAATTCTCCGTCGCCTTGATGATGCCGAGGCGATAAACCAACAGGAGGGCCAACAAAATACCAAAGGTTAAACATACCGCCGGGAACACAACCGTGCCCTGGCCACCCGTCATAGAGGCCACCTGCGCCTCCGCCTGGGCGGACAGCGCCCCCAGAAAGAGACCTTCCAGAATCGCATAAATCGGCGCCGTATACATGGCAATCGTGGGCTTGAAGAAAGTGATAAAGGCCACGATCAGTCCACCAATCGCCCCGCCAATCATCCAGGGCAGCGCGGCACCCGCACCGGCCGTTTCATACATATTCCACGTGTAGGCCGCACCGGCAATCACGAGCATCAACAGGATGCCCGTCTTGTTTACCGTCCCCTCCAGGGTCATGCTGCGCCCGCTGTAATCCGCCGTGACGGTGTTTTCAAAAGCCCGATCGCTCAGGGTAGGGTTCGAGGTACGCATTGCGCTTACTCCACTTTTGTTTAAAGGTTAGCTGCTTTCACTCACCGCATGAGCATATCCCGCCTGCACCGGCCAAGTCCAACATTCCCCACCCGCGTGGGACTATGCTATCGTAATCCTGCACCCAACCCCAGGAAGGTAGGAACGACCCCATCATGGAGCGCAATCTCTCCCGATACCCGGCCTATGCCACCGCCTTCTCCGCCCACTTCTGGCTCCCCGTTTTCTTTCTCTACTTTCAGACCCACCTCACGGTCGCCGAAGTGCTCCGACTTGAAGCCCTCTACTATCTCGCCGTGGTCGCCACCGAGTTGCCCTCCGGCTATTTTTCCGATGCCATCGGACGCCGCATCACCCTCATCATTGCAGCCGCCAGTGTGACCCTCGCCCACGCCTTCTTTTTCTTTGGCGATGGATTCGCTCCCTTCGCCGTCGGGCAAGTTCTCCTTGCCACGGGCATGGCCTTTAACTCAGGCACCAACACAGCCCTCCACTTTGACACCCTGGCCCGACTCGGACGCACGGAAGAGTATGACCAGCGGGAAGCACGGGTCTCCCGACTCACCTTTCTGGGCAGTGGCGTCGCCGCCCTCGCCGGGGGCGCGGCAGCCAGCTTCGGACTCCACTATGCCTATGCCCTGTCACTCGCAGGTGGCCTGGTGGCCCTGGGCTGCGCCATTTCCATGAAAGAGCCCCACCACCAAGATGGCCGAACCGCCCCCCTTACCCTGGGTGACTTTCACGGCAAGGTATTTCGCGCCCTCGGGGAACTGCGTCAGCCCGCACTCTGCTGGCTTTCCGCCTATGGCGTCATCATGATCATCCTCAATCACCTGCCCTACGAGTTCTACCAACCCTGGCTGGATCGCCTCCTGCAAGGCCCTTCCTTCCTCGAAGGAGCCACCCCCATCAGCTCGGGCATTGTCACCCTTATCACCATGCTCATCGCCAGCCAGGTGGCCGGCCGCAGCATCTATATACGCGATCGCATCGGCCTCGTGCCCACCCTATTATTGGGCACCGCCTTGCAGGCCCTCATACTGGCCGCTATGGCCGCCTTTATTCATCCCCTGGTCGTCTTCCTCATCCTGCTACGGAGTTGCCCACGGGGCATTATGACCGCCCCCCGCAACGCCGCAGTAAACCCCCTCATCAACGAAGAGCACCGCGCCACCTACCTCTCCCTCGAGAGCCTGGCCGGGCGACTCGCGTTCTCCGTCACCCTGTGGAGCCTGGCGGGCGTCGGAAACCTCGACAACGATCTGCAGGCCGTGCTCTGGGTATCCACCGCCATCGCCCTCACCGGGTTCCTGGTGCTGGCCCTTTCCGCCATCCCCCTGATGAAGAAAAAGCCGCTGTAGTCTCCAATGGGAAACCACAGCGGCTCAGCGATTCATCGGTAACGCTTAGCTGCGTGCCGGCCGACGACGCACCAGGAAGAGCAGGGCCAGAACACCCAACATGAGGGTCAGGTCGGTGACCAGGCCACCACCAATGGGTGTGGTAGGCGCACAGGTCATACCGGGCTCTTTCTCGCCTTCCCCTTCGCCCTCACCTTCTCCTTCGCCCTCGCCCTCGCCTTCACCTTCGGTGCCCACCTGGTTACCCATGGGCACCACGACACTCTTGATTTCGCCCGCACCAACCGTGACGCCTACGTTCGCATCCACATAGCCATTCGATACGCAGACCACATCATAGGCCCCGGCGATAACCGCGGGGAACGCATAGACGCCGGCCTCGTTTTCGGTTACCGGACCAAAGCCCGTGCCCTGCAGGGTGACCGTCGCCGCCGTCAGACGCTTCTGGTCACTCTTATCGAAAAGGGTGCAGAACACACTCGACGCCAGTACGGCCGAACCCGCCTTCAATTTGGGCAGGAAGTCACCCGGACCCGAAATCAGGGCGTCCACTTCATTATCATCATCCGTGCCCCAGTCGTTGTTCTCCATGCGGAGCACATCGTCGGTTTCATTGATCACGGCTATCGGATTCTCGACGGGATTGGTACCTTCCGCATTGAACGTGAAGGTATTGAACCCGCTCCGCGAATCGGTCTCGGAGCTCAGGCCACCGTCCGCATCAAGCGAAGCCGTGCTGCGCACGTAGATACCCGCGATAGACGGGTCAATAAACATGCTCTTCCGGATAGTTGGCGCACCGCCCGTAATATCCACCCCGATACCCATATCGATGAAGTCGCAGCTGTCTATCAGTCCGGAGCTGGCCGCTGTGCCCTGGGCCAGAACGCCCGTCACACCCCGATCCGTCTCCACACCAAAGAAGCGTACACGCCGAATCTTCATCCCGCTGCTGTTCAGATTGAGCAACGTTCCGGTATTGGCCGTGGTCACCAGATCCACGTCTTCGAGGGACGCATTTTCGGCGCCAGACACCGTGCCCGTAATCGTGGCCGTCGCCGCACCCTTCGTGCTCGTGCGCGGCGGACCAATCACCGACACATTGGCCACCAACGATAGATTCTCGTTATAGGTACCTGCGCTGAGCAAGATTCGCTCGACCGTGCCGGAAGACTCCGCCGCCACGCCGAGGGCGAACCCGATGCTCCGCAGCGGTGTGCTGGCACTGCCATTACTCGCAACGTCCGCACCATTTTCGGAATCAACATACAGCGATTTGCCCGGATCATCGGGGTCTATCGGATTCGTTTCGGCCAGGAACTCTTCCAGGTTGCTGAGGCCATCGCCATCCTGGTCGGTAAAATTGTCGGGTTCTTCCGCGGGCGACAACGGATTCAGTCCAAAGCGAATTTCGAAGCCATCGGTCATACCATCCCCATCGGTATCCGGGTTGTCCGGATCGGTGCCCGCCATCATCTCATCGCAATCGGTCGCACCGTCGCCGTCACTATCGGTAATCGTGTCTTCACACTCCCCTTCTCCCTCGCCTTCACCGCCCCCCTGGGCAGCCACCGGCGCACTCAGTGCGGATGAGTCGCCGTTACCTGCGCTGGTCTGGAGCGCGGTGTAATTGCTACCCGCTGGAATACCGCCTTTGGCCCGGCTCGGAATCGTAAAGGCCCACTGCCCAGAGGTATTCGCCGATGTCGTACCCAGAAATTCTCGGGCCTCATCTTCCGTGTCGCTGAAAACAGATACCAGCGCGTTGGGAATTGCCGTTCCCGATAGGGTGTTGGCCAATACCTGCGTTATCACCGGCGGCTGAATATCGTTGTTGGCCCCGTTGGACAACGCGATAGCCACGCCCCCGTTCCCATAGATTAAATTCCCTAAAAATCTGTTGCGCACCGTCGTCGCACCATCGACGAACAAGCCGGCGGCGGTGTTACCCGCGATAACATTTAGCTGCAGCAACTCGATAAACTCGTCCGATCCGGAACCTCCTTTGATGACCTTCATTGGACCGCCCAACTTTTCACCCTGCGCCAGACCTTGGAAGAATTGACCGTCCGAAAAGCCGACGAAAGTCTGGGTGACACCATCGAGAAGGCGAATACCGTTGGGATTGTTCCCCACGGTGGCGTTACCCGCTCGGTTGATACCGATACCAGCGCCGAAGATAAGAGTGCCTTCCGCATCCCCGGAGATCGATATACCGCCACCGGCAGTACCATCGCCATTGCCGGATATTAGAAGACCATACTGTCCGGCCTCATACCCCAGAAAAACGGTACTGTCGCTGCCATTGCTGATTTGAACCCCATTACTGCGATTGGGCACGGCCTCCATACCGCTGACGTCCAGGCCGATAAAGTTGTTGTAGATCGCATTGGCATCCGAATCTTCGCCGTCAATCAGCACCCCCACCTCGTTGCCCGAAATAACATTGCGGAGCGAAGGCAACGTAGCGCCGATGAGATTACCGGAACCTCCCCCATCGATCTGGATACCCGCGAGACCATTACCCCCGTCACCAGATTCACCGAGGCCGATTTCGCACCCGAAAACGGAATTTTGACTGGCGGAGAATCCCGTAAACAGGATGCCGGCACCCGGGAAGTTGACGATTCGAAGACCCTCTATCAGCACAGAGTCCCCTTCGACCTGAAGCCCATGTTGCCCATTGCTGAGAAGACTTCCATCCAGGGTAATGCCACCACCACCGCGCACGTAGAGATCGCTTGCCGTGCTCGGCAAGATGGGCAGCGCACTGTTCAAGACGATAGTGCCCACCACACTAAACGAAATTTCGATATCTTCCAGGGTCTGGACCGCCATCAATACCTCGCGGAGCGATACCTTCCCATCGGCTCCGGGACTGTTCAGGAGATTCGTCAGGTTGGACGCATCGGGCGCATCCGCCACATCAGAAAGCGTATCCACCACCACCTCAAAGACACCGTTTTCCAGGAGCGCCAGATCCAGCAACTCGTTGAAGGTTATCAAATCGTCGCCGTTACTATCGGCATTGTTGAAATCTATACTTGACCGACTGGTCTCATTGATAAACTCTAACTCCGTCAACGCATCGTCCCGATCGGTGTCACCCGACAGAAAGATGTTGATGATCTGCTGCGGGCTGCCGGTCAAGCTAATCGGAATCGGAACGCCTTCACTGAACGCCGACGTGTTCAGCGCGGTGTCGGTAACCGTCGCGGTGAGCGTGCTGACGTGGGTAAAATTCAGGGTACTGGAAGACGTAAACATGCCGTTTCCATCCGCAGTCGTCTCATCGTAGTACAACTCGCCCTCGTCATCACTCCCGTAGAAAAACTGGACCGTTCCATTGGGCACGGTCTGGCCCGTAATAAAACCGTCCACCATGAGTGGATCCAGCGTTGGGGGCACGATACCCTCTTGGGCACCATTCTGCAGGTCAATACCCAGACCGCCGTTGTCAAAGATCGAATTGCGTGATATCCTGTTGAAGCGACAATTGCCACCATCCATCCGGATCCCCGCACCGCCGTTGTGCGCGATAGAATTACCGGTCGAGAAGGAGTCGCCACCGATGGTGTTGTTGGTCGAATCCCCCACCAACGTAATCCCCGACGAGCCGTTGGGCACTTCGGTGAAAAAGTCGGAAGACTGGCCGATGAAGTTGCCTTGAATCATATTGTTGGAAGAGGAGAGTAGATAGACACCTTCCGTCGTGTTACCGCCAATCACATTGCGACCCGAGAAAAACGTGGAACCAATCTGATTGTTCTCCGCGCCGCCCGTGCCGTCGACATAGATCCCCTCATCGTTCGGTATCGGCGTCCTATCATCGCCGGCCACGCCAATCCGATTGCCTTCGACCATATTGCCGGTGGACGCACCCCGTAATTCCAGGCCGGCAAAGCGATTGCCCGAAAGAATATTCCCCTCGCCGCTCGCCGTGCCACCAATCATGTTGTTCGTCGCGCCATTAATCAGAATGCCATTTCCGCCATTCTCCACCTCCACCTGGCCGGTCGCGTCCGTGCCGATAAAATTACCCTGGATGGAATTCATTGAACTCCCCCCCGTAATCAACACCCCATCCAGCACGTTGCCGGAAATGATATTGCGATCCACCTCCGTCGTGCCCCCCACCTGATTAAGGGATGCGCCATCCTCTATGACCACGCCATAGGTATTGAAAAGGTTTATCGCCCCTTTCGATTTCAAATTAGCACTCAGACCCAACGTGCAGCCCACGACCGTATTGTTGGTCGCGCCCACCCCCGTAATCCGCACGGCCGCCTGGAAGCCCACGATAGTCGCATCTCGAATTACATTCCCCGAACCGAGCAGTCGAATGCCGTCAATCGACGGGGTTCCACTGCCGTTGAGCAGCGTCAGCTTGTCTTCTCCCTCGATAGTCAGGGTACCCGACGCCACATCAACGTCGGGAAGGGCGTTTTCCACGATATACTCACCCGCTTCGAAGAACGTGATGATTGCGCCGTCGATCGTGGAATTGGCCGCGAACATGGCTTCCCTCAAGGAAATCTTGCCATCCGGCCCGGGATTTTCGGTTATCGTCGTGAGCGACGTGGGGTCTCCATCGAAGACATCTTCGAAGGTGGTCACTTGGATTGTGTCCGTCCCCTTCTCCGCTCCCTGCACAAGCGATGGATTCGCCATGGAAAGTAACAGGGCGAAGGCCCCGCCGATTACCGTTCTAAGACCTGGCTTCACTATCATTCCTCTACCCATTCCTCTACCCACCTCTTGCGCCACACACGTGCAGACGCGGTTTTTATGGCTATTTGAGTCAGACGCCTGACGAACGTGGCCCGCACGACCATGCCGTCTGCTGCCTGCGTCTCTTACAGTATACCTTACACGCGACGGACTTGCGCTGCTCCTTATTCTATTCCTGAGCACCGATTTCGTCACACGATCGCCCTGCGGGATATACGGATCGCGAACATCCCAAAAAACAAAGAAACGGCGGAGAGAACCCAGGTTGGGCTCACTCCGCCGTTGTGGTTTGTCAGGGTTATTTAGTCGCGCCCATCCCTGCGGATACGGACACCCGCCCGGTGGCTGACCAGCAGCACACCCAGCAGCAACGCCACCAGCAGCATATCGCTACCGATTCCACCGATGGGGCCCTTCGCCGGACTACAGCTCGGACCACCCTCTTTGATGACCGGGCTTGTCAGGGCCACGATGCGTGATCCCAGTTCACCGACAGCCAACACCACATCGGTGCTCTGCTCTTCGAAGCCAAAGGCCGATACGGAGATGGCATAGCTGCCACTGCGGAGGACCGGCAAAGCGTAGACGCCGTTGCGGTTCCGGGTGACCGATACGGAGGCACCGGAGGAATCCGTCACCGTGACTTCCGCCGTGGAAATCCGGGTCTGATTCGCGGCCGTCCAGACCGTCACAAAGAGGCTGGACGTGTCACCCGCCGTGCCCGGCACAAGCAAGGGCTCTACATCCACCGGGCCACTGACCAGATTGCTCTGGATAGCGTTCACATCGGTCGTTCCCCAGTCGTTCTGTTCGGCGCGCAAGGTCGTGCTCAGGGAATTAATCACCGCACGCCCTTCAACCACACCGGCGAAGAGATTCGAGCCGGTCGACGGGTCACTGACGTTACCCAGCGATACGCCACTGCTGATGCTGGCGGTAGCGCGGACGAAGACGCCAGCCACACTGGTGTTTTCAAAGGTACAACGACGAATCATGGGCAGCGCGCCACCCACATCAATACCCACCGAGAGGCTGGTAAACAGGCATCCATCCACCACCGAGTCGGCGGTATTGGAACCATCCACCATGATACCGGCAGCGGGTCGTGCCGCCGATCCCCGGAAGATAACATTCGTCACGGTCATCAAAACGTTGTCCATCACCAGCATGACATCGTCGCTGGTGAAGGCCGCGATCTCGAGATTCTCCAGGGCGCTGTTGTTGGCACCAAAGACCGTACCTTCAATCCGCGGCACCGTGCCCGTGGCACCCACCAGGGTCACCCAGGGCTTGAGCACCACGTCTTCGGCATAATTTCCTTCACCCACAATCAGGCGGACCGGATTGGTGGCCGAAGGCGCAACCTGCTCCAGCGCGTAGCTGATGGTGTTCCACGGAGAAGCCGCCGAGCCACCGATGGTCGCATTCGCACCGTTAGCGGCGATGAAGAAGGACTCCGCCGGGCTGTTCGGATCCGTCGGATCAGAGCCAATCAGGAATTCTTCCAACTGGCTGAGGCCGTCACCGTCCAGGTCGATTTCGGAATCCGGCGTGGAGGGGCTGGAACCCGTTTCTTCTTCCACATTATCCGGCACACCATCGCCATCGGAGTCGATGCTGTTGTCGCTCGTACCGAGGCACGCCTCCACACAAGCCGACAGGCCATCGCCGTCTTCATCGATTTCGTTGGCCGCATCCGACTCACACTGCGTTTCACAGGGTGCGGGGCACTGGGCCACGATGACCGTACGCGTAACCCGCTGGGCCACGTTGCCGAAGCTGTCGGTCACGTCGTAATTTACAAAGTACTGTCCGGAAGTCGTCGTATCGACGCTGCCAGAAATTACGATATTGTTGCTCAGGTCGCCGTCACAGGCATCCGATGCCGTGGCACCCAATTCGTCGTACATGCCATTGCACGCCACGTTTACCGTGGCCGAACCGTTCAGGATGATCGTCGGCACCGTGGTATCTTCCACCCGGACGATACGCGTCACCGGAATGGCCACGTTACCGGCCGCATCGCTGGCCGTGTAGGTCAGCGTGTAGTTACCCGGCTCGGAGCTGTCCACCACGCCCGAAACAATCGCCGGCAGATCGCCGTCGCAGGCATCCTGCACCGTCGCACCGGGGTCCGCGAAGTTGTCGCTGCAGGCCACCGTCAGGTCGGCACCACCCACCAGCGTAATCACCGGTACCGTCGTGTCCACCACATTCACCACGCGAATCACCTCTGCCGCCACATTGCCGGAGGCATCGGTCGCATTGTAGCGAACGGTATACACACCCACCGTACCCGGCTCCACCGGATTCGTCGTGGTAATCGTGACATCTGCGTCGCAGTTGTCGCTGACCGTCGCACCCGCATCCAGGTAGCCGGTACCACATTCCAGGGTGACCGATCCGCTGCCCAACAGGGTGATAACCGGCTTCGTCGTGTCGGCCACCGTTACCGTACGGGTAATCGGCGTGGACACATTGCCCTGGCTGTCCTGCGCTTCATAGGTCAGCACATAGACCCCGGGGTTGGCCGTATCGACCGAACCCGTGACAGTTACGTTGACTTCGCCTTCACAGGCATCCGTCGCGGTCGCACCGGCATCTTCATAGACGCTGGCGCAATTGACGACCAACGCCGAATTGCCGCTGAGCACCAGGTCCGGTGCTTCTGTATCCACCACCGTAATGCTTCGCTCAAGCGGCGTGGCCTCCTGGCCAGCGTTGTCGGATATCTCATAGCGAATCGTATAGCTGCCAAGCCCCGTCGTGGAGACCTCGGTCACCGGCGTGTTGCCCTGCAGGATCGTTACCACGATATTATTCGTAATGTTGCCATCCACATCATCCGTGGCGGTGGCACCCGCATCCACATAGGGACCCGATCCGCATTCGATCTGCAGACTGGCGCTACCCAGCAGGGTCAGCACCGGGGGCTCCAAATCCACCAATAACGGGTCGCTGAATTCAGACGTATTCCCGTCGGCATCCGTCGCGGTCGCGGTGAGGAAACGGCCCGCATAAGACGTCAGGTCAACGTCGATTTCAAAGAGGCCCGCACCATCGGCCGTGACCGTGGCAACCAACGTCTCCCCTTCGTCCTCGGCGTCCGCGAAAATCTCCACCGTGCTGTTGGCCTCCGCCGTGCCCGAAATCGGGGTAGCGGATTCGATTTCCGGTGATTCCAGATCGCCGTTGCCGCCGTTGGTGAGGTCGATACCCACACCCAGATTGTCCGTGATTTCATTGCCACGGATCGTGTTACCCAGGGAGGCCGCGCCGTCAATGCGAACGCCCGTGCCGTTGCCGCTGATCGTGTTGCCCGCACCGGCATCCGTTCCGCCGATGACATTGTTCGAGGCACTGCCTGCGACCGTCACGCCGCTGGACACGTTGCCCAGGGTGGCCGCGCCACTGGCGTTCAACCCGATGCCGTTACCGAGCACCACGTTACCCGTGGTATCGGTGCTGGTGATATACACACCCGACTCGCTGTTGGCAGAAATGAGGTTGCCCTCGCCTTCGGCCGTGCCACCCACTTCGTTGTCGGAGGCCTGATTCTGAATCAACACGCCGTGCTCGCCATTGGCCAGGCTCGCGCTTCCGGCCGCATTCACACCGATGTAGTTGCCGATCACCCGGTTACCCGTGGTGTCCGCATCGGTCAGCGATACGCCGCTGTCCGTGTTCGAAGCGATTATGTTGCGATCGTCCGCGTCGGCACCACCCACGAGGTTATCCGAGGCGCCGTTGCGAATCAGGACCCCGTGGCCGCCGTTACCCATAGCCGTCGAGCCATTGGTGCCAATATAGTTATCGGCGATGACGTTGCCCGTGGCGGATGCACCGACCACTTCGACACCGCTGCCCGGGAAATTAACAATCGTCAGCCCACGGAGGACGTTGTCCGCCGACGTAAGCTGCAGGCCCACCAGGTTACCGCCCAGGGCAGAGCCGTCAATGACCAACGTACCCGCGCCATCGATCGTCGTGCCGCCATCCGTCAGCGACGGAAGACCCGACGTCAGGAAGATGGTGCCACCCACGGTAAAGCTGATGGTGTCGGCACCCGCACGGTTGTTGGCCGCGATAATTGCTTCACGCAAGGAGATGACGCCGTCTTCACCCGGGTCCTTCAGCAGGTGTGCCGGGGACTGGGTATCGCCGTCGGCCACATCACTGACCGTGGAGACCGCCGCCGTATTCGTGTCGGCGTCAATCACGATCACCGTCGCCGTTGCACTTGGCGTATCACCCAGGATGTTGGTTACGACGCAACGGTAGGCGCCGGCATCCGTCAGCCGTGCGCCGGTGTTGCTCAGCGTCGCCGTCTGGGCGCCCGACACCGTGGCATCATCCACCACGTCTTCAAATTCGCTGGCACCCGAAGGAAGCACTTCCCACTGATAGGTGATAGGTTCGGAACCGGTGGCCGTCACCGTAAGGGAGAAGCCTTCACCCGCGACTACCGTCACGCTATCCGGATTGTCGGTTAACGTGGGGGGCGTCAGCGAAAGGGGCTCAGAAAACTCCGACGTGCTACCCGTCGTGGTGTTGGTCGCTGTTGCCGTGATGTTGTTGGCCGTCAGGGAACCGATATCCACCGCAAGGGTGAAATCACCACTGCCATCCGCCGTCGTGCTGCCCAGGTAATTCTGGCCCTCATCGGCGTCATCCGAGAAGATATCCACCGTGGCATTGGCCAGCGCCGTACCCGCAATGGGACCAACACCCGTCACAACCGGTGCAGCAATACTTTCGTTCGCCGTTTCTTCCAGGGCAATGCCCTTGAGCGTGTTGCCATAGATGGTGTTACCACGCACGGTGGACAGGCTGCTCACATCCAGGGTATCGCCACCCTTGATTCGAACGCCATTCTCCAGGTTGCCCGCGATAATGTTCCCTTCGCCAGCGCCAAAGCCACCCAGCTCAACTTCTTCATCCACCTGAAGCAAGGCCACGCCATTCGCGCCATTGGGAATAGTGGCCGTGCCCGTTGCCGCAAGACCAATACGGTTGCCGAAGATCTTGATGTTGTCCGGGGTACCGGTTGCGTCCGGACGACGACCGACGCGAATACCGTCTACGCCGTTACCCGAAATAACGTTCCCTTCACCCGCGTCCGTGCCGCCAATAAGGACCCGGCGTGCCTGTGGTCCTACCAGCACACCCATCAGACCATTCGGAATCGCCGCAGTGCCATCCTTATTGGTACCGATCAGATTACCCTGAATAAACAGGACGGGTTGGTCACCGGCTCCCGCGGTCATCTGGTAAACCACGATACCGTCATTCGCGTTACCCGAAATAACGTTCCCCTCTCCCTCGCCCATGCCACCGATGCGCACATTGTCCACATCCTGGGTCACATAGATGCCAGAGAAGGCATTGGGATTCGCCGACATACCGGTTACATCCACACCCACATAGTTGCTGTAGAAGAAGACGTCGCTCGCATTGAAAATGCTCACGCCCGTGGTGTTGGAAGAGAACAGGTTGCCGAAACCGGGGCTGCCGATATACAGATCAGAACCGCCCTCAATGGAAAAGCCCAGCGAACTACCTGTGGATTCGTTGCCTTCCACGCGTATGTTGGTGCAACCGGTAAGTCGAATATTGGACGCACCCAGCGTTCCGTTCACGTGGCCGCTGATTTTGTTGCCGGCACCTTCCATGGCACCACCAATTTCACCAGAGGCTAGCCCACTGAAATGCACACCGTCGGTGACGTTACGGGTGATAACGTTGCCGCGCACAATGTTGTTCGTCGATCCAACGCCCTGCACGTAGACGCCCTTACCGTACGTAGGACGACTGGCATTACCACAGGAAAGGGGACAACCCCGCTCCGGTGCGCCGTTACGGGCAATGATATTTCCTTCCCCTTCTCCCGCACCACCGATCAGGTTGTCCGAGGCATTTCCGTCGATAACCACCCCTGCGTAGCCATTCGGGACCGGGTTCACCCCCGACACGTCCACACCAATATAGTTACCCTGAACCACGTTGTTGGTCGTACTCGCGCCACTGATGTAGACACCGTGACCCAGGTCCAGCGTAAGGTACCCGATGACCTTGTCGTCCGCATCGAGAATTTCGGCAAGCTCGTTGGTGCCGTTACCCGATATGACGTTACGCTCATCGGAATCGCTACCACCAATGATATTGTTGTCGGCACCACCCAGAATCGCAATCCCGTGCTCGTGGTTACCGTTTGTCGTGCCCGTCGTACCAACGGTATCCCCATTCGCAATTACCGTATTTAACTCACCACCGGTTATCTGGCCATTGCCATTCCGGTCCAGCCGATCAAACCCGTCGGTGTCCAGTGCTTCCACAATGGTCTGGGCTTCCGCAAGATTCAGCGCACCGCTCTCGTCTTCGTCGGCCGCGGAAAAATCATCGAGGAGCAACTGCGCGATTTCCGTATCCAAAAGTGCGCCTGCGGTCGTGAGCTCCGCTTCCGAAAGCTCATCGCTTCCGTCCGTGTCAATCCGGTCAAAGGCGGCACTGGTCAACCCGGACACGATCGTGCGCGCTTCATTCAACGAGAGGCCTTCGCTCTGGTTACCATCGGCCGTCGCAAACTCTTCGAGCAGCAGGCGGGCATTCTCCCGATCCGCAGCATCCGTTCCCAACAAGCCAATATTACAGCCCTGAATGACATTGTCGTCCGCATCTTCCCCATCAATCACGATGCCCCGCTGCTGGAAGTTCACGATCGTGAGGCCAATGATTTTATTGTTGGGAGAGTTAATCGTCAGTCCGCTGCCCGCGCCGCGAAAGTTCTTTAACTCGTCTTCATCCAGCACATCGTCGTTGTTGGTATCCAGATATTCAAAGTCGGGCACACGCAGATCCCCGAAATTGTGAATAACCTCCGAAAGATCCGAACCGGTAAGCCCCAGCGTTTCCCCATAGGTGAGGTCTTCGCTCATGTCATCATCAAGGTCGTTAAACTTGGCTACCAACGCATCCCGGTAACCCAGCAGACGCTCGGTCACGGTGCTGCCGTCCAACACGAAATGCTCTTCTTCCATGGACATGATGGTCACGCCATCGGGATCCGTCAGGGGAGGAAGATCGTAGCGAAGGAAAAAGGTCCGCGCAGGAACAAGGATGTAGTCGTGCCCTTCGAGCGCATTCGCTTCTTCGATAGCCGACCGTAAGGTCGTCTGGCCACCGCCAAGAATTCGCTCGGCCACACCGTCGCCCGGCTGGGCGTCACGATCATCACCGCAGTCAAAGTTATTGACTCCGCAAATCGAATTGAATTGATTTACGACATAGACTTCGCCGTGCGCCGTCCCTGTCGTCACCCCGCACAACGCGAGCAGCATAACCAGTCGGATCCCGATCGATCCCCATACGTTCCCAAACAAACCACCGTGGATTTTACGCATCGTTTTACCTTACTTCGTTGTCAGGTTTACCCACACACGCGGGCGCAGATTTATATGCAGCCCACCCACACCCACGCGGCTCGGGCACGCACTCAATGCTCCCCATAGCTCCCATGGGGGTGAATTGTTGTCATAAGTCTAGATAGCATATACCCTAAGTCGCGCTACCGCAACCCTTTTCTTAACACGGGAAGCGAAAAGTGTGAATTGCAGAAACGACGGAAGAACTCCGCGACCGGACTCCGTCTCACGGCCCGAGCACGCCCCTCAGCGACCCAGCAACCCCGTCACCGTCGCCACCATTTCGGTTCGATTCACCGTCACCTGGCCGGTCTTGCCCGCCTCGCGGTAGGCCTCACGGTCATCAATATCTTCCCGACCGGCCTTGCCCACGTTAAGATCCTTCACCGAAACCACCCCCTGCGCCAGCTCATCTTCACCAATAATAACCGCCACCGGAATGCCATAGTGATCCGCATGGCTCAACTGATTGCCCATCTGCATCTTTTTCTTGCTGGCAAAGAAGGTTTCCGTCCGAATTCCCCCTTCCCGCAATTCGCGGGCAATCTTCAAGGTCTCCGCCTTGGGCACGTTGCCCATGGTCACCACCAGGGCCTCCACCGCCGTCGGCGCCGCTTCCACCGCACCCAGGTGTTTCAAGGCCGCCAACAGGCGATCCAGCCCCACCGACATCCCCGTGCAGGGAATAGGCTGCTTCATAAAGCGTTCAACCAGTTGGTTATAGCGGCCGCCACCCATGACCGTGCCAAATTCACGGGCCTGGGGCAGAATCATCTCAAAAACCGGGCCCGTATAGTAATCCAGCCCCCGCGCAAGACTCGGGTCAAACTGCGCATGGGCCTCCGAAACCCCCAGCGCCTCCAGGGCATCCGCCAGCTCTGCCATTTCGGCCAGGGCCTCCTGCGCCAGCTTGGTATCCGTCAACGCCGCCGTCATCGCGTCAATAACCGACCGCCGATCCCCGCCCTCAATGGCAATAAACGTCAATACCCGCTCGATAACGTCCCCATCGAGCCCCACCCCGGCAATAGGATCACCGGAATCATCGATGCGACCCTCGCCCAATTCCTTGCGAATATTCTCCAGCCCCACCTTGCCGAGCTTGTCAATCACCCGGAGCACGTGCTTCTGGCGGGCCGCTTCTTCAATACCGCAATCCGCCAGCAGGGCGTCGATAAGTTTCCGGTTATTAATAAGGACACGGTAGTCGGGCACATTCAGCGCGGCCATTACCGCACACATGACCGCCACCACTTCGCCATCCACCGACACCGTCGCCGCGCCCGCCGCATCAATGTCTACCTGGGTAAACTGGCGAAAACGACCGGGACCCGGCTTGTCGGCGCGCCAGACGGGACCCATGGCATAGCGCCGGAAGGGGGCCTTGATCTGCTCCGGATATTGGGCCATAAGCCGGGCAAAGGGCACGGTAAGATCAAAGCGGAGCGCAATGGGGTCTTCTTCGGGACTCTCCAGGCGGAAGAGTTCTTTGTTGGTCTCTTCGCCGCCCGCGCCCAACAGGACATCCAGATGCTCTAAGGCGGGCGTTTCGACGGGCGAATAGCCATACAGTTCGAAAACCGCCTGAATACGACGAATCACCGCCGCGCGCATCAGCGCGTCTCCGGGGAGAAAATCCTGAAAACCCTTGAGTGTGCGGGGCGCTACCAGCGCTTTTTTCCCAGCCATGAAACCCTTACCTCTCCGTGACATCCCGATTCTATTCGGATGCACCTCGCCTGAAAACTACCGGAGGATGGGCCGTCTTCCCCGAAATCGTGAAGCAATACCTTGACCCACCCGTGGACGTGGAGTGTAACAGAGGACGTGAAAATGGGTCAAAGATTGTCACTTACCGCCCTTCACCGAGGTATGGCCCCACAGGATGGTGCCTTGGCATACCCCCGTGACTGTCAATATTCGGGCGCAGGGCCTTCCCCATCCGCGCAAAAACTGATCAACCCTTGTGCAGATCTGACACATTCCGACGCAGTTCTGAGCAATGCTTCGTGCAAGTATCACCTCTTGAAAGGGATAAGCCCTTACAAAAGCCCCACTTACAAAGTTGGCACGAGTCTGGTATTGAATAGAGCAGTTCTAAATCGGAATACCAACAGCATACGTAGGAAATGAAAGGCGTACATACCATGAACATGAATGAACGCACCCACTCCAACGAAATGAACAACACCGAAGTCAACGGCTGGTTCGCCCAGCCCGGCCCCACGGAGAGCTTCCTCCGCAGCGCTCCCAAAGAACTCTGCGAGGCCAGCCACGAGTCCGCACCCCCAATCAAGCCCGACCCGAAGCTCTTTACCTCCGTTGGCCCAACCCCCGGTTTCGTCTACTGCCGATAGACCGCCCGGTCTATCGCTGCAGAATGCTGGCCAGCCAGGCCTGGAGTTGCGGATTCTCCGGCTCCAGCGCGAGGAGCGCCTGACCATAGGTCCGGGCCTCGTCCCAGCGCTCCTCCTGGCTGTAGAAAATCACCAGCGCCTGCAACACCGATCCATCCGACGGTGACAGGGCATGGGCACGAAGCAATGCGGCCTCCGCAGCGGCCCGCTTCTCCACGTGCTGAAGCAACAAACCATAGTTATAAAAGACCCGCCCCCGCTCCGGCATCAGCTCGGTTGCCCGCTTCATAAAGACCACCGCCTCTTCGAGACGCCCCTCTTCTGCCAGCAAAAGTCCCATCGAGTAATGGAGCTCCCCTTCATTGGGGGCCAGGCCGATGGCCTCCGTCAACAGATGCTCTGCTTCCCCGTTCCGCCCGCTGGCATTCAGCAGGTTCGCCAGATTGACCCGCGCGGGGATGAATTGGGCATCCCGCGTAATGGCCATCCGATAGGCCGCCTCCGCTTTTTCGACATTGCCCTCAGCGGCATACAGCAAACCGAGATTCAAATGCGCTTCGGGCTGGTCCCCGGTGGACAACTGAAGGGCCACATATTCGTCTCGCGCCGACGCCAGTCCCGACGTCACCTCCTCAGACAAGCCCGGTGCGCCCGCCAGCAATCGGGCCGCACTGATACGCACCGATGCCATGGAATCCATCACCAGGGGCCCCAGGACCTCCCCGCGCATTTCCGGTGGCAAGCGATCCATACCCCCCACCGCCTGACTACGGACCAGCGCCGACTCATCCTTCAGGCCCGCCAATAGTGCTTCCGACGCCTCGGCCCCCCCATAATTCTGCAGCAACTCCAGGGCCGTCGCACGCACGATGGCGGGCTGTTCGCCGTCTTTCGACAGGGTCGCCAGCGCAGCTTCCGCCTCCGGCTCCACCGCACGGCCCGCGGCCAACGTGGTGGCAAAATGCACCTTATCCTCCGGGGACTTTTCTCCATACCACGCGGTCACCGCTTCGGCCGCCCACGCGGCGTCCTGGTCGGTATGGCACTGGTTACAGGCATTGGGTGTTCCCAGGCTCACACTCAAATCAGGGCGGGGAATGCGGAAACTGTGGTCCCGCCGCTCATCAATGCCCATATAGGTCCGCGTGGGCATGTGGCAACTCACACATTGCGCCCCTTCCGATCCCGGCTCGTGAAAGTGGTGGGATTTGTCATCAAAAACGCCCGGCTTGAGCGTAGGAAACTGGGGCAGCTTCACGTCCTGGTGACACCGCACACACAGGTCATTCCCCGGCACGATCAAGGTCGCCTTGTGGGGATCGTGGCAATCTGTGCAGCGCACGCCCGCGTGATACATGGGACTCTGCACGAAAGAACCATAGACGTACACTTCATCCTGAATCTGACCATCGGGAAAATAGAGCTCCTCCCGCAGGGTGCTCAACTGAAAATTGTCCAGGAAACTGCGGTGGTGGTAGTCCTCTGCCTGGGCGGGTGCCCGTCGGGAGTGACACCGGGCACACTGATCCACCTGGTAGGACCCACCATGATTCTTGAAGTCCACCACCAGCCCGAGGGCATTGTAATCGGGACGCTCCATGACCGCGCCGTTCCGGGCCCAATCCATATGGGTCGATCCCGGGCCGTGGCACGACTGACATCCCACGTTGATATCGCTGAAGGTGGTCTTAAAGGTATTGGTCGCGTTATCGAAGCCCTTCTGCACATTCGTGCTGTGGCATTCGGCGCACATGTAATTCCAATTCTGCAGGCGTCCCGTCCAATGGATAGGGTCCCCCGCCCGCATAGGCGCATCGGGATACAGGTGATACCACCGCTTCTGCACCACATCCCACGCCACGGGCACACACTGATAGCGGCCCCCCGGAAAGGGCACGAGGTACTGCTGCAGGGGCGTCAGTCCAAAGGTGTAGGCCACCGTATAGATCTGCTCTTCACCCCCCCCCACACGATAGCCCACCTTGAAAGCAGCCCCGTCCTTAAAAAAGCGCCAGGTCTCGTCGAAGTGCTCAAAGGTTGTGTCATTGAAATCCGCCAGCACCGTCTCCGCCGTTGCGTGGTCCATGGCCCGCTCATGGTGGGAGCCCAGCCAGTCGCTGAACTGGTCTTCATGGCACTCCCGACAACTCACGTCTTTCACGAAGGCCGGCAATGTCGGGGAGTCCGCAATGGGTGCCGCCGCAGTCTCCGCAGGCGGCGCGGCCACCACCGCATCGGCGGGTTTCTCTGGAGCCAACGACGTCACCGGCGCTTCACCACACCCTGCCAACACGCAGAACAACACCAACCCACAAAAACTTTTCACATGATCTCGCATTCCGACTCCAGGCACAACCGACTTCGACTTAAAAGAAACCGCCATTCTACAAGCCCCCTCACCCAAAAGCTACGGGGGCACCCCGCCGCGCCAGCCACGCCCATTCCGTGGAGTGCGTAAGCTTGCTTGCGCTAGCGATAAGCAAGCTTGCTTGGGGTATTACACCAACCAACTCGGCAGAGAGACGGGCACCGGACGCCGGGAGCAAGCCCCCTCAATAAAGTAGCAGCAAGCTGCCACACTCCAAAGCGTCGCCCTTTCGTGAGAAAGGCGTCCCGCCAGTCTAAAGCCAACGGACACTCAAGCGTGCTTGCGGCCTTTCACAAGCAGCGCAATGCACATCTCCAACAGGGGGTTGACCATTCCTGGTCGACACAAGGCCCACGCCAGGTTTCGCCGGGTGCGGGATGGTACGCACATGACGCACAAAAGAGAATGTCACCCCTTCGGCAATTTCGGTAACTTCAACGACGGCCGGGCGTGGAACTCCGGCAACTTCGGCGGATTCTCCGTCATCATCTGCAGCACCCTGTCCAGTCCGGCCTGCAATTGCGGATCCTTCCCGGCCTTGTAATCCTGCGGCGCGATAAACACTTCCACATCGGGGTCAGTGCCGTAGTTCTCCACGCCCCACGCCACATCATCAAACCAGAAGGAATACTCCGGCTGGGTCGTGACGCTTCCATCCACCAATTCCGTGCTCGGATTGATACCAATAACGCCGCCCCAGGTACGGGTCCCGATCAAGGGCCCCAGATTCATTCGCTTGAAACAATGGGAGAAAATATCACCATCCGAACCCGCGTTCTCATTGGTCAGCGCCACCATGGGCCCCAGCACCGATTCCCGGGGATAGGCCTCCGGTGTGTGCCAACGGGACACGTCATAACCCAGTCGCTCCCGCGCCAGTTTCTCCAGCAACAACTGAGACACATGCCCCCCGCCGTTGTAGCGCACATCGATAATCAGCGCGGGATAGTGCAGTTCCGGCAGCCAGCCCCGATGAAATTCCGCATAGCCCTGGGCGCCCATATTCGGAATGTGCACATAGCCCACTTGGCCCTTGCTGCGACGATGGACCTCTTCCCGATTACGATTCACCCAGGCACGATAGCGCAAGCCACTCTCACTGAAGAGCGTGGTCACCACGACCTCCCGCACCTTGCCCTTCCTGGGCTTGACGCGTAACGCGACCTCTTGTCCCCCGAGGTTCACCAGCGCGTGGCCCGGAGTCAACGACCGTGTCAGCGGTGTACCATTGATGGCCAAGATCACATCGCCCTCGCCCACATTGACCGCCGGCGCACACAAGGGGGAGCGCTGTTGTTCATCCCACGAATCTCCGACGACAATATCCCGTACCCGATATCCTTTCGCCTTGCCATCCCATTGAAAGGACGCCCCCAGTTTCCCCAGCGGCGTGCGCGGCACCTGACGATAGTCTCCACCCATTTCATAGGCATGTGACGTGCCCAGCTCCCCCTGCATCTCCCACATCAGATCCGACAACTCACTGCGACACGCCACCCGATCCAGCAAGGGCACATAGCGCTCGTAGACGTGGGCCCAGTCGACACCCGACATGTTCTCATCCCAGAAATAATCCCGCTGAAGGCGCCAGGCCTCCCGTAACATTTGACGCCATTCGGCGGGCGGATCCACCGAGACGCGGACCCGGTCCAGATTGATCCAACCCGCACCCCGGCCACCATCTTTCACCAACCCGTTACTCTTCGCGTCCGACGGTTTGTCCCCCGCCTTGATGACACGGAGGCGCTTCCCCGTGCGGTAGAGCAACGTCGTCCGGTCCCGGGATACGGAAAAGCTGTCCACACCCGAAACCAGGCTGTCCTCTTTCATCGTCGCCAGATCGTAGGCATACAGGGTGCCACCGCTGGTCTTCGGATTCGTGCCATGGGTCGCCAAGGACCCTTTTACGTGATACTGGCTATAGAGTATTTTGCCCTTAATACCCACGATGCGCCCGTAGCGTCCCGCCCCCTTGGGAAAGGACAACACGCGCCCGGGGAGACCCGCCACATCAATCGTAAGGGCGGGTGGCTTCTCCTTATCTTTTTTCTTCTTGTCTTTCCCCGCTGCCGGGGCGACTTCGGCTTCCAGCCGCGGCACGAAGGGGCTCGGCACGTCGGTGCGCAGCGGCACCACCATCAACTGCATGGCCTGCGGAAAGCCCAGGTCAAAATGAAGCGCATCGTAGACCGGGTTATATTCGCGGTAGGAAATAAAATAGAGGTACTTGCCTTCGGGGTCCCAGGAGGGTGCCACATCATTGAACTCAGGGCGGGTCACGTCATGCTTCTTCCCCGTGCTCACGTGATACAAGCGAATTATGCGGGTACGTGACGTGGGAGCCACCGAGTAGGCAAGCCATTGTCCATCGGGCGACCACACGGCACCCGTTACCGGCGCATAATCACTTTGCTCGATGGTCGTTCCCGTGCCCTTCTTCAGGTCGGCCAGAATCAACTCGAAACGGTGGTTGCGCACGGCCGCCAGATCGTCCTTGGGAGAAACGGCCACCCCCATAACATGGCCCACGTCAATACGATTGAAGGCCTTTGCCTTTTTTTGCCCCGTGGTGTCGACGATTTTCAGGCGTTCTTCGCCGCTGTCATCGGAAACTATCAGCATCCGCTTCGCATCATTCAACCACGTGGAGAGGCGGGCCCGACCTTCCCCATCCTGATGCTGTGGCATCACCGGGCCTTCCCAGTTGCCCATTGTAAAGAGCTTGCCCCGGGCCGTAATCGCCAGGGCCTTCCCGTCGGGACGGAGGACATAGCCCTGCAGGTTGTTTGCAGCCGACACGAAACGCTGTCGGCGCTGCACCTGGGGACTCGGCATCGTAATATCCAGACAGCGGGAGGTATCCGTCTTCACGTCATAGCAGTAGCAATTGGCCCCGGCGTGATACACAATCTGCTGACCATCCGTCGTGGCGCCCCGGGCGTAAAACTCGTCACCATGGGTATGGCGCTTAAGGGATTTCCCCGTCGGGGTGCAACTATAGAGATTCCCCACACCCTCGTGGTCGGAAAGGAAGTAAATGCGCTTGCCGATCCACATGGGCGACGTGATGTTGCCTTCGGCAGGTTGGAGCCGCTCAAAACTGCCGCTGCCATCCCGATCTATCCACAGCTGCCCCGCACGTCCTCCCCGGTAACGCTTCCATCGCGCCGGATCGCCCGTATTGCGGCCCAGCACCAATCCGCCACCCGGCCCCTCACTCAGATGGCTCGCCGGACCCCACGGCAATTCACGGGGCGCCCCCCCCGTCACCTTCACCGACCACAGTGTCCGTGCCCCCCCAAACGCAGAGGCACTGTCACTGGAATAGTAGATCTCCGTGCCGTCGGCCGACCATCCCGCCACCTGGGCCACCACGCCCTGATAGGTCAGACGCGTCGCGGCACCCCCTTCGGCGGGCATCACATACACTTCCCACGCCCCGTCATCCCGACCACTGAAGGCCAGCAACTTCCCATCAGGCGAAAGACGCGGCGTGTTGACCGCCCCCAGACTGGTCGTCAAGCGACGGGCCACCCCACCCGAGGCGGGGACCGACCACAGGTCATCTTCGGAACAAAATACAAGAATATCGTGGTGAATGCTAGGACTGCGGTAGTAACCGTACATCATATTTCCCGGGGCGTCGAAGGAGGTGTTTGCCCACGCGCAAACAAGGGCGTGAGGCCCCCATCATACCACCCGGAAGGCCGCGATTGCAGGGGACAACCGGGAGCAAATTTCTTCGTTGCCGTACCCGCATCCGTCTGTTAGACTGGCGAAAGTAGCGGATACGTGTGGGAAGGCGACGTGGCAGGCAGCTGCGGATCCGTTGAGCCCCCGCCCTCGACCAATCGGAGAATAAAGCCATGGATTTTAAAGTCGGCCTCAGCGCCAAACCCAAGAAAGATGCCGCCCTCGCTAAGGTCGCATCGGAAGGTGAAAAGCACTTCAAGGAAGCCCTCAAAGAAGTCGTCGAAGAGATCGGTATGTGCATGGAAAATGCCCGCCTCGTCGACCAGCGCGTCAAGGAAATGGCCGGGCAGGCCGCCTTCGAAATCGAAAAGAAACTCGCTGAATCGGGAAATGCCCGCATTACCCACCTCGCTCGGGCCCTCGGTTTCGATGTGGAGATTGACGAAGATGAGCCCAGCGATGATGAGGCCATGGCCACGCTGGGTGAAGTCGAAGAGGTTGCCGAAGAAGCCGATGAAGACGACGGCGATGACGGAACCGATTTCAATCTCGATGACGACGAGGAAGAAGACGACGGCGAATTTAATTTTGATGATGACGACGACGATGGAGACGACGACGGCGAGTTTAACTTCGATGATGACGACGACGATGGAGACGACGACGAGACCTTCAATTTCGACGATGATGACGGAGACGACGACGATGAATTTAAGTTCGACTGAGCGTCCATAGCCGGTCCGCCACACCGGCACCGCCCGTTTTCGGTCCACTCACCCCGCATTCGCCAAAGCCAGCCGGCGGCGAACGCGGGGTTTTTATTGTTTTTCGATAATTTTTCCAGCCGTCACGCCCCAAAGCAAGACGTATTTACGTAAAAGCAAATTTAGGTCTTGACGGATTTAATGAACTGCGATATACTTTGGGTACTGAAAGCAACTTTCAGACTCTCTTCCCTCGGGGACCCTGTTGCTGACCACGCAGGGTCCCCCCTTCCTTTTCCCGGAAGTCGACCTCGCGGCGTGCTTCGTCGTAACCACCCTGGCCTCCCTGGCGCTCCGTGGGACAGGTAGGACGCCTGTGACCTGTGGGACCCTGTAAACACACCGTCGAAAGGGAGACCTTTAGTCCCATAGCCTTACGGGACCTACCGGCTCCGACCGCCCTGCAGGACTCGCTGGCGACGTGCACACCCCCGCTTGGGCTACCCCGTCCCGCTTCACCCCCATTGCACCCTGCGCCCTCCGCACCCTACAATGCCGTCTCAAACCGACACCCTGCCTCACGAAAGGAATTCCCCGGCCATGTCTGAAGGTTTACGCGTCACCATCTGGAACGAAGGCGTCCACGAAAAAACCAACCCCAAAGTTTCTGCCCTCTATCCCAAAGGACTGGGCCACCAAATCGCCCAGTACATGGAAAAGGTACCCGGCATCGCCACTGTACGTGTCGCCGAGCTCGATGACCCCGAACACGGCCTCACCGACGCGGTCCTCGAAAACACCGACGTCATGACCTGGTGGGGTCACACCGCCCACGACCGCGTCGACGATGCCATCGTGGCGAAAGTCCAGGAACGGGTCGTACAGCACGGCATGGGACTCATCGTCCTTCACAGCGGCCACCACTCCAAGATCTTCAAGAACCTGATGGGCACCTCCTGCGATCTGAAATGGCGGGAGTACAACGACACCGGTGAAAAAGAACGGCTCTGGGTCGTCGACCCGGCCCACCCTATCGTCGATGGCATCCCGGAAAAGATCGAACTCGAGCTCACCGAAATGTACGGCGAACACTTCGACATCCCCCAACCCGACCAACAGGTTTTCATCAGCTGGTTCCAGGGGGGCGAAGTCTTTCGCAGTGGCTGCTGCTGGCACCGCGGCCTCGGCAAGGTCTTCTACTTCCGCCCCGGCCACGAAACCCTGCCCATCTACCACAACGAGACCATCTTGAAAGTCATCGCCAACGGCATCAAATGGGCCGCGCCGAGTCGCGTCGAAGGCGGCATCTTCCGCGGCAACGCCGAGCCATTGGAAAAAATGGAATAGGGAAGTTTGAAGAGTGAAGAGTGAAGGGTGAAGTTTGAAGTTTGAAGGGTGAAGGGTGAAGAGGAAACGCTTGCATCACCAGAGGGGAGCGCTATGAAGTCAGATTTGCCAAGCCGGACTTTTGAATTTTCGATACGGATTGTAGGGCTGTGCAAGCACCTGAGCCACCAGCCACGTGTTCCACGAACAATGGCGAATCAACTGCTGCGCTCGGGGACTTCAATTGGTGCCAACGTCGAAGAAGGTCAGGCCTCACAGAGTCCGGCTGACTTCGTCAGCAAGTACAGCATTGCCTGTAAAGAAGCTCGGGAAACCCACTACTGGCTGAGACTGCTCGCCGCAACTGACACGGTGCCATCCGATCGCGTAGCCGATCTCGAGCAGGAGTGCAACGAATTGATCGCCATCTTGACGACGATCATCAAAAAGGTAAAGAGCAAAACACCATAGCGAAATCTTCACTCTTCAAACTTCACTCTTCACTCTTCACTCTTCACCCTTCACTCTTCACTCTTCACCCTTCACTCTTCACTCTTCACTCTTCACTCTTCACTCTTCACCCTTCACTCTTCACTCTTCACTCTTCACCCTTCACCCTTCACCCTTCACCCTTCACCCTTCACCCTTCACCCTTCACCCTTCACCCTTCACCCTTCAAACAATTTTTTGTCCAGTTTTCGCATGGTCTTCAACAACATCTTGCTGCTGCCGATGCACTGGGGATTCTTCCAGCGCTCGCTGGTGAAATACACCGTGCAAAAGTAGTAGGCCCGTTCGTAGTCGTGCTCTTTCACATAGTAGTGCACGAGATACTCAAAGGCCACGGACCAGGGGATTCCCTCCGCCACCAGGCGCTCCCAGAAGGCCACCTGCTCGCTCCGATCCTGACAGCGGGCCGCCGCCTGGATTCGTTGTTGCCAATAGGCCTCGTCAACGTTTCGTGCGAAGGCCTTCTGGGCGTCTTCATAGTTATCGCGGCAATAGTCAAAATAGGCGAGGCGTTCCCGATACCAGGACTTTGGCTGGGCTTCGATCGCCACCCGGGGCAAGGGAGGCGCAGTGTTGGCGTCAATCGTAATCGCGCCGCCGCAGGTATTGCACGAACCCGACTGCCCCACATACTGTTCGGGCACCTGACGCACGGCCTGGCAATGGGGACAGGTGAAGTAAATATGAAAGGGTACTGGGGATTCCAGGAACAGGGTACTGGGCATGAGAAAAACTCCGTTCTCGATACTTTTTGTTGGCGATGCACCCCATGCGCAGGTGCGATACCACGATGCTTCCGTAGTACAACCCCATGGTGCGCGGGATGTTAGAGAATATACCGCTGCAGACGGCTGTTTATTCGGTGGATCAAGGGACCATTTCCGGGTGAGAGCACCCTCCACCAACAGCGCCGGGACTGCAGGACCCGTGAGGTCGGAAACTTAAACCCGGGCACGGCCAGAAAGTGCCCCATGTCGGAAAGATTTCGACGGGGCCATCTCCGGGACGTCAGGGGAGCGGCTTCCAACCCATCACGTTAGTCAAGTACTATATCCCCATTTCGCGCTTCGAGTTGCATCGAATGGGCCCCTTCGCCGATATAGTTGCGAAATTCTTCCTTCCGCCGCCCCAATATCTGGCCGGAAAGGGGAAAAGCGCTGTCAATCGTGCCCCCATCCACAGCCACACTGAGATTGGCCGTAGGCAGGTTGCCCAGCACCAGACTCAGGTCGCCCTCTTCTACGAGGACATCATAATCACCGGCAACCCCCTTCAGCGCCAGAATACGTACGTTCCCCAGGTTATTGCGCACCATCACCCCGGCCCCCGGACTGTCCACGATGGTATCGCCCTGCACACAGGTCACCGACACATCACCCCGAACCCGCTCGAACCGGGTATCGCCATACCGTGCGGAGGCCGTCACCGCCCCCGTACCGCCGGTAATCCGGACCCCGCCATTTTTATTGGTGAGGTTCAGCGGCCCCGCAAAACGCTGGGCGCTGATGGTGCCCACGGTCTGATCGACCACGACGGGCGCCACATTGCCACTGATCTGGGTATGCCCCTCTTCCGCCACCACGTTTACCGGCAGATGACGGGGATAGCGCAACTCGAGATTCACGCGATACTGACTGCACTGGAGGGTCTCCATATCCGCCGTCAGCACCGTCCGAATCAACAGCGTATCGGTACTCTTATCCTGCTCCACCCGCAAGGCCAGGGCTTCCAACGCCGCCGTCGCCTTGGAGGCACTCGGCACCCAGACCACCCGCGTGGCCGCAATCTGCACCCCGGGATCATCCGTCGCGACGACCTGTATGTCGCCGATAACACCCTCCACCGCAATCTTCGTGTAGGGGGTCACCACCACGTTTTCACGCACCGTCTCGCTGATGGGCTTGTCCGCAGACTCCCCCCCGGTAGCGGTGGCACCCGCCTCGCCTTCAAAAAGTATCTGCACATCCGAAAAGGTGCCGCTGATGTCAATGCGCTGACGGGCATCCGGACTTCCATGACGGGCCAGAATGCGGGCCCCCTGCTCTGATCGGGCCACCGGCAAATCAGACGTAATCGTGCCATATCGCGTCACGGCGGTCAGGTCGGGCGCACTCCCTTTCGGCAATACCAGCGTGGTGGTGCTGCTCTCACTGACCACGTCCAACTCGGCATCCACTTCCAGGGCACCCACGGTCACACTGCCCCCAAAGGCATTGATACGCAGTGCCCCCGCAATCTGGCCAAAGTGGGCGCCGCTCCCGTGCAGTTGAAAGGTGCCGCCCTGCTCCAGGCCCAGGACGCGCAGGGGAAATTCGCCCCGCAAGCGGGCACTCACCGCCCCTCCCAGCTCAGCCAGATCGACAATGCCGTATTGGGACTCAAGGGCAACGAGGCCATCCACACCCCGAATATAGGTATCGCCGAAAAAGTTTTCGGAAACCACCTGGGCGTTTCGTGGCGCGGTGATATAGAGGTTCACCTGCTTGGTGATGGTGCCCATGTCGCGGTGATGCTCGGGAAAGATGGGACGAATGTAAACGCCCCCCTCTTGCTCACTGATGGAAACCGTAATCGCGCGGGACACTTCTTCCGCGACACTGGCCGATTCGGCCCCCACGATGACCTTGGCACTCACCTGGACCACCCGGTCTTCCCAGGTATCCACGTGAATCTCACCAAATTCATTGGTCACATTGACGATGGGAGAGGGGCCCGTCTGGCGCTGGTCGCTGAAATCGCGTTCAACGGTGTGGGCCGCTTCCTTTTCTTTGCCAATATCGAGGCCGGGTCCAAAAAAGCCCCCGGCCTTTTCGCCCACCTTACGCATCCCCTTGCCCATCTCATCAAAGAGGGTCTGGGTCTTCTCGAGGAAACCTTCCTGGGAAACAACACTGCTGCAACACAAGATGGCCAGCAGGAGCGTCAGTGATTTTCGCATACCCATAAATTCTATCCGATCATACGTCGTGACCCGGAGTCCGGCAGGCGAAGTGAATAGCGCTCAGGACCCGCCAACGAGGAGCCAGTATAGCAGCGGGGATACACCCTTTACAGGGCCGGGATAGCCCGCAAGCAAGGGGAAGGGGGGGAACGGCTCGGACGATACGCTACCGCGTTCCTTAGAGGCTGCCGCCCTCAACGTAGATGTTGCGCAGCGATTCGGCCTGCTGCTTGAGGGTGGCATGGACCACATGGGTGGCACGCACACTGTTGGGATTGCGCTCCAGGGCCGACATGGCTGCCGCAATATCGGCGTCACGGGACTGGACCACCCGCATTTCTTCCAGGGCTTCCGGCGTGGGCGCTTCATTACGCTTGCCCGAAACCGCCGCGGAAAGGGTACGCACTTCGGCGGCCACCTCGACCGTCGCCTGACGCAATGCTTCGGGAGAACGGCCAGTCGCAGTTACCACGGGCACGGTCTCCGCAAAGGTCGGGGTGCTCACGTCACTTTCCGAGGAACCCAGGAAAGCGTTAAAGGTCACGCCCATAATCAGCAACATCGCAGCTGCACAGGCACCCGCCTGGGCCACCTTAAAGGCCATCCGCAGGGGCGTCGCCTTTTGCTTCATCTCGGTGCGGGTCGTCTTGCCGGCCATCAGAATACGGGCCGTCATCTCCGAACTCACGTCCAGTTCGGGAGCCGATGCCGCGAAGGACAGCGAGGCACGCATGGCCTCCACTTCGGCCTTACAGGATGGACACGCACTGAGATGGGACGCCATCGTGCGATCAATGGCCCCACCCTGATCCTGCATGTTCTCGGCATACACCAGCAGCGCCTGCTTACTGGGATGATTGCGTATTTTTAATGCCACTTGCACTTGCGTTCTGCCTTTTCAAACGACGCGATACCAAGTCTCGGGCGTAACCCGCCCCGAGTCACACAAACCATGCGCCTGCCAGGTCCGTCTGACCATCCACGCTTACACGTACTCGCGGTATTTTTCCAAGTAGGGCCGCAGCGCCCGTTCCGCACGTACGATACGTGATTTGATGGTGCCTACCGGCACCTCCAGCACTTCCGAAATCTCTTCGTAAGAAAGATCCTGGAAACGCCGCAATACAAAGGTCTCCCGTTGGTGTTCCGGAAGATGACGGAGTGCTTCGTTGACCGCCTCGGAGATTTCTCCCCGTTGGAAGGCCGCCAGCACGTTCGCCTTTTCATCGCCCACGTGGTCGAGGGGATTAAAGGATTCATCGTCTTCCTGATTCCACCAACTGGAAAGACTGAAGAACTTGGGACGACGCTTGCGACGCGCCCATTCCTTCGAAACAATATTCGACGCTATCGTGTACAGATAGGTCGTGAACTTTGCGGTCGGCTGGTAGCGGGCACCGTTCTTCACCAGCGCGAGAAAGACCTCCTGGGTCAGCTCCTCGGCGATGTGACGGTTCTGTACCATGCGATAGGTATAGTTGAGGACGCCGCGCTGATGGCGATGGACCAATACGGAATAGGCCTCTTCGGAGCCTTTTCCATGTTCCAGCATCAACGCTTCGTCGGTCCAGTCTTTCAGAGGTCCTTCGCCACGCTCGACAACGCGCAACTTCGGCTCCGGTTTCAGCTGGACTACGTTTTCCATTCCTTCGGCCATGATGTCTATTCTATCCCCACGGGCTGTCCACACAGTTCTATGGGAATATATCCTCTCGGGTTACAAAAGGTTCCAAACAATTTCGCCACGGGTGCAGTATACCAGAAAGCAGGGGCCATGCAATATAATCACCACCCCATTTTTAGGCACAGCCTAAAACCCGCACCCCCGACAAAGCCCCCCTCACCCCTCCGAATCCACCGCCTCGTCGCGCGGTTGCTTATTCTCCATCATCAGATCGTCCAGAATCAGGATCCGCTCGCACCAGATCATCAGCAGGGTGCACAAATAGCGCCGGCCCATCTTCCGGAGACGCAGGTTACTGACCCCCCAGGTCCGGCCCGACCATGTAATAGGCACATCCGCAATCCGATAGCGCCGAATCAGGCTGGAAAGGGACATTTCAATCGTGATGTTGAAGTGGGCCGCCTGCAGGGGCAGGATGCTCTCAATGACGTGGCGTCGGTAGACCTTGAAGGCATTGGTGAGATCGTTGTGATGGGTCATGAACAAGACCTGCATGGCACGATTCACCATGCGGTTCACCACGAGCTTCACCGGCGGATAGTGGGTGACCTTGCTGCCCCGGACAAACCGAGACCCAAAGACGCAGTCGTAACCCTCTTCCAGCTTGCGATAGCACCGTACCACATCATCGGGATGGTCCGAGCTGTCGGCCATCACCACGGCCAGGGCATCGCCCGTGAAATGATTGAGTCCACAACGGATGGCCCGGCCCAGGCCGCCAGGCGGCGTGTTATACACCAGGCGAATCTCCGGGATTTCCCGGGCCTTTTCTTCAATGACCGCCGGTGTATTGTCCGTGCTGTTATCATTTACCACCAGCAACTCAAAGGGGATTTTCTCGGCGCGCAACTTCTCCGCCAGGGTCTCCAGCGTGGGGATAATATTCTTCTCCTCATTGTACGCCGGAATGAGGATGGAGTACTTCAGCGTGTTCGGCGGAAGCGGCTGGAGTTTAGATGCGGCCTTCGAAGCCATGGTAAATCTCCGTAAGAATGGCCTCGATATCGTAGGCGTAGCGCCAATCGGGGTAGTGGGACTGGAACTTACGGACGTCACTGACCCACCAGATATGGTCGCCGATGCGGTTGTCTTCTTCATAGGACACATTCATTTTCTTGCCCGTAATCGCTTCACACCGGGCAATGGCCTCCTGCATGGAACAGTTGCTATGGCGGCTCCCGCCAATATTGTATACTTCGGCAACCCGGGGCTTTTTGTGAACCTCAAAAAAGCAGTTGACCAAATCACGGGAATGTATGTTGTCCCGGACCTGCTTCCCCTTATAGCCAAAGATGCGGTATTCCTTGCCCGTCATGGCACATTTCATCAGGTAAGACAGGAAACCGTGGAGCTCCGCCCCGGAGTGCCCCGGCCCTGTGAGGCAACCGCCACGAAACACCGCGGTGGGCATGCCGAAATAGCGGCCGTACTCCTGGACCATCACGTCGGCCGCCACCTTGGACGCCCCGAACACGGAGTGCTTACACTGGTCGATGGACATGCTCTCGTCGATGCCGTGGGCCGCGTAGGGGTGGTCGTCCGCCACTTCCCAGCGGCTTTCCCCTTCCACCAGCGGCAGGGCATTGGGCGTATCCCCGTAGACCTTGTTCGTGGAAGTAAAAATGAAAGTCGCCTTCGGGCAGTGTTGGCGGGTCAATTCCAGCAGATTGATGGTACCCACGGCGTTGACCCCGAAATCGGTCAGGGGCTCCTTGGCCGCCCAATCATGACTCGGCTGGGCCGCTGTGTGCACCACCAACTCAAGGGCCGCGCCGTACTGTTCAAACACGGGCGCAAGCGCGGCGCTATCCCGAATATCGATGGCGTGGTGATGATAATCCGGCAGCTCCGCCTGCAAACGCTCCACCGCCCAATGGGTGGACGCCTCCTCCCCAAAGAAATAGGAACGCATGTTGTTGTCGATACCGGCGACGGTGTACCCTGCTGCAATAAACTGGCGTACCGTTTCTGCCCCGATTAAGCCGGCCGAGCCGGTAACCAATACGACACCCATAGACGCTCCCACTATCTGGTTGAGGGTTGGCGATTATCACACGAACCCCGTTCCGCAACTGAAAAAACCATTCTAACGCAGAAGGTTGCGAAACTGTCAACAGTCAAAGGGCAACACCCATGAAAACAATTCTGGTTACGGGCGGCGCAGGTTTCGTGGGCGCCCACCTGGCCATGGGCATGAAGGCCCGCTATCCCCATGCCCGGGTCGTCGCCTTCGATAACCTCCGGCGCCGCGGTGCGGAGTTGAGCCTGGCGCGCCTCGCCGATGCCGGGGTCGACTTTCACCATGGCGATATCCGGCAACCGGCGGATCTGGCCGAGGTTGGCGCCTTCGACCTCCTCCTCGAGTGCAGCGCCGAGCCCTCGGTCCTCGCCGGCTACGACAGCGCCCCGTCCTATGTCCTCGACACCAATCTGGTCGGCACCCTCCATTGCCTGGAGGCGGCCCGGCGCCACGGCAGTGATATCCTCTTCTTGTCCACCAGCCGGGTCTACCCCATGGAAACCATCGCACGACTCAATTACCGCGAGGAAGCCACCCGCCTCGAACTGGAAGACGCGCAGCCCGTCGACGGTGCCAGCGCCGCCGGCATCGCCGAGCACTTCCCCCTCGAAGGCGTCCGCTCCCTCTATGGCGCCACCAAACTGTCTTCCGAACTCATCCTCAATGAATACCTCGCCATGTATGGCCTCCGCGGCGTCATCAACCGCTGCGGCGTCCTCACCGGCCCCTGGCAAATGGGTAAAGTCGACCAGGGCGTCGTCGTCCTTTGGGCCGCCCGTCACGTTTTCGAAGGTTCCCTGCGCTATATCGGCTACGGCGGAGAAGGCAAACAGGTCCGCGACATGCTCCATGTCGACGACCTCGTCGATCTCGTCGCCTACCAGGTGGAACACCTCGACACCCTCACGGGACAGACCTTTAATGTGGGCGGCGGACGGGCCGTCAGCGCCTCGCTCCAGGAGTTGACCACCCTCTGCCAGGAATTCACGGGCCACCACATCCCCATCGAAAGAGTCCCGGAGAACCGTGCGGCAGACATTCCCCTCTATATCACCGACAACCAGCGTATCTCCGAGCGCACCGGCTGGCGCCCAAGCCGCGACGTCCCCGCTATCCTGGAGGATATCTGCCGTTGGATTCAGGATAACCGCGCCCAGTTGTCCCCTATCCTGAATAAATAGGGCATGACCGCCGCATCAAATATCACACTTTGCGAGCTATCCTCTTTTCAGCATTATAGTTAGCACCGAGATAGGGATTGACCAAGGGGCGCTTCAATGGTATCATCAATTTAGCTGAAGCCCTTTCGAGGCAAGGAGATCCAACTATGAAGAACCGCTCCAACTGTGTAAACCGCCGTGCCCGTCGCATGGGTTTCACGTTGATTGAACTCTTGACCGTCATCGCCATTATTGCCGTGCTCGCGAGCATCTCGCTCGTCGCTATTCCGCAGTACCTGGAAAAGGCCAAGATCGTACAAACCGAAGCCAACATGAAGAGCGCCGTGAAAGGCCTTTCGGAATTCGCCGCCCGCTCCGAAAACACGGGCTTTCCGCCCGCATACGGTTTTATCAAAGCCGAATCACGCGACGTCGCCGCAGGCTCGCTGGCCGATACCGACCACGTCCTCGTTCCCTATACGGTGCCCATCGGTATCCATCGCGACACCGGGGTATTTCAGGTCCCCCGCTTTGCCCAGACCTACGACAACAACGGGGATAAGGCCCTTAGCCTGATGGAATACTCGCCTGTGGGCTACCTGGATCAGTCCACGAACACGTTTGCGTTTTCTCAGGAACTCTACACGGGGTCCAATACGCCAGAATCAGGCCCCGTTGGATTTGAAGTCAATGAAGTACAGGCCCAGCTGACACTCGGTGAAGGCCGCCCCTTCGTCTACGTGCCCTTCAATTCCCGCCAGTTGGCCACGGCCCGGAACTACTGGATGAACAACGGCGAGGCCGACGAGCCCGTCGGCGGCGCAAGCTTCCCCGCCAACACGGACCCCGCATTGCAGGGACGCATGTTCTTCCCTCCCTCCCAGTATGACGGCTTCGTCCTGATTGGCAACGGTGTAGGTGGCACGGACGGTGGCCTTACCGCCATTGAGGCCCCGGGAACGCCCGGTACCGACTATGAGGCCCGACACATTTATCACGTGCTGGCCCTCCGGATCGCCTTCCTCGCCACCCGCGATTTGGATGGTGACTTGAAACCGGATTACGACTACCGCGCCCGCAAAGGTGCCACGACCGCCGCTATCCTTCCCGATGGCACGCGCGGCTACGGCGCCTTCATTGAGGTCGTCCAGTAGCACGACCGATACATCCCTTAATTATGCAGTCGGCAGGTCTTCGGACCTGCCGCTTTCTTTTCCCTTATGACCCAATTCCAGCGATGACCTGCTGGAAAAGACGACTCCCTGGAGTGCGGCAGCGTGCTGCCGCCCGCCCCGCCGATGCCGTGCGCAAGTTCACTCCGTAAGAGCGCAAGCAAGCGTACCCACGCCACAGGGTCCGCCTGGCACGTTGGAGTGCGGGGTGGGTTGGGCGATACGATTGGGGAACCAGTGGTCTGATTCACGCAGATGGTCATTGAAGCAACTGTAGAGCCGCGACCAATATCCGATAGTACTCCCCTCCTCGGAGGGGCCGGGGGTGGGTCAAGTCAGGAGAAACGTCGGAAACCCACCCCTGACCCCTCCCAGGAGGGGAATTGGCTGGTGGGCCCGCTGAAACAGAACTGGCTGAATACGTTCCCACGACGTGGAATCAGACCACCCGTTGATGCGACACAGCCGTTACCCAACATCACAATACCCCCTGACAATCGTCGGCATATACCCTTTGCCCATTCTTTACAACCCCGTGGATAACCCATGTTCGACACCTTTATCGCCCCCGGAATTCCCATCCCACTCTTCTGGCTCCTCGTGGCCATCGCCATCATCATCCAGGGCATCAGCAAATCGGGCTTCGCAGGCGGCGCAGGCATCCTCTCCCTCCCCCTCATGATGCTCGTCATGCCCGTCGACAAAGTGGCCGCCACCCTCTTGCCGCTGCTTATCCTCTGCGACCTCAACGCCATCTATCACCACCGTCACAACAAAGACTGGACCCAGATTCTCCGCATCTACATCCCCGCCTGCGGGGGCATCCTCCTCGGTGCAGCGGTGTGGTGGCAAATCGGCCAGGAAGGCATCGCCGGTTATGCCCTGCTCATCAAACGGATGGTGGGCGTCATCGCCATCATCTTCGGACTCTACATCATCGCCAAAGACCGCTCCATGGCCTGGGTGGCCCACCACCGCGCCGGCCCCAAGACCGCCGTGGTCACCGGGGTCCTTTCCGGTTTTACCTCCACCATCGCCCACGCCGCCGGCCCCATCGTCAGCCTCTACGTCTACTCCCAGGGCTTCGGAAAGACCCTCTTCGTCGGCACCGTCGCCTGGACCTTTACCCTCATCAACCTCACCAAGCTCCCCTTCTACGCCTACGTGGGACTCATCCAACCCGACGTATTGCTCTTCGACCTCTGCCTCGTCGCCCTTATCCCCTTCGGCTCCTGGCTCGGACACTGGATGCACCACCGCGTTTCCGAGTGGTGGTTCAGCCGCATCATCATGGTACTCACCCTGGTCGCTGGGGTGCAGCTGTTGTTTGACATCCAGTTCATCCCCTGGCTCGTGGGGCTCTTCCGCTAAGCAGGCCGCCCGCAATCTGTGGGACCCGTGGGACCCGTGGCAACCGTGGGACCCGTGGCAACCGTGGCAACCGTGGCAACCGTGGCAACCGTGGCAACCGTGGCAACCGTGGCAACCGTGGCAACCGTGGCAACCGTGGCAACCGTGGCAACCGTGGCAACCGTGGCAACCGTGGCATCTTATCGACGTCTCCGGCCAGACGCGTCCCACCGGTCCCACCTGTCCCACTCGTCCCACTCGTCCCACAAAAAACGGGCGGCCACCAACGCGACCGCCCGCTTCGAGAAAAATTCTCAATTCACTATTCTAAATTCACTATTCAATCACCCGCGCAATTCAATCAGACGCTTGTTTGCGGCCGCAATACCGTCCATTTCGCTCATGATGCTGCCTTCATACTCAATGCCGATGTAGCCATTGTACTTGTGCTTGTCGACACAGATTTTGATCATCTTTTCAAAGTCCACCATCTTGCGGTCTTTGTCCGTGTGCTTACCCGTGGCCGCATCAAAGTCATAGCACTTGGCCGACAGGGCTTTTGCATAGGGCATCAACTTGTCGATGCCTTCGTAAATATCCACGTCCGCCGGGAAGTTGCCGAAGTCCGGCAGGGTGCCGAAGCGGGGATGGTCCACAGCCGCCATGAGCTTGTCCATGGCATGGGGGTAGGAAGACGGCCCGCCATGGTTCTCAATGATGACATTGAGTCCCTTCAGTTCACCATACTCGCACAGGGCGGTGAATCCCGGGATAGACTGGGCCACAAAGGCATCGAGCATTTTGGCATCTTTTTCCGTACCTTTTTGCGCGCCCGCCCAGTTCATGCGAACCGAGTGGCACCCGAAATCGGCGGCGTAGTCCATCCAGTTCATATGATTGCGGACTGCCCGGGCGCATTCTTCCTTGTCCGCGCTGCCGATGGCACCCTGTCCGTCGATCATGATCAGCAGGAACTTCACGTTGGCCGCAGCGGCATTCTTCGCCAACTCATCACGCCAGGCCTTCTCCGTGCTCGGCAGCATGCCGCTCACCAGCTCGATGGCCTCAATGTCCCACGTGTCCCGCGTCAGTTTGGGCATGTCGAGCATAGGCACCTTGCCCTCGCCTTCCCCGATGGTGCGGTGCAAGGACCAACCCGCCAGGGAGATGCCGTATTCGCGCTTGGTGGCCCCAAAGGCCTGTCCGCCCAGGGCCAGGGCAGCCGCGCCGAGGGCGGTGTGCTTCATGAAAGTGCGACGTGTCGTGTTTCCGTTCATTGCTTGAAACTCCGTGATTTTCGGTTGAGCGCCGCACCGCCAGAAACGGGCAGCGGGAAAGAAAAAACTGTAACGGCTAGTCTAGGCAAGATCAGGGGGCCTTGTCCAGCGAAAGCGCTCCCCGGCCCCGCAGGGCCCACCGACCCAACATGGAAATCCTCCCAGAAACGCGCTAGGATGAAGCCTCAACCACAACCCTCACACCAAAGGGGACGTCTTCCCCGTGGAGCGATTTCATTTTGACTACCCGATCCCTACTCACCGCTGCTTTGTGCGCTCTATCGATTCTCGGCGGACTCCGTGCTGCCGCCGAAGTCGGCGAAACGACCACGGTCTACACCTCGGGCACGGAAGGCTACCACACCTTCCGCATACCCGCTATCCTCGCGACTCCGGGACATCTGTTGGCCTTTGCCGAAGGCCGTGTTTCCAGCGGAGGGGATTCCGGGGATATTGATCTGGTCCTCAAACGCAGCACGGACGGCGGCGACACCTGGTCGGACCTCAGCGTCGTGGTCCATCAGAAAGGCTATACCTGCGGCAATCCCGCTCCGGTGTGGGATCGAGAGACGGGCGACGTCCTCTTACTGCTCACGAAGAATCCGGCCGACGCCCATGAGCGAGACATCCTTACGGGCGAAGATCCCCCCCGCACGGTCTGGATTACCCGAAGCAGCGACGAGGGCGCCACCTGGTCCACCCCGGAAGACATCAGCGCCTCCACACGCCGCGATGGCTGGCGCTGGTATGCCACGGGCCCCTGCCACGGTATCCAGTTGCAATCCGGACGCCTTCTCATCCCCGCCAACCATTCCACCAGCCCCGACCACAAAGACTGGTTCTCCCACGTCATCTACAGCGATGATCATGGTAAAACCTGGCAGATTGGCGGTGTCCATCAGGAATACACCAATGAATCCACCGTCGCCGAACTGGCCGATGGGCGCGTCTACCAGAATATGCGCAGCTACAAGAAAGAAAACCGCCGCCGCGTTTCCTACAGCCAGGATGGCGGCCTCACCTGGTCCGACGACACAACCGACGAAACACTGGTCGAGCCCGTGTGTCAGGCCAGCGTGCTAACCCACACCCTCCCGGACGGTGACCGTCCGGCCGTGTTCTTCTCCAACCCGGCCAGCACCAAACGGGAGCGTATGACGGTGCGACAGAGCCTGGACGGCGGCCGTACGTGGCCCGCATCGTGGCTCCTCTACGAAGGCCCCAGTGCCTATTCCGATTTGGCGCCTCTGCCCGACGGACGCATTGGCTGTCTCTATGAGCGGGGTGAAAAAGGTGCCTATGAAACGATCGTCTTAACCCGCATAAAACCCTGATTCCCTAAGCACAAATCGACTTTTGCTGGTACTATTCCCATAGACAAATCTCGGGTCGGTGTCCCAATTCCGGGGAGCCACCGCGTTACTCCGGAAACACGGGGGTAAGTGCGCCGCATCGCCCGGGCACCTGCACCGCAGTAGCATGGGTAATCGTAGAGGATAGCAACAGTGCGATTGGTGACTTTCAGTATGGCCCTGGTGTTGGGGCCCCTCGCGGCGCTTGCCGAGTCTGCCGACTATATCTTTGTGCCCCCGGCGGCAAAATCCATCGAGCACACCGATGGCCCCTTGCCCGCCGGGGCCCTTTCTAAAGCGCTCACGGCACCATTCCCCCGCTTTACGGTGGACACTTACGCGGGACAGTCAGAGGCCCTGCGCAAGTCCCAGACCATGCCCGGCCTCCAGGTCGCTAAGGGCATTGACCTCGACTGGTCCGAGCAGCCGCTCTTCGACCAACCCGTGGTAACTGGCTCGGAATACGACTGGCGCACTTCGATTCAATCAGTAGACGCCACCGCCCTGCGCGTGAAGGTCGATCTGAGTGCCCTGCGAAGTGATGAGTCCCTCTGGGTCGTCGACCCCGCGGGTACCCGCCCCTTCGGCCCCTACACCGCCGCAGACGCCGACGCAGCAGCGGGATTTCGATGGCTCCCCACCATCATGGGCGACGAGGCCATCCTCTGGATTAAATCCTCATCGGCCGACCGCCCGGCCCTCACCGTACTGGGCCTTTCCCACTTCTACGACTCCCCGGCCACCACCAAGGGCTCCCTGCCCTGCCCCTTACCCGCCGACTGCATCACCGATACGTCACTCCAGGAAATCTCCACCGGGATTGGCCGTCTCTCCGTCACCGACGACCGGGGCAACTCGGTCTTGTGCTCGGGTGCCTTGCTCAACAATGCCACGACAGAAGCCCTGGAAGCCTATTTCCTCACGGCCGATCACTGCTTCCAGGATTTCCCCGGCACCATCTTCGCCTCCGCGGTGGAAGTCATCTGGGATTTCCGTGCCAGCGGCTGCGACGGGGCCGAGCCGTCGACCGCCACCCTCAGCCTCCTTCCCCGAAGCACCGGGGCCGCCTTCCTCGGTAACAGTGCCACCATTGACGGCATGTTGCTTCGGCTCGTCGCCGTACCCGTAGGCACACGGGGCCGGGCGTATATCGGATGGGATACCCGGACGCCCTCCGCAGGGGAATCCGTGGTCTGTCTCCATCACCCGGGTGGCGACGCCATGAAAGAAAGCATCGGCACCGTCAGCCGGACCGGCGTCAACTCGAGCTTTGGCCAGAACCAGACGACCCTCTCCTGGACCGAAGGCATCACTGAGGGGGGCTCTTCGGGCTCGCCCTCCCTCTTCAGCGCGACGAACTTCCGCATTTTCGGCATGTTGAGCAATGGAAATTTTCAATCGTGTTCAAGCGCCGCTGCGCGCCTCGACCAGTATTCTTCCTTCCGCGATTTCTTTGGCGTGGTCGGTGGATTCCTGGTGGACGCCACCCCGCCCAACGCCGGGCGCAGTTCCTATACGACGGCAAGCACCGGCGGAGGGGGCAGCGACCCCACGACAGTGCGGGGCTGCATTATGGACGCGGCAGCAAGCCGGAACGTCGCCGGTGACCTGCTGGTGAGCGGCTTGGCGCTCCTGACCCTCCTGGGCCTGGCGCGATTCCGCAACCCGACCCGATAATTGGATAACCCAGCCTTTTGGGGCCCGGAGACTTCACAAAGAAGTCCTCGGGCTTTTTTTTGCGCTTCCCATCCCGGGAAGGCGTTGTTACAAGAGACGACTCCGTGGCGTGCGGCAGCTTGCTGCCCCTTTTTCCCGGGGATCGTGCTCCCCACCCTTCCGCGCACGTTGAGCGGCCACGCAACCCGCCTATACCGTGAACACGCTCACGCCGTCAGCGCGCAAGCAAGCTTACGCACCCCAATGGGTCCATCAATTATAAGGGGGTAATGAGGAAATTGGAGGAAGAGGGATATGGTGTTCAAAACGATTGATATCGCACGTGTCGCAAACCTCCGCCGCGCGAAGCTCCCCCTCTGCGCCCGCTGCCCGAAACCACCGTTCCCACAGCGCCCCCCCCGCCAGCAACCGCCAAACAAAAAACGGGTGGGTCAGGACACCTGCGTGTCGCCGACCCACCCGTAGAATTCAGGAGTGTAGGCTTAGAAACCGTCCATCACACGGTTATAGCGACCAAAGGCCCTCGCGCTATCCGTCGTCATGGGGAACTCTTCGGCGGGGTACTTGATGAAGCGCACGTGCCCATCCATATAGAGCACGTTGCCGCCACCCGGGATGTGGGAGAAGTCGATGGGGTTGGTCGTTACGTGGTCCCACATGACCGGTACGGTGCTCTGGGCCTGCGCGCCGCCCGCCGGATTGTTGATATCCGTAATCATGAAGCGCTCGACGCCTTCACGAAGACGGTAGAGCGTATCACCACCCCCCGCCTGGGAACCGGCATTGGCCGCGCTCACGGTGAAATCTTCATCGCTCTGCTCGCCATTGCTGGCCACGTTTTCCAGGGCCAACTCGCCCCAGGGCGTGCCCGCGAACTCAGCCTCTTCATAACGGCCACCAGGACCCGTGCCCTCGGTGCCAATCAGTCCCGTGACGGCACTCAGACCGAGGATGTTTTCATCGTCCATCACCACCCAGCCAGTGTAATCGAAAGGTTCTTTGACCAGTTCACAGGGCTGTACGATTCCATCATTGTCCCCTTTGGCCGCATCATAGCGTTCCAGGGCACTCGACTGATTGGGCCAGGAAGGACACCATACGGCATTCACGTCGGCCAGGTATTCGGGGATAACCGCTTCCCCATCAAAAATCATCGTATCGCTCAAGGTGAACCCGTCGCAATTGAAGGTTTTGCGCTTGGGGAACTTCTCTCCGCGGGATTCGTTCGCATACATCTTAAACACCACCCCCATCTGCTTCAGATTGTTCTGGCAGGAGGTGCGGCGAGCCGCTTCCCGGGCGCGGGCAAGGGCGGGCAGTAGAATTGCAGCCAGAATACCAATGATGGCAATTACCACCAACAATTCAATGAGGGTGAAACCCTTTTTCGCAGGCATGTTCGTGTCCTTTTCTGGCGGAGCGGACCGCCGTGGTTGGAGGGCATAGCGTTAAACAGTAAACTATAGGGTCTAATCGCTTGGCTTACGTCGCGAGCAAACCCATCAGGTACCAAATAGAAGCTCTCGTTGCCTCGTATAAGTTCACATAGTTTAACAAGCGTTGCCACCATCTTGCAAGAGAAAAATATACCGCTGATTCCCTCTATACCCCTGCCAAGCGTCGCACCCCCCAAAGCACACCCCCGCAACACCGTGCATCCGTCCTCCACACCCTGTTATGATCGGGCCCAATCGTTGTCCCACATCTTGGAGTTCCCCATGTCGTCCTTGCTCGATTTCTGCCGTGCCCACAAAATTATCACCGCCCTCCTGCTCCTCGTCCTGTTATTCGGACTCTGGTTTCGTGGACGCCTTGCGGGCCCCCACCCGGGCTATGAGCTGGATTTCCTGGTACCGGAAAACATGGCGGCCGATGCCTCGGGGCTCCAGGTTGGTGTCGCGATGGCCGATATCGGCCCCGACTTCGAACAGTATGACCTCTGGGAAGATGTAAACGAGAACAGCAAATATGATGAGGGCATCGACACCTACATCGACCGCAACCAGAATGGAAAGTTTGATGCCATCTGGATGGCGGGATTTAACTCGAACCGTCCGGCCAAAGGCATCCATGACACCCCCTGGGTTCGCGCCCTGGCCTTGCGAAACAATGGGGTTACCCTGGTGCTGGTCTCGATTGACAGCGTGGGCATCTTCCACAACGATTTCGTAAGCGTTCGTAAGGCCGTTTCGGATGAACTCGGCATCGACCACATCCTCTTTTCCAGCAGCCACACCCACGAAACGCCTGACACCATGAAGATCTGGAGCGGCCCCACGCCCATCTTTGGATATGACGAGCGCTACATGGAAATGGTGCGGGAGCGAACCCGCAACGTCATTGAACAGGCGGTCTATGGCCTGCAGGCGGCGGATATGTATTGCACGACCGTGGAAATTGAGCCCGAGGGCTTCGTAAACGATTCCCGCGATCCCATTGTGATGGATGACACCATGTATCTCATGCGCTTCACAAAGCGCAATACGGACAACACCATCGCCACCTTTGTGAATTGGGGCAACCACCCCGAAGCCCAGGGCGGAAAGAATGGCTATATCTCTTCGGATTTTCCCCATTGGCTCCGCGAAGGGGTTGAAAAGGGCGTCTCCGACCCGGCAGGCGTTGAGGGTTTTGGCGGGATGTGCCTCTATTTCCAGGGGCAAATCGGAGGGCTCATGACCCAGCTCCACACCACCGTGCCCCACCGGGATGGCGAGCGAAAGTTTTCCGAGGACTCCCGTGAGAAAGCCGAAGCCCTGGGAGAGAATCTGGCCATCGTCGCGTGCAACGCCCTTCGCAGTGACTCGGTCTGGAAAAATGAGAACCCCCGGCTGGCCGTATCGGCACGGACCATTCGCATCCCCGTAACGGGTATGTATAAGTACGCCATGATGTTTGGTCTGCTCCATGAAGGCTATAAACTCGGACGGGGTGCACGAACCGAAATTAACGTCGTTCGCATAGGCGGCGTACTCCTCCTCAGTACGCCGGGCGAAATCTATCCGGAGATCGTGGAAGGGGGCGTGGAAGCCAAGCCCGGCCGGGACTTTGAAATCGAGCCGGTGGAAGTCCCCCCCCTTCGTCACGAGATGGAACGTACCGCACGGATGGCCCTTGTCATTGGTCTGGCCAATGACCAGATTGGCTACATGGTGCCCAAGAGCCAGTGGGATGTCGAGGCCCCCTTTGTCTATGACAATAAGGCCCAATACGGCGAAGAGAATTCAGGTGGCCCTGAAGTGGCCCCCACCATTTACCGCGAATCCTGGAAAATGCTGGAAGAAATGAACGCGGCCTTTCCCAGGGAATAGTAAGAGCGCGCCCCAGGAGGCATCGCACCGCGCGACACGCCAATGACACGCAGGATGTCCGGTCACTCAAGGCGGCTCAGGACAACAAGGCTTCCAGGTGTTCTACTGTACGTCCCACGGCCCCCTGGTTGGACAGCACGGCCCGCCGCGCGGCCGTGCCCATCTGACGTTGGCGCGCCTTGTCACCCAGCAGGGTGCTGAGCGCGAGATAGAGGTCTTCGGCGCAGGGCACCTGAACACTTCCCCCCGCCGCGACCAGCACCTGGGCGGCCTCACCGAAATTGCTCATGTAGGGACCAAACACGGTCGGAATCCCCAGGGCGGCGGCCTCCAGCGGATTGTGCCCGTTCACCCCGGGATAAAAGCTCCCTCCCACCACCACCACATGGGCCACGGCGTAGAAGGCGCTCAGTTCTCCCAGGGTATCCATGACGAATACCCGCGCTTCCTCCCGGGCATCGTTACGTCCAAATTCACTTCTAAGGGCCACGGGCTCGCTGAAGGGAGTGACCCCTTCTTGCGCCCGATCGAGGTGCCGGGGTGCCAGCACGAGCTTGAGACGGGGAAACTCCTCCCGGAGGGTGGCCCAACAGGCGGAGGCCAGGTCTTCGTCCCCGGGGCGGGTGCTGGCGAATAGCAGGACCACATCCTCTTCGCGAAGCCCCCACACCGTGCGAATACGCTGCCGCTCCCGGGCGGCGATCGAGGTCGTTACGGCGTCAAACTTGATGTTTCCCGTTACATGGATACGGGCTCGGTCTACGCCCAAGGCCGCGAGCCGTTCGGCATAGCCGTCGCTCTGCATACAGGCCACGTCGATATTTCTCACCAATGGACCATACCAGAAGCGGTACCGGGCATAACGGGCCTGGTGTTTATCGCTGAGCCGGCCGTTGGCCAGGAGGACGGGAATCTTCTGGCCCTGGCAGGTCGCCAGCACGTTGGGCCACAGCTCTGTTTCAAAGAGCACCAGCGCACAGGGCTGCAGAGCTCCGATAAAGCCACGCACCGCCCGAGACGTATCAAAGGGAAACCACGTCACGTTGTCCGAGCCGTAAAGCTCCAGCGCCCGTTTGTGTCCTGTCATCGTCGACGTGGTCACCAGGAAGGGCCGCTCGGGAAAGGTGGCGCGAATGGCCGCCACCAGGGGGCGCGCGGCGTTGACTTCTCCAAGGCTGCAGGCCTGAACCCAAAGGGCACCCTGCTTGTCGGCGGGTATGGGTGGCGAAAAACGGCTCAGTTGGGGCGCATAGGTGGGTTGGCGACGGAGCCACCACCTGGCCACCGGCGTTAAACATCGAAGCACGAGATTATAGAAGAAGAGTCGCATGGGCAAATCAAAAAACGGACGACTCCGAATGGGGGAGTCGTCCGTCTGGGTTACAAGGGTTAGTGTCTTAGGGTTACTCGGCCGAAGCCAAGTCGAAGAAGCGGGCACCGGTGGAATCAATGATGTCCGGGGTCACGAAGATAAGCAGACTGGACTGCGTAACTTCGCTGGACTTGCCGCGGAAGAAGAATCCGAGAATGGGGATGTCGGCCACGTAGGGCAACTTCTCTTCACTCTTGATGGACTGATCTTGCACGAGGCCACCGAGCACCAGCGTGTCACCGTCATGGACGATAACGTTCGTCCAGACTGCCTGCCACGACGTGGTCGGGTAGTTGGTCTCATTGACGATTTCCTGGTCACCCGAGACACTGATGTTCCGGAAGGTCTTCTCGCCGATACGGGTCCGCACTTCGGGGTTGAGCCACAGGCGAACCTGATCGTTATCCCGAATCTGCGGCGTAACCGAAAGGCCGATACCGAAGTTGAAGGGCAGCGCCAGCGAGTCGTTAATCAAGACCGGCTGGGTCGTTCCGTTCACGCTGTTACTACCGGGAACCACGCCCGACTGGGAGTAGACCTGGAAGTATTCCGTCGTATAATCGACGATTACAGCAGGCTTCCGGTTCATCGTTGTGACGCGCGGTGCGCTCAACAGTTCCGATTCTTCCAGACCATTGAGGTAATCGAAGGTCACGGAGAGGCTGTCACCGCTGCCGTTATCAATGATCGACGTCATCAGGTTGAAGGTCGACGCCGCGGGTCCCGGGCTGGTCATCGCTTCAGCAACCGTTTCACGAATGGTGTTGCTGAAGGCGTTGGAGCCGTCCGGACGTTCGCTGAGCGAAATCTCTTCCAGCACGTTGTCGCCGTTGATGTCATATTCGTAGGTGGACTCTTCCAGTCCCGTGGGCAAGCGCGCGCCGTGATTGCTTTCCGCGTTCACGTCCCACTGGAAACCGACCTTATCCATGTCCGATACACGAATCGTCAGGAACTTCGCTTCAATGCTGACCTGTTTGGGCGTAACGTCCAGCTGGGTCAACTGTTCTTCGAAAGAATCCAGGTTCGTCGGGGTATTCGTCACAATCAGCATGTTGTTGGCAGGATTGTAGATCATGTCCGACAGACGCTCTTCCGAGGAAGGGGCGTACACATCGGGGATCAGACGCTGGAGAAGGCTCAGGATGGGCGACTCACCTTCGAGCGAACTATTGCCACCAAGGGTAGCACCATCATCCTGGGCATTCAGACCACCACCACGACCACCACCACGACCGCCGCCGCCGAGTCCGGTACCGGTTCCGGCACCGTCAAGGCCAACAATGAAGTTGGTCGCGGGAATTTCACCTACCTGCGTATCGTCAATCGTGCTGAAAAGCGCCGCGATGTTCTGGATGGAGGTTACATCTCCGCCACCACCCTGGCCACCGCCAACGCCGCCGCCACCACGACCGCCGCCACCGAAGCCGCCTTGACCGCCGCCGCCACCGCCGCCGAAGCCGCCACCGCCGCCGCCTAAGCCGCCGCCGCCACCGCCGAAGCCGCCGCTGCCACCGCCGAAGCCGCCGCTACCGCCGC
>JAXMOL010000015.1:0-145312 GCA_034669905.1 Candidatus Hydrogenedentota bacterium
CCAATCCACTGACAACTTGCTACTATCTTGTTTGGACATGATGTTTCCTTCTGGGGCCTACCGCCCCGGTTGTATTGGACCAGAAACATCATGTCCTTTTTTGCAGAACTTATGAAACATAACCGGGGCCGATACCTACGGCCACTACCCCGTCAACCAAATTCGCAGCATTTTCCATATGGAAGGCATGACCCTCGGCGGCATCAAGGGTATGGTGGATTGGTGAGTGAAAATGACGAGGCCATTGCAAGTGAATAGTTGACAGGGGATAGTTGAAAGTAAGCGCTTCGCCGTGCCCTCAAAGCGCTTATCGAGGCCCCAAAACCGCTTGACGTGCTCCACGGCTCGGGCTATATTGAAGCAACAGGTTTTCAATCGCCGTCGGCAGCCATCAGGCGACTCCTGCGCCGTTTGACCGCAGTGCTTGATACGACGAGGTACGCACTGCTGTTGTCAACGGCCAACCGACAACGCGTATTTTTAAGAGGGGCATGATGCGAAACACTACGCCATGGGTTCTTCGTGGGGCATACCCATTCTTCATTTTTCTTGTGCTGATAGCCTTGGTCCTCCCGGTGCAATCCGTGCAGGCCGATCCTGTCCGGCTTGAAGATTTCGACAGCAAGCGTATCAGCCTATCGGGAGATGGCTGGACCGCGAGAAAGCACGTTGTACACGACGACAACGCGGGCGAACGTTGCTACGTCGAAATCGCGGCCAACGGCAGCGTATTGCACGACCTGCCGGCATCCCCCAGCATGGACTGGCCCCTGGAAGAACAGAATTGGACCCGGCTCCACCTGTTCGAGACGCCCGCCGGGACACCCAATGTGCTGGCGATAGTCTGGTTCGCGGGTGGTGCCCATGGTCCCGTCGGTCTATACCTGGTGGGCCTTGGCGGGGAGTACCCCCTGCTGTTTACGTCCAGCAATTCGACCTTTGGCTATCTGGACGACCTCGATGGGGATGGCATACCCGAGGCCGTGCTTTATGCCAGTGCATTCGAGTATTTCTCCCGTTCCGCCGTGACGTTCAACCATGCGGAATCTCCTTTTCCCCTGCTGGTGGCGGCCTACGACCCGTCACAAGAGCAATACACGTGGTCCAATGGACGGTTTCCCGGCGTGCTTGCGCAGAAAGAGGCCGCCACGGAGAAACGGTTCCGCTCCCTTTGGCCCGGCGAGGAAAAGATTCCCGTGAGCGTTGCCGTCGATCAACATTCGCAAGTCGCTCATGCCTATCGGGTGCTCATGTCGTGGGCCGTAGAGGCGTGCTACCGGGGAGGCCCGCAGGCGGGTGAAGCCATCATCGACGCCCACACCGACCCCGCCTTGGCCGTCTTCTCCAAGCACGCGCTCACTGAAACGCTCCGGAGAGACGCCCTCTATCCTTCGATTGATTTCAATCCCGTGTCTAACTGAAGGTGCGAAGGTAAATCTCGCGCAAATTCAATGCGTTGCTTTCGTCCCCCAACACCCGCCGAGTTGGGGGCGCTTTTCATGGCGGGGCGATAATCGCAGCGCTTTCCCCCCGTCCACACCGGGCCACCCGTTGCTGACCACGACGCGACGCGCCCGCCCAACATATCGCGCCAAGCCCCCTCTCACCACAGCAACTCATTTTTGAACAACCTTCTATCAAATCCGAACCATTTATTACCCCCCAGAAAAGAGGGTAACTAACATATAGTCATTTTTGTACTATTTTCTTTACTCTCGACCGCACACTCGCTCCACACCTGATGACCCTATAGCGCGTAAGAACTTGAAACACAACACCTTACAGCACACCCATCTTTTGGGCACAATACTGGCTTAAAGACGTGTTGATATAACAACCCCAACTGAGAATAACGCCATTAAAACGAGGAGTGAAAAATGAGAAGATTCTTAGGGCTTACATTGGCTACCGTTGTCGCATTGGTCGGTGCTGCCCACGCGGGCATCATCTATGACAACGGCGCGCCCGATCTTGTGAGCGGGATTGCCTCCGATGCGGACTTTCCCAATCTGGTCGTGGATGACTTTATCTTGGATCCCGGTAGCAACGTAATCACTGACATTCACTGGTGGGGCATGTACTTATTTGGCAACACCTTGCCCGATGATGACTTCACCATCTCAATCTTTGAGCAGTTGGCCGGGGAGCCAACCGTGGTAGCGCTGCACGAAATTAACGTTGGCAGCGTAGGACGGACGAACACAGGAAATTCGGTCATAAGATATGACCTCTACGAATACTCGGTCGATATCGCGCCAATTACACTCAACGCAAACACGACGTACTATCTTGGCATAAGCAACAATACGCCGCAATCGTTCGACAACTGGTATTGGGCAACCAGTTTAGTGGGAGGCGGAAATAGCTTTGGCAGGCCCGACGCGGGGTTCGGCTGGGGGACGATGCCGAATGATTTTGCTTTCTACCTGACCGGTGATGCCAACGCGCCGATCCCAGAACCTGCCACGATGAGCTTATTGGGCATGGGTCTCGCCGGGCTCGCCATGCGCGCGCGTCGCCGGAAAGCATAATCGGACCCAACATCTTCGTCTTGTTAGTAATCAACGCCGTTGCTCCTTCTGGGGTGACGGCGTTTCTTTCTATTCCTTGACGTTGGCAAAGCAGCGCTATGCGCAGCACTCTTCTACCCGACACAAGACACGCGTGGAGCCTTCCAAGAACGACGCGTCATACAACACCACCGAGAAGGCCTTGCTCGCATCGCACGCACGTTGTTGCGGACTGGAAAGTCCGCACTCCTGAGCACTATCATGGCTCCTTCACCTACCGTCAGTCGAAGGAGATCATGCCCCCATGAATGCCTTACTCGCCACGCTCTTGTGCATCGCAGTCGCCCCGGCCTCGACCCACTGGTTCAACGCCGCCGACCTCACCGACGCGCCCCAATCTGTTTCCCCCGGCACCTATGCCGCCTGGGCCTGGTCCCCGGCCCACAGCGCAGGCCAGCTCACCATCAACGACCAGGAACTCCGCGCCAATGCCGGCTCGCCCGATGCCAATGCCACGTACCATTGGGTAAAGGTCGGCGACATTGCCTGTCCCGACGGCAAGGTCACGATTACCCTGGGAGACGGCGTGGCCGCGGTGGCCCTCTCCACGGCACCGGATTTCAACCCGGCCACGGTCACCCTTCGCAGCCGCGTTCACGGCACACCGGAAGCGGTCATCGACGGCCGGGGCCAACAGGCGCGCCACACCCACACCGTCTTCACCATGCCCGAGTTTCACAGCGCGGCAGAATGGGAAGCCTATGCCGCCCGACTTCGCACCCAGGTGGCCCTGACCTCTGGCCTCTACCCCCTGCCCGACAAGACGCCCTTGAACGCCGAGCTTTCCGGAAAAATCACCCACGACGACTACACGGTGGAAAAGGTCAGGTTTGAAGCCTACCCCGGTTTCTTCGTCACGGGCAATCTCTACAAACCCTTGGGGGATGGCCCCTTTCCCGGCATGGTCTCCCCCCACGGACATTGGACCAATGGCCGCACGGAAGAAGGCGAACGGGGCTCGGTCCCGGCCCGGGGCATCACCCTGGCGCGCATGGGCATCGTCACCTTCATGTATGACATGATTGGCTATCAGGACAGCATCCAGTTTCCCCACAACTGGGGCACGGAGAAAGAAAAACTCTGGGGCATCCATCCCTTTGCGTTTCAACTCTGGTCCTCCATTCGGGCCATCGACTTTCTCCAGTCCCTCCCCGAAGTGGCCCCCGACCGCATTGGCTGCACGGGCGCATCGGGTGGCGGCACCCAGACCTTCGCCCTCACGGCCATCGACCCCCGCATCAAAGTATCCGCACCGGTCAACATGATCTCCTCCCGCATGCAGGGCGGCTGCCTCTGTGAAAACGCCCCCATCCTCCGCCTCAATAATTCCAACATGGAGGTGGGCGCCCTGATGGCACCGCGCCCCATGCTCATGGTTTCCGCCACGGGCGACTGGACCCGCGAAACGCCCCGGGTAGAATACCCGGCCATCAAGAGCATCTTCGCACTCTACGACGCCGAAGACCGTATCAAGAATGTCCATATCGATGCGCCGCACAATTATAATAAGGACAGCCGTGAGGCCATGTACCGCTTTATGGGCCGGTGGCTGCTGAACGAACCCGGCTGGGAAGACTTCACGGAACCGGAATACCCCCTGGAAGCCCAAGAAGCCCTCCGCCTCTACCCCGATGGCCAGGGCGCGGATGCCCCTGACCAGGAAATCATCGAACAGGTGCGGAGCCGTATCGAAGCCAAGTGGGAAAAGGAGCTCTCCCTGGCCAAGGCCGATCCCGCGGCCTTCGCGGCGGCCCATCGGAACGCCTTCGCCCAGGTGCTCGGCGCCCAGGTGCCTTCCGCCAACGACCTCGCGTGCGAACGCTTTCGCATGGAAGAGTTCGACGGCTACGTGCAGGAAAACTGGATCCTGGGACGGAAAGGCGCCGATGATGCCATCCCGGCCCTGTTCTTCCGCGGCACCGGCAGCACGCCCCAGGATGCTGTCCTGCTCGTCAGCGGTAAGGGAAAAGTTTCCTACATTGATGCAAGCACCGGTGCACCCGGCCCCCTCGTCGCCTCCCTTATCGGGGCCGGCAAGGCGGTGCTCTGTATCGACCCCTTCCTGGTGGGTGAACAGGCGGGCGTCCTGAAGCAGACTAAGCGGATGCGGGTCGGAGGCTTCATGGACACCTTCCAGCCCACGGATACAGGCTATCGCGTACAGGATGTCATCACCGCCGCCGCGTTTCTTCGTGCGCGCCGTGATCTGAGCAACACCCTTGACGTGGTCGGTCAGGATGAAGCCGGCGTATGGGTCTTGCTGGCCAGCGCGGTCGATGGCGCCTTCGCCACCACCATTGCTGACCTGAGCAACTTCGACCGCCACGATGATGACGCCTGGGTGAAGCGCTACTACGTGCCCTGTATCCGCAGTGTGGGCGATGTCGCCACGGCCGCGGGGCTGATTGCGCCCCACACGCTGTACATCGCCGGCAGCGAAGCCGCGCAGGAACTTGCGCCCTACGGAGCCGTTTCCGTGGGCAACGCCGCCACCGCCGCCCAATTGGCCACCCTGCTAAAGTAAGTTATCGCCGCGCCCCCGCGGGTTTCTTCCACTTGAAGGAACCCGGCGGGGGCACGCGGCACGATCCGGTGTTTCCTGATTGAATTCGGGCGAGATTTGCTGCGATCACCCCGCACCGTTCACCCCGTGCGTGGTTACCGCCCGCCCTATGTAGTAGAATCCTCCCATGAGCACCTTCAACGACACCTTCATTCATATCACCGATCTGCATTTCTGGGAAATCGTGCGGAACCCGGCCATGCTGTGGAACAAACGCTTCCTCGGCAACATCAACGTCATTTACCGACGACGCCACGAGTTTCACATGGAAATGGCCCTGCCGTACGGCGAGCACCTCGCCTCCCTGGGCATCAAGGACGTGGTCATCGGCGGGGATTTCACCTCCACCGCCACGCCCAACGAATTCCGGCGGGGCCGGGCCTTTACGGATTCCCTGGCCGAGGCCGGTCTCAACGTCCACCTCCTGGCCGGAAACCATGACGTCTATACCTTTGAATTCCTGGGAACCCAGCGCTTCAAACAGCATCTGGGCCCCTATATTCCGGATGGTGGCTACCCCGGTGTGCAAACCCTGCCCGGGGGCACTCCCCTGATCCTGGTGCCGACCGTCTGTCCCAACTGGATTTCTTCGGCCGGGCGCATCAGTGACGCCGAAATTGAAGCCACCCGGAAGCTCATTGAAGCCTGTCCCGACGGCCCCATCGTCGTGGCTGGCCACTATCCCATCCTCCACGAAACCAAAGGCTACAAGAGCGCCAGGTCCCGGCAACTGCGCAACGCCGAAGCCTTGCGGGCCATGCTGGGCGTCTCCGGACGGCAGATTCTCTATGTTGCGGGCCATGTCCATCGCTTCAGCTATACGCAGGATGACCGGTACGCCAATTTACAGCACCTGACGACCGGGGCCTTATTCCTCCAACGGCGGGGTACGGCCTGCCGGGGGGCCTTCAGCACTGTCCGCATTGGGGATGGGGGCTTTGAGGTGGAGTGGCACGAGCACTACGATGAATGGACCCAGGAAGTGGCGCGTCTGGATACCACCTTGGATAACACGCCGGATACCGTGGTCAACACCCCGTGAGCCCTGTTAACCATCCACCCCGCTTGCACCCCCACAGCAACCGGTGCTAGCATGAAATAGTGAAATCTAACGTGCCAAAGAAGCCTGCGCTACCCAAGCCCAAAAAGCTTTTCCCACCGATGGGGCCACGATGGCTTAAGCTTGAACCCCTCCCCCTGGCCATGCTCGGTGGGGTGTTTTTTGGTACGCTCGCAATGGTATTCTACTTCATTCGCCAATGTTTGGGCGTGCCCATGGCCCCCGATACGGTGTTGATAGGGGTCGCCCGCACCTTTCTGGTAAGTTACGCGGGAACAGGATTCTTCGTCTGGTACATATTGCATGTCGCCGAAGAACACCGATCCGGTCTCGACACAAAGCATACCGGCCACTCCGAAACGGAGGGCATGGAAGAAGAAATTCAGGAATGGGAAACCACTGGGCCACCGCCCGAAGAACCCGAGGAGCCTTCATGAAATACCCGATTATCGCCCTGATGGTGGCTACGGCCGCCCTCCTAAACCTTTCCGCAGCCCAGGCCCAGGCCCCTGATTTGGAGAAAATGGACACGGTACAACGCGCCCTGCCTGACGGCCCCGTTGCCCTGGTTGATGGCAAGCCCGTCACGAAGGAGGACTTCCTCTTCCTCTACAAGAGTAAACTGGCCCGTATGCACCTGGCATCCGGCGGCAAGAAACTGGGCAAGAACGTGCGGATCAAGGCAGGTATCGGCACCCTGGCCGAACTCGTCCAGCGTGAAATCCTCAGCCAACTGGGCACCCGGCGGAAGCTGACGGTGACCCAGAAAGAGGTGCAGGAAGCCTATGACACCCAACTCCAAATCCTGATCAAGGAATTCACCACCGAAGACAACACGCCGACCGAAAAGGATATCCTGGAGCGCTCGGGCCAGACCCGCGAAAGCGCGATTGAAGACATGCATAAAGCCCTGTTGGTCGAAAAGGCCAGCAAAGCCCTTGCCGACGACAAGAACGTAACCTTGACGGATAAGGAAGCCCGCGAATTCTATGACCAGAATAAAGCCCGCTTCCAACGGCCCGGTATGTTGCACCTGAAACAGATCTTCGTGCGCGCCGAAGGCGACAAGAAAAAGTCGGCCGACGACAGTTGGGAGACGGCCGAAAAAGATATCAAGAAGGCCCAGGCCCGCTTCCTCGTCGGCGAGTCGTTTGACGCCATTGCCAAGTCCATGTCCGATGGGCAGGATGCCGCGCAGGGCGGCGATATGGGTATGCGCCCGACCCAGGCCATTCCCCCCATCTATGTCGAAAAGGCGGGCAGCATGGAAATCGGCGAGACCAGCGAACCCTTCAAGAGTGATCAGGGCTGGCACATTCTCCACCTGGTGGCCCGCGAAGGTGCCGCGGATGTCCCCTTTGAAGAAGCCCGCGAATGGATCAAAGAGCGGCTTATGCAGGTAAAAGTCGCGGCTGCCGTGGAAGAATACACCCAGCCCATCATCGAAGATGTGACCCGGGTTCAGATTTTCCTCCAGCTTCGGCCCGTGGAAGAAAAACCCGCCGAATAACCCCATACCGGATGCTTTCCGGGCCCGCCCGACGCCTGGTTCGTCTGGCGGGCCTTTCTTATATGGACACCCCAACTTTAAGGACGCCGCCCTCATGTCGCTCCTCCTCACTTGTGCCGCCCTCGTCGCCAGTGCCACCGGCAATACCGGGGGCTACGCCTGGCCCCTGAGCCTCGATCCCCAGCTGACCTCAAGCTTTGCGGAGTACCGAACCGGACGCTTCCACGCGGGCATCGACCTGCGTACGTCGGGGGTCGGACGAGACGTGTTCGCGGCCGGAGACGGCTATGTGAGCCGGGTGCGCTGTTCGCCTTATGGTTACGGCAAGGCGGTCTATCTCCAACTCAACGATGGCAACGTGGCCATCTACGCCCACCTCTCTGACTACTACCCCGCGCTCACCGAATACGTCAACCGGGAACAACGCCGCACCAAGCGCTATGCGGTTGACCTCTATCTCAAGCCTTCGCAGTTTCCCATTACCAAAGGCCAATTGATCGCGAAGAGTGGCCAGACCGGTATCGGCGCCCCCCACCTCCATTTTGAAATGCGCGATGCCGCCCATGAACCCGTGAACCCACGCCTCCTGGGATACGACTGGCCCGATTCGGTCGCCCCGAAAATCAAAGAAGTCCTTGTGGCGCCTCAGGGGCTGGAAGGTCGGGTTGAGGGAGACGTGCTCCCAGTCGCCTTGTCCGTCGTTCAGGATGAATCCGGGCGACTCCGCACCAGACCCGTCCATGCGGTGGGTACCATTGGCTTCGGTGCCGACGTGGTGGACCCCGGCAGTGGTGGCTACAACCTCGGCGTTCACCAACTTCGTCTTCTGCAGAATGGGGCCGAAGTCTTTCGCATGCAACATGACCGCCTGAGCTACACCAACCACCGCAACGGGGCCGTCTCCTACCACCCCCACATGCACCACGAAGGACGCTTCCTCCTCACGTGGCGCTGGCCCGGAAATCGTTGCCATAGTTACAACCGGGTGGCCGGCGACGGGTGGGCGACCATTGGTCCGGAAACCCGCGAACTCGTCGTCGAAGCCGTCGATTTCTACGGCAACGCCACCCAGGTGACCATTCCGATCATCGCCGACATCCCCACACCCAACCCGCCGGCCCAGGGACGCCCGGTGGATCTCCGGCTCGTCGGCCCCGAGTTGCTGGTCACGGCCCAGTACAGCAGTGCCCCCGCGACCCTACCCCTGCTCCAATTTACAGGCGGCGGAGAACAGCCCTTCAACGCCATTAACAGCACGACCTACCGGACCACTTTCCGCCCGGCACAGTCGGGACGCTACACCCTTTCGGTAAATCACAGCGAACAGCCCGACTATCAACGGGATGTCGCCGTATTCGTCCAGGGACAAGCCACCCAAACGATTGCCCTCGACGACGTGCACATCACGGCCGGCCCGGACTCCCCCTATGGAACCCTGTTTCTCCGGGCGTGGCAGGTCGATGCGCCGCCGTCCCACAGCATGCCCGCACGGAGCAATGCCTACAAGATCTGGCCCGGGGACGCCCCCATCTTTGACCCCATCACCGTTTCCATCCCCCTTTCACCCGGCGTAACCAAACAGCGCAACATCCATGTCTACCGTCACCGCGGTTCCTACTGGGCACGGGAAGACACCACCTTCCGAGGAAACCGCGCGGAAGTGAAGACCCGCACGCCCGGCATCTTTATGGCCATGGAAGACACCGTCGCCCCGCGCATCAGCGACGTTTCCCCGTCGGAAGGCTATCAGGCCCAATCGGAACGCCCCATCCTGCGGGCCCAGGTCTCCGACAATGGCAGCGGCGTCGTCGGCTATCAGATCACCTCTGGGGACCATTGGCTCATCGCCGCCTATGACCCGGAGCGCAATCAGATTGCCTGGGAGCGAGATGAAGACCTCCCCGCCGGTCCCCAGACCATCACCTTTACGGTAACCGACGAAGCCGGGAATACCGAGGTGGTCCAGCGAAATATTGTGGTGCCCAATTAGGGGGAGAAGACACGTCAGGGACTGCAGGGACGCCAGCAGGGGTGGTGGTGCAGGGGGCATCGGCGTGAGCCCCATCTGATTTCAAAAGAACTCCCCTCCTCGGAGGGGTTGGGGGTGGGCCACGTCACCATAAGCATTGCCCCCCCTGCCCCCTCCCAGGAGGGGAATCCAGTGGCACTCCAATTGAACGTCCCTGGCAGGAATAGATGCTGTTATCTCTCATTCACAGCATACAAAACACCCAACCTCGTTGAGCACTCACCCATAGCCTCCCGCCGATGAGATCAGCCACTTCCCGTCCACCTGTTTGAATCCCATTCTGATATAGAGGTCCCGCTCCCCCTCGACGTTGGCTTCTATAATGACCGGGTTGGCATAAATCCACTCGTCCTGTCGGGTGTACTCGGCACGGCTCCAGTTCACCCGGGCGTGCTTGAAATCGCCCTTGGTGTGATAGGCCTGCAACACGATGCGCAGGGCCCGCCGCCCATTCCCCGCATCGTCCGTAAAATCGTTGGCAATGGTGGTCATAAACATATCCACATCGCCCCGGACAAAGGACTCGTTCATTACTACGAGCACCGCCTCCGCCTGCTTTTCATCCTCCATCGTCGCCGACACCACGATGCCCTCGCCGGCCTCCGGTGCTCCTACCCCCACAAAATTGCGCAGGAAATAGACCGTAGCCACGGCGAACACAACCAGGCACAGGGCTGCAAATCGTATCAGAACCTTCTTCACCGGAAAGGGACGACGTGCCGACTGGACCACAATGCCCTGGGGCAACGCCACATCTTTTCCCCGCGCCAAATCTGCCCGGGCCAAGGTCAAACGACTACGGATCGCGCCGATGGACTCATCCACCTTCTTCCATTCTTTTCGGGTACGTCCGTTGCTCCACCGCCCATCGGCGAGGGACGCCAGCGTAGAATGCCCATCGAGGATGCGCTCCAACGCGACGGCTACTTCGTCGCGCCCACCGAACCAGGCCGGGAGCGTGGGGTATTCACAGGCAATCTTACTCTTGAGTTCCAGCAGCTCTTCTTCCAGCCTGCGCTTGTCGGCCTGGGGATGCACGTAGGCATCCATGAGGGCATGGATCCGCCGCCAGTCGGCCTGGAGGGCACGGCACAAGACGCTGTGCTTTTCGATGGCCTGTCCGGTCTTACACTCCGCAAACAACTCGACGGGCACTTTGGCCGGTTTTCCGGGCTTCGTCTTCTGGTGACATTCGAGTAACAACTGCCGGATGTAGCCCAGGGCTTCATCGACGATGCGCCACTCTTCCTCGATAATGCCCCGCCCCGCTTCCACATCGGAAGAAAGGGATTTCAAGGTGGTACCTTCGGCGAACACATCGCTGATACCCGCCGGTATGCCACAGGCCCCGGAACGCCAGGCCGTCAGAACAGAATAGTCGCAGGAGATGCGGGACTTGAGCTCCAGGAAGGCCACCTCAAGGGCGCGCCGTCGCTCCGAACTGGCACGGGGATCCCCATAGGCTTGAATGAGTTTATAGAAATAGTGCCAATCCTTGTGGAGTGCACGAAACTGACGCTCGAACCCTTCCAATTCTGGAACAGGCACAGCGCGACACTTGCTAGCCATGAGGCGACCCTTACGCCTCTCCCCGAGCCCACCTTAACCATAGCGCGCTCGGGCGAAAAATTCAAGTGCAATTCGAGTACGCTAGTATGTGGCGTCGTTACTACACTGCGTAAATCTGTACTACCGAAAAGGTGGTCGCAAAACCAAAGACCAACGGGGCACGCATCGACGTGGCGCCCCCCGATTTCCGGCCAAAAAATGGGCTGGCCGTTCCAACATTTCCGCCCGAACAGCAGGTACAGGCGTCTGGAAAAAAACTTCTAAGGCTCCCGGATGGCTATCGAACGAAACGGGCGACCAGCTCACGAACGGCACGCTCATAGGCTGTAGCCTTCAGGAGTGCCACTTGACCCTGATCCGAAGCACGCCGATTTATGCGCCCGCTCAAGGCCGTATCGTCAAAGGTTTCCGGCAAAAACATTTCCCACTGACCACTGGCCACATCCACCACGGCCACTTTCAGCCGGATGCGCATGTATTGGGATTCATCGGGCACAATCTTGCCAGCAACTGGAATCCACGACACCGTTTTGGTGGCCAGGTTTTTATTACCTGTTTCCAACACCCCCCAGTAGACGACGATGGTCTCTATCCCCCCTTTTGCCGCCGCCAATCGCAGCGAATGCGCATAGCTCTCTGTTGAGGACTCATCTTTCTCCGGTATTCCTGAAAAGCCGGAAACAGAGAACGTTTGCGACAGTCCCGCCAGCATTTCCTGGTCGGGAATCATTGCGCCAGACTGAATGAGTAGAATTCGGTCACCTTTCGAAAGCACCTTTCGTTCGGACGCCTCCGAAAGCGCGGTCGCTATTTCCCTATCCGAAACCTCCGCGCCTGCCCGGACTCCCAACACATCAAACTCACTCAGTTCACCCGCGTAAAGGGCGTTACCACCATAGTAACCGCGACTATTGTAGTCCGAATTAGAAATGGATCGCGTCGCACACCCGGACAGCAACAGCAGTGAACTTGCAAGAATGCACCAGATTGACCTCATGGTTCAGGCCCTCCGTTTGTTACGGGGCGGGAGCATCACGAAATGTCCCACGCCCTCCACCTCCCATGAAATTGCAGGCCCCACACATGATTTATACCGCGCGAATGGGTAGAGTTCCATCAGAAATACCATTTCCGATCCTGTACCCAAGAACTACCTAAGCACTACAGCACCCCTGCGAACTTTCTCCATCTCCGCAAGACGGTAAAGCCTGACGCCCCTTCACCCTTCAAACTTCAAACTTCTAAATCCCCAGTTCAATCTGCCGCCGTTCCAAGGCGAGCATGCGGTCGCGGAACTCGGCGGCCTTTTCGAAATCCATTTTGCCCGCCGCCTCCTTCATCGATTTCTCCAGCTTCTTGATGGTCTTGTTGATATCCCCATCGGCCACGTAGAGATCGGGGTCTTCGGCGGCCAGGGGCTTGAATCCCTTGGCTTCTTTGCGTTCATAGAGGGTGCCCAGCAAATCAGGGATGGATTTACTCACCGACTTCGGCGTGATACCGTGCTTCGTATTGTGGGCCGTCTGTTTCTCCCGGCGGCGATCCATCTCGGCCATGGCCCGCTCCATAGATCCGGTTATTTTATCCGCATAGAGGATGACCACACCCTCGGCGTTTCGCGCCGCACGGCCACAGGTCTGGATGAGACTGGTCTCTGACCGAAGGAAACCTTCCTTGTCCGCATCAAGGACCGCCACCAACGAGACTTCGGGAATATCGAGCCCTTCGCGCAGGAGGTTGATCCCCACGAGCACGTCATACTCCCCCTGGCGCAGCTCGCGGATCAGCTCAATGCGCTGCAGGGTATCCACGTCGCTGTGCATATAACGGACCCGCACATTGAGGTCGGAAAAATAGGATGTCAGGTCTTCGGCCATGCGTTTGGTCAGGGTGGTCACCAGCACCCGCTCGCCGCGCTCCGCGCGAATGCGCACTTCGCCGAGCAAGTCATCCACCTGATCGGTGGCCGGACGCACCTCCACCACAGGATCCACGAGCCCCGTGGGCCGGACCACCTGCTCAACTATCAGACCTTCCGATTGTTCCAATTCATATTTCGACGGCGTGGCACTTACGTAAATGGTCTGGCCCATGCGGTCTTCAAATTCATCGAATTTCAGCGGCCGATTGTCCCGCGCACAGGGCAACCGAAACCCATACTCCACCAACTTATCCTTGCGAGAGCGGTCCCCCTTATACATGGCGCCCACCTGGGGCACGGAGATATGGCTCTCGTCGATAATCAGGAGGTAATCATCGGGGAAATAGTTCATCAGCGTATAGGGCGGCTCGCCGGGGGGACGTCCCTCCAGGTGACGCGAATAATTTTCGATGCCCGAGCAGAAACCGATTTCCTTGAGCATTTCCAGGTCATAGCGGGTGCGCTGTTCCAGCCGTTGGGCGTAGAGAATGTCGCCAGCATTGTTGAGCTCAATCAAGCGCTCTTCCAACTCGTCCTTAATACCCTCAATGGCCTTTTCCAGGCGGTTCCGCGTCGTGGCATAGTGGGTCTTCGGATAAATGGCGGTGCGCCGCAGCTTGCGCAGCACCGTGCCGCGCAAGGGGTCAATCTCCACGAGCGAATCGATCTCGTCCCCGAAAAACTCCACACGCACCGCGCGCTCGGCTTCGTAAGAGGGAAAGATATCCACGATATCGCCACGGACCCGAAAGGTGCCGCGATAAAAGTCTACATCGTTGCGGGAATACTGCATCTCTACCAGCCCGGAGACCAGTTCATCCCGGTCCAGGGTTGCGCCCGGCGCCAACTCGATGCGCATGGCGCCGTAGACTTCGGGCGAGCCGATGCCGTAGATACACGACACGCTCGCCACAATGATGCAGTCCCGCCGGGTCAACAGGGAACGGGTAGCCGCATGGCGCATCTTGTCAATTTCATCATTGATGGACGCGTCTTTTTCAATGAAGGTGTCACTCGCCGGCACATAGGCTTCGGGTTGGTAGTAATCGTAATAGCTGACGAAGTACTCCACCGCATTGTTCGGGAAGAGGGCCTTGAATTCCCCGTAGAGCTGGGCCGCGAGGATCTTGTTGTGGGCCAACACCAGGGCGGGACGCTGGGTGCGCTCGATAACATTGGCCACGGTGAAGGTCTTACCCGAACCCGTCACCCCCAGGAGCACCTGATTCATCAGACCCTCCTCGACTCCTTCTACCAGGGCATCGATGGCAGCCGGTTGATCGCCGGCAGGGTCGAATTCCGATACGAGTTCAAAACGCTCCATCGCCGCCTACCCGGCGACCGCCAGGGACTCGGCCTGGCGTTTGGGTTCCTTGGCCCGCTCAACCGACACGACCCCGGTGACCGACTGGAGCGTGCGGATGATTCGGTTCACCGCGCCCTGACTCGACGTTTCCACCGAAAAATCGAATACGCCTGCCCCGCGCTCGTCGGTCCGGTATGCTGCCCGGTGAATATCAATATTGATAGGTCGCAAGGCATTCGTCAGATCGGCCAGCACGTTGGGGCGGTGTCCGATGTGGACGTGGAGGGTCGTCTCAAACATCCCCTCCCCTTCCCAGGTGGCCTCCACGACGCGGTCGGCATCGCGGGCGGATTTCGCAAAGCTCTTGCAATCGGCCCGGTGCACACTGATACCTGTCTTCTTCGTGATGTAGCCGATGAGGGCATGGCCCGGCATGGGGTTGCAGCACTTGGCGAACTGCACCTCCAGGCCCTTGTCCCCTTCAATACGAATGAGATTACGCCGCGTGGCGTCGTCCACCACCGGAATAGGGCGCGCCGGTACCGGACGCCGTTGTTTGGGACGGGCGACCACTTCCTCCTGGTGAGGCTGAATCGCGGGATCGTCTACCGCCGCCAACTCGCCGAGTTCACGAAGGCGTTGCCGGATTCGGGTGCGTGCCCGGCCCGTCACGACGATGTCGACCCAATCGAGGTGGGGCGTCTGATTTTTCGAGGTTAACACTTCTACCACGTCACCCGTTTGTAAATGATAGCGCAAGGGCACCATCCGGCCATTCACCCGGGCACCGATGCAGTGGTGCCCCACATCAGAGTGGACCAGATAGGCAAAGTCCAACGGAGTCGCTCCCGGCGGCAGTTCCTTCACCTCGCCTTTCGGAGAAAACACGTAGGTGTGGGACATACCGAAATCCCGGCGCATACTGTCCATCAACTCCTCAGGCGCATGCGCATCCTTGAGCCATCCATACATCTGGCGAAGCCAGTCGAGGTGGGAATTCAGCTTCTTGTCGCTGTTTTCCGCGCCTTCCTTATAGTGCCAGTGGGCTGCGATACCTTCCCGCGCCGTCCTGTCCATCTCCTCCGAGCGAATCTGAATCTCCAACGGCCGGGCGTTGTCGCCCATCACCGTGGTGTGGATGGCCTGGTACATATTGAGCTTGGGCATGGCAATATAGTCTTTAAGCCGCCCCGGGATAGGCGTCCACAGGCTGTGCACCACACCGAGCGCGTTGTAACACCCCGCCTCGGTCTGGGTGATGATACGCACCGCCTGGATATCCATCACCTCATGGAAGTCTTTGCCCTGCTGGACCATCTTCTGATAGATGCTGTAGAGATGTTTGGGACGGCCAATGACGTGGGCCGTCACTTCGGCCTCGGCCAGCCGCTTCTCCAGAAACTGGATCACCTCGGTCAGCTGCGACTCCCGGGTACGCCGTTTCATGGCCACCTGGCGCGCAATAGCCCGGTAATCGTCGGGCATGAGATGGTGAAAGGCGTGATCTTCCAACTCCCACTTCCACTGCGATATCCCCAGCCGGTGGGCCATGGGCGCATAAATGTCCAGGGTCTCCCGGGCTATGCGCTCCCGCTTGTCTTTGCGCAGGTGCTCCAGGGTGCGGATATTGTGGAGGCGGTCGGCCAGCTTGATGAGAATGACCCGTACATCCTTGGCGGTGGCCACCAGCATCTTGCGGATGTTCTGGGCCTGCTTGATTTCCTGGGTGATCATGTGGTCTGGGAAACTCAGGCTGCTGATCTTCGTCACCCCATCGACCAGACGGGTCACTTCCTCCCCGAACTGATCGCGGAGCTCTTTTTTCGTGACCGGGGTATCCTCCAGCACATCGTGGAGCAAGCCCGCCGCACAGGTAATGGGATCCAGTCCGACGGATGCAAGATTCTGCGCCACGCTCAAACTGTGAAGGATATAGGGCTCACCGGAAAGTCGGGTCTGCCCGTGGTGGGCATCGTCGGCGACACGGTAGGCCCTGCGCACCACCTCCAACTCGGCGTCGGGAAAGGTGCGCCGCAACTGCTTTTTGAGCTTAACAAATTGGCTACGCATATCGGTCTCGTACCTCTGACCTGGTCATTTGGGGCGACGCCGCCCGAATGGGAGGTAATCTCGGACCACCAAGGCGACGGGACTATTACCTCCCATTGTACCATCGCCCTCCCGTAGAAGCCATGAGCCCCTATACATTGGAGCTGCTCTCCACTACAATGGAGGGGTGGATTGACGGAACCCTGCAAGGAGCATTTCATCATGACCAAACTCGACCGCCGCACTTTCCTGGGCGCCTCGGCCGCCAGTCTCGCGCTGGCTGCCCACCCCGCCTGGGCCGAACGCCGCAATGACATGCCCTACCGTACGCTCGGGAAAACCGGCGAGAAGGTATCTCTGCTCTGTGTCGGTGGATACCACATCGGCATCAATGCCCTTTCGGACGAGGAATCCATTCGCCTTATCCGGACCGCCCTGGACGAGGGCGTGAATTTCCTGGACAATGCCTGGGCCTATCACGATGGCCGAAGCGAAATCCGCATGGGCAAGGCCCTGAGAGATGGCTATCGCGAAAAGGCCTTCCTCATGACCAAGGGGCAGGCCCGGGATGCCAAGGGGGCCGAGCGTTATCTCGAGGACAGCCTGAAACGACTCCAGGTCGACACCATCGACCTCTGGCAGATTCACGAAATCGTCCGCCCTGAGAGTCCGGAGAAGATTTACACCGAGGGGGTGCTCGAATACCTGGAAAAGGCCCGGACAGCCGGAAAAATACGCTATATCGGCTTCACCGGACACCACCTGACGACCACCCACCTCGAAATGATCGAACGAGGTTTCAACTGGGACACCATTCAGATGCCCCTGAGTATCATGGACTATCATTACCGAAGCTTCCAGCAACGGGTCCTGGGCAAGGCCGTGGCGCAGGACATGGGGGTCCTCGCCATGAAAAGCCTGGCTGGCGGCCCCGGTCGGATCCCGGCCTCCGGAGCGGCCACCGTCGCCGAATGCCTGCGATATTCCATGTCACTTCCCGTTTCGACGGTGGTATCGGGCATGGAAAACCTGAAGGAACTGCGGGAGAATATTGCCACCACACGGGCCTTTAAACCCATGACAGAACAGGAACTTACGGCGTTGAGGGCGCGCACGGAGTCGGTGGGAAAAGACGGCAATCTGGAAGATTACAAGACCGCCTGGCACCTCGATATTCAGGAAAAAATGAAGGCCGAGGGGCTGGTCCCCGGGTAGGGAAAGGCCCTCCCACCCCCCGTTTCGGCAGCCCTGCCGGGAAGCACCGGTGCACCCACGCCCTGGGCCGCCCCAGAAAAGGATAGATTTTCCACCTCCGTTCTGCTATACTCCACGGTTATTGCAGGGATCCCGAAGTACGTTCGGTCATCGAATCGCATTCGATTCCCTCCCATTGAGGTCACTCCGTCCATACGCCCCCCTTAGATCGGGGTGATATGTAACGAAACCTCCCCCTGCATGGTATTGTTTGCGGACCCTGATCGATGGGTCTGGTCTGGTCCTCAGGCCACGGCAGTAAATTACTTGGAATTCATAGACCGCGACGTGTGCGTGAAAGGAATCGTATGGACAAGCGTTCGATATTAATCACCGGAGGCACCGGCATTCTTGGAAGCTGGGTGCTGGCTAAGGCCTTAGAACGAGGCTTCGCGCCGGTGGTATTGATGCGCGATGCGACCATCGATCACGCCCGTGAGCGCCTGCGGGCCGTGTTGGCCCTGCCTGGCTGTGAAGACCGGCTCGATGAAATTGAAATCGTACTGGGCGACACCTGCCAGCACGATCTCGGGGTCGACGCCGAAAAACACCAGTCCTTCCGCGACAATCTGGCGCTGGTCATCCACTGTGCCGCCAGCATCAGCTTTAATCCCAAAAAGGATTTTGAGCTCCAGTCCGCCAACGTGGACGGACTCCGCCACATGATGGCCCTCCTGGAAGGCACGGACATCCCCCTTTACCACGTGAGCACCGCCTACGTCGCCGGTTCGCACAGTGGTCGGGTGATGGAGAGCGAACTACTCGACACCACCTGCAAAAACACCTATGAGCGCACGAAGCGGGAAGCGGAACACCTTTTCCGTGATGCCATTGCTTCCGGACAGATCAAGGGCGCCGTGTTCCGGCCCTCTATCATCGTCGGTGCCTCGAAAGACGGCCTTATCAGCCAGTTCCACAATTTCTACAGCATCCTTCGTATGGTCGATGTTATCGAACGCGGCCAGTTGCCGGCGGGCGAAAGCCTTCGCCTTCAGGGCAATCCCGAATCCAGCCTCAACCTCGCGCCCGTCGATTGGGTCGCCGAGGCACTCTGGACCATCGTGGACCGCGAAGGGGCATCCGGCAAGACCTATCACCTCACCAATCCCGAGCCTTGCAAACAGGCTGAATTGAATGCCTGGGCAACCCGCGCACTCAAAAAGGTGGGTAGCCAGATGGGCTTCCAGTCCCGCCTGGATGGCGAAGTGACCCGCGCCGAGGAAGTGGCCAACGCGTCGCTGTCCCTCTACCGCTCCTATTTGCAGGATGAGCCCATTTTTGACCGCAGCAACACGGACAACGCCCTGGGCACGGATCTCCCCTGCCCCAAGCTCGACGCCGACTTCTTCGACATGCTGCTGGCCTATGCCCGCAAGAAGGAATGGGTCGGTGCCTTCGGCTGCAAACTTCGTGGTCTCCTCCTTGATGAGGACCCCCGCGGCTCCCAGATTACGGTGGATCGCCTCCGTCGCGATCTGGCCGAAGACCTGGCCACGACCGCTTCCTGACGGAAGCCGTCCTTCTCGGCACTTTCTCAAAAAAAATCTCGCAAGTTGGTTGACTTGGGGTCAATTAAGTTGCTATACTTTGGCTCCTTTCGCAGTGAGGTTCTTCTCACGAAGGCCGCGAAGGAAACAACGCCACTTCAATGCGGCCCCATCGTCTAGGCTGGTCTAGGACACCGCCCTTTCACGGCGGCGACACGGGTTCAAATCCCGTTGGGGCTACCATTTTTGAATAAAGCGGAAGCGCCCGGTACACCTCGTACCGGGCGCTTTTGTTTTGGGTATCGCGGGTGGGCCATCGCCACGACGGGCGCCACCTTCTTGGACCTATTCGCTCCCGGGAAGACTGCCGGCCCACTTCTCGTGCAATCCTGTTAGCTCCGCAAGAATCTCCGGTTCACTGTCGACCCTGTTCTTTTGCTCGCCCGGATCTTCCGCCAGATTCACCAGCATGCGCGGCGGCAGGGTGGCACCTTTGGGAAGGGAAGGGTCCCGTGGATTGCCAATCAACTTCCAATCCCCTTTCCGTATGGCCCACTGCGGGTTCTTTCCGCTACCAGTAGACCAATGGAGTACGTCGTGGGGCGTGGGCGCGTCGGCCGAATCCAATACAGGCACAAGGCTCTTTCCGTCAATGGGGTCGTCGGGCAGCTTCACCCCGCACAATTCGGCGATGGTGGGAAACCAGTCGCTCCCGTGGGCCAGCTGATGGCGGACACCGCCTGCTTCAAGATGGCCCGGCCAGCTGATGATAGCGGGCACGCGCAATCCCCCCTCAAACATGCTGAACTTTGCCCCCCGATAGGGACCGGCACTACCGCCCCCGAAATGGGCGCGCTCTTCCATGGAGTGGCCATGGTCCGATTGAAATACGATGATAGTGTTTTCGCGCAGGCCCAGGGCTTCCACGCGGTCCACCAGGGCGTTGATACGGGCATCAAGACTACTGAGGAAGGCCGCATAGAGATCCCGGGGATAGGGCACGCCCGCGTCCTGATAGTGCTTCAGCCACGCGGCCTCGCCCTGGTAAGGGTAGTGGGGAGAATTCATGGCAAAGTAAATGAAGAAAGGCTCCTCCTGATGGGCTTCCATGAATTGCCCCGCCTCGTCCACCATCAGATCCGGGAAATAGGAACCATCATGGTAAACTTCTTCGCCGTTGCGGTGCAGATCATGCTTGTTGGGCCCTGCCCAATAGAAGAAGTGGGAGTAGTTGTCGATACACCCTCCCATGTGCCCAAAGGAGTAATCAAAGCCCTGCCCATTGGGCATGGTCTCGGGCGTATAGCCCAGGTGCCATTTTCCGATATGGGCCGTCGCATAGCCTGCCGCACCCAGCATCTCCGCCATGGTCACCTGCTCTGTCGGCATACCGCTGTTGCCCTTTTGGGAGGACACATTCCCCGGCACCCCCGCGTTGGGCGGATACTTGCCGGTGAGCAGACCCGCGCGGGAAGGAGAACAAACGGGCGCGGGCGCGTAGAATTGGGTAAAGCGAATGCCGCTCGCCGCCAGCCGATCCATCCCCGGCGTCTTCAGGTCCGCGGCACCATAGGCCCCCATATCGACCGTACCCTGATCATCGGTATAGATCACAATGACATTGGGTGGGGTTGCGGCATCTACCGAACCAACGAGCGACAGGGCCAGCAACAGAAGACCCAGCAAGGGCAACGTACACACTCTCATGGAAACTCTCTTTCGTGGATGTGGTGTGCTCTCCCCAACCCTGTCGCAGCACACCCTGGATAACCAGTCCTACGCGTCAGGGAGAACGCATCGCAGCATGCGGGCGGGATTTCCTGCGACCACCGTATGGGGTGGCACCGAAAATATAACGGTAGAACCAAGGCCTATCAGGGCATTCTCGCCGATGATAATCTCTTGAAGCAATCGGGCGCCCGATCCGATATAGGCCCCGTCCTGGATATGCACCCCACCGGCAACCACGACACTGGCACCGATCAAGGTCCCCTTCCCCACCGTGACCTCGTGGGACAAGACCGAATTGGGCAGAACAGCCACATGGTCTGCCACCTGGACCGAGGCCGTCAACACCACGCCGGCCTGAAGGAGAACGTTTGCACCCAGCGCACACCCGGCACCAACTTGCGCCGTGGGGTGAACCAGTGTGGCCCAACGCTCGGGTGCCACTCCGAGTGAGTCGATCAACTCCAGGCGACGCCAATAGTTGTCGGAGCGCCCCGGTGCCGCAAGGACCGATGTCTCGGGAAGGGTCTTCAAGACGTCTCGGGTGCCGCAAACCGGATAGCCCATCACGGTCGTCCCCACCAGCGCAGGATCGTCATCGGCGAATCCCACCAGGTCCCACGTGGGGGTAACACGGTTTATGGCCTCCACGACGCTGACCGCCTCGCGGGTATTTCCATTGCAGGGAAAAAGAATAAGTGGCTTCATAGGGGCATGATGGCCCACACCGCGACGGAAGTCAAGCAGCTACCCGTGGGCAAAATGCACACGGATACCCGGCCCTGATGGGACCGGGTATCCGATTGGAGGAGGAGAAAACCTTGTTAAACGGTAGCCTATCCGCCGAGCAGCTGCAACGCCGTCTGCGGCACGATATTGGCCTGGGCCAACACCGTCGTACCGGCACTGACCAGGATTTGATTCCGTGTAAACTTGAGCGTCTCCTGGGCGATATCCGCATCGCGAATCGCACTCTCGGAAGCCGCTGCGTTTTCTTCCTGGATCTCCAGCGAGTTGATGGTGAACTCCAGACGGTTCTGGAGGGCACCGAAGGTCGCCCGAAGATTGTTGACCCGTTGCAGGGCCACGTCCACCGTGCTGAGCGAACTTACCGCACCACCAACGGTGGAGATGCTCACGCTGGTCACGCCAAGGTCGGTCGTCTTCGCACCGGAAACCAGAATGCGCAGGGTCTGGCCCACTTCCGGGCCCGTCTGCAAGGTCACCGTCTGCGGGGAACTCAGCACCAGGACGCCGTTGAATTCCGTGTCGAGCGCGATGTCGTCCAGCTGCTCCAGCAACTGCTGCACTTCCAGATTGAGGGAAGCCCGGTTCTCGGTACTGTTCGTACCATTGGCCGCCTGAATGGCCAACTCCCGGATTCGCTGCAGGATGTTGGACGACTCGGTGAGCGCCCCTTCCGCCGTCTGCACCAGGTTGATACCATCCTGGGAGTTGCGTACGGCGACCCGGCTACCGCGCACCTGGGAGCGAAAGCCTTCGGCAATCGCGAGGCCCGCCGCATCGTCTGCCGCACGGTTGATGCGCAGACCACTGGAGAGCCGTTCGAGGGACTTGTTGAGGGACAGGGTGTTTCGCCGCAGAATACGACTCGTATTCAGACCGGCAACATTGGTATTGATTCGTAAACCCATGAGAACACTCCTCCGTGATTGGGTTAGCCGCTGCATCCGTGCATTGGCTGAAGTGTGTCGCGCTACTGCGACCCGCTTCACAAAAGAATATCGGCAGCGGAGGGAGGAACTTTAGCTGCGGGGCCCATAATCGGCGATACATGTCGGTTAGGTGCGGTATTGCTCCAGGAGTCGGCGCCCTTCGATATCCCCTGGAAATCGGGCGAGCAGGGCATCAAGACTTCCGACCGCAGCATCATATTCACCCAGGTGGTACTGGGCCATGGCCTGGTAACGATAGCTGTCAGGCTGGTCTGGATCTAAGGCCAACGCCCGGGCGATCGCCTCCCTCGCACCGCCATACTTCTCCTGGCGCAGCAAGACCACGGCAAGATTGCGCCACGCCTCTTCCAGCGTGGGCGCGTGGGCAACCGCCAACCGAAGCCCCTGCTCTGCCGGCGCCAGATGTCCCAGCAAGTAAAGGACGGTACCCAGGTTCTTGAGCCACATCCCCTCCTCCGGCTCCAGCTCAACCGCATGACGGTACGCTTCGGCCGCCTCGCCATAACGCCCCATGTCCACGTACTGATCACCCAATTCGTTGTGCAGTCGGGCCACCTCCGGATGGGCCGCCAGCTTCTGCTGCCCAAGCCGCAGATAGAGTGCCTGCTTCGCCTCTTGGGCACCGGGGCGCTGGTGTCGTTGGGGAAAATGATGTACCGGGATGTCCGTGTCGACAATCGGAATGTCACACCGGTCCAGTGCGGCATTCAGTAGCTCATGGACCGCCCCATCAAAGCGCACCTCGGGGTGGTTGGGAAACAGACGCACTTTGGCGCTCGGAAACCAACCCGCAAAGCCCTGTCCCCGATCGTCGTCCGGCGAAATCGGCGCAAAGCCACTCACTGTGGTCGTGTTGGTATAGTTCCGGGTAACGAAGCGATAGGCCCGTCCGGGTGGGCGTTCCATTAGCGCGCGCAAGGCAGGATGGTCGTCGGGATGGATATATTCGTCCGCATCGATAGACAGGATCCAAGGATAGCGACAGGCGCGAAGGGCCTCGTTCCGTGCCGCAGAAAAGTCATCCGTCCAGGTCGTTTTCCCCACCCGACACCCCAGTTTTTCCGCGAGCGTGGCTGTGTCGTCTTCCGACCCGGTATCCAACACACAGATTTCGTCGACGAGTGGCCTCAGCGATGCCACACAATCCACCATGCGGAGCGCCTCGTTCCGTACTATCAATGAGGCCGATACCCGTGGTGACCGCAGCATTTCCTCGTTGGAACCCGACATGGAATGCCCTCGGTGTTGGCGGCCAGCCAGGCTCCCGGGGCCCCGACGACACGCGCGCATAGATTCTTATTAGCGGGAAGGAGGCACGTCCTCCAAGGGCTCGTCCGCCTCCAGTACGTCTGGTACGGCCGGCACATCATCCGCCGCCAGCACTCCCGCCAGAACCAGCGCTTCATAGGTCTTGCGGTCCACCATATCGCCGCTGGTCACCAGTTTTGCTGTACCATGTACCACAATGGCCACTTGCCGAATCGGCCGTCCCCGACGTAGCAGCTGATTCCCCTTGAGCATGCGCTCATAGGCCACCACGTAGGTGTCGGCCGCAGCCCCCCCGGGGGCACTACCCGATGGTCGTGCCGCAGGGCTCTGACGTCGTTTTCCAAATAACACCCGTAATACTCCTTCAAACACCGCCCCAATGGGCCCGGTATACACGTTCATCTCAGGGGACACCGATGTCCCGATTGGGGTTCGAATTTCGTTTGGTCTTGCACGCGCGGATCGCCCACGCCACTTTCCACTATTGTACGCTAAATACGCTGTAAATACCGACGTTTCCGAAAAGCGTTACGCCTTACTCCCCGGGGACATGAGCCGCCGGATCCTTCGCTACCACCCGGGCGTCCAGCAGCGCCAGACCGCCCTGGGCCCGTTCTTTGACATGGGAATCGGTGTCGCTTTCTGCACAACGTGCCAGCGCCGCCCGATGTTCCGACCCACCCAGTTGCCCCAGTACGGTCGCTGCCTTATAGCGCGCCGCCGGATTCAATCCTGGGTCAACGACCGCATCGGCAAAAATATCCAGGTGATCTACGACCAATTCGGGGGCCATCCCCAGAATCAACTGCTCCCGTATCGGGTGCGACGTCTCCGGATCGTCCCAGAAGTCCTCCAGGCGGTCTCCAATGCGCAAACCGTGAAAGGAAACCAGCACTCCCATCGCCGCTTCCCGGACCGAACGGTCCTCATCATCAAGGAGGGCCACAACGTGGTCGGTGGCCGACGGGGTGGGAAGCAATCCCAACAAGTGAGCTCCGACGGCACGGGTCGGGGCACTGTGAGAAACCGCCGTCAGCGAAACCATGGCGGACTCATAGGGTGCCAATAGTTCCCGGTAGGGCGTCAAACACATGATAACCAGCACATTTACGGACGCCGGTCGGGTCTCCTCCGCCACCAGCGCCAGCATGGAATCCAGTCCGCCAGGCTGTTGCACCAGCACCTCCGTCAACCGGGTGGCCTCGGCAACATCCCACTCGGCCTGATCGCCGTCGGCCATGGCAAGCCACGCGGCCCAGGTATCCTCTCCGGAATCGGAGGGCACGGTCGCGGGCGGTGTGGCCGGAATCGGGGCCTCACACCCGCCAAACACCCCGGCAATCAGGAGCATCAGGCTGATGTACCAGTGGTAGTGTGGCTTCACGAAAGGCTCCAAAAACAACAAGATACGGGCAATATTCAGTCTCAAACCTCTACATACGGTATACTAACACAAGACCACCTGTCATGTCATTCCATTTCTGTGTGCGTTGGCGTCCTGGGGCCTTAGCCGGACCGCACCGGGCCGCCCCCACCCCTGACCCTGTTGACAGTTTTTTGTCACTCTGTCAGGTACCCACCGCATTTGCAACACATCGGGTGCGCTGGCTCCCCGGCAACACACCTGCGCGGCGGCGCCCCGAACATCCCAAACCCTTAAAGAGAAAGATGTTATCCCTATCCAACGACCTACCCCCCTCCCCCCCACATTATATGGCACCAATATTGCTTCATACTTTCCGAAGGATGTCACTAACCCCAGGAGGTATTGCCTATGAAATCTGTTTGGCTGCATACGCTCGACGATAGCGGGAAAACACCCCTCGATCGAGCCTTTGGTAGTGGCCACATGGCATTGGCGGAGATGATGCTACGACAGGTCCGTGACGACGAAAGCGAAATGGGCCGCAAAGCGCCCCCCATGCACCGGGCTGCCTATCTCGGACTCACCGAGGCCGTCCAATCCCTGCTGCGCATTGGCACCGACCCATCACAACTGGATGACCTCTCGGAGACCGCGCTGCACAAGGCCGTGCGAGAAGGACACCGGGAAACGGTGGAAGCCCTGCTGGAGACCTGTGACGTAAATGCCGAGAGCAATATTGGAATGACCCCCCTCCACTGGGCCTGTGTCACCGGCAATTCAGAAATCGTGGAGCTCCTGCTGAGCCACGGTGCCGACCCCAATATGCGCGATGAAAGCATCGATGGGATGACGCCGGCCGACATGGCCAACTCTCTGGGATATTCAGAGATCGCCGCCCTTATCACCGGCAATTCGACCTATTTCTAAGCCGAAGCCTGATCGGGCGCAGACGCCATCCGGTCAGCCACTTCGACCCCCGGCTGCACCAGCCGGAAGCCGCGAACAATCGCGGAGGCCAGGACAAAGCCGTCTTCGTTGTAGAAGACGGCCCACTGGCCAGGCGTAATCGCCTGCTCGGGCGCATCGAAGGCCACCGTGGCCCCTTGCCGATCAGCGTGGACCGTGGCGGCCACCGCCGCGTGGCGGGAGCGCAACTGCACAAGGCAGCGGAAGGGTCCATCCTGACGCCCCAGCCCGCCCCAGCATACCGGTCCGGTACGAAATGACTCTGAGAAGGTTTCTTCCGCATGACCCACTATCACGGCATTCTGCGCCGTATCCAGTCGCACCACGTAGTAGGGGCGGGGACCACTGACACCGAGCCCCTTACGCTGGCCAATGGTGTAGTGCATGAGCCCCTGGTGGGTTCCCAGCACCTTGCCATCCGTGTTGAGAATCGGCCCCTCGGGCATGGCGTTCGCCCGTTTTTCAATCCAGCCGGCATAATCCCGATTGGGAATGAAACAGATTTCCTGACTCTCCTTTTTGGTCGCCATCCCAAAATCCAGACCCCAGGCGTGCTCCCGCACTTCTTTCTTGGTCATTTCCCCTAAGGGAAACCAGGCGCGACGGAGTTGGGGTTGGGTCAGGGGGGCGAGCACGTAGCTCTGATCTTTGGGGCGATAGGTCGCACGACGAAGAGAATGGCGATCGCCGAAGCGTTCGAGACGGGCATAATGGCCCATGGCAATGTAATCTGCCCCAAGCTTGTCGGCCCACTGATAGAGGGCACCAAACTTGATCATACGGTTGCACCGGGCACAGGGATTGGGGGTGCGCCCCTGCTGATATTCGTCGACGAAGTGGGTGATGATGTCCCGGTCAAACCGATCGACGGCGTGCATCACCTGGTGGGGGATACCGACTTTTTCGCAGACACGGCGCGCATCTTCGGCCGCCTCCAGGCCACAACACGGCTCGAAAACGGACTGTTCTTCGTGCTCGGGCACCAGGCGCATGGTAACGCCGACGCAATCGTAGCCCGCCTTGGCGATGAGGGATGCCGTAACGGCACTATCCACCCCCCCACTCATCGCGACGAGGATTTTTGACGACTTGGACGGAAACTCAGACATGCTATCCCTCGGCCCGTCGCTACCGTCCGGTGTCTTCAAGGAACATACCGGGGGGACGTGCTGGCCTTTTACTCGTTGCCGGACTGGGCCGACTGCTTACCTTGGGGAACGGGGCTGCCACTGCCCGGGGCCTTCATCGTGCATTTACCTTCGAAGAGCACGCCTTCGGCGATACTCACGCGGGGTGCTGTGATATCTCCGATCACTTTACCCCCCGCACAGATCTCCAGGCGCTCGTGGGCGAGGACGTTGCCGTGCACTTCGCCGCTGATAATTATCTGACCAGCGACCAGGTCGGCCTTGAGCTTGCCGCCCTCTTGGACCACGATGGTATCGCCGCTCTGAACCTGGCCCGAGACCGAACCTTCAATGCGAATCGTACCCTTTGAACTGACATCCCCCTTGATGGTGGTGCCTTGACCAATAATACTAACGACTTTGCTTTCGCTGTAGTTTTTGGACTTTCGTGAATCAAGCATCGTGTGATCCTGTCGCTCAGGGTTTGGGTACGTGGTGATACCGGAAAATGCGTCACCGCTCCAGGCAGACCGCAGCGTCTGCCAAGGGGGACTGTTGCCATTGAACGGACTGAATTGTACACGAGGGCGCGAAATAAAAGCGAACCGGAGCCCCGGCTCAAATTTACGTGCGCCCCGGGCCGGAGACTCAGTCGCTCAAATATTTTTCGCTGTCCACGGGATTGCCGTTGCGACGCACTTCATAATGGAGGTGTGCGCCCGTGCTCCGACCCGTGCTTCCCACATGGCCGATCACCGTACTCCGGTCGACGAGGTCACCCACTTTGCAGGTCCGCTTGGACAAATGGGCATACCAGGTTTCGAGGCCGTTGCCATGATCCACCCGCACCAGGTTTCCAAAAAACTGGTCGTAGGCAGAAAAGGAAACCTTCCCGACGGCGGTCGCGCGTACTTTCGTGCCCGTGGGGGCGGCGAGATCGGTACCATCGTGATGGCGAACACGTCGGTGAATGGGGTCGCGACGGTAACCGAAGCGGGAACTGATACGGCCGGCACCGTTGAGCAGGGGCCAGACCGAGGGGATACGGGAAACCTTTTCAGCGGCCGCCTTGCCATCGACCACCAACTCGCTCAGACTCTGCTGACGCACCCGAATCTCCTGCAGAATCAAATCGGCAGAGGGCCGGGAGAGGCCATAAATCACGTGGGGCGGACGAAATTGGTTCTCCACACCCAGATAGGCCACGGGGGTATAGCCCGACGGCGGACCGCCCTGCCCTCCCCCTTCGGTGGTGGAAGCCGTTTCACGCGACTTTTCACGGGGGGCGATGCCGGTAATGTCCCGGGCCTTCGCTTCCATGTCGTAAAGTTCGCTCAATTCAGCGGTGATAGCGTCAATGCTTGCTTCATATTCGGCACGCAAACGACGCTCCAACGCTTCCAGATCTTCGGTGGCAGTCTCGGTGACCACCACCGGAGCCGTCTGCGTGGCGTCCAGCGTGTACTTCATCGTCTTGTTCTGCTCTTGCAGCTGGGCGGCCTGTTCTGCAATCACGTGGTGACGCTGAAAGAAAAAGGCCGCACAGAATGCGAGCGTGGAAGAAAGGCCAATAGCTACCCAGAAATGGTAGGCGGCAAGCGAAAAGGTCTGTGTGCCACCCCGATCCTGGGGAATTAACATCACGGTCCAACGTTTCATACGATTGGGGCTCCTGAGAAAACGAAGCGCTGACGGAACAGATGGAGGCAGGCGCGGTAATACGAACTTCGGTCAGCGCCGTACATCACCTGTTGACAAATGTATCCCCTGTCAAGTGATAAAAGTTTCCGCACACGAGGGGCATACTCTAGCACGACAACACTCCAGAAGTCAATATCCTGTGACATCAACGCGCCAAGCAATCCCGCATACCCCGCAAGAAAGGGGCAATTTCTTAGTCTGGCACGACGATTTTAATTACGGGATGGACTCGATTTTTCGTAATGAACAAACATTTCGATAAAATCTTCCGGCTTCTTGTCCGCATAGGTGCGGGCATTAAAGACGTTTACAAGGTCCTGATAGTCTGTTTGATGCAGACAGTCGTCTTTATAGAGGTCGTAAAGGGGGGCGGTCTGATACACCCCGTCGCGATTCTTCGGACATCCTACATCGTCGTGCAGGGTAAATCCAAGAAACTCCCCCTCCTCCGACTCTTGCAGGGCGAAGGGATAGAGGCGACACAAGATGGGTCTTGCCTCGTAGATCGTGCAATGGCGGGTGTCCTTATCGAGAAAGTGACACCCTTCCTCCGTCCGTCTGAGGGCCATGAGGTAGCGCTCATCGCCGACTTCCAGCCACGTGGGATCATCATCTTCCACGCCGGTAATCTCTTCGGCCGTGAGAAACTCCAGGAACTCATAGGGATTGGCACCTTCCATCCGCACCATGCGAATCACATCCCAAGGCGTTGGAAGACACACGACTTCGGTGCAACAATGACCACAATGATGGCAGGCGAATCGTACGCTGTCTTTTCCCATGAACTATCCCTTGTCCCCCTGTGAATACTCAGCTTCGACACAGGCCACACCCCGCGCACCGACACCATAGCAAAGCCCGATTCACCATGCAATACCATGACGACGGGGAACACCGCCCCGAGTTAAGGCTCCCAGGCGAGAATAGCGCTCCCAATTAGTGATTAAAAACAAAAAATGGGTTAACCACGAATCGATACGAATGCACACGACCCATGAAGAGCAGCGGCATCGCCAGGAAAGAGCAACAATCCCATTCGTGTTCATTCGTGTCCATTCGTGGTTAAAAACAGATCAAACGTACTTGACCACGGAATACACGGATCGGCACGGAAAAAGTGGACATCGCAAAAACAAAATTCGTCCCATCTTACGCTGCCTCCTTCGTGCCCTTCGCATCTTCGTGGCCAAGAATCCTTAACCACGAATTAACACGAACGCACACGAACCATGAAGAGCAGCGGCATCTCACAGGCCAGCCGTCCTTATAGCCCATCGCTCGCCCGTCCAATCATCGGCATCGCCAGGCAACAACCATCCCATTCGTGTTCATTCGTGTCCATTCGTGGTTAGAAACAGATCAAACGTGCTTGACCACGGAACACACGGATAGGCACGGAAAAAGTGGACATCGCAAAAACAAAATTCCTCCCATCTCACGCTCCCTCCTTTGTGCCCAAAAATCCTTACCACGAATTCACACGAATGCACACGAAACAGCGGCATCTCACAGGCCAGCCGTCTTTATAGCCCATCGCTCCCCCGTCCAATCATCGGCATCGCCAGGCAACAACCATCCCATTCGTGTTCATTCGTGTCCATTCGTGGTTAGAAACAGATCAAACGTACATGACCACGGAATACACGGATAGCCACGGAACGTCAGTCAGGCAATCTCAATTCTCAATTCTCAATTCGTGGTTAAACAACAATAAAGCGGTCGCCCATGGAAATCAGGGATGGGCACGGCCCGACGCCATTCGGGGCCACAGCTGGGTTCTCTCCCGACATTTAGAACAGGTGTATTTTGATCAACTTGCTGGTATACTGATGAAAGTGAAAAACAGGCAATCGAGTAACACTGGGTGTTCGGTTGTGTATCCTGAGTAGGGAGTGGACCGCTGGCCATCGGTGCCAAGCGGAACGATCAAGCAACAGATTAAGAGGAGATGCGACAATGAGTGTGGCCCCCAAACTGGCGTTTAATATCGAAATCATTCTGGATGTCATCCTGCAGCTGGTAGCCGTTATCGAAGCCGTGCTCGGCCTCTTCGGCATCCAAAGCCTGTAGGCCCCACCCGTCTGCGGCAGTAACAATCGCCTCAACCTCATAAACGAGCCGCCCGGTGCAACGACAACGTGTTGCACCGGGCGGCGTGAATACCTGCTGAAAAACGGAGGGCTCAGCCTTCCTTCGACTCCAACCAACGGGTCGCGTCAATAGCCGCCATGCAGCCACTGCCCGCCGCTGTTACCGCCTGGCGATACACGTGGTCCTGCACGTCGCCACAGGCGAAGACCCCTTCGACGTTCGTGTAGGTGCTGTCCGGCTTGGTTTTCATGTAGCCATTGTCGTGCAGGTCGATAATGCCCTCGAAGACGTCCGTGTTCGGCTTGTGTCCGATGGCGGCAAAATAACCTACACACTCCACCTCACGGGTTTCGCCCGTGTTGGCATCTTTCAGCCGCACGCCGGTAACGCCATCCTGGTCGTTGCCCAGCACCTCATCCACCACGGTGTTCCATTCGATCTGGGTTTTCTCGTGGTTAATTACCCGGTCGCCCATGATCTTGCTCGCACGGAATTTGTCGCGACGGTGCACCACGTGGACCTTGCTGGCAAACTTGGTGAGGAAGAGGGCTTCTTCCATGGCGGTATCGCCGCCACCCACCACGACCAACGGCTTATTGCGGAACCGGGGCAAAGCGCCATCGCAGGTTGCACACGCCGACACGCCGCGATTTTCAAACTTCTCTTCGGAAGGCAGACCCAGGTATTTCGCCGTGGCACCCGTGGCGATAATCACCGCCTTCGTTTCCCACATGGTGTCACCCGAATAGACCTTCAGGGGCTGACTCGAAAAGTCGACCTTGGTGACCGTCTTGTATTCGAAGCGCGTGCCGAAACGTTCGGCCTGCTTTTTGAAATCCACCATCATCTGCGGACCATCGATACCATCGGGGTAGCCGGGGTAGTTTTCCACTTCCGTCGTGGTCATCAGCTGGCCGCCGGGAAGGATGTCTTTGCTCAATTCACCCTCGAGACAAAGCGGGTTCAAATCGGCCCGGGCTGTGTAGAGGGCCGCGGTATAGCCGGCCGGACCGGAACCGATGATAATCACGTTTTCCATAGCTTCTTAACTCCAATAGGCTCAAAAAAGGAAGGCTTAGCGCCCTATCATAGCAAATTACCCGGTGCGGGACGTAGCCACGTTCCGAGACGACCGCTCCCCCATCACGCAGGACACCAATTTATACCATATCTAAATAACCAAATTCCATGTGCCCGACGTGCAAAGGAAATCCCGAAGAAAACTTGCACCCCGTCCCCGCCAAATACTATACTTCTCTCTCTATTCAGCATGTCGCCCATTTCATGTGCGTGACACGCCGGATAGACCTATTATGCCTGGGTAGCTCAGTCGGTTAGAGCGCTGGATTGTGGATCCAGAGGTCGACGGTTCGACCCCGTCCTCAGGTACCATTACACATTAAGCGGAAACATCGTCCTATGTCGGTGTTTCCGCTTTTTTGTGTGACCACCATCGGGGCTCGAAGACGTCCCGATTCGCCTGGAAAAGGCCCGACGCCCCCATCCATTGAGACGTCGCACACTCGGCACGACTTTGCCCAATGCCCGCCGATAGCACAGGGCCCGTTATTCCACGATTCGTGCTATCCACGGCAGACGTGTATGATAGGGAGACCTTCGAACGCGCGCTCTTACCCCATGCGGGCATCACTCCCAACCCATCCCGGAAAGGAATTCATGCACGAAAGCAACACACGACGGACGGCCGTCCGACACGATGTGACGCGGTTGAGCGAGGACGATATTCACTGGCTGAACGAGGGCAGCCACTTCCGTTTATACGACAAACTTGGCGCCCACCCCATGACCGCGTCCGATGGCACGGAGGGGGTCTACTTCGCCGTTTTTGCGCCCCATGCCCACGCGGTTTCGGTCTTCGGCAGCTTTAACGACTGGAACAAGGACGCATCCATGTTGCGCCTTCGGGATGATTCGGGCGTCTGGGAAGGCTTCGTGCCAGACACCGGGCGCGGGGCAACCTACAAGTTCCACATCTGGGGCCAACACGACGGCTTCGAAGCCGACAAGGCCGATCCCTATGGATTCCGCCACGATGGTGCCCCGTCCAACGCCTCCATCGTCTGGCCATTGGATCACGCATGGGACGATGAGGACTGGATGGCAAACCGCCAGACCCAGGCCACACAGCCAACCCCCGTGTCGATCTATGAGGTCCATCTGGGCTCGTGGATGCGCGACGAGGACAACGCGTTCCTTAACTACCGCGAGATAGCGGATCGCCTTGCCGCCTACACGGTCGAGATGGGCTTCACCCATGTGGAAATCATGCCGGTCACTGAGCATCCTTTCTATGCGTCGTGGGGCTATCAATCCACGGGCTATTTCGCCCCCACCAGTCGATACGGAACACCCCAGGATTTCATGTACTTCGTCGACTGTATGCACCAGCATGGCATCGGCGTGATTCTGGATTGGGTCCCCGGACACTTTCCCAGCGATGCCCATGGACTCGGCTACTTCGACGGTACCCACCTCTATGAACATCCCGACCCGCGCCGGGGCATCCACCCCGAATGGCAGAGTTTCGTCTTTGACTACGAGCGGCCGGAGGTGCAGAGCCTCCTCTTCAGCAACGCGTTTTTCTGGGCCGATAAGTACCACGTGGACGGCTTCCGGGTAGACGCCGTGTCCTCCATGCTCTACTTGAATTACAGCCGGGAAGACGGCGATTGGATTCCCAATCAGTATGGTGGGCAGGAAAACCTGGAGGCCGTGGCCTTCTTCCGACGCTTCCACGCCGAACTGGCCACACGCTATCCCGATGTCCGCTCTTTCGCGGAAGAGTCCACGGCGTGGCCCATGGTTTCCCGACCGGGCTATCTGGGGGGACTGGGTTTTGATTATAAGTGGGACATGGGCTGGATGAACGACACCCTGTCCTACTTTAAGCAGGATCCCATTTACCGAAAATTCTATCAGCAGAAACTGACTTTTCGGATGATGTATGCTTTCAGCGAAAACTATGTGCTCCCCTTGTCCCATGATGAAGTCGTTCATGGTAAGGGGTCCTTGCTCGCACGGATGCCGGGCGACTATGGTCAGAAGTTTGCCAACCTGAAAGTCTTGTTGGGTAACCAGTACCTGCAGCCCGGCAAGAAGATGCTCTTTATGGGCAGCGAGTTGGCCCAGTGGAATGAGTGGAATCACGACACCTCGCTGGATTGGAACCTGCTCGATTACCCGGCCCACGCGGGCGTCCAACAATGGGTAAAAGACCTGAACCGACTCTACCGAAGCGAATCGGCGCTCCATGAGCAGGACAGTTCTCCCGACGGTTTCGAATGGATAGATTGCCTGGACAACGACAACAGCGTCATCAGCTTCCTCCGCAAGGGGCGTGATGGACGCACCCTGTTCCTGGCGATCTTCAACCACACCCCCTTGCCGCGGCACGACTACTGCGTGGGCGTTCCCCGGGGCGGGTTCTGGCAAGAGGTGCTCAACAGCGACGCAACATGTTACGGTGGAGCGGGTTCAGGGAACCTGGGCGGCGTGGAGTCGATGGCGGTGCCCAATCACCACCACCCGTGCTCCGTGGCACTTACCTTGCCCCCGTTGAGTTGCGTGGTGTTAAAGTCGATTATGTAAATCGCCCCACCCCGATTCGTTGAAGTGAATTCGACGCCCCGCCACGGGCGTTCAGATTAAATGCCGAGGAGTACGATGTATGGCGGATGGCAAACTCACCGGGCGCCTGTCCATGGAAAAGAAAGTGGCCGCAACCTTGCGCCGCTTGCTACCCCGTCTGGAGGAGCGTTTCAAGCCCCATGTAGAACCGGACGAATGGCAGGGCTTTGAAGAACGTCTGCGGCGAAATTTCCCCCAGCTTTTTGAAGGGCTCCATTTTCTCTATGGCGATGCCTACGATTTCTTTTTCCATGTGGAAAGCATCCTCGTTTCCGCGACCCACCTGTGGCTCGAGCGCCCCAGCGAATTAAAGGCCCTGGATGCCTTGCGGGAATATGACCCCCAGTGGTACCAGTCCAATCGCATGGTGGGTGCCATGTGCTATGTGGACCTTTTTTCGGACGACCTCCAGGGGCTCATCGACCAGATCCCCTATTTGACCGAACTCGGGATCACCTACCTCCATCTCATGCCCCTTTTCGAGTCCCCCGAAGGGGACAACGATGGGGGTTATGCGGTGAGCAGCTATCGATCGGTAAACCCCGAACTCGGCACGATGGAAGATTTACAACGGCTTGCCACGGAACTGCGTCACCGGGGCATCTCGCTGGTGCTCGATTTTGTCTTCAACCACACCTCCGATGAGCACGAATGGGCCCAGAAAGCCCTCGCAGGTGACGAAGACTACCAGCATTACTATCTCATGTTCCCCGATCGGACCATGCCCAATGCCTACGAAGCCAGCATTCGCGCCGTATTCCCCGATGAGATCCCCGGGTGTTTCAGTTACCGGACCAGTATCAAAAAGTGGGTCTGGACCTCCTTCTACAACTTCCAGTGGGACCTCAATTACGAGAACCCGGAAGTGTTCGTCGGCATGATGGAGTCCATGCTCTTCCTCGCCAATCAGGGCGTGGAAGTCTTGCGTCTTGATGCCATCGCCTTTACCCGCAAGGAATTGGGCACCGGCTGTCAGAACCTGCCGGGAGCCCATGTTATCGTCCAGGCATTCAATGCGCTGAAAAATATTGCGGCACCGGCCATGGCCTTTAAGTCGGAGGCCATTGTCCATCCCGATGAAGTGCGCAAATACATCAGCAAAGAAGAGTGTGAGCTCTCCTACAATCCCCAACTCATGTCCCTCTTGTGGGAGGCCCTGGCCACCCAGGACACCCGCGTGCTGCGCCGCTCCATGGAACGTGGCTTTGCTATCGACCCCAAGGCCTCGTGGGTGAATTACGTGCGGTGTCACGACGATATCGGGTGGGGCTTCGCCGATGAAGACGTGGCCGCCGTGGGCTTCGACCCCGTTCAGCACCGCCGCTTCCTCTCCGAATTCTACACCGGGAAATTTGCTGGTTCCTTCGCTTCGGGTGAGCCCTTTCAAGAGGACAAAGAAACCGGCGAAGCGCGTGTCTCTGGCACCTGTGCTTCTCTGGCCGGTCTTGAAAAAGCCATCGCAGAAAACAACGAAGAGGCCATCGAGTGGGCAATCCGGCGCATCCTCCTGCTCCATGGCGTGGTGATGACCATTGGCGGCATTCCCCTGATTTACCTGGGCGATGAACTGGGTATGCTCAACAACTACACCTACAAGGAGTCCCCCGACAAGATGGGAGACTCCCGCTGGCTCCACCGCATGCGCTTCGATTGGGAGGCCTCCGAGCGACGGGGCGACTTCGAAAGCATCGAAGGACGAATCTACGGCGGCTTCTCCCGGCTGGTCCAACTACGCCGACAAAACCTGGCCTTCAGCCGCGCCGAAACGGAATTCGTGGAAAGTGGCAACGCCCATGTCTTTGCCTATTTCCGCACCCATGAAAGCCTCAGCGTCCTGGTCATGGCCAACTTCAGCAACAAAGAGCAGGCCATTGAAGCCTGGCGCCTCCGCCAGTTGGGACTCCGAAAGACCATGGTCGACCTGGTCTCCGGAAAGATGGTGGTAGCCGCTCGGGAATTGGTCCTCGAGCCCTATGACTTTTGCATCTGGGCGCGACCAACCTGATATAACGCGAGTGGTTTGATTCAAGATGATGAGTCATCGTTACGGCCACCTGAATTTCCTAAGTTATTGAGGATTACTCCCCTCCTTGGAGGGGCCGGGGGTGGGTCAATGCCCGAAAGAAGGCCCAACCCACCCCTAATCCCTCCCAGGAGGGGAATTCATTTCCAATTTTCCCACAGGCTCAAGCGAACTTAATCGTTCACAATGCTACTTCACACAACGAGAATAGCGGAGCTGGGACGAAGGGCACTATGAACGCTTGCAGCGCATGGTTAGGAAACCGCCTCGACACCATTCAGAAAAACCACCAGGTCGGCATGTCCCTGGCACTGACGCTGCTGATCGTGACCAGCGTGTTCGCTTCCGGGACGGAAGGACAACCACGGCGGAACCCATCCGTACCGTCGATTGGTGCAAAAAACCTGATTCCGAACAGCAGCTTTGAGCTCGGTACGGACCACTGGTCATCGCTGGGAACGCCGACGGTCAGTGGCGGTGACCTCTGTGGCCTGGTTGGCACCCTCGAAGCAGGCAACGCCTACGACGGCGATCACTGTCTCCGAATCGATTTGGGCCCGGGCAAGACGCCCGTGACCCACTCGGATTACACGTTGGGCGCTTCCACCACGACGATACAAGCTGCGCCGCGGGCCGCAACCCTCGGTTGGATGGACGTATCCCCCGGCACAAGCTACACCCTGTCGGCCTGGATGCGCGCCAATCGGGACGATGTGCCCGCCGATCTCGTGTTTCGATTCGGTGGCGAGATCAACAGTCGCTTCGGAAGTAACACCCACACCGAGCGCGTAACCCTGACCACGAAATGGGCCCGTTATTCCTTTTCCATGAAGGCTGAACACCCCGACGTATACGTAGCCGTTGGGCCCAACCTCCTCAACACGCCCGACGCATCGGCAACGGTATGGATCGACGCCGTTCAACTGGAAGTAACGCCCGGCTCACCCGATGACGACGAGGTTGTAGCGACCGACTATGCCCCCCGCGAAGCGGTGGAAATCGGCATAAATAGCGGACACTATGGAAATCTCTTCGACCGCCAGGACCCCACAGGCTTCACCGTCGTGGGCCTCAACAATACGGCCAACCCTGCCCGCGTCGAATTGCGCGTCGAACTGGAAGACTACTTCGGCGAGCGGGGTGCCATGACGGCCCATGTGTTGGACCTGCCTGCGAGGCAGCGCGCCACCACCTTCCTCCCCCTGACGGTGCCGGGCACCGGCTACTATCGCGCCCATCTTTCGTGGTCGGCCAACAGTGTGCTGCACACGCGCACGATCAAATTCGCGATAATCGATACCTACCCGTGGGAAGACAGCATCTTTGGCCTCAACCACGCCCCCACCACGAAGGAAGCCTGCGCCCAATTGCGCAAAGGCGGAACCCTCTGGGCGCGCGATTGGTCGGCGAAATGGGAATCGGTCGAAGCGACGGAAGGTGCCTATGACTATACGGAACTGGACCGTCAGGTGGACCGTATCGCCGCCAACGGCATGCTCCCCCAATTCCTCCTACCGCCCCAGCCATCCGCGGCCTGGGCTTCGGAAGCACCCGAAGGGGACCTTCGCCCCGTGGAGCGCACCGGCTATGCGCCGAAGCCCGCGCACCGCGAACAACTCCACCAGTTTATCGCGGCGACGGTGACCCGCTACCAGGATCGCGTTACCTATTGGGAGTTTCTCAACGAGCCCCTCTGGGTGCCGTGGTACTGCCTCCCCGGAAGCGGCGGCTACACGGTGGATACCTATATCGATTTGCTGAAGGGGGCTTCGGCCGCCATGAAGGCCGCCGACCCCGATTGCAAAGTGCTCGGCGGACTTTCCATCATGGCCCAGAGCGAATTGGGTGATGAGTTTATCGAGAAAGGCGGGCTGGCCTATGTGGACATCTACAACCTCCACCCCTATCCAGAAGGGACCGGACCCGAATCCTTTATCCCTTCCATGGAACGCATCCAGGCCACGATGGCGGCCCACGGCGGCCCGAAACCTATCTGGGCGACGGAATTGAGCTACTGGGCGACCGATGACAAACCCTGGTCTCCCTGGACGCCACCCAACACGTCCCATTGGTCCGCGAATCGCCAACAGGCGAGTGAACGGGAAGCCGCGGACTTCAATATCCGCCAGTCCGTCATCCTGTTGGCCCATGGCGTAGAGAAAATCTTCTGGCACTCCGGTCTTGAGGGGGAAGTCAACGTAGGCAGTATGGATCTGGAAAATCCCCTGCTCGATCCCGAGGCCGTGCCTCAGAAGTTCTTCGCAGCCCAGGCAGCCCTGGTCAACTTGCTCGGCCCGGCACCGACTTTCGTCGCGCCACTCCAGAAGCCCGATGCCGTGGAGAATCATAAGACAGACAAGGTCCACGGCTATGCCTTCGAGGGCCCCAAGGGCGCCGTCCTGATTGCCTGGTCACCCGGCGTCCTCAACACGGGCAAACCGGGTGCGGGTGGCGTGATCCACCTCGGCGAATCGCCTGTCTACTTCACGTCCACTATCCTGACGGCGAAAGCCCTTGCAAGCGCCGGAACCCTGGCCTACAGCAACGCCTTCAACGGCTGGACTATCACCATGCCCGAGGATGTGGACGCCTTCACCCTGGTAGGGACACCGTTGGGACGATGACGGGCCCCACCGGGTCACCATTGAAAAGTGAAGAGAAATCCCGTCACACTGTGGGGGTATTTGTAGTTACCTTTTCAAGGCGAGCCTTAACGCCGCCGAACCCCGATGGATTCTCCCGTGTATTTTCATCCCCGTTTCTCCGCGACACCTTCCCGCCCGCTCCAGGGCACCCTTTCGGCAATTGCGCTCCTGCTCCTCCTTCCCCTGTGTGCAACGGCTGACACCAAGTACCCCCAGGCCAACCCGGCCCTGGCGGACTTCCGCATCCTGCCCTATTTACAGGCGCCTTCCAGCACGGGAATGCACATCAACTGGTTCACCACCGCCGCCGAGTCGGGCACGCTGGTGGTCAAAGACGGCGCCTCGGGCACCACGGTGCGCACCCTGCGGAGCACACCGGAAGATCTCTCGGAGGCCCGTTATTCGGCGTTGGAAGAATCGGAACGCAGTGACTTCCCCGACATGTTCGACAATGCCAGTGTGAAGCACGCCATCCAGGTGAAAGGCCTCACGGCCGATACCGCCTATGCCTATGAAGTCACCCAGGGAAACAGTACCTTTCGCGGCACCTTCAAGACGGCCCCCTTGCCCGACACGCGGCGTCCTTTACGGCTCATCGCCTTTGCCGATTCTGAGACCGACCCCGACGGGCGACACACCTACCGCAACTGGGAGCCGGCCAAACAACACACGGACAGCACGGGCCGTCCGCAAGAAATCACCAAGTATCTGGTAACCGAAACCCGGGGCTTCATTGAAAACATCAGGGTTATCGAATCACGCAAACCGGACCTGGTGCTCATGGCGGGCGACCTCGTCCAGGGCGGCGGCTACCAACGGGCGTGGGATGAATTTTTCTTCCACCTCGCGGGCAAATTTGACGACCTCATGACCCACACGCCCCTCCTCATGGCCCTGGGCAATTGGGAAACCTTTGGCGCGCGGAACGGCGAGTATGCCCCTGAAGCCATCCACAAGAGCCGTCGCAAATCCCTCGCCTACATCGATGGGCCGCCCAACAACAACCCGAACTATAAAGATGCCTACTATCGCGTGGACTACGGCCCCGTCACCGTCCTGACCCTGGATTCCTGTAATGGCCTGCCCGACGATACGGACTTTGACACCAACATCAACATCGACGCGGCCACCTACCCGGGCGACGATATGCCCGACATGAACCAGGGATCCGATCAGTGGAACTGGTGCATGGCCCAACTGGAAGACGCCCGGGAACGGGGCCAGATCATCTTTGTCCAGTTTCACCACGTGCCCTACTCCAGCGGCGGACATATCCTGCCCGTCTCCATGGAAAACAGCAGTGGTCAGGCCGGCCTCCCCATGCGGATCTATACCCCGGCCTTCCAACGCTACGGCGTGGTGGCTGTGCTCTGCGGACACAACGAAACCTTCGAGCGCTCGCTGGTGGGCGACGTGATATTTTATGATGCCGGGGTCGCCGGCGACGGACTTGGGGCACCGGAGAGTGAAAAAGATCCCCGTTGCGCCAACCCCTGGCAGGCCTGGATTGCCCACGACGATGACCCGGAATTGTGGAACGGCAAGCAGCTTGTAGACGGCGGACGCCACTATGGCCACGTGGAAATCGACATCACCCCCGACGACACGGGCTGGAACGTATCCCTGACGCCTGTGTATATCTTTCCCGTCAATGATGAGGAAGGCAACGTAACCGGCTTTGAGCGACGGGTCTACGATGATGTGGTGACCCTCCATACGAACCGCGAAGGGCGTAAGAAGTAGTCATAGCGAATGCGGGGACTGCACCGACGTGGACATGTCATGGAACCAGCTCGACGTTGGGGCAAGACAAGAGCACTCTCCCCACACCGACTGTTGATGACCGTCGGGGCTCTCCCCCTCCCCCCGCACCCCATCTCCCATTTTACTTTCTCCCGGTCGTGATCTATCATGTCCGGATTCTCATTTTATGGCAGTCTTCCCCCTTGCGGGGCCTATGGAGAGGCACAACACTATGGGTAAAATCCCCTCGATCAATCGACGTCGCTTTCTGACGCGCACGGGCAAGGCCCTGGGCGTGGGCGCGGTATTCTTAACAGGCACCAAATCGGGCCGGGCCAATGCTGCACGGGTTACCCCGTCGGACCAGGTGCGCATTGCCGTCATTGGCACCGGCGGCATGGGGGGACGCCATGTGGAGGCCCTCGCGGAAAATTCCAATTGCCATATGGTCGCCCTCTGTGACGTGGCCAAGGGCCGCTACCACAACCGCCTCGACAAAGTAGAGGAAATGACGGGCCGCCGCCCCGAAGGCTTCCAGGACTTTCGCTACGTATTGGACCGCGATGATATTGATGGGGTCTTTATCGCCACGCCTGACCACTGGCACCCCCTCCTCGCCATCAAGGGCTGCGAAGCGGGCAAAGACGTCTATGTAGAAAAACCCGCCGCCCCCACCGTCGCCGAAGGGCGCGCCATGGTGGAGGCCGCACGGCGCTATGGCCGGGTCATGCAGTTGGGTACCCAGCAGCGTTCCATGCCCGTCTTCCAAAAAGCCATTGATATCGTCCGCAGTGGACGCCTCGGTCAGATTACCTCCGCCAGCGCGTGGGTCAATGTGAATGGGTGGGGCGTGGGGCTGAACGAGGAGCCCGTCCCCAATGGACTTGATTGGGATCTCTGGCTCGGACCCTCCCCCTATGAGCCCTTTTCCATGGGACGTTATGGCGGCTTCATGGGCCACCACGACTACGCCCGGGGTGGACAACTCACCAACTGGGGCGTCCACCTCATGGATATCGTGCATTGGGGTATCGGACAGGACAAGCCCCTCAACGTACAGGCCATCGGTACGAGCCCCCGGGGCGGGGCGGGTAGCCAGAACTTCGAAAGCATCGACAGCATCTGGGAATACCCCGGCGTCAATGTTACGTGGGAACAGCGCCACTCCAACGAGCACGGCGGCAAGGGCCTGGGCATCATGTTCCAGGGCACCGAAGGCAAACTCATTGTGGACCGGGCCACCTTTAAGGTCTTCCCCGATAGCCTCGGCATCGAAGAATTCATCGGCGAACCGGAAAAAAGTTGGGCCAATGCCGATCACCACAATAACTTCTTCGACTGCGTCCGCACGCGGAAAAAGCCCGCAGCCGATATCGAGCAGGGCGTCCGTTCGACCATACCCGTGCTGCTCGCCGGCATCGCCCTGAAGACCCGCCGCAAACTCAACTGGGACGGCGAAGCCGAACAGTTTATTAACGATGACGCCGCCAATCGCTACCTCAGCCGGGCCTATCGTCCGCCCTGGCACCTCTAGGCCGTCCACTCGAATCCCCTATCCCCTTACTTTGACCATCTGAGGATGTTTTCATGAACTACCGAATGCTTACGACCCGGCTTGGCGTGGCCGCCGCCTTGCTAGTATGCGGCTCCGTAGCCGTCGCCGAAGCCCCCCGCCCTACGCTGGACGAACTCGTCCAGGACCTTCGCGGCGGCGACGAGATAAAACGCAGTCTTGCACGCCAATTTATTCCCCGATATGGCATCGGCACCATGGCGCAGTTGATTCCCCTCCTTAAGGAGGAGAATGCCTCCATCTCCTGGGCGGCCAACAAGGTCATCCTCGACATTGCCAACGATGTGAGCGTGCCGGGTCGGGAAGCCGATCGGGCCACCGTGGCGAAACAACTGCTGGACGCCCTGGCCGCCACCGACGTGCAGACGGAGCAGTTCACCCTGCTGCGCATCCTGCCCATTGTCATCCCCGAAGGGGCCGACCTTTCCGCCATCGACGCCCTCCTTTATCAGGACCATACCCGGGAGCGTGCACGTCGGGCCCTCCAGGAAAGCGGCACCACGGAAGCCCGGACCGCCCTTCGCACGGCCCTGCCCAAGGTAGACGCAACCTTTGCATGTGCCCTGATGGATGCCCTGGATAAAACAGGCGACGCAAAGGCTATCCCCCTGATTGCCCACAAACTGGCCCAGGGAACGCCCGCCGAACAGGCCGCCGCCGCCCGGGCCCTGGCCCCCACCGGTGACCCGGCTTACCGGGAGCCCTTCCTCGCGCTGGCCCGCACCATCGACATTAACCACCGTTTCGCCGTGGAAGATGCCACCCTACGCCTGGCCGACGCTATGGCAGTCAACGGTGGTGCCTGGGATGCCAGCATGGCCCTCTTCCGCGCCGTCCTTAAACAGTCCGAGAACCCGGTCATTCAGGGCGGGGCCCTGGCCGGACTCGGCCGTCGGGGCGATGCCTCGGTGATGGACACGATCCTCGGCACGTGGGCCGGCGACGCATCGGGGCTCCTCGAAGCGCCCGCCATGGCGGCCATCGAGGCGTTGAACGATCCCGCGGTGCCCGAGCGCCTCATGACGGCCTTTCCCGACCAGTCCCCCGCAATCCAGGAGCGCCTCCTCGGCATCATGGCCCGTACCCAGGACCCGCGCTACCTGCCCCTGTTTGAAGGAGCCGAATCCCTGTCGCCCGCCCTCCGCATCGATGCCCTGTCCCAGTATCACGTCCCCCAGAGCATCCCGTTGCTGGAAGCCCTCGCGACCACGGATGACGACGGGCACGCCGCAAAAGCCGCTGAGGCCATTCGCACCATGGCTACTGCCTTCCGCGATCGGGGAAATCCGCAAGGCACCGGTCGGGCTTACCTGGCCCTCTATCGCATCGCCACAGATGACGCAGGCCGTGCCGAAGCACTCGAAGGCATCAAAGCCTACCCCGTGGCCGAAGCCTATGATGAATTGAAGAGCGCCCTCGGAGAAGATGGACTCCTGGAGCTTTCTCCCCAGGTACTCACGGGTATGGCCCGTGTATTGGCCGAGGCACAGCGCGGCGAAGAAGCCAATCTCCTCAAGACCGCCTTACTGACGCGCGCCACCGATACGGGTACGGTTCAGCAGTTGATTCAGATGGGCCCCGTCTCCGGTAGTGCGGAAGATTTCGCCCGCCAGCTGGGTTTCATCAACGAATGGCACATCGCCCTGCCCTTTCCGCTGAAGGATGCGCCCACCGATGGCCGCCCCGTGATGCTTGACGGCACCGTGGATCTCACCGCTTCCTTTGGGGAAGGCGACCAGACGGTTTCCTGGACGCCCACGAAGGGGGCGGGCGCTATGGCGCTCGTCAACTTCCCCCTCCAGGATCAGGTCCGCGCCTTCGCCTATGCCACCATCCACGTAGCAGAAGGGCAAGACGCTACCCTGCGCATCGGTAGCGACGATGGGGTCCGCGCCTGGGTCAACGGTGTCCAGGTTCATGAAAACATTACCGACCGCGGCACCGCCTTGGACAACGACCTCGTCCCTGTAAAACTGCAAGGGGGCGACAACACCATCTTGTTGGAAATCATCCAGCATGGGGGCGGCTGGAACTTCTGCGCACGCCTCACAACACCAGAAGGCGCGCCGTTGACGTTTGAGCAGAAATAGGCGATGTGCTTTGCGAGTAGAACAGATCGGCCAAAAACTTCCCTTGTGCCGCGCGATCCCGAGGCACGAGGATCGGAGACGCGCTGTGGAGCGTTCGTACGCCCTTTGGAATTTTCGTGCGCATGGCGCACGTGTGGCGTTGCTGCAGCACGAAAGGCTCGTGCATGCGAGGATTCCCAGATGGTGAACCAGCGCGTACGCCGGGATAACCGCCCTTGCACGGGGTCGTTTCTCCTAAACGCGCACGAACCCGCCATGGCGCGTCTACGACGCATCCATCGCGGGATCGCGCGGCACGACGGGTCTATGCTGGTGACACCTCATGGTCATGGCCCCATCGCCCCCCGTCTATTCTCTCCCTACCCCAAGAATCCGGTTATCGCCCGCGTATTTAAAGAAATTGGCTGGGCGGACGAACTAGGTTCTGGCGTACGCAAGCTGTTCCGCTATGGAAAGGCCTTCGGGGGGCACGACCCAGTGCTACTGGAGGGCGACATATTTCGTATCAATCTCCCTCTCGCGGGCGAAGGATCTGAAGGGTTGGTAGAAGGGTTGGTAGAAGGGTTGGTAGAAGGGTTGGTAGAAAACCAGCAAGCGATTGTCAGACTCATTCGTAGAAATCCGCGCATTTCTAAAAGGGAGATGGCTGAGCAAGTTGGAATAAGTACGACCGCTATCGACAAAAACATCGAAACCTTGAAAGGGAAAGGTATTGTGCAGCGAGTGGGGTCTGACAAACATGGCCACTGGGAGGTCTTGCCATGAAGCACAAGGGAGTCTACGCGAGTTCACCCGAGGCAGAAGAGGCCCTACGACGCTTCCTGAACCAGTTCGCCCTTCCCGGCAAACGGGCACGCTATCTCGATCTCATTTCCCGTCCCAAATCACGGCGGAAATTCCTCAACACCCTGTCCCATGAGCTTGAAAGCCACCTGGACCCCGCCAATCGCGTAGAACAGCTTTCGGCGAAGCAACTGGCCCTGCCCGGTTTTCGTTTTGACCACCACCACGATTTCGGCGAACCAATTGACACACTGGCGACGGTCTGTACCTCATTCGACGAAGATGTTCTTATCGTATCCACGGATGGAAACGTTGGGATGCACGGGCCGGACTATATGGACGGACGAACTTTTTATTGCGCGTAATCATTAAATACAGCGTTTGAACAGAAATAGGAAAGCCTATCATGATGACATCCACATTACTTGCTACCGCGCTCTGCATTGCGGCTGCCGAACCCTCGGTCCTCTTTGAACGGACCAAAATCGGCAACACCACCTATGAAGCCGCCTCCGTCTTCGACGTGGACAACGACGGCCATGTGGACATCGTATCTGGCGGCTTCTGGCATGCCGGGCCGGAATTCACCACGGCCCACAAAATTTGCGACATCCTCCAGGTGGATGATTACTACGACGATTTCAGTGATTACCCCATGGACGTGAATGGCGATGGCTATCTGGACATCGTGACGGGTGGTTGGTTTGGGCAGACTCTTTACTGGCGGGAGAACCCCAAAGGCCAGCCGGTTGAGTGGACCACCCACACGGTCGCAAAAACCGGCAACATCGAGCGGTGCTCCTTCTTCGACCTGGACGGCGATGGGCACATGGAAGTCTTTGCCACCACCAGTCCGGTGCACTATTTCCGGTTGGTGCGGGACGAAAACGGCGTGGGGCAGGGCCGCTTTGAGCAATACACCATCCCGGAAAACGGCGGCGGACACGGCTTTGGCTGTGGCGACGTGAATGGCGACGGACGGCCCGACCTGATTTTCTCGGGCGGTTGGATGGAAGCCTCTGAAGACCCCTACGATGTCCATGGTTGGAAATGGCATCCCGAATTCAATCTCGGCACCGCTTCCGTACCCATCCTCGTCCACGATGTAAACGGCGACGGCAAGAACGACCTCATCGTCGGCGGCGCCCACGGCTATGGCCTCTGGTGGTATGAACAGGGCGCGCCGGGCGAATGGACCCAGCACGTCATCGAAACACACCGCAGCCAGTTCCATGAGATGCAGCTCGCCGACATGGACAACGACGGTGCCCTGGAGCTCGTCACGGGCAAGCGCTACCGTGCCCACCGGGGCCACGATGCGGGCGGCCATGATCCCCTCTTCACGGTCTATTACGATATCGACCCTGCTGGCTTTACGCGCCACACCGTAGACTACGGCCCCGCAGGCCAGGCCAGCGGCATTGGTATCTATTGCTGGATCACCGACATCGACGGCAATGACTGGAAAGACATCGTCGCACCGGGTAAGGATGGGCTCTATCTCTTCCGGGGACTGGGGCGCTGAACTACAGGACGAGACGGTCGAATCCAACTTTCGGGCGGTGTCATCGATGGTGACACCGTCTTTTTTTTGGGCTGATTCTCCATCGGGTATGCTAGGCTCTATGGTACATAAGGGAGCGCAAAAATTTGCGCGCGCGTTACACAAGATTGGCTTCTGACTCGGACAGGCTTGGGAACACCGCCCATCCAGAGTCTACCCGACATTTTTCCTGGAGTTGGATTTTGCAAGACAAATCGCCCAGAGTATCCGAGGCTCCTCCCCTTACATATGACAAGCTCCATCTGGCATTTAACAGGAGCTTAAGTAGCGCGTTATTCTACGTCGCGACCGGCGTTGCGTTTATGTACGCCGGTCTCTCAATCGGACATGCGCTGACCCTGCCGGCCCATTACCGCATGACCCTGACGATCGCCGCTGTTACCGCCATGCTCGTACAGGGCACGATCGCGCTCTACGGTTGGCGGCACCCCTTCCCCCCCCGTTTCGCCCACGCCATCGGCACCCTGATTCTTGCCACGCTCATCGTGAACAGCGCCATGCATCTGGGCCTTTCCGGCGAAGAAAAACATGCTTCCAATCTCGCCCTCATCATCGTATCGGCAGGCTGCTTTCTCCTTTCCCTTGCCTGGTGGTCAGGTGTCGTGGTGAGTTGCATTATTGCCTGGGCCCTGATCAGTGTCGCCTACATCCCGTCTCCAGACTGGATGCACTACGGCTTTATGCATTTCATCTGCCTGAGCCTCTCGGCCATCGTGATACAGGTGCGCCGCAAGAGCATCGAATCCAATGAACAGTTGCGGCTCGCCGATGTGGCACGACTTCAGGAACTGGAAGCGGCACTCCGTGACATCAAGGTGCTGGAAGGCATGATTCCCATCTGCGCGTGGTGCAAGAAAATCCGAGACGACGAAGGGTTCTGGAGCGAGGTGGAAAACTACGTCAGTCGTAAGACCAAGGCCACATTCTCCCATGGCCTCTGCCCCACCTGCGAAGAAAAACACTTCAGCGAGGTCCGCCGAAATCGCAATCGCCCCTGATCTGCCGTCTTTCCGAACGCTATTTCCGACGCCCGTCCAGCCTGCCCCCGTCACACCCGCGAGATTGGCGACCTTCCGTTTCGGTCGTGACAACCGACCCAAAAAGAAATCCACCCTGTTTTTCGACACACCGTTCCTGCCATGCCCATCTCCCCGTGCTACGATAAGGGTTCATCAACCCCCACAAGGAGCACCTGATCATGCACGAAGAGCGCCGCACCCATTCCGGAGACAATCCGTCGTACATTGATTCCTTGTTAGCCTACCTCGGCGACCGCGATCCCCTGGAGTCCTTTGCGGAAACACCGGCGGACCTGCGGAACGCCACATCCGGCCTGTCGGAGACCCAGCTACAGACGCCAGAGGCACCCGACAAATGGTCGGTACTCAACGTGGTGCAGCACCTGGGGCACTCGGAGCTCGCCGTCGGACTCCGCTACCGCATGGTCCTTTCAGAAGTGGCCCCGCCGTTACACGCCATGGATCAGGACCACTGGGTAGACGCCCTCTATCCCGATGACGTATCGCTGGCAGAAGCCCTCGAAGACTTTGATGCCCTGCGCGCCGTCAACCTGCGGCTGCTGCGACGGGTCACGGGTTCGCAATGGCAACGCCACGGCGTGCACAACGAACGGGGTAAAGAAACCCTCGCCTTTATGGTCCGCCTTTACGCCGCCCATGACCGCTATCACCTCCACCAGATTCAGCGGATTCTGGACGCACAGGGGTAGGGCCAAGGGTCTGCGCGCCGAGAGGTGCCGCCCTACTCCCGCTCTAACAACAGCAGTTTCTGCCCCTTACCCAGCCAGGTCGAATAGGGCAGTTCTTCCCGCACCCGGTAGCCAGGCCGCTCATACCACGCAATCGCGTAGGTGTCGTCCACCACCCACCAGCCGCGGGGACCGGACTCAATAAAGGCGGCCGCTCCGTGGACGTTGATGTAGTGGTGGCTCGTGTACCAGCCGTTGAATTCATAGCCACCGTCGATCGATTCAGGGTGGATGTCTGCTTTCATGAGGCCGTCCAGGGCCCGCCATCGGGCCTGGTTCCCGGCGAGATAGTCATGTTGTGCCGCCACACTGAACCCGTAGAGCGCCAGGAGACACCCCGCCTGGACAACACGCAGCCCCCTACCCGACATCGGAGAGGCACCGGCCAGGAGTACGAGCACCGGCACCAGGGCACCGAGGAGATACCGGTCAAAGCGAACGGGAAGTAAGGGGTGGTAGAGGGCCACCACGCTCAACACGGCCCACAGCCCGAGAAAGAGGGTCCGCCGATGGGCCACCGTCCACGTTACGCCCACGCGCCCCCGAAGCCACACCAGGGCGCTCACGAGCAGCCACGCCGCACCTGCCAGGGCCGGTAGCGTGAGCAGCCACCATCCGTCCCCCCACGTCAGGGGCGACCAGGCGTTCCCTTCCCCCACGGCCCCCCGAAGGGTCCGGGGACCAAGTCCCACGTCGTAGAGGATGTTTCCCAGGTAGGGCATCCGACGGGGGGCGTAGGCCATGGCCATCGTCCCCAGAGCCAGCCCCACCACCAGCGTCCAGACCGAACGGCGCTTCCAGCAGCCCGAATCGTCCCGGAACCACGCCCACGCGGCGGCCACGAGGAGGGGGGTGCTGAACAGGGCCAGGTAGGCCAGGGCCACGGTGTAGAATTTCGCTCCCCCGTAAAGCTGAAGCCACAGGGTCTCCCCCAGATATTCGGGTATCCAGACATGGCCCAGGGCATCCGCCTGTCGGGGCAACAGGCCGTAAATCCCCAGGGCCACCAGCCAGGGCCCAACGAGCGCCCCCGCCTGCACGAGCCCTGCGCGATGAAAGCGGAGCGTCCGCCACTGGGGCAGGCACGCCAGCAGAAAGGCAAGGAGCACCAACGGGGCAAACTGGCGCACGAGAAAGGCCAGGGCCCCAAAACAGGAGCCCCAGAGGAGCCAGCGCACGCCGGGCACCCCCACGGCACGGACATAGCCATAACCCGACAGGGCCATCAGGGCCAGAAAGGGTACATCGGTCATAAAGGTATAGCCCAGATTGAGGGCCAGGGGGTTGGCAATGACCAGACATCCCGCCAGCGATGCGGCCCATCGATCGGCCCCAAGGCAACGGGCCATCTGCCCGGTGGTCACGGCGGCGACGGCCCACAATACCAAGGTAGACCAGCGGAGCACTTCAAAGCTGAAGCCAAGTACCCCGCAAAACAGGGCGCCCCACCCGGCCTGGGCCACCAGGGTCGCCGTGCTGAAGGGATGGCCCCCATAGGACCCGGAGGCGAGCCAGTCGAGCACAGCACGGCTGTAGATCCAGTCGTCATTCAGCGGAAATTCCCCGGAAGGGGGCACCAGAAGCAGGGCGACGGCCCACAGCATCAACGGAGCCAGGACCACGACCCGCCCGTCTTCCCCGGCACCCGATCTGGCCACCGTGGTGCTCATCAGGCCTGATTTTTGGTCAGGAAGGCCTCTACCCGGTCGCGGTGATCCCCCTGCAGCTCGACTGCGTCGTCTTTATAGACCCCGCCCGTGGCGCAATGCTTGCGCAGGGCCTTCAGGAGGGCATTGCCATCGCCGGAAACATTCTTGATGACCGTCACCAACTTACCGGCCGCACGCTTCTCAAAGGAGACGGGCCAGCCCCCTTTGCGGGTCTTGGCCACCCGATAGGGCAGGGCGGGTGCCTCCACTATCTCTGCGAGGGGCGCCTCCTTGGGCGGGGGCGCATCGGGCAGTTGTTCTTTCAGGCCCCCCAGGGCCCCAAAGGGGGAGTCGGTCAGGGAATCACGGCCCTGCGAGACGTCAATACGTTTTTTCTTGGCAGCCATGGGTACTCCGTTGGGCAAGGTTAGAATGGGACCCTATTGTAAGGAAAACTACGGAATTTAACAACCCGATGCCCTACAATGACTTAGAAAAATGCATGGTGTCGTTTACTTCTTTCAGAAGTCCAGCCGATGACATTGCGGGTCGAATCTCCATTGAATGTTCGGCGGCGTGGCACGGTCCGGTTCACCTGGGCCGGGCATGGACTGTACTTTCTACGAATGGTATACTTCAGGAAGAGGAATTCAGGCTATGTTGTGCCAAAAATGCCATAAAAGACCGGGTACCATTCGCTATGCCGAAGTGGTCGATGGACGGGTTACGGACCAATTCTGGTGTTCCGAGTGTCTCGCCAACCAACGCTCAGGACAGGAAGGCTTCGAAATATCGGAAGTTTCCCCCACCCGGCCCAATCGCGACTCGATCCATAGCGTGGTCAGCCGGGTTGTACGTGCCCAACGGGCCTGCCCGGAGTGCGATACCCAGTTACAGACGGTTTTCGCCACGGATCGGGTGGGCTGTGCCGCGTGCTATGCCACCTTTAAGGATGAACTGGGCGATCTGCTGAGTAAGCTCCATGGCCGTGTGGCCCATCGGGGCAAAGCAGCACACTTGACCGATGCCCGGACTCAGTTGCGCTCGGATCTCCGGTCGAAACGGGCCTTGCTGCGCAGTATGCTCAAGGCAGAGAACTACGAAGAAGCGGCCACCCTGCGGGACGAAATTCGCTCTTTGGAGGCTGGTCTCTATATGTCTGAATCAGGAGCGGATTAACGCCATGCACATTGCTCCCATCCTTCGACACGACCCCACGTGGCAGCAGGCGGCGGCAGATGCCCACAGTGATCTCGTCATTCTCAGTGATTGCAATCTGGGCCGGAACCTTACGGATTTCCCCTTTCCCCATTGCTGCACCGAAGATGAGTTGCTGGCCATTGAATCCCGGGTTTTACGGGTACTCGATCAGCTGAACCTCCTTGCCAGCGGCCACTATTTCAAGCTGGTCGACCTCGATCGTGCCGAAGTACAGCTCCTCGCCGAGCGGCAGCTGATATCCCCCGCGATGACAACGCCCCGGCCTGGTCAGGGCGTCTATGTATCCCAGGATCAGAGCCTCAGTATCCTCGTAAACGACGAAGACCACTGCTGCATCCGCGTGCTCGCCTCCGGCCTCCAGTTGGAAGACGCGTGGGCCCGCGCCAGTCTGATGGACGACACCCTGGGCGGGGTATTGGACTATTCCTTCTCGGATCAATTTGGATTCTTGACCCAGAATCTGGCCCACCTGGGCACAGGATTGCGGTGTACCGTGTTACTCCACCTTCCTGGATGCGCCCAGCGGAGCGAACTGGCCGAACTACGTGAAATGGCCGAAGAAAGCGATCTCGTCTTTCGCGGCATCGGCATTGGACCGCCCTCGGGGGACACCGAACGCCCCGAATCCAATCCCCTCTTCCCCCAGGCCCTTTATAGCAGCATGGACGGGTTTACCTCCCGCATGCCCTATGATTCCGAAGGGGACCTTTTCCAGCTGAGCAACCGCAGCACCCTGGGCCAGACCGAAGAAGAGCTGCTCTTTCAGGTCAAGCAGTGTGCCAACCGTTTTATCGCGCGGGAAGAAGCGATCCGGAAGCAGATGCATGAGGAAGAGTCAGAGGTCCTCTTTGACCGTATCGAGCGGGCCCGGGCCCTGGCCCTGCGTGCCCACCTGGTGCCCTTCAGCGAGAGCATGGCGCTCTTGTCGTCACTCCGCCTCGGCGTTTCCCTGGGCCTGATATCCGACATCCCCCTTTCGGCCCTGAATGGCTCCCTCATTGGATGCCAGGATGCCCACGTGGAAAGCCGTCGTGACGACAGCGAGGGCCCTGTGGATGAGCTGGATTTAAAGCGATTTCGGGCCGCATTGTTGAAATCTCAATTCGAATCACCCAAAAACTAGTCGGACGTCTCGTCCCCTACAGGCTGTAACCGAGACGCCCCGTTGCATTAAACTAAGGTTAGCGTCGCCGTGTCCGCAATTTCGCGACAGGGCCGTGTGAAACCCGGTAAGTCGCTTTTTTCGAAAGTTTTTCGAGGAACGCGCTTGAATGAAAGGAACGCCACATGTGGGAACGATTTACGGAACGCGCCAAGCATGTAGTCAGCGCCGCACGTGAAGAGGCCACCCGCCTGGGTAGCGAATACGTGCGGACAGAACATATCCTGCTCGGACTGTGCCGCGAACCCGAGGGGATTGCGGCTCGGGCCCTGGAAAATCTCGGGGTCGATATCGAGGCATTGGCCATAGAGATTGAGCAGCAGGTCCAGCCCGGATCGGCCGCCGTTTCCGGTGAAGAGATTGCCTTTACACCCCGGGCCAAGAAAGTGCTGGAGTTGGCCGTGGAAGAAGCCCGACGCTTCAGCCACAGCTATATCGGCACGGAGCACATCCTCCTCGGCCTCCTGAAAGAGGGCGAAGGCATCGCGGCGAAAGTATTGCAGGATATGAAGATCGACCTCGGCCGAATCCAGGCGGAAGTCATCCGTCTCCTCGGTGACCAGGGGCGACCCAGTGCCGAACAGGCCCAGACCGGCAAGAAATCACAGACGCCAGCCCTCGACAATTTCGGGCGGGATCTGACCCAATTGGCCCGTGATGAGAAGCTGGACCCCGTCATCGGGCGCGAAGGCGAAATCGAGCGCCTGATTCAGGTCTTGAGCCGCCGCACCAAGAATAACCCCGTCCTCATTGGTGAAGCCGGTGTGGGCAAGACCGCCATCGTGGAAGGCCTCGCCCAGGCCATCATCAACGGCGACGTGCCCGATCTGCTGCTGAAGAAGCGGGTCTTGACCCTCGACCTCGCGGGCGTGGTGGCTGGCACGAAATACCGCGGCCAGTTCGAAGAACGGCTCAAATCTGTCATGAAAGAGATTCGTCGGGCCGACAATGTCATTTTGTTCATTGACGAGCTCCACACCATCGTGGGTGCCGGCGCGGCGGAAGGGGCGGTCGACGCCGCCAATATGCTGAAACCCGCCCTGGCCCGCGGTGAGCTCCAATGCATTGGCGCCACCACGATGGACGAATACCGCAAATACATCGAAAAAGACGCGGCCCTGGCCCGCCGTTTCCAGACCATCATCGTGGATGCCCCCTCTGTTGCCCAGACCATTGAAATTATCAAGGGCCTGCGCGACAAGTATGAGGCCCACCACCGGGTCAAGTTCTCGGATGAATCCGTTATCGCCGCAGCCAAGCTGTCGAATCAATACATTGCCGACCGCTATCTTCCGGACAAAGCGGTGGACGTCATTGACGAAGCCGGCAGCCGGGCCCGCCTCCAGATCACCACGCGCCCCCTCGAACTGAAGCAGATCGAGCAGGATATTGAGCAGGTGACCCAGGAGAAAGAGTCGGCGATTCGCCGCCAGGAATATGAAAAGGCCGCCAGCCTGCGTGATAAGGAACGTACCCTGATCAACAAGCTGGAAGAGAAGAAGCGCGACTGGGAAATGAAGCGCGACTCGGCAGAAACCATCATCAATGAAGAGGATATCGCCTACATCGTCTCCAAGTGGACCGGCGTGCCCCTGACCAAGCTGGAAGAGAAAGAGTCGGAACGCCTGTTGCGCATGCGCGATGAGTTGCACCGCTCTGTTATCGGCCAGCATGAAGCCATCGACTCCATCACCCGGGCGATTCAACGCTCCCGGGCCGGTTTCCGGGACCATGCCCGACCGGTAGGCTCCTTCCTCTTCCTCGGCCCCACCGGTGTGGGTAAGACGTTATTGGCAAAATCCCTGGCTTCGTTCCTCTTCGGCAACGAAGACGCCCTGATCACCGTCGATATGTCTGAATATATGGAACGCTTTGCTGTTTCCCGTCTGACCGGGGCACCTCCCGGCTATGTGGGCTACAACGAAGGCGGCCAGCTCACCGAGCAGGTTCGTCGTCGCCCCTATTCGGTGGTGCTTTTCGACGAAATTGAGAAGGCCCACCCGGATATCTTTAACGCGCTCCTCCAGGTGCTGGAAGAAGGTCAGATGACCGACGCCAGCGGCCGGAAGGTCGATTTCCGCAATACGGTCATCATCATGACCAGCAACGTGGGCGCCCGCCGAATCGGCAAGGGCGGCGGCACCCTGGGCTTCCAGGTAGACGACGTAGAGTCCATGTACAACCGGATGAAAGAGCGGGTGGTGGATGAAGCCAAGAAGGTTTTCAATCCTGAATTCATGAACCGCCTTGATGACACGCTGGTCTTCCACCGCCTGACCGACGAACAGCTCATTGACATCGTCGATATCCAGGTAAAGGACATGGTAGATCGCGTGGCCGAAAAGGATGTACACTTGCACCTCGATCGCGCTGCAAAAGAATTCCTCGTGCGCTTGGGAAGCAACGAAGAATATGGTGCCCGTCCGCTCCGGCGTGCGGTACAGCAGTACATCGAGGACCCCCTCGCAGAGCTGTTGTTGCGGGGTAACCTGGAACCTGGAACCAAGATTGAAGTCTGGCCCTCTGACACCGAGGAAAAACTCGTGTTTGAGCCGACTGCATTAGCCGCGGAAGGTGTAACTTCTTGAAGAAACTAGCGTTTGGCCTGGCCCTCACGCTGTTTACTCTTATTAGCTCCGGTCCCGCCCTAGCACAGGGCGAGGCCAACGTGGGTGCTGTACGCATCGACGGGTTGGAGCGTGTGAGTGAGCAGTTGGTACGTTCGAAACTGGAAGTGCAGACGGGGCAGGTTTACAACCCCCGTGCCGTATCCCGTGACATCCGGCGACTCTATGAGCTTGGATTCTTCACCCACATCAAAGCCGATGTGGTGGAGCGGGGTAATGCGCTGGACCTCACCTATGTGGTTACCGAGAAACAGGTCATCGAAAAGGTCCTTATTCTCGGAAACAAGAAGATCAAAGACCGCCGCATCCTTTCGGCCCTCTCCATGCGGGAAGGCGACCCCTTCATCCCCGAGGCCTACGAAGAAGAACGGCAGGCCTTGTTGGATCTCTATGAGGGCAAAGGCTTTGCCAACACCACGGTGGACGTGGTCGCCGAGCGCGTGGGCCCTTCCCGGATGCGCCTGACCTACTCCATTAATGAAGGCAAGAAAGCAAAAATCCGCAGCATTTCCTTCGTCGGCAACGAGGTATTGAGTGGCCGCAAGTTGCGTAAACTCATGGCGACCAAGCGCGCGTGGTGGTTCCTCGGTGGCAAGTATGAAGAGGACAAACTGGAGTATGACCTCCAGCAGATCCTCGACAACTACGGTGACTACGGCCGTCTGGAAGCCGATATCACCCGCACCGACCTGCTGTACACGAGCAACGGCCGGGGCATGAACCTGACGGTCTATCTGGCCGAGGGCCCCGAGTACAAGCTGGAAAACCTCGACATCGAGGGCAATATCGTTTATGACGACGACGAGCTCCTCGATCGCGTGGAAGTGGCCGCGGGCGAAGTGCACAACAAGTCCCAGGTGGAAGAAGACGCGACTGCGCTGGAAGAGAACTACCAGGACAGCGGTTACGTCAACGCCCAGGTCACGCCCATTGTTACGCTCAACCGCGATGCCAAGACGACGCGGGTGACGCACAAGATCGCGGAAGGTGACCTCCGTTACATCCGTGAAATCAAGATCATCGGTAACGAGCTTACGAAAGACGAAGTCATCCGTCGCCGCATCGCGCTTGAGCCGGGTGCCCGCTATGATGGGTCGCTCCTGGAACTCAGTAAGCGGGCCATGCAGCGTACCGAGTACTTTGACACCGTGCGTTCCAGCCTTGATTTTGCAGACGACGAAGAACTCTTCACGGACGTCATCTTTGACGTGGACGAAGGCAAGCAGGGTAACTTCAATTTCGGTGCGGGTTTCAGCACCGACGAAGGGCTCGGCGGCTTTTCGGAACTGCGCCTGAATAACTTCGACCTGACCAACTGGCCAAACTTCACCGGCGGCGGCCAGCAGCTTGCGTTGAAACTGAACATCGGCAACCGCCGCGACCAGTATTCACTGAGCTTCACCGACCCCGAAATTCTGGGCTACCCCTTCGCCTTTGGCTTCGACCTTTTCGACGATTCCTATCAGGTACGTGGCTCGTCGAATTACGCGGAAGATCGGCGTGGCGGCCAGTTGCGCCTGGGCAAGACCCTCTCCAACTACGTGAACATGCGTGGCACCCTCCGCTATGAGGTCAATGAGACCACGGGCCTGCCCATCTTCCTCAATCCCATCATTCGTCGTCAGGCGGGTGAATCCACCACGGTGAGTATTCAGACCGAGTTTGAGCGCAACACCCTGAACGCTTTCCGGGACCCCTCCCGTGGCAGCAAGCACGTCTTGAGCCTGGAATTGGCCGGACTGGGTGGTGACAACGAGTTCTACAAACTCTATCTCGATTCCACCTGGTACAAGGCCCTGGATAAGGAAGAGAAATGGATTCTCTCCTACCGCTCCCGTGAGGGCTATGTGACCGAATATGGTGGTTCGGACTACGTGCCATTGACGGACAAGTTCTACGCGGGTGGTACGGCCACCGTGCGTGGTTACGAAAACCGGGACATTGGCCCCAAGGCCAAGCAGTTCATCTTCTTTGGCAGCGAGTTCCCCATCGGTGGCAACATCGTTTGGGTCAACAACCTGGAATTGAAGTACAAAATCACCGAGCAACTGCGCGTCTACTCCTTCATCGATGCCGGTGGCGTCTGGGATGATGACGACTTCGACTTCGGTGAAATGCGCTATAGCGCCGGTATCGGCATCGGCATGGAAGTGCCCCGACTTGGACCAATCCGGGTCGACTACGGCTTCCCCCTCAACCCCGACGAGGATCAGGGTAGCGGCCGTATGCACCTGATTTCCGGCATTCGTTTCTAAGTCCCGATGCCCCCCGAATCAATTGAGATTCGGGGGGCATTTTTCTTGCATGAAATTCAGGGATATTGCTATACTTCACCGGTTTCCCCCTGCTGCTCCTTTGGACTGGCACACACCTGTTTACTCGGCATGGATCAAGCCATCGCCTTACACCTGAGAGGACTGATACTCGTGATAAAGACGACCAAGACCCTGCTCGTAGCCACCCTGCTCTGCACCGTTGCAGCGGGACTCTTCAGCACCCCTGCCCTGGCCGCGGATGAAAACTACAAGATCGCTGTCGTTGATATGCAAACCGTCCTGGCCAGCTACGAAAAACGTAAGGCCAAGTATGACGACCTCCAGAAGCAGGTGGACGCCCTGCAGGCCGGCATTGACAAGATGTCCAAGGACATCGAGGCCGCGCGCAAGGACTATGAAGCACGTCGGGCCACCCTGACCGATGAAGAGCGCGTAAAGCTGGAAACGAAAATCACCAACGACTACGCGAACTACCAGAACGAGCTGCAGAAAAACCAGCGCCAGATCGACGGCATGGAAGAGCTCGTGCTGAATGAAGTCCTCAAGGACATTCAGGAAGCCATCGAGAAGATCGCCACCGACAACAGCTATCACCTGGTACTGAACAAAGGCAAGGGCCCCCGTGGTGCCGTGCTTTACGCCAGCAACTCCATCGACATTACCCCCCGCATCTTGGAACAGTTGAACAAGTAACGTCGACTAGTACCAATGTGCGCAGCGCACGAAACCTTTATACCTTCGCGTATCGGGCACGAAACCGCCTGATGCGCGATGGTTATATGGGCCGACCAATAATTCACTCGAATTTCGGTTGTCGGCGTGCTGAAGGAGCCACTATGAAGATGACAGTCGGCGAGATCGCGGCCATGGTGGGCGGCACGGTAGTCGGCGACCCGACGGTCGTTATTACCGGCGTCAACGGGGTGGATGAGGCCCAGGCGGGGGAACTCTGTTTCATACGCAGCACCACCTACCTCCCCCAATTGGCCCAATCGGGCGCATCAGCCGCGCTGATTCAGCAGGAGCCTGAGGGAATCGACATGGCCATGATTCTGGTGCCACAGCCAGACCTGGCCTTTGCGATGGTGCTGAAGCACTGTGAACACTCCCAGCGCAAACACCCCGTGGGTATTCATGAGCGGGCCGTGGTTGATCCCGATGCCGCTCTCGGAAACAACGTCGCCATCGGCGCCTGTGCCGTTATTGAAGCGGGCGCGTCACTGGGCGACGGCGTGGTCCTTTACCCCGGCGTTTACGTAGGCCGTGATGTGCATATCGGGGCGGAAACTATCGTCTATCCCAATGTCACCATCCGCGAGGAAACGACCGTTGGTGCCCACTGCATCCTCCATGCCGGGGCAACGATTGGCAGCGACGGGTTTGGCTACGCCCACCTGGATGGTGCCTGGATGAAGATCCCTCAGGTTGGACGGGTTGTGTTAGAGGATGACGTGGAAATTGGCTCCGGAACCGCCATTGACCGCGCCACCTTCGGCGTGACGCGTATTGGCCGAGGTACGAAAATTGACAATCTGGTTCAAGTTGGACACAATGTTCAAATAGGAGAACACTGTGCGCTGGCCGGTATGGTTGGTATCGCCGGCAGTGCCACGCTGAAGGATGGCGTCCGTGTGGGTGCCTCGGCGGGTGTCGCTGGCCATCTCACCGTTGGTGCGGGAGCCACGGTGGCCGCCCGGGGCGGTGTGGTGAAATCGGTTGCTCCCGGTGCCGTGGTATCGGGATTTCCGGCCATGGACCATGCGGAAGAACGCCGCGTGCTCGTTGCGCAGCGCAGGGTTCCCGAGCTTATCCGTCGTGTAAAAATGCTCGAACGGGCGCTCGAAGCAGTGAAAGAACAGCTTACATGAGCAAACAAAAGACGATTAAAGAGCCGGCCTCGTTTTCCGGGATCGGCCTCCATACCGGTAGCCTGACCACGGTAACCTTCAAACCCGCGCCGGAAAACTCCGGAATCACCTTTTACCGGGTCGATCTGGAAGGTAAACCGGCCATCCCTGCCGACGTAGACAACGTGGTTGGTGTGGCACGGGGCACGACCCTGGGTATCGGCGATGCCAAAGTCCACACGGTGGAGCACGCCCTGTCCGCCATGGCCGGACTTGGTATTGATAACCTGGCCATTGAGCTTGATGCCGAGGAAATTCCTTCGGGCGATGGCAGCTCCATGCCCGTCATGACCACGCTGCTGAAGGCCGGCGTGGTCGAGCAAGAGGCGGAGAAGCAATACATCACGGTGGATCGGCCGGTCTACTACCGCCAGGGTGATGTCACCCTGAGTATCCTCCCGTCGGATGAACACCGCGTCTCCATGACCATTGCCTATGACCACGTGGCGATCGGCACCCAATACGCCTCGTTTATCATCACGGAAGAAACCTTTAAGAAGGAAATCGCCCCCGCACGGACCTTCTGCTTCCTGCGCGAAGTAAAGATGCTCCAGGAAAAGGGGCTTATCAAGGGAGGCAGTCTGGAGAGTGCCGTGGTAATTGGGGATGACACCATCCTCAATGATGACCTCCGCTTCCCCGATGAATTTGTGCGCCACAAGATTCTCGACCTGATCGGGGACATGTATCTGCTCGGGCGCCCTATCAAGGGCCATATCGTCAGCGTAAAGAGCGGGCACGAGAAGAACGTGCTCTTTTCCAAGCAGATCAAAGCAGCCCTTGCCAACGGCCAGGAGTCTCGTGGACGGGACGATTTGGCGACAACCAGCCAGATTGCCCGGCCACCGGCCCTTGACGTAAGCAAGATCATGAAAATTCTCCCCCACCGCTACCCGTTCTTGCTGGTGGACCGGATCCTGTCTTTTGTGCCCATGGAACGGGTAACCGGCATTAAGAACGTCACGGTCAATGAGCCTTTCTTTCAGGGACACTGGCCCGAGACCCCGGTCATGCCCGGCGTGATGATTGTAGAAGCGATGGCACAGGTAAGCGCGGTGCTCATCTTTGGCGACAACCGGGATCCCGACGGCAAGCTGGCCTTCTTCCTGGGAGTCGACAAGGCACGCTTTCGTCGCACGGTGGTCCCCGGCGATCAGTTGGTCATTGAGGTAGAGATGATTCGTCGGCGAAAGAATGCCTGCAAAGTGGCGGCCAAGGCGCTGGTGGACGGCGTAGTCGCTGCAGAAGCCATAATGACCTTCGGCCTCATGGCAATGGATGAGCTCTAAACAGGTCTGGCGCTGCCGAAACCAATCGAATACACGCGTGTCGTTTCCCCAGGAGACGGCACGCTTTTTTGTGGTTCTTGGGCAAAAAGTGGGAAAGACTTTTCTTGAGCCCACCTAAGCGTCCATCGTTCCGCGCGATACCGTCCCATGAGTGGGCCTTATAGAGCGCCGTCGGCCCGACGGCATCGGTGCCAGAAACACCGAAACGCGATGGGTAGTGTCCGAGCCCCTTGTTCAGAGAGACCCAGGGTCGATGAGGCCGACGGGAGTCAATTCGCCAATCCCTACCGTATTCGCAGGCAGGAAAGTCTGCGCCCCTGGGGTGTTTCCATCGCCATTCTCCTGTGTCTTCACCGCGCGGGTGTGTCTACGACCACCGGGACAGGAACGCGCGGTGAAGTGACACGCGCAACGGCGGAATCGCTGGGATGGCGCAACGCCGTCTTGCAGCTACTCCGGGTATGGGCGCGATACCGTCCCATACGTGCGCCTACGGAGCGCCGTCGGCCCGACGGCATCGGTGCCAGAAATACGAAAGCAGCCTGGCCGAAGCCAGGCTGCTTATTTATAGTTTCGGAATTCTGATTGTGGTTCGGTAGGGTAATCGGTTAGGCCGTGAACTTCTTGCGGAGTACGCCGCCCAGGACACCCATTCCGAGGAGTGCAAAGGTGGAGGGCTCGGGAACCGGAGCAAGGGGCGTGTTGTCCTGAACGTTGATGACGTCGTTACCACATTCCATCGTCCAGTGGAGGCCGAGACCGCCATTGTTATCATTGGTGAGTGCGTCTTCGAAGAAATCCGCCACGTCGAAGGAGATTTCCAGGAAGTTGTGGGTACCCATGGAACCCCAGGCAACCTGGGTGTTCCAGAGGGCCGTGCGATTGCTCGGCTGGGGAACTACGCTTTCATTGACACGGTAGGGGTTGGACGTACCGAACTGGGGATAGATAACGTCTTCCGTCGCCCAGCTGCTGGGACCGTCGTTCAACCAGAGATTACCGAAGCGGGCTACGTCGGCCGCATTGTTCCGCAGGCTCGTCGCGATGGCCACGTCGAAGAATTCGCCGTGCGCACCACCACCGGTGTTGCCGAAGTCAACGAACATGTCACCGGCGTAGAGGCTATCCGCAGGGACACCCTCGGCCGGAAAGCCCGTTACCAGGCCGATGTGAAGGCGACCACCCGTGAGGGCGTTTACATCCGCATCTTCATAGCGGTAGAAAATCTGTTCGATGTCATAAAGCTGACCACCGACACCCGGGGTAGGACCTTCTTCGTCCACCTGCGTACGGGTCCCCAGGTCGTGAATGGAAACCAATCCTTCCTGCCAGTTGTTGTTATTAACATTTCCACCGTAGGAGAACCAGTCAGACCAGTCACCATCTGTGGTGATAGCGCCCGCGCCGTTAGCCATGGCAACCAGGGTACCGAGTGCGAGTACTTTCGTGAGCTTTTTCATTCTTTCTTTCCTCCAAGTCTTTACATTTTCAATGTGAGTAGTTTGAGTCGATTGAACCATCAATCTTCCGCACGCTCTCTAACCGAACTGCATAGGTATATGCACAAGCCGTGCCAAAAACCACAACCAACAAAAACCCACAATAACACCCACCCTGCCATTTTCAGTGATTCATATATGAATATATCTCATTCTTTTTTGACCTATTGACGCTAGCAGACAAAGACAAATATTGTCACCCGTGACTTGTTTTTGCCCATCCATCAAGTAATACATAGCTTCCTTTAGGGGAAGGGGCAAAGAATTCCGGGGGGCGGAGGGCCGGGTATGCCGTATAATTTGCTATCAACCGTGTAAATACCTTACGGACTCCCCCAATTTCCCAAAATTGGACCCTGGACCGGATCTTTTTGTTGTTCACTCTTGAACAACTTTGGGCAGGGCAGGTCGTATGGGGGAAGGAGCGGGTAGCATGTCACGCATAGCGGACATATGGACCTTCGGCACAGGAGCGCGGAGAGCAGGGAAAAACCCGGTCCCATTGCGGCAGAGCGACAGGGAAGCTGCCCGCAGGAGCGTGGCAGGGTAATCAGAGGGGCAGGAGGCGGGCAGGCGGTTGCCCCGGGGCATCATGAGGGGCTGTGGAGGCCACCATGGTGGCCGGTGGCGGTCAGGTAGATGGGCTAGCTATCTACGCTGGGCTTCGAGGCTGTTGGCGATCCACGCGTTCCCCCGCTCCAATCGGCTGCTGAGGACATCGATCACGTTGAGGAGAAACTGAACGGCATGGGGACTGCTCAGGAGCTGGCTCACCTCTTCCTCTCCGAACGCCAGAACGTGCACATCCGTTGATGCCCGTGCGGTAGCGGAACGGGGACGATGGTGGAGGGTGGCCATCTCCCCGAAGGCTTCATAGTCCCGACACTTGGCAATAAACTTGTCGCCGAAATGGATCGATACGACCCCATCCAGCACCACATAGAGATAGCGCCCCGGTTCACCTTCCTGGAAGATGATGGTGCCCTGGTCAAAGTATTGCTCTTCCCCCATGGCCACCACTTCAGCAATCTGTACACGATCAAGCCCGTTGAGAATGCGTGCCCGTTGTAACCGTGCCGTATCAAGCATTTTAATTCCTGCCTCCATGTTGAGCGTCGCGTCATTCACGGACAGGCAACGGGCCGCCCCGGTGCCCTGAAAAGGAAACGGGACGGACAGCGATGATGCCATCCGTCCCGAGAGTGTGCCACAGACTATTGGAGTGTATCCAGAAAGGTTTCCGCTTCATCGGCCTGGGGGAAGTCCAAACCGGCGTTCCTGCTCATGGCGAGGGCGTAGCGGACGCGCTTAGCCGCCTCCTCTTTCAGGTCTTTCTGCGCGAGAAGGCGTCCGAAATCATACATGATAGTCGGGTTAGCGGGGTCGATTTCCGTGGCCCGTCTGAGGTTTTTCTCAGCATCTTCCAGCGCACCGGTTCTCATCTGGGCCAGTCCCAGGGTATGCAGAACCCCGGCATCACGGGGGCGCTTTTCAGCCGCTATGGCGGCATGGTTCAGGGCCTCTTCGTCATTCCCTCCGGCCAGCAGCAGGGTGTAGGCCAGATTATTCTGAGCCGCAGCACTTTCGGGGGCAACTTCAACGAGCGTGCGATAATCTGCAACCGCTTTATCGTAATCGCCTTGTTGCTCCATCAGGGCCGCGTGCCGGAAAATCGCTTCCGGATACTTCGGTCCCACTTCCAGGGCCTTCTTCACCGCATCCGCCTCGCCCTCGGCATCATCCAGGCTCTTATAGATGTTGGCGAGTCCCAGCCACGAACGGGGGTCGGTCGGAATCGACGCGGCGATGGCCTGCGCCAGTTCCGCTACGTTCTCGACGGAATCCGAACCGGACAGACACTGGTACGCCAGCTGGGCGAGCGCCAGATGGGCCGCCTGGTCTGCGAGGTGATTTTGATAATAGTCCCAGGCAACGTCGTTGAGGCTGCCATTCAACATGGCCACCACCGTCGCGTAGGAGGTCAGCAGAGCCGGATCCGCCGCCATGCGTTCGGACCACCCCCGCTCTTCCTCCGACATGGATGCCGTATCGTCACCCAATGCGCCGGCAAGCAGGGCTCCGAAGAACGGGCCCCCGGCAAGTGGGCGGTTGTCGCCAAGATTCAGGGCATCGCGGGCGGCCACCAGATCACCGGCTTGTACCTGACCGGCACTGAGCATCAACGCCAGACTATCCCCGCGCTGCTCCGTTGGAATGGACTGGGCGATAGTGATTGCACCGGGCCAGTCGCCATCGAGCACGCGGCAAACCGCTAACATGGTCGCACGGGCCTGCATTACGGCAGGTGCCGTCGTATTAATCGCTTCCAGCACGTCTTTGGCCTGGTCACAGTCGCCCAAACGAACGAGAACCTGACCCAGGATAGACTGCAGTTCCGGGTCCTCGGGAAAGAGGCTGGTGGCGCGGTCGAGCCATTGCAATGCCAGGGCGGGATCCCCGGTATCGAGATAAGCCTGACACAAGTATATATGACTCCACTTTTCCTCGGGGAAAAGGGTATAGCTGGCTTCCGCTGCCCGTCGGGCGGCCTCAAAGGATCCCCCTTCCCGAAGCGCCGCATAATGCATCTGGTGCGCGTCGATATTATCGGGATACATGGCGATGAGCCGCTGCAGGTTCTGGGCCGCGATCATCGGCTGACGCAGGCGGCGGAATACCTGGGAAATGTTGAACAAGGCGACCCCGTGTTCGGGCCAGCGCTCCAGACAATAGAGAAAGGCAGAGAGCCCCTGCTCCCGGGAACCCCCGGACACCATGGCAAAACCGAGGGCGTTGTCACGCAATAGAATCTCTTCGGTCTCTTCGGCCTTCCAGGTCTCGAAATGAGCAGCCACCTTGGCCGCATCCTTGGAGAAGAATGCGTCCACATAGCCCCGAACGGGATCCCCTTCCGGCAATCCGGCGGCCAACTCCTGGGACAGGGTTGCATCAAAGCCAAACAGCGCAGCCAGGCTCAGTACCTGACGGGCTTTGTCTCCCCCTTCGGCCAGATAGGTATCCCGACCGGCTATAAGGCGATTGAGTGCCGCCTGCTTCCAGAGGCCCTGCCAGGTCACCGGCCCCGCCATGACTTCGTTTTTCGGCATGGTCGTGGCAGAATCTTCGTTCCCCGCGGGAGTCGCGGTACCACCGCTTTCCGCATAGGCCAGGAGATTCTTTATTTCTGCGACCTCGGGGAGGGCCTGGACCGCCTGCTTGAGAAAGGCCGTGGCTTCCTCATAGTCTCCCGCCTGGGATTTCTGAAAGCCTACGATGTAGTTTGCCCAGCCGGACGCAGGATCCTGGGCCAGGATATCCCGCGCCAGGGCTTCCGCCTCGTCGACGCGGTTGGCAAGCAAGAGGCTGCGTGCATATCCCAGTTTGATCCCTTCATCTTCGGGACGGGCCTCAGCCAGACTGGAGAACTGTTCGACGAGTTCGTCTACCCGTCCCTGCGCACGATACACATCCACGAGGCCCATGTGGGCCGCGAGGGACATGGAAGAGCCGCTTTCGACCAGCGCCTTGAAGACACCTTCCGCTTCGTCGATTTTACCGCCCTTCAGCAAGGCCGCACCGAGGTTCAGGCTGATTTCTTCGGACTCTGGAAAGGAAGTGGCCAATTGAGTCAGCTCTTCGATGGCCTCGTCTGTACGACCCATTCGGGTCAGAATGACGGCGCGCAGGGTACCGCCCTGCTCCGACGACTGGGCCGCGTACTCGGCACTCAGCGCCAGGGCATCTTCCATCCTGTCGGCATCAACCAAGAGGCGGGCCGGCTCGACGTAGGCCTCATCGAGACTGGGGTCCAGGGCAGCGGTTTCCCGGTAGAGCGCCAGGGCGTCGTCTAATTTATCTTCCGCGGCAGCGCATCGGGCGAGGCCCAATTTTGCCAAGGGGTTATCGGGATTGGCATCAATGGCGGCCTGGTAGGACGCACGGGCATCGGCAATACGATCTTTTTCCCGAAACACGTCTCCGGCCACCCGGGCCTGTTCACTCCGACGGTCACTACACCCCACCGCGACAAATAGCATGCAACACAACATGCAGGGGAGCCCCCACTGCTTATACAGTCGATTTAACATATCCATGGTCTTCCTTCCCAATTTATTTAATGTTCTCTCGCAAACTCGGAGCCATGCGCAGCGCCAGCTCATCCAGTGCGGCGAAGGTCCGCTCTTCGGCCTCATCACCTGCTCCCCGAATGGGCATGCTGAGTTTAATCATGGTGGAGGTGGGGGTACCAAATTTCAGTTGCTCTCCCCCCCAGTAGAGGGCATTCATAAACGGATTACCCGTAAACTTATCTCCTGTCTTAAACCAGTACAGGACGGCTTCTTTCTTGTCTCCCTGGAAAATCACCAGGCGTTTTGCCCGGAACTCCATCCCGACCGGTGCGGCGTAGGCTTTCTCTACCTCCCAACCTTGCCCGACCAGGCAAACCTCCGGAAAGTGCAGGCTCCGACGTTTCTGACCGGCATACACCACGGTGACCAACACGGGCAACCCGCTTGGGGAAATATAGTGGCGCATTAGAATGGAGGAGGTTTCCAGAATTCGCCGCACTTCGTCACCTGGATCAATGTCCTCCCCATATTGACGATAGGGCCCGATGCGGGCAGGTAGATCGAGGTTGGGCGCATCAACATCCGCTGCGGCGGCGGCATCCTGTTTTTCCGTAATAATCAAATGCAGGACGGTAGTGATCGTGAAGACGGCAAAGGCTATGAAATAGTGCTTCTTCATGAATTCTTGTCCTCCTTGCTGAGTTCTGGAGCAAATCGCCGAAGCAGGGCCTCTACGCTGAAGAGCATGACAAAGGCAACCGCGAAGATACCGATGCCTGAAACGTCGTGTACCGTACCGGTCGCGGTTTCACTACCCCACACATAACCAACGATACAGAGAAAGAAAATGCGGGAGACATTGGCCAGAATGGCAATGGCGGGGGACAGCAGGAGAATGAGAATCTTCGCCCACCACCGCGCTTTGGACATATAGGCCATGAGGGCACCGAAGGCGAGCAGGGCAATCAGGGACCGCATACCGCCACAGACATCGCCAACCAGAAGTCGGTCGTCGGCACCGAGGTACACATAGGAGCCGTCTTGTACCATGTGGAGTGTCAACAATTGGCCCAGTTTCACCGCCGACTCCGTCGCGAGCATCTTGCTCTGAAACGATATGCCGGAAATGATGGAATAGGGCATGGGAATCATGAAGAACAAGAACAACAAGGGAAACCACAGTATCCGAAGTTGCTGACTACCCATGAGCACCAGGCACAGACCCGCCAGCACCGGCAGGAGCGCGAGATGCACAAAGGTCATGAAGCCGAGAAAGTCCCCCAGCAACAACATGAGGCAGCCACCAAACAGAACGGGATACCCCCACCAGGAGGGAACTATCGGTGCCGCCAGCAGGGGAGCGCGGAGTCGCCAGACGAAAAAGAGGCTGATGGGCGGAATCAACATCGCATGGGAGTACAAGGACTCTGGGAGATTCCAGTTATGGTAGATGTCGATGAAGGAGCGGGCGAAGGCCAGCCCAACCAGCACCACGGTAAGGCCCAGCACTGCCAGCACCTGGGTCCGCTTTGTGTTCCAGAAGCGGTCAAGTGTCGGCCTTTGAGCTACCCCGCCAAAGGCGGCTGCCTGACTCTCACTCATTGCTCAGCCCTCGCTTTCAAGATCTCTTCCAGGGCTTCGATACGACCTGCAATCCCGCTGGGCGTATCGGACGCCCCCGAACTGGCCATGCGAAGGTACCGCGTAGCACCATCCGTATCGCCGGTTTCGAGGAGTGCCTCGGCCATGGTAATGGCGTCCCGCGCTTCCAGGGCTCCCGTGAGATCACTGAGACGACGCAGGTCGTTGACGGCCCCCGACGAATCACCACTGCGCTGGCGCAATGCCGCCCGCAAACTGAGATAATGGGGAGCCTCGTTTATCGCAATCGCCTGATCGAGGTCACCCATCGCCGCCTCGATCCCGCCAGCTGAACGGGAGCGCAGGGCCGCACGCTGATAAAAAACCTGTGCGTCCTGCTGGTTCAGCGACGTGGTTTCCGCCAGCCGGCCGGCCAGATACCGATCACAGAGTGCGATAGCAACCCCGTCATTTCCCATGCGAACCTGACTATCAATATTGCCAAGCTGGGCCGGCGTATATCCGGGCATCAACAGCAGCGCCTGCGTGAAGGCCGATGAGGCCTCGCTCAGGGATTCCTGAGAACCACTACCCAACAATATCTGGCCGAGAAATACCCATGGCTCTGGCGAATCAGGGCCTTGCTCATCAATATAGGTCCGGACAAGACGCACTGCCTCGTCATACTGACTCCGTTGCATTAATGACTTTGCGAGGCTGTTTACCGCGCCATAGTCTGCGGGATTCTCGGCCAACCGTTCGCGCAGGCGTGTCTCCGCCTCTTCATAGTGGCCCGCTTCCAGATCCAGAAAGTCGCGCAACTCGTCAATCAGGTTTTCTCTGTCCGGACGGGTCGATACCAACTCCGAATAGCGTTCGAACATGTTCTCTGCCTTACGTCGCAGTTGCAGACGGGAATAGATCCGCACCAGCAATTGCATCGCGCGTTCATCGTTGGCATCCTGGTTCAGCGCCTGCTCGATAGCGCTCCGGGCGGCATTCATGTCACCAGAACGCATCGCCGCATCGGCGATCAGGTGCAAGGCACCCCGGTTTTCCGGGGCGCGCTCCGACACCTCTTCCGCCAATTCCCGTGCACGGTCATACTGACCCCGAAGCAACGCGACCTCGGCGGCCATAATCCTGGCATCGTCAATGTAGGAGGAGTCCTCGGAAATTTTTTCCACGACAGTAAGAACGGCTTCCAGATTCGGGGGCGTCTCGCGCAAGAGCTCGCGCGCCTTGAGCACGAGCAGGCCGTCGTGTTCGGGTTCTTCCGCCCTCACCTTTTCCAGCAGCGCTTCCGCCGCCGCTTTATCCTCCATCAGCAGACGCTGGGCGACAACGATACGTATCCGATTCAACTCCGTTCGCACGTCGTCACGGTCACCCAGTTTTTCTTCTGCAATTGCCAGGCGAGCCACCGCGGCTTCAACCGACTCATGCTGTAGCGCCAGTTCGATTCCGAGGAGTAGCAAGTCCTGGGCGCCATCGTCGAGATTGTCGAGAGAAATATACCGGTCCAGTATCTGCTCCGCCGCGGAGTAATAACCCCGCTGGGAGAACCTCAGACTCCAGCGCTTTGCTTCAGCAACATCCGTATCGCTCAACGTTTCATTCGCCACCGCAACGGCACCCGCTTCGTCGCCCTGAAGCAACAGCAAGTTCGCGCGCAGGAACCCGAAAACGGTCGGGTCGATGCCATGTTTCAAGGCTTCCGCGATGACGACTTCAACCTTCTCAAAGTCCCCCGATTCGAGATAGAACCCTGCCAGCGCCTGGTGGCCCCGCACTTCGTTCGGACGGACCTTTACGGCATGCTGTGCCAGTTGCAGCGCCAATTCCTTGTCACTCTCATCCCCTACCTGCAACAAATCCTGTGCCGTGATAAGCAGGTCATCCAACAGGGCTTCGTCGTTCCCCAAAAGCCGGTTCGCCTCAATGCGCAATTGCACCACGGACCGATCACGATCGAATGCCCGTGTCCACATTTGCCGGGCCATCGTATCCGTTGGGTTATTCCGCATATAGAGTTCCAGCGACACACGGGCTGCCTGCCGGGATTCTTCTCCCGGTATCTGCAACTGAGAAAGGGCAAGATAGTATCGGGAGCGCTGCAGATTGGGATTCATTTCCACGGCCATGTTGAAGTGATCTCTTGCCGTTTCATACTCGTTCCGGGCGAAGGCCACCCGACCACTCAGGTATTCACCCATGGGGATCTGGTTGGGATAAGCGCTCAGATAGGTCTCGCGAATCTTGTCGGCCTCCTCCCAATCGCCCTGGGCCAGCAAGACCTCCATCTGAAACAGCATAATTCCCGGAGCATCAACCCGAATCTGAGGATCCAGGTTGCTGATGTACTCGATAGCTTCATCGCGCCGGCCCAGACGTTCCAGCGCACCCAGATAGTTGAGATGAAGATCGGACCGCTTCGGGTCGCGGGCGATGGCCTCTTTGGAAAGGGCGAGCACTTCGTCATGTTTTTCTTGACGGTTCTTCAGGCGCAGCACGGCCATCACGACTTCCATATCGGCCTGCGCCACATCGACCGATTCGGGAAGATAGGGAATCGCTTCCTCTACATTTCCATCGTCGATGAGATAATTGGCATAGTTCGCCGCCACAACCGGGTCATTCGGGTGCGCTTCCAGTTCTCCCTTGAGCAAGGCGACCGCCCGGGAGTCCTGCTCCTGGCCCCGAAGTATCCGGGCCAATCTCAGCGGAACATCTTCACGGGGCGCATCGGCATTTTCGAGATAGGCCTGGAAAGCCTCAATCGCATCATTCGTCCGGCCTTGCTCATGGATCGAAATTGCCTGAAGATAGGCCACATCGAGCCGGTCTGGCTCAGCGCGTAATACAGACGAAGCCAGCGAATCCAGGTCGTCCCAGAATTGGTGCCGACGGTAGAATTCCATCAACTGATCGCGCCGCTCTCCTCCCGAGGGTGCCTTTTCCATCAGATTATAGTAGGCCTGACCGGCTTCGGTGAGATTTCGTCGACGATTATCGAGCTGACTCAAACACAGGTCGGCGTAGCGTTGCAAAATCTCGACGTCATCCGGATTAATATAGAGATATTCCCGAAAGAGACGTTTGGCTTCGCCCACCCTGTTGGCCGCCGCGGCCTCGTTGGCCAGGGCCAGGTTTTGACCCGCCCGATATTGGGGCCACAAGAAGAAAAATGCGCCAACTGCTGCAACTCCCAAGAGCAGTAACAGCACGACACCCGTAATTAGGAACCATATTTTTTTGGACATAACTTCCCCTGCGGTTTTAACAACACACCCACTATCTGATTGGGATGGTGGCTGTGGCCGAGCCGGATTCAGCGACCGGGCATCTCTTAACTACCTTGACCGTGTCTCCACCGCGCAACGCGGAGACGTCTCACACACAATACTGCTTCATTCTCAGGGCAACTGTCACAGGGACATTCGGGTACGACCCGAGCGCTTTGCACTTACTGGTTCCCGATCGGGCGCAAACAGGGCGCCGTGACGCGCGCACCAGACCTATTGCTCTTTCTCATCGAAGGGTAACAACACGACTTCGGCTTCGACCGGCTCTGGTGCCTCTTCATCGAGCACGTTAATATCTGGAATGACCCCTTCCACTGCCTCGATTTCTTCCGACGCATCCCGGTCGGTATAGGCGTAGAACAGACTCTGATTCTTTTTCAGATAGCCGCCACGAAGGCTGCGAATTCCGTTGAGTGCAATACCAATCACATTGGCACGAAGCTGCTCCATATCCCGCAGGCAGCGACTGACCATACCCAGCGTAGATGTACCGACCCCCACGACGAATAAGACGCCGTCCATCGCAGGTGCCAGGAGCTTGGCGTCGGACATAAGCAAGAGGGGGGGCGTGTCGACGATGATATGATCAAAGTGCTCGTCGGCCCATTCCATGAAGTCCATCATCTCACGGGAGGCCAATCGGCCGGCGAGGCCATTGGCATCCGTTCCGGGACCGACGATGCCCAGGTTCTCAAAGGCCGTACGGCGAATCAAATCTTCCCGGGATTCTTTGTTCTGCAGCAATTCGGACAGGCCGGGGCCGGGCGTCAACCCGAATTTTCGCTCAATATCCGGCTTTTGCGAGCTGAGGTCTATCAGCAAGACCCGACGATTGGCCTGTTCGAGGGCCACAGCGAGGTTGGCCGCGATTGAGGTCTTCCCTTCCTTGGTGCTGGCACTCACCACCAGCAAGGAACTGATTTCGGCGGCGTTGTCTTCGGGGAAGAGTATGCGCGCCAGAATGCGCCGATATTCATCGGCCACCGTAGAGTTCGGGTGTTGGGCCATCAACATGGCACAATCCACCCCTCCCAGGAACCGGTCTTCGTTGAGGTGGGGAATCGACGCGATGGTCGGCAGATCAGAGATCCGCGCTACGTCCTGCCGGGTTCGAACTTGTTGATCGAGCAGTTCCCGTGCCACGCCATAGAGAAGGCCGAGACCAAAAGCGGCAATAACACCCATAGCCGCGAGTACCAGTTTCGCTTTCCGATCTTTTCCGGGGGGGGCATAGGGTGTGGAAGCGATGCGCACCCGCGCGGGTGCGTTCTGGTCCAGCTGCATTTTACGCACTTGCGCTTCAAGCCCGGCGATGAACTGCCGGTTCCCCTCTGCCCGCTCCTTCATCATCAGCACGCGCGCACGTTCTTCTGACACCAGCTCGAGGTTATCCTGTTGGCGCTTCACAAAGGCGTCATACCGCTCCTTGTAATCGACCAGGCTTGCCTTCTCATCTTCCACGGCCCGCTTCGCTGTGTCCAGGCGCAAATTCAATTGCCCCCGCGTGGTGTTCAGGGCATCCTGACGCGCTATCGCCTCTTTTTCTGCGACGCTGGCGCGCACCGTATCCAGTTCCCGTTGGGCCGCGGTGAGGGCAGGATGCCCCTCACGGTGACTCTGCTTCATGGAGCGCACGCGGTTTTCGTAGGCATTCAATTCAGAAAGCGTGGCGGTCACGCGGGGGTCTGACTTGACGCGCGCCTCAATATCAAACTCGTAAATGGGTGTGTTGGTCTGGGTGGCTGCCTGCTGCTGCAACATCTCCAGTCGGGCAATATTCTCTTCTATGTCCGCGACCTGATTTTCTGCGGCCGAAACGCGCTCCTGGGCGGTCAGCCACTTGTCGCGATACTGCTCGGCTTCCTTGCTTTCTTCCGGCGTACCGCCCATCATGGGACCCAACGCCCCTTCCGTTTCCTGGATCTGCCGACGCAACACGTCCAATTCCGCGGTCCGAACATCGATGGCCTTGTTGAGTACCGCAAGCTGGTCGGTGTCCGCACCTGAGGCCTCTTCGATAGCGATCTTGTGATAGATGTCGATGACGTGGCTCAGCACGAGCAGGGCTTCAGAGCGGGATTTCATCGTGCAATACACGTTGACCAGTTCGCTGTTGCGCACGACGGACGTGCTCAGCGTACCATTGATATAGGCGAACTTATCTTCTGCAGCGGCCACTTCTTTCAGTTGCTGCACTTCAGGAATCTTGAGCACTTCCCCCAGGACTTCGTGCCCCTTGAGTCGGGCCAATTCTGTCCCCACGAAGGTACCGTAGTTGACGGTTGGCCCGCCACTCCTTCCGGAATCCAGGATACCGGCCACGACAGAGCGAAACTGAATCACCGCAGAAGCGGTATACACATCGGGGGCGGCAAACCAGCCCACGACCGCAAAGGGCACGCAGAGGAGCGACCCGATAATAATTACCGAGAGCAGACGCAGACTGATGAAGCGTTTCACGTCGAAGTGCAGACCGGGAGATCGCGTGGTGGATCGCTCGGGTGCAAAGTCATCGACTACCGTGGAGAAATCTCTGGACATAAGCCTACCTTGAAAGTTTGTTTACGCTATCGAGTGCCTGCGCAGCGCTTCCGACCTGTTGCAACGCATCCAATATTTGAAGATTGGTCTGCAACTGACCCGAGTTATCTGAGTTGTAGAGAAGATCGATACGCTCTTTGGTGTAGAACGCATCATAGACCTGGGAATAGAGCCCCAAGGCCTGGGAAGTTACGCCCATTATCGGGGTGACCACTCCCGTCGAGCGGCTGATAAATTCGGTCAGGTTTACGAGGCGTTTGCGCGGCACGTAAACGATATCGCCCGGTTGCATGACAATATCCACACCGGTCTTGAGGATCTTCTTGGCATCAATGAGTTGCACTTCGGTGTTGGTTTCGTCTATTTCACGTATCAATACAACCGACTTCATGCGCGCAATGGATTCATTGAAGCCACTGACGGTCGTCAACAACTGAAGCAGCGTCATGCCATCGGTCAGGGGCTGGACGCCCTGACGGCCGACGGCGCCGAGAACGTATACCAGGTTAATTCCTTCGGGGATGAAAACGATATCATCGGGCAGGACGAGCGTCTGAGAAGTATGGGGGCCACCGTCTTCCATTCCCCGGAGATCGTATTCCGTCACAAGGCGCTCTTCGCCTTCGCCACGAATAATGAAGGCCTTAACCAACTGGCCTTGTCCCCCGACAAAAGAATCTCCACCACGCTGGTTGACCCGCAAACTACCTGCGGATATGATGGCATCCAACAAGGAAATAGGCTTCAGATAGGGGTACTCGCTGGGCCGATTCACATCGCCCATGACGGTGTACGTGCGACTCGTCGCCCGTAAGATCTGAAGGCTGACTTCTGCTTCGTAGTACAGCTCCTTGTAGGCATTCTGCACCGCTTCCGTCGCCTCTTCACGCGTAAGACCGGCCACCTGAATATCGGGAACCCACGGGAGCGATATATAGCCATCGTGTCGAACCTGTACGGCATCGCTGTTCAGAGACTCATCATCAAAGGAGCGAAACCCCAGGGTGTCCGTCGGCCCGATGCGGTAGCGATCCGTAACGCCCATATCCACCATCTCGGAAATCGGCTCGGTTCCTTGCTCCGTCGTGTCGGCTTCGGCAACGAGCAGGCCCTCGGGCACATCGTCGGGGCGAACCTCTGCCGTAGGTATGCGCACGACTTCTTCGACAACCGGATTGGCGGCGCCGGTGGTAACCGCCGGATTGGCACCCTCTTCCATTCCTGTGGTCGTACATCCTGATAACCAGAGCGGTCCCAGTACAGCGGCGATACCAATTGTCACGTTCAGGCGATTACTCATTCCAACCCTTCTCCTGCAAAGCTAGTCAAGCTTACCGATGCCGTAGGCTTCGATCCGTCGAAGCAACGAACTGTAACTTGTACTCAAGAGCTTTGCGGCTTTTCTACGATTCCACAACGTATAATTCAGCGTCTCTTCAATCAGGGCACGCTCCGCCGCCTCGGCCGCACGGCGGGCAGCCTCCTTGAGCGGGATGAAGGTCCGCTCTTCGGGCTCTTCTCCCCCGTCCACAGGATCGGTGGAAACGACACTCGCCTCCGGAAAGACCACGCCACCGGTTGCGTTTTCCTCCGCCAATAATAAACTAACTTGCCCGGTCGTCACATATTTCTTAATTCGGCCTGAGAGCTCGCGAACGTTTCCCGGAAAATTCATTTGGCTCAATGCCTGAAGGAGATCGGGGGCCAGAGGCACGTACTCCTTCTTCATCATCTTACACATATTATAATTAAAGTGCTCAGATAGTAAAGAGATATCTCCCCGGCGCTCCCGAAGGGGCGGGATTTCCACCACCACTTCCCGGAGCCGAAAAGAAATGTCTTCGCGGAGCCGACCGCTCGCGACCGCCGCATCCAAATCCAGGTTGGTCGCGGCAATGACCCGTGCATCGGAGTGGACGGGGGTCGTTCCGCCAATTCGGACAATCGGCTCACCGTCAAGGACCTGAAGCAACTTCACCTGTACTTGGGGCGCAGTCTCGCAGATTTCGTCCAGGAAGAGGGTGCCTTCATGGGCCATTTCGAAACGGCCGGGCTTGGAGGTATCGGCTCCGGTAAAGGCCCCGCGTTCGTAGCCAAACAGTTCACTCTCGAGGATATCGGTTGGGATACTGGGGCAGTTCACCTTAATAAAGGCTTTGCCGTAGCGGGGGGAGCGGCGATGCAACATTTTCGCGACGATGTCTTTACCGGTTCCCGTCTCGCCCCGGACCAACACCGACAGATCAACCTTGGCCAACCGCTCGATCATCTCATTTACTTCCCGAATCCTGGGATCATCGCCGATGAGATGTTCGTGCAGGGGCAATTGAACGGACTCGTGTTGCCAGATATCTTGCCGTTGTATGCCGATCACCACAAACTCCTTTCCTTCAGACGCTTACCCCACCGTGGGGTTGACGGGCGATCCCACAACCAGGGAACCACTCCTCCTTGCTGAAGACTTAAAAGCATCAAGTGTGCCAACTATTTGTCAGTCGGATTCATTAGGGCGAAATTTTGGGAGGTCATACTATATATAGTAGAATCGCAGAAATTCAGGGGATTCGAGCGCAAGGTAAAAGGCTCGCTGCTGGCCGACAACTATGCGCTGAGGGACCAAAATTGTTCACGATTGACAATTTTTATATCGATATGGGATGAAGTTACGGCCCCGTTGGATAGCATTATGGCAGATCCCCGGGGACCAGTCAATCGGCAGAACGGTCCCACGGTGCCAAAAAGGACCATCCTGACGTGGCGTAGGGCGTGGTTTCACGCCGATAGCCACCGTTATACCCCCCCTCGACAAGTAATAGTCAATCCTGATAAACTTCTATGCATGGTACTCGAGCATTTTCATACCACACGGGACAGCACCCCCGAATACCACCCAAAACAGACCTTAACGGCGGCATATGCGGCGCAGAACACGGGTTTTTCTCAGACTGCCCGTGCGGCACAGAACTTGCTCCATCAATCCGTGTACGATGAGCATTCATAAGCGCTGGGAGGCCACAGTGAAGACGGAATTTACCACGCTGCGACAGCTATTACAATACGAACTCTACGGAGCCCAACGGCATCGTCGATTTGTATCCATGGTTATGGTAACCACCGAGGAGGGTATCTCGGGGTTGCGTAATTTCCTGGGAAGTCATATCCGGGACAGCGACGTTATCGCAGATTTCGACAGTTCTATTGCCGTTCTAATGGGAGAAACGGACAATCAGAGCGCCATGATCGCGGTTGATCGCTACAAAGGCTTCTTCGAGAGCCAGCTTGATCTTCGTTTTTCGGTCGTCACCTATCCGAGCGATGGGGGGAAGGCAGAGAACCTTATCAAGATGGCCTATCGGCGATTAAGCAAGGCCAAACAGGGCGAGGATGGTACGGTCGTGACGACCGGGTGATCGATGCGCTCGAGCCGCTGTGGTGGGCTACGTCTTGACGGACGTGGTCTTTTTCGTCGTGGATGCCCTGCCTGCTTGACTGGGACCCGAAGCGTTGGCGAAGATGGTCCCCCAAAGCTTTCCACCCCATGGAGTTCTATCTCGTGTCCGATCCATCCCCTTCCGCGTCCCCCGCTCCCAAAATGGTATCCGCCCTTGGCCGCCTGGGATTCCTCCTCGTAATTACCCTGGGCCTGTTGGCGGCACTGGAGTTTGGAGCGCGCATGCTGAGCACCCCCCAGCGCAACCCCGGACTACACCGCCTTACCCAGGATTACGGCCGGCTCGTGACGCACGGACCCGACTGGATTCGTTTCGTCCCAGATGCGGAATTAAGCTATGCCCTGCGACCTGAGTTCTCCCTTGACGCGCGCGACGGCAACGGTCAGACACGCCACAATGCCGCAGGATTTCGTGGCCCGGGTGAGTTCGGCCCGAAAGAACCCGGGACCCTGCGCATTCTTTGTTTTGGGGGCTCCACGACCTATGGGGTAGGAGTTGGCGCGGATCAAAATACGTACCCCGCCCAATTGGAGTCGCTCTTGAGCGGACCCGCACGGGAAGCGGGCTGGGACACGGTAGAAGTATTTAATCTGGGCGTTGGTGGCTATACCTCACGTGAAATCCTGGGCACGATGGCGCGCATGGTACCCAGGCTGGAGCCCGACGTGATCCTCATTCAGAATGCCATCAACGACGTAATCCCCCGCTTCTACCCGGACTTTGCCGCCGATTACGGTCATTTCCGCACGCCATTTACCGAACTCAAACTGGACTCGTGGCATCGGCTTGCATACCGGTCCCATTTATGGCTCACCCTGGCCCAACGTTTCGGATGGGTCAAGCCGCTCTCGCTCCAGAGTCAGACCCAACGCCCCATGCCCGACGTGGATGAGGCCCTTGCCCATCTGGCGGCCAATCCGACCACGGCGTTCACCGACAACCTACGTGCCATGATCACCCTGGCGCGGGAAGCCAATGCCCAGCCCTGGCTGCTGACCCAGCCCTATTTTGACAGCCCCCGGTTTGGCGCGCCTGATGAAGCGTCACGGCGCCTGGAGGGGGGCTATCGGAAGGGTCTTCTGGAGCACACCGCCGCGGTGGAAAGCCTTGCAAAGGAACTTTCGGTGGGACTCATCCCCCTCGACAAAGAAATGCCGCGTCAACCGACCCTGTTCACCGACCCCATTCATATGAGCGCCCCGGGCAACGCCGTCAAAGCCGAGCTCATCAGCAAGCACCTGATCCCGGCACTGCCGAAACCCGGACGCTAGACGTCAAAGCCCCCATTGCTTTCGAAGTTTTGTGAGCGAAATCTGGGTTTGCTCTGCCTGCAGGGTGGTCTTCACGAAGGGAGCAGCCGTATGGGCGAGGGCCGCCAGGTACTCCAAATCGAACAAATCGAAGAACTGGTCGGGCTTACTCTGGAGCACGATAATGCCCACCCGTTTTTCGGGAACCACCATGGGGGCAGCCACCTGCGCTTCCATGACCCCTTCGCTCATTCGCGGCCAGAGCATGCCACTCCGTCGAAAGAAGGCGGCTTCGATAATCTTCTTCGGAGCGTCTTCCGGAGCATCCACCACGACCCCATGCCCATCAAAAAAGGTCAGCGAACTGCGTTCCTCTACACACCGGGCGAGCCAACATTGGGCCGGATTAAAGGTCTCCATCAAGTTGGCGTGGAGAATAATGGCCAGTTCCTGAATGGTTTGCGCTTCACTGAGCGTTCGGGTCAGTCGGAAGAGCTGGCTCAGGGACTCGACACCCTTGGCCCCCAGGGCGACCAACTCCGGCATTCGGGCCTCGTCCATGAAGATATTTCGATCCACGGCGATCGAGCGCTGCGCCGAGGTGGGTACGGGCGCTACCTCATCATGGCCTTGTCCTTCATCGATGACAAAGTGGGCCGTACCTACGATAACGCGGTCACCCAGGTGTAACAGGGCCGACTTGACGGGATTCCCATTGACCAGGGTCAGGTTGCTGCTTCCCAGATCGTGGAGGTGTAATTCTCCATTGCGATTGGCAATCTCGCAATGGCGCCGGGAAACGGTCGGATCACTGACCGTAACGTCACACTGCGTGCTACGTCCCAGGAACAACGACGAGGCACCAATAGGCCAGGTCTCGCCTTCGGCTCCCCCCTTGGTTCGCCGCAATACAAACATGGTCAATGCTCTACTCCACGCATCCCGGGTTTCCCGTGCTCTGCCATGGCGCATCCGGCCACGCCACCCCCTAATCTTACCATGTTACGGCGCGGTTCCGGTGGCGATTAGAAGTTTTCCCCGATAGGGCTTGAATCCGAGGTGGATAGTTATCTCATCGTCCGGCACCTGCACCCGGATCGGGCGGGCATAGATATATCCATCCTCTTCGACAATCCGCATATCCGACCAGTTCATGCTCACCTGTTCAAAATCCCCTTTTTCATGGTAGGCCTGCATGAAGATTCGCATCGCCGTCTTGCCATTGCCTTCGTCGTCTTTGAAGTCATCGGCGAAGACCGTCATGAACATGTCCACATCACCGCGCTTGAAGGACTCGTTTAGAATGACGAGGACCGAATTGATTTTATCCTCATCCGACATGGACTCGTCGACGATGATTCCTTCGCCAGCCTCGGGCGCCCAGAACCCCAGAAAATTGCGCATTACGTAGAGGGTGAGGACAAGGAGTAAAACCCCGGCCACAATTGCCATGCCCCGGGCAATCTTTTTCCAGGGAATGGTGCGGGTAGTGTGCGCTTCAAACAGGGCCTCCGGGAGGGCCGCTTCCTTACCCCGCTCCAGCTGGGCGCGGGCATCGGACAGGACCTGGTGCACCTGTTTGAGCGAGGTCTGTACCTCGCGCCACGTACGGTTCACCCGACTCTCCGCGTTGGGTGCCGAGTCGGCCATGGAGGAAAGGTTGGTCGCGGTGGTCAGCATCTTGTTGATCCCCGCACTCAGGCCGAAGCCCCCCTTACGCCATTGGGTCAACACGGGGTAGTCACAGGCAAGCCGCCCCTTGAGGGCGATTAACTCCCATTCCAATGCTTCTTTATTGGCACCCGGTTGATGATAGCTGCCCATCAATTCCTGCAACCGCGTCCAGTCCTGTGCGATGGCCGCACACTGCTGTTGATAGGAATTGAGCTCCTCTTCCGAAACTCCGTGCGCCTTTTTCTTTGCCTTGCTCACCGACACTCCCCTTCGTAACGCTGACACGTCAGCCACTTGCACCTAGCCCTCGGGGTCCTCCGTCCCCCTCAAGGTAGCCAGGAGGTGTACGATGTCTCGGGCGCCGAAAATGGTCACCCAAATCGCCAGTATCCCGAAGGCAATCATGCCCACGATAAAAACCAGTTTCCAAAGTAGTATCCAGAAGTCCACTCAGGATTCCTCCTTTCCGTGATAGGGGTGCTTGTCGGGTACCAGCAGGGAACCAACAATCATGCAGATAACCGCCAACGTGACGGTTCCAAGTCCGACCCGCTCGCTACTGAAGGTGACGTGAAAAAGGTCAATACGATCCGCACTGTATCCCAGCGCACCCAACAGGATTCCCTGCACGGCGGGCAATCCCAATACATTGAGTCCTCCCGCACACAAGGCACAAATGGCGCCAAACCTGCTCGCAGGCTTCCAATAGAGCCCGGCAGCCAGAAGGGCGAAAGCACCGATAAAGTAGATTCCTCCGGTGACCGCCATGAAGTCCCAGAGGTCGGCCTTGAGGGGATAGACGAAACTGATAAAGAGAATAAGCAGGCCGATGGCCACGACGAAGAACCGCGTCAGCAACACCGCGCCCTTATCGGAGAGCTTTTCGCCCAATAGCGGCTTGGCCACATCGTTGGTGAGCACCGAACTCCAGCAGAGCAGATAGCTGTCGTGGGTGGACATGAATGCGGCGATCATGGCCGCTGTCAGCAGGCCGATAATCCCCACGGGAAGAATCTGGCCCAGGAAAACAGGCATGGCATAGAGGGAGTCCAGGGTGGTGGCCCCATCTTCTCCCCCGATGAAAGCCGCCTTGAGTGCGGGGATGCCCATGATGAACACAAAGGCACAGATACCCCAGAAATAGGGGATGATATTACGAATCGCAAAGGTAATCGAAGAAAACATGAACTGCTTCTTCACCGACGCTTCCGATTCCGCAGCCAGGGCCCGCGCCACCGCGGTGGGCCACAGGGCGCAGTTGACCAACCCGAGGAAAGCCATCCACATCACGTAATCGAAGCCGAAGCTACTGCCCTCCGCCACGGGGTTGAAGGCCACTTCCCCCTTCTCCGCAATGATCACGTCGAAGATGTGTCCCCAGCCCAGGTGATAGATTGCCAGCCCCGTCGCCAGGAAGAGCCCGAAGGATAGGACCACGAATTGGACATAGTCCGTGAGAATCACGGAAACCATCCCGCCCATGACGGTGTAGAACAGTACCAACCCGAGTAAGACGACCATAACCACGGTCAATGCGGATTCGTTCTGCATCCCGGTGATGCCCACGATGAACATGGAGCCGGCCTTCAAGAACATGCCCATGTTAAAAATGCCGCCGAAGGCGAGCATGACACCGCCGAAAATCTGGACACCCTTCCCATAACGTCGGCCGTAGTATTCGGGAATCGTGAGCACCTCTTCACGGCGCAGGCGGGTAACAATAAAGCCGGTCACACCAATAAAGAGTGCCAGGAGGCCGGATATCAGTCCAATATGAAAGGCGGCAAAGCCCCCGGTGAAGCCTTTCTGGGCACTGTACATCACAGTAACCAGCCCCATCTCCGTGCCGGTCAGGGTGGCGACGCCCAGGGCCGTGCGCACGCCTCGGCCAGCCACGATATAGTCGCTGAGGTTACCCACGTAACGGTTGGCGAAGATGCCAATGCCCACGGACAGCACGAGGTAAATCGTGACGACCCCCCAGTCCACGGCAGAAAAGTTGGTATCGGCGATAACGCTTGTCAATAACTCCATGGGGCCGTAATTCTCCTTCCAGCCTGTCTGTTCCCACTCGTCACCTGTTGGACGGACCGGGTCACTATGCCGTCTTTTCCCGGGCAATGCAAGATTTCTGTTACGGCAAAGTGAAGGATTGGCTCGCAGAAACTGGACGACCTGCCCAGCCTCCCCTACCAAGGCATCCGATAGGCGGTTTCCCTACGAGGCGATACCGTGCTACTCGCGCTTTCCTGTGTGCGGTGCTCATGTGACGTGGGCACATCACGGATATTCGCGTTCGGATGCCCTCCCCTCGGTTGCCATGAGATGGGAACGTTTCCTTCCCTCCGCGCGCACGAAACCTCGTTGTGCACGGCATCGCGTGGCACAAGACGAAGCGTCGTGGTCGCTATACCCCTGGGATCAAAAAGGCCCTAAATGGGCGAAGATTCATCTCGGACATTTTCCAGGTCATTCGGTTGCCATCTTAAAGATTTGGGGCTTGGGAGCGCAGGCGGCTCGCCTGCATTACGTCGAAGACGTAAGAACTACTTGCCTTCGGCCCGAGGCAGGCGGGCCGCCTGCGCTCCCAAATGTCAAAGACTTCTTTAATCAATAGTGGCCAAGCCGAACGTCCGTTGGCCTTTTGCAGGCACTTGCAGGCGCTGTCGTAACGAACGAGTTGGATTTGATCGAGGTCTACCTTCGCTTATTCAGTTGGAAATCCAGACGGCGCCGTAGGGTGGGATTTCGATGGTGGCCTCGATATCCTTGTACACGGTGCCGCTGAGCAGGTCACGCCACGTGTCGGTCGCAATGAGGTTAAGCTCCACCATGGGGATTTTTTGCACCCGGTCCGACACGTTGTGGAGGGCAAAAATGTTTTGATGCCGGGAACGGCTCTCCCGCCAGAAGGCAAAGACTTCGGTGCCGAAGTGAAGGGTGTATTGGGTCGCATTGGGGTGGAAGGCTTCCTGATTGCGCCGAATATTGATACGCCGCTTGAGTTCGTCCAGCACCGCACGGTGGTGACGGGTGGGATCCGCCAAGGCTTCTTCCAGGTCTTCGGCCTGCCAACGACGCCGATTGATGGAGCGGGCACGCCCGGTCTCGGCCGCAAGTGCATAGTCATTTTCTGTGCCGAGCAGGCTGTGTATGTAGATGCCGGGCACGCCCTCCAGGGCCAGCAGTATGGTGTGGGCACAAATAAATCGGTCCTGCTGAAACGCATCAGGTCCCTGTGAAATCGTGCCCTTCAAGGCATCGTAGAGGGAGATGTTCACCTCGTAGGGCTTGTCTTCCCCATCGGGCATGCGGCGGGTTGAGACCGTACCGCCAAAGGATTGCAGGGTCTCCAGCAGGGAGGACAACTGGGTGTCACTGAGGAGCCCCTCAGCGGGCCGCACCCCAATGCCATCATGGGACGCGATAAAATTGAAATAGGTTCGGCCCTGCCGTGCCGGGGGCATGGACATCATCCAGGTCTTCAGGTGGGTGCAGTCCCCCGTCAGAAAAGCGTTCAGCAGCAGCGGCGGCAAGGAAAAATTATAGATCAGGTGGGCTTCATTTTCGTTGCCGAAGTAGCTCAGGTTTTCCCGATTGGGCACGTTGGTTTCGGTGATGATCACCGTCTCGGGCTCGAGGTTTTCGAGTATGAGCCGCAGCAGCTTGATGAGCTCATGGGTCTGGCGCAGATGGACACAGGTCGTGCCGGACTCTTTCCAGATGAAGGCGACCGCATCCAAGCGGAAAAGCCGGATACCCCGTCGCAAGTGCTTCCGCAGCACCCGCACCATCTCATAGAGCACTTCCGGATTCGAGTAGTTCAGGTCGACCTGATCCTCGCCGAAAGTACACCACACCTCCCGCTCGCCATTGACCGTTTTCACCTTGGTGAGCAAGGGCGTCGAGCGCGGACGCACCACCTGGGTCAAATCGTCGTCTGGCCCGGGCTCGATAAAATAGCCCCGCCCGGGGTCTTTGTCTTGGAGGTAGTTTTGAAACCATAGGCTCTGTCGAGAACAGTGGTTCAAGACCAGATCGGACATGAGCTTGAAGTCGTTACCAATACGCTCGATGTCTTCCCAGCTGCCCAGGTCGGGATTCACGGCGTGGTAGTCGATGATAGAAAAGCCGTCGTCCGAGCTATAGGGAAAGAAGGGAAGGACGTGCACGCCACTGAGGGTGTCTTTCAACTCGCGCCGTAAGAACCGGTGCAGGGTCTTGAGGGGTGCCTCTCCCTCTTTGAGCAACGTATCACCGTAGGTAATGGTCAACACATCCGTCTGATTCCACTTATTCACCCCTCCCGTAGAGCTGGTGGCGTAGCCCTGAATCTCGGACTCTTTCAACAGGGTATCGGTAACGGTCTCGACCTGATCCGGGCCGTAGATTTCTTCCACATGGCGCTCGACCCGCTGGCGAAGCCGTTGGGCGTCGGGGTGGCGCGTGGGATCGGCCACATTGGTGGAACCGAACTCCTGGGCATCGGCCTCCACCGCACGGACCAACTGTTGGTAAATATCTGGCATTGCCGAGATAACCCGCTTCCAACTCGGCATGAAGGGCGCCTCCATGGACTTCGTCAAAAAGTCCTGGCCGGCCTCCATAATGTTTTGGGAGAAGAGCTCGATGGCCTGAATCTCACTGTGCCGATCGTAGCGCAGCCCATTGAAAACCGCGTCATTCTCATAGCTCTCCACCAGGTCGATGGCAATGCGGTAGTAAGACGCCTTGATCGTCCGAATACGTTCGGCGGAAAACACTTCGCCCTGGGTAGCCATCTTCCGGAAGAGCGACTTGGCAATATCGCTGCTCATGCGGGACAGGCCTTTGGCCTTGTCTTCCAGCGACAAATCCTGGTGCTTGTGGTCATAGGTGTCGGCCACATCGACCTGACAAATCTGGCTGGTGGCATAGTTACGGTACATCTCGGAAAGGATGCCCATTTCCAGGCCCCAGTCGGACGGGATGTGAATATCTTCAATGACGTCGCGCTGCAGGGCAAATTCACCGGCCAGGGCATAGCGAAAGCTGTCGAGGTAATCGAGGTAACGGTTTTGTCCGCACACCGTACCCAGGGCCCGCACGAGGGGCGTGACCAGGAGGCGACAGACCCGCCCATGCATGGACTGATTGGCGATGCGCGAGTAGTAGCCCTTACAGAACTTATAGCTGAAACGGGGATTGGCCACCGGGTAAATCAGCCGGGCGAGCATGTCGCGCTTATAGGTCACAATATCGCAGTCATGGAGCGCAACGGACTTGGCCTTGCCGGTGGCTAGGATGTAGCCAAACATGTACCACACATTACGACCCTTGCCCGGCTCTTTGGGCGCGAGCCCGTGGGATTGGAGCAGTGCATCGATGGCGCGGAGGCGGGGGCCGTCATTCCACAAGACCGTGGGACGCTGGGGCAAGCGATTGAAGAATTCGAGGGCATGTCGGAACTGACTCTCGTCGGCGCGGTCGAGTCCGATGACGAGCTGGTCGAGGTAGGACACTTTGCACAATTCATCGACAATGGACGAAAGCGCGGGCCCCTCCAACTCGGAGTAGAGCGACGGTAAGATAAGCGCCATGGGGTCGGTCTTTCGAATCTCGAGGAGTTCCGTCTCCAGATCTTCGAGGGACCGGGTGTTCAGCTGGTGCAGTGCGGTGACGATACCGTGTTGATGAAAATCCGCCATGGTGATAGGTTCCTAGACATGGTGTTGATACGGCTCAAGGAGTTGCAGCAGGGCCTGATTCCATCCGGTGGGTCCCGGTTCCGACGCGTGAATGATGCGCGGCGCGGTGGGTGTTAAGCCCGCCGGGTGGCGTGGATTGGGAATGACGACGGCAGTATGGGCCGCCGAGAGCATCTCCAAATCGTTGGGGCTATCGCCCAGGGCCACCACGTGCCATTCCATGTCTGGATTCAGTTCCTGATAAAGTTCTACTACCCGTTTTAAACCCATTGCCTTGTCTATGTTGCCCATGAGGTGAATGAATCGGCCACCCTTGATCGTGCGGACCCCTTCCGCCTTCAGCTCCGACTCGAAACGCTCCCACAGCGCCTCCTCGTCGTGCCAGAGGATCGGCTCCGTCGCCAGACGGGCCATGGAATGGGTCGCTTGTGCGACGTTCAATCCGGTGTGTTCAATAACCTGTTCTACCGACCAATCGGCGAAGCCCTCAAACTGATAGCCTTCCCGCTGACGGAGTCTATGGGCGTGGTCCACGATGGCTTTCCGCGTCAACCCGTTAAACTCGATGCCGTAGGGCCCCACCTGCTCCGTCCCAAAAGGAGCGGCAGACACATTGGCTTCGGGTGGCACGGCCACGACCGCACCATTTTCCGCGATGAGGGGTGCGTTGGTGCCCAGTTCAGCGGCAATACCCGTCATCTCATCGAGGGTCTTGCTCGAACTCAAGACCAGGGGAAAACCCAAGGCGGCGAGGAGCCCCAGGGCCGGCCTGGCGGCCTCCCAGGAATAGGCGTCATCGAGCAGGGTGCCGTCCAGGTCACTGAAGACAAGAAGGCCCGGATGGATGGAAGAAAGGTCTGGTTCCGGTAATACATTCATCGGCACTATTGTAGCCGACCGGGCCGGGTGAAGGGTAACTCGTGGCGGGTAACGGGGTGGTATGCAGTCTGCCCCCCCGCATGCACCACGGGTGCCACCCTCAAGCGGAGGAGGGAAGCGGGGGAAGCTTGTGGGTGAGAATCATAACTTCACGTCCATCCCCCACATATCACCTTCCGTAGAGTCCAGAAAGACACGTCTACTCACATAACCGCAGTCCACCCCACACTCACAAGCTCCCGCCGCAGGGCGGCGCTCGCTTGAGGGTGGCACCCCGGAGACATGAATAATGGTCGAGCTATGCAATGAGCCAATATGTCTCTAACCAAAAGACAAACACCTCTTGGCTTCCATCAAAGCAACTGCGGGTGCCACCCTCAAGCGGAGGAGCGAAGCGGGGGAAGCTTGTGGGTGCGTGTCTGCACGTCAGCTCAGTTCCTTCAAAACGGAAAAGAGTCCAAATCCAATCGCAAGAGCCCCGAGCCCGCCTCCTCCCACTCACGGGCACTCGACCACACCCAGTCTTCCGGGGATACAACCAACTCACGGCGCACAGGATTGTTGTGGATATAGTTCACCATGAATTCCAACGTTTCGGTCTTGAGTACGTTTCGGTCATAGCCCGGCCCGTCCATCCAGAAGGCATAGGGCGTATCAGGCATTCCGGTGGCGAGCAGTCTTAACCCCTCTGGATTATGGCGACGAAGGTAGTTGATAGCTTTTCGTGCCACAGATTGCTTAAAGGATTTTAGTAAGGCCGACATGTCATATTTGTCTGGGCGGGGAAAAACGATTAGATGCACATGCTCGGGCATGATGACGTAGGCCCAAAGGTCGAAATCGTATTGCTTGGGAAACCTTTTTAGCGCATCAATGACGTATTGGCGGGTCCTGTCTTTGCTGAGGAATTTTCGATACTGGAAGCACGTAAAGGTAAGCTCGTGTGGCTCACCGGGTGTATTAAAAGTAGTTCTGGTCTTTCGGTGATGTGAGTCGTTCATAGCCTGCCCCTGAATGATAATCTCGCGTGCTCCAACGCTACCACAATTTTACGTGTGAGAGTATCCAGTGTATCTAGCTCGCTCCACACCCACAAGCTCCCGCCGCGGGGCGGCTCTCGCTTGAGGGTGGCACCCCAAAGACGTGAAGGATTCAGTTAAGTCATGAAAAGGGCGGTTACCTCGCTGGACGCAGCACTGACTTCCCAAGGTCGCCTATCAAACCAACCACGGCTACCCTGCCGGCGGGCCGCCGGCGCTCCATAGGATTGCTCTTGACGACCTCAAGCGTTTCCGCTACCCCACGATCTCCCGCAAGGCCGTGAGCAGCTCGTTGCATTCGTCATCGGTACCGATAGTAATGCGGAGGGCATTCTCCAGGCGGCGGTGGTCGAAATAACGGACCAAAATTCCCCGCTCGCGGAGTTGCTGAAAAATTTCTTTGGCGGTGGGTGTACCGTTCCAATGGGCCAGCACGAAGTTGGTCTGGGAATCGGGCACGTCGAAGCCGAGGGTAATCAGTTCCTGACGGACGCGCTCGCGGGTAACGCAGACGGCCCCGGCATTCATTTCCATGTGGGCGTAGTCGTCCATGGCCATAAGCCCCACCAACTGGCTGATGGCATTCATGTTGTAGGAGTCTTTGGTCTTGGCGAATTCGGCCATGATGTCGGGGTTGGCGACGGCTGTACCAATACGCATGCCCGCCAGACTGAAGGACTTGGAAAAGGTCCGCATCACGATGGCATTGTCGAAGCGCTGGGGAAAATCCATACAGCTGTCGTCGGCAAAGTCCACGTAGGCCTCGTCAATGACCACGATACCGTCGAACTCGGTGCACAGGCGCTCTACCGACTCCCGGGGCACGGCCACGCCGGTGGGGGCATTGGGCCGGGTCAGGAGACACAAACGGGCGGGCGTGTTGTAGAATTCCTCGGTGAGTTGATAGTCCTCATCGAGGTCCACATAGGTCAACGCACAGCCATGGAGCTGGCAAAGGATTTCATAGAGCGAATAGGTCGGGTAGGTGGCCAGCACCGCATCGCCGGGATCCACAAAGGTCCGCAACACGAGGGCGAGCAACTCATCCATGCCGTTGCCGATGACGACCCAATCGGGGCTGTCGTAACCATAGCGGGCCGCACAGATCTCACGGAGCTGGGTCGACACGGGGTCGGGATATTTCCGCAACCACTCGGGGTCGAATTTCTCAAAGACTTCGGCCACGCGGGGGGACGGCGGATAGGGATTCTCGTTGGTGTTCAGCTTAATGAGCCGTTGCCCCCGGGGCTGCTCGCCGGGCACATAGCCGTGGACGTCTTTCAAAATATCGCGGCCATACTTCACGATTGGCGTACCTCAATGGACCGGGCGTGGGCCTGGAGTTCCTCGGCCTCGGCAAATTCACGGATGTCGGCGGCGTCTTTTTCGAGGCGCTCGCGGGAGTAATACAGCACACTGGTGACCTTGCGGAAATCTTCTGCCGTGAGGGGCGAAGAGAATCGCGCTTTCCGGCCGGTGGGCAGGATGTGATTGGGCCCGGCGTAGTAGTCGCCCACGGCCACGGGGGTCATGGGACCGAGCATCATGGCACCGGCGTGTTTGATCTTGTCCACCAGATTGCGGGGATATTCGACCTGCACACTGAGGTGCTCGGGCGCATAGAGGTTGGTGAGTTCAACCGCTTCTTCCATGGTCCGGGTCTGGATCATAACCCCACAATTCGCGAGGGACTGTTCAATAATCGCCTTACGGGGCAACTTGGCCGTCTCTTTCGTGAGACAGGCCGTGACCTCTTCGATGAGGCGCTCGGAGGGGGTAATCAAGACCGCCGTCGCCTCTTCATCGTGTTCGGCCTGGGCGAGCATTTCGGCCGCCACAAAAGCGGGATTGGCATGGTCATCGGCCAGGACCACCACCTCGGAAGGTCCGGCTTCACTGTCGATTTCCACGGTGCCCCGCACGAGGGCCTTGGCGGCGGTGACGAAGGTATTGCCCGGACCGGTGATCTTGGTGACTGACGGTATGGTTTCGGTGCCATAGGCGAGGGCCGCGATGGACTGGGCTCCCCCGACGCGAAAAATTCGTGTGGCACCGGCAATCTTCGCAGCGGCCAGCACGACGGGGTGGATGGTGCCCTGGTAGGAAGGCGGCGAGACCATGACGATCTCTTTTACGCCGGCCACCCGGGCCGGCACGATATTCATCAAGACGGAGGACGGGTAGAAGGCCTTGCCACCGGGCACGTAGACGCCGGCACTCTCGATGGCGGTGATGCGTTGCCCTAAGACCGTGCCGTCTTCCTGGGTCTCTTCCCAGGATTCCCGGAGGGATTTGCTGTGAAAGCTGCGGATGTTTTCGTGGGCCCGCTCGAGAATCTGACGCATCCGGGGCGCAATAGAGGCCAGGGCCGCATCGATTTCGGCCGGCGTGATTTCAAACTGATCGGGCGTCAGGGCCACCCCATCAAAACGCTCGGTAAATTCCGCCAGCGCGGTGTCGCCCTGGGCACGGACCACATCGACGATGCTGCGCGTTGCATCGAGTTTATCCTGGATATCCTGCCCAACCTGCTGACTGTCGCCGTGCCCCATGACAAAGGTCTTCACCTCCGCCAGGCTGGCGTCATCTCGCACCACGAATGATTTCATGCTTATTCCTGTCCTGGCGGTGCGCTTACTCGCGCACCCGTTCTATATCTGCGCCCAGTCCTACCAGGCGCTCTTCAATTCGTTCATAACCCCGGTCGATGTGATAAACACGAGAAATGGCCGTTTCCCCCTGCTCGGCCATGAGACCGGCAATCACCAGGGCCGCACTGGCGCGCAAGTCGGAGGCCATGACCGGCGCCCCACTGAGGGCCTTGACGCCACGCACTATCGCCGTGTTGCCATCTACATCGATATCCGCGCCCATGCGCACCAATTCGGGCACCTGCATGAATCGGTTCTCGAATACCGTCTCCTTAATTCGGCTGACCCCATTGGCCCGTGTCATCAGCACCATCATCTGGGCCTGCAAATCGGTGGCGAATCCGGGAAAGGGTTGGGTGGTAATATCGACCGATTTGATGCCATTGGGGGCGTGGGCCCGAATCTTGTTCCCCTGAATTTCCACTTCGGCACCGGTGGCCTGTAACTTCTTCAGGAAATTGGGGAAATGCTCCGCCTTGGCGTTCAGCACGGTCACGTCACCGCCGGTGGCAATCCCCGCCGTGAGGAAGGTCCCCGCCTCGATGCGGTCGGGCATCACAATATGCTCCGCACCGCCCAGGGCATCAACGCCCACAATGGTGATGAGGTCCGTTCCGGCACCGGATATCCGTGCGCCCATGGCATTCAGGAAATGGGCCAGATCTTCGATTTCCGGCTCCCGTGCCACGTTGGTGAGGCGGGTCACGCCGTCGGCACGGGTCGCGGCCATCATGAGATTCTCGGTGGCACCGACGCTCGGGAAATCGAGGGCGTAGTTCACCCCCTTCAATTGCCCTTCGGCGACCACGTAGCCGTCTTCAATGCGTATGGAAGCGCCCAGGGCCTCCAGGCCTTTCAGATGGATATCCACCGGGCGGGTGCCAATGGCACAGCCCCCGGGCAGGGAAACCCGGCATTTTCCGAAGCGGGCCAGCAACGGGCCCAGCACGAAAAAGGAAGCGCGCATCTTGCGGACCAATTCATAATGGGCCTCCGCTTTGTGCAGATTCTGGGGTTCCATGGTCATGGAACGGCCCGTAAAGTCGATGGTCATGCCCATGTCGGCCAGGAGCTTGTCCATGGAGAAAATGTCGTGAAGACAGGGGATGTTGTGGAGTACGCAGGTATCTTCCGCGAGAATCGTCGCCGCCATGAGGGGCAGGGCCGCATTCTTGGCACCGCGAATCTGCACACTGCCCTTAAGCGGCTTACCACCGCGAACCAGTATCTTGTCCACCAGAAATTCCTTCTTTTTCGCAAGTCCGAGGGTGAGGACCCCATTGGGGGACACAAAAAAGGCCCGAAATCGGTCGGGGCAACATTTTTACCCACAACTACGGGACACACACGGCAGGGACAGGGTTAATCGCCCAATTATGCCACAGCGGCTGGGGACATTAATACTCCGGCGCGTCCAATGGTTGCCTGGCGGGCCTGTTTGGGGGGTGTTGGGACGGGTGGAGCGCGCTGTCATCCCACGCCACATTTAAACGCGTTCACTTTTTATTGACAAACCTACCCCCTTGCTGATACTTTGAACATGTTCAGTTAAACAACCTGCGGAGAGTCGTTTCATGAAATCTTCTACCGGGTGGCGCATCGCCTACACCGTCTTTATCAGCGGCCTCATCATTTACGTTATCGGTCTGTATGCCACAGAATTTCAACGCCATTACGGCTACACCCTCTTTGTGGCACTTCCCACGGTAAGTGGTTTCCTTCTCATCATGGTCATCACAACGTACAAGAAGTTTTCATTTCTGTCCTCCTTCGCACTGAGTACCGTCCCGGTCATGGGCGCGGGCATCTTTTTCCTGGCAACGGGGGTAGAGGGCTTCATTTGCCTGGCCATGGCCATGATACCCATGCTTATCCTCGCGATGCTGGGTGGGCTGGTGGCAATCGCTGCCGACTGTTTGGTCCGAAGGGCTGAGCGCAAGAAGGAAACCCGATTGCTGAGTACCGCAATCCCTACCGTATTGCTGCTCGTGGGGATGCAACTGGAACCCCACGTCATCCCCACCGCACCGACCCGAATGGTTCAGACCAACGTGGCCATCACCGGGAGCGCGGAAGACGTCTGGAAACAGGTGACCGCCTTTCCACCGATTACGCAGGAACCCCGCGGCCTGTTTGCGACTGGCATTGCATACCCTCTCTCGGCGCATAGAGGGTACTGGCGTGGGTGCCGTGCGGTACTGCACCTTCAGTACCGGGGATTTTGTAGAACCCATCACCGTCTGGGAGCCCCCCCGGCACCTTGCCTTTGACGTTTCGGAAACCCCCCTGCCCATGCGGGAATGGTCCTTTTATGGCGCCATCGACACGCCCCACCTCCACGGATTCATGGTCTCGGAGCGAGGAGAATTTCGCATCGTTACCGACGGAGAGAACCGGGTGCTCCTTACAGGAACCACCTGGTATCACCATGAATTATGGCCTAATTTTTACTGGGGCTGGCTTTCGGACCATATTATTCATCAGGTGCATCGACGGGTCTTGGATCACATCAAAGACGTCGTGGAATCGCAACGATAGGTGTGCATCACCTGATGGGACCGTTCCGATCTGGGTGCTTTTCCGGGGAACCAGTGTCCCTGCGCCGATCGATGCCAGCGGGCCGCTGGCACACCTCAAAAAAGAAAGGCTTATGGGCAATTGGTGCGTACCAACCGAACTCCCCTCCGCACAGACGAACTAAACCCACCCATCGTGCCGCGCGATCCGGTATTCCCGGTTCGTGCGCGGGTCGGGAGATACCATTAGGTCACTCGATGGCGGTCCCGGACCAAGGACAATGCGCTATTTTCCCCATGACATCTTGAAGTCTTCCCACAACGGCCTCGCCCCCAATGACGTTCCACAGCCACTTCGCACGAACTGGAGTACCAGATCGCGCGGCACGTCCAGGGGCTTGTGGTTCTATCTGCAAAAATGTGTGGCGACATGTTTCACAAAAAAACTTTGCAACAAGCGCTTAGCTCCCGCACTTGTACATTGGAATAAACCCTCCCCACTTATTGCCCATGAACCAAAAGAAAACGGTGTGTTTTCACTGTTGTGAAAACACACCGTTGAGATGGAATTGATTAAGGCGACCTATTGGGCGGCGGGCGTCTCGGCGGGCGCTTCGGGAGCAGCCGGTGCTTCCGCAGCAGGCGCTTCGGGCGCTGCAGCAGGGGCTGGCTCTGCCGGTGCCTCTGCAGCGGGCGCTTCCGGCGTCGCGGCAGGTGCGGGCTCAGCAGGTGCTTCTGCAGCAGGCGCGGATTCCGGCATGGGGGTTTCTACGCTCACTTCGGCTGCTGCCGTGGGGGCTGCTTCCGCGGGGGCTTCTTCCGTCGCGGCGGGCGCTTCGGTCGACTCGGCTGGAGCCGCGGCGGGCGCTTCGCTCCCCTCATTGAAGAGGGCACCCAGGCTACCGGCCGGTGCACCCGAATCGGTCGCACTCATGCCCGCATCGTCTACCAGTTCGGGCGCCGCATTGTTTCCGAGGTTACCCGAAAGCATGGACATGAGCAGGGAAAGCAACATGAAGAGTCCGGCCATGCTGTAGGTAATGCGCTGGGGCAAGCTCTTGGAGGAGCGGGGTCCGAAAACCGCATCGCTACCGCCACCGGCACCAAAGGCACCGGCGAATCCAACGCCCTTACCCTTTTGCAGGAGCACGATGACGACCAGACCCAGGCAGCTCGGCACGTAAATAAAAAGCAAGATCCACCACAGGGTGTTCACGCTGAAAATCATGTCCATCATGGCAGAAAAAATCCTCTTAGTGCCTGGTTGACGACTAACGACCCAACCCGACGTTTCGGGCATTGGCTTGTCCGCCGCCCTGACTCATCACAACAATGTTTATGGAAGGACTCCCCTCTACGAAGAAGGAACGCCCGGAATTACGTATCAGCCGTGGGCACTGACGGCATTGACGATAGCGGCAAAGCTATCGGCCTGCAGCGCAGCACCACCCACGAGGAACCCATCCACGTTGGGCTGGGAAATCAACTCGGCAGCATTGTCCGGCTTGGCGCTGCCACCATACTGGATGCGAAGTCCGTCGGCGACTGCGTCGCCAAACTGGTCGCGCACCAGTCCGCGGACGAAAAGGTGGGCCGATTCGGCCTGTTCGGGCGATGCCGTGACGCCGGTGCCGATGGCCCATACCGGCTCATAGGCGATGGCCACGTTGGCGAACTGGTCTGCCGTAAGGCCTTTGAGGCCTTCGGTGACCTGGCGGGTGAGGACGTCGTCCATCTTACCACCTTCACGCTCTTCGAGGGTCTCGCCGATGCAGAACATAACCTTAAGTCCTGCGGACAGGGCGAAATGGAGTTTTTCGTTCAGAAAGGCGTCGCTCTCGGTGAAGTATTCCCGGCGTTCGCTGTGTCCGAGGATAACCCACGTGCAGCCCGTGTCTTTAATCAACTGGGGGCTGACTTCGCCGGTGAAGGCGCCACTTTCCTTGGTGTAGGCATTCTGGGCGCCCACTTCCACGTTGCTGCCGGCCGCGGCCTGGGCCGCACCGTGGAGCGCTGTGTAAACCGGGCAAACCACCACATCGACGTTACTTACGCCACTCACGAGGGGTTTCAACGCGTTGACGGTTTCCACCGCTTCGCTGACCGTCTTGTTCAATTTCCAATTGCCCGCAACAAGGGGCTTTCTTGCCGTAGCCATAATGCACCATCCATCGGCTATCCCAAGCGCTTCGGGCGGAAAAACAAGCAATCCAGCCGGAACGACGTTTGCAGATAGCAATTATCGGGACCGCAAACCCCAAGGGTGGGTCCCGTGAAATTTCGGGGTAAACGAAGGTATCACAAGAATTACAATCGCGGCAGGATAGCACAGGAAGGACACAAGGCGCAAAAAAGAAACGGGCTGTAAAACCTTGTGATCAGTCCACCGACGTGCTATAAATCAGGGGCAGGACGTAGGGCTTCCAGGGGCATATCGGTAGGCTGACCGAGGGTCCCGGGCACGTGCGGCGCATGTTGTAATGGCCCTGCGAAACGGTTGACAGGCACCGCGCCTTTTACACAACGGGCGGGGTGCATCCCAACGAAGCGCCATTCCCCGCGCAGGAGACGGATGCCCATGAGCACGACCTCGATCGCTCCCGAGACCCAGGAAACCGACCCCCAGATAGACCTTGAGGCAGAACGGCAACGACGCTATGCCGAAGCGGGTATCGTCGACGAGAAACCCAAACATTTCAAACGCCCGGAAGAGCGTGTCTTCACCCGCCAGGATCGGGAGAATACCACTATCCTCTTTGGTGGCTTGACCTTACGACATGAGCGCCTCCTTCGCTCGGCCTTTAAATCCCTGGGCTATAACCTCTCGCTGGTACCCACGCCGGTCAAGGCCGATTTCCAGGCCGGCAAGGAATACGGCAACAATGGCCAGTGCAACCCGACTTATTTTACCGTGGGTTCCCTGGTCAATTACCTGAAAGATCTGCGGGACAACCAGGGGCTTTCTACCGAGGAAATTCTCCGGGATTACACCTACATCACGGCAGGTTCCTGCGGACCGTGCCGCTTTGGCATGTATGAGGCCGAGTATCGCCTCGCCCTTCGCAACAGTGGTTTCGATGGCTTCCGGGTCATGCTGTTCCAGCAGACCGGCGGTTTGGAACAATCCGGAGAAGATTCCGGGTTGGACCTGAACGTCGATTTTGCCCTGCGCCTCCTGAACGCCATCATGATGGGCGACCTCCTCAACGAGGTAGCCTACCAACTCCGCCCCTACGAAAAGACGCCCGGCATGGTCAACGACGCCTTTGAAAAGGCCATGACCCACCTTTGCACCGAGCTGGAGGGGGCCGCCGATAAGGTAGGCACCGCACCCGGCTGGTGGAAGTGGCTGCCTGCGTCCCTCCGCGACAAGGACGGGGCCAAGATTCTCCAGCAGGCCTGGGAGCCCTTTTTCGTCAACCTCATGGGCGAAACGCAGCAGATCCTCCTGGACAACGTGGAAGTAGACTTTACCCGTCCCAAGCCTATCTGCAAGGTCACGGGCGAATTCTGGGCCCAGACCACGGAAGGCGATGGCAATTTCCACATGTTCGAGTTTCTGGAGTCCCAGGGCTCGGAGGTACTTGTGGAAACCATCACGACGTGGGTGAATTATCTCATCAACCAGGCCCGCAGCAAGATAGTCGATTCCAAAGGACTCGATTACCCCAACGGTTTCCTGGGCAAACTGCGGGGTGGCGTGGCCTACCGCATTAAACTCGCCCGCATCGAAATTGCCCGCCGCTTCCTGCTCCGGGAATATGACCGTCTCCGCAAGGCCTTGGGCGACACGGCCCACGCCCAGGTGTGTCAATTGGAATTGCAGCGTATGGGCCACCCCTACTACAACAGCAAGTCTGCCGGGGGCGAAGGCCACCTCGAAGTAGCCAAGAATATTTACTACGCCAACAAGAGCCTGGCCCACATGGTCATGAGCCTCAAACCCTTCGGCTGCATGCCTTCCGCCCAGTCCGACGGTGCCCAGGCCGCGGTGACATCCCACTTCGAAGACATGATCTACATCCCCATTGAGACCTCCGGGGAAGGGGATGTCAACGCCCACAGCCGGGCCCAGATGGCCCTGGGCGAAGCCAAGCTCAAGTGCAAACAGGAAATCCAGCGTTGCACGAAACGCAGTGGCTACACGCTGGAGCAGATTCGCGCCTATGTGGACGCCCACCCCGAACTACAAGAGCCGCTCCAGAAACTCCCCCACTACGACGGCGTGGTTGGTCGCGCGGCGAATTTCGTCCTCTATGTCGGGGGATTGATGGACCAGGACACTGACTGGGCCGCGAACAACGAGACGGCGAAACAGCGCGAGGCGGTCTAACCGGAATGCCCAATCAAGAACTTCAGCAACTGCAGGGACAACAGGCCCCTACGGAGGCGGTGAAACATTGATTGGGGGTGCTTCGGGTCCCTCTTGTCGCGCGCGGCCCTGCTGTCGCTGAATGGAATTAAGTGGGTAGCGCCATTTCACTCCCATTCCAGTAAACCTGGAATTGAGTTATAAGGAGAAAGTTCACATGGGTTGTTGCAGCACATCATCCTCTTCCAGTTCGGGCAGTTGCAGTACGGGCAGTTGCGGCACTTCCGCCACCCCCGCTCCGGCAGAAGAAAAAACAAGCTCGTGCTCTTCCGGCGGCAATTGCGGGTGCGCCACGAAAATCGTCCCGTTGCCCCCTGCCCGTCCACCGGCGCGGGAGACCCTGACCTTTCTACCGACGGAGACCTATCCTCAGGGCCTGATGATGGGCCTGGACGTGGGCAGCACGACGGTGAAGGCCGTGGTCGTAGACCCGGTGACCGACGAGATTCTCTGGAAAGATTACCAGCGCCACGAAACGAAGCAGCCCGAGAAGTGTCTGGAACTGTTGGGCGAAGTGCAGGCCGCCTTCCCCGGACTGGCCCCCAACAGCCTCCGCGTCTTTATCACGGGCTCCGGGGGATCGGCGGTGGGCCGACATATCGGTGCCCGCTTCGTCCAGGAAGTTAACGCCGTTTCCCTGGCCGTGGAAAAGCTCTATCCCGACGTGATGAGTGTCATCGAACTGGGCGGACAGGACGCGAAGATCATCGTCTTCAAAGAAATTGAAGGCTCGGATTCGAAGAAAAAGATTCCCTCGATGAACGACAAGTGTGCGGGGGGCACCGGGGCGGTCATCGACAAAATTAACGCCAAACTGCGCATCCCCCCGGAGCAACTGAGCCAGATGGGCTACGTGGGCCACAAGCTCCACCCGGTCGCCGGTAAATGCGGCGTGTTTGCCGAGACCGACATCAACGGCCTGCAGAAGCAAGGCGTTCCCCGGGAAGAGCTGATGGCCTCCCTGTTTGAGTCCATCATCCAACAAAACATGTCGGTGCTCACGCGGGGTCACACCCTCCTGCCCAACGTGCTCCTCCTGGGCGGCCCCAATTGCTACGTCAAGGGCATGCAGGAATGCTGGCGACACAGCATCCCCCTCATGTGGAAAGAGCGCAACGTGGAGGTCCCCGACCGCCCCCTCGATGAACTGATTAAGGTACCGGACAACGCCCAGTATTTTGCGGCGATTGGTGCCGTGGAGTTTGGCAAGACCGAAGTCGAAGACGACAACACCATGGGCGTCTACCAGGGCACGGAGCAATTGCAGTGGTACCTCGACGTGGGCCGTATCGAGGAAAAGAAGGCGGCGGGCAGCACCGGGCTGGTTAAGACGGAAGAAGAGCTGGCCACCTTCTATGACCGCTACACGGTGGAATCCTGGGAACCCATGCACTTTGAGCCCGGCACGGTGGTGGAAGGCTACATCGGCATCGATGGGGGCTCGACCAGCACCAAGGCGGTGCTCGTGGATCACCACAAGAATATCGTCGACAAGGTATACCAGCTTTCCAAGGGCAACCCCATCGAAGACACCATGGAAGTGCTCAGCGATCTGGAGGCCAAGTTTGCGGCCCAGGGCTGCACCCTGAAGATTCTCGGGGTCGGCACCACCGGCTATGCAAAAGATGTCTTGAAAGACGTCTTGGGCGCCGATGTGGCCCTCGTGGAGACGGTGGCCCATACCCAGAGTGGCCTCCACTTTTACCCCGACGCCGATGTGATCTGCGACGTGGGCGGCCAGGACATCAAGGTCATTATCCTGCGGAACGGCGCGGTCAAAGACTTCAAGCTGAATACCCAGTGCTCCGCCGGCAATGGCTATTTTCTCCAATCCACGGCCCAGGATTTTGGCGTGGATGTGAAAGAATACGCCGACGTGGCCTTCAAGGCGGAGGCCATGCCCGAGTTCGGCTATGGCTGTGCCGTGTTCATGCAATCGGACATCGTCGATTTTCAGCGGCAGGGCTGGCAGGCCTCCGAGATCATGGCCGGTCTCGCCGATGTGTTGCCGAAAAACATCTGGCTCTACGTATCGCAGATCCCCAACCTGCCCAAGCTCGGCAGCACCTTCGTGCTCCAGGGGGGCACGCAAAACAACATGGCCGCCGTGAAGACCCAGGCCGACTTCATCACCAGCCGTTTTCACGGCACCGGCATCGAGCCCCGCGTCGTGGTACACAAACACTGTGGCGAATCGGGTGCCATCGGCGCGGCCTTTGAAGCCCACCGGCTCCACACGGAACAGGGACGGCAAAGCACCTTTATCGGCATGCCGGCCGTCCACACGATCCAGTACCGCACCACACGGGACGAAAACACCCGCTGCTACTTCTGTAAGAACCACTGCCTGCGCACCTTCATCGATGTGAAGTCCGATGCCTCCAAGCAGGCGGCGGCCATTTCGGTAGACCCCAGCACCCTGAAGCTCAACGACTCGACCGTGAGCCACACGCGCATGAAGCGGGGCGCCACGGAAGAAGAAAAGAAATCCCCCGACTTTGAATCCAAGGTACCGCTGGCGGAAGACGAGCAGCGCCTCATCATTGCCACCTGCGAAAAAGGCACGGTGGAAGACGTGGCCGATATGAAACAGATTAAGAAGGGCATGGACAGCATCAAGGAGCAATACCCCAATCTCGTGGAACGCTCGGCGACCAAGTCCTTCCACGCCGTGTCCGTCGAGTCGGTGGCCGACCCCCTGCCCGAAATTCGTTGGCACCACCGGGGCAAGAAGCGGGCCGCCCTGGAAGCGCGCCGGGCTATCATGGAGCAGCGCAGCAAGATTCGCATCGGCATGCCCAAGGTGCTCAACATGTACTCCCAGGCCCCCTTCTTCATGGCCTTCTTTCAGAGCGTCGGCATCCGCGACCGCAACCTGGTCTGGTCCGATTACACCAGCGAAGGACTCTACAAAGAAGGGGCCAAGCGGGGTAGCATTGACCCCTGCTTCCCGAGCAAGGTGGGCATCCCCCACGTACACAACCTGCTCTACCACAAGAACAAGCCCAAGCGCCCGCTGGATTACATCCTCTTCCCCATGGTGGATTCCTTCCCCACGTGGCTGGAGAATATCCTCGGCAGCCGGGCCTGCCCCACGGTAACGGCCACGCCCGAAGCGGTGCACGCCGCTTTCACCAAGGAAGGGGACCTCTTCAAGGAAAAAGGCGTGGTCTACAAGAAAACCTTCCTCAACATGGACGACGCGCCACTGTGCGCCCGTCAGATGTATGAAGACTGGGGCCCGGAACTCGGGCTCTCCGAAGAAGAAGCCACCCGGGCCACGGAAGTGGGCCTTAAGGCCCTCGCGGACTTTTACCAGGCCCGTCGCGATGAAGCACGGGAAATGCTGGACACCCTGGAACGGGAAAATCGTCTCGGCATCGTGTTGCTGGCGCGCCCCTACCACAACGACCCCGGCATCAACCACGAAATCATGGACGAGTTCCAGAAGCTGGGCTACCCGGTCTTCACGCAGGACAGCCTGCCCATCGACGACGACCTCATGGAACGGCTCTTCGGCGAAGAAGTGGCGGCGGGCGATATCCAGAGTCCCTTCGACATTAACGACGTCTGGAAGAACAGCTATTCGGAGAACACTTCCCGGAAAGTGTGGGCCGCCAAGTATGTGGCCCGTCACCCCAACCTGGTGGGCCTCGAGTTATCCAACTTCAAGTGCGGCCACGATGCACCCATCTACACGGTGGTGGAAGAGATCGTGGAGAATTCCGGCACGCCCTTCTTCTACTTCAAGGACATCGACGAGAACAAGCCTTCGGGCGCCATTAAGATTCGCGTCGAGACCATTGGCTACTTCCTCAAGCGTTACCGCGAAGATATGATTTCGCGGGAACAGAAGCGTGCGGAGATTGATGCGGAACTGGCGGAGCTGGAAGAAGAACTCAGAAGACCCCGCATGGCGGCCGTGGTCGGCGTGTAGGGACTCAACTGCCGAGCCTTACAGGTTTTTTTCGTGCCACGCGATGCCGGGTACAACGAGGTTTCGTGTGCATGGAGGAAAGGAGAAGGCCCCTCTGAAAGGAAGATAAGATGAGGGCGTCCGATTTCATAGGCACCAAAGACGCCCGAATCGAATCACCTGCCAAGGCACGAAGACCCATAGGGCTCTCCGCGCCAACTTCCGTATGCGCGGTGGCGTAAGCGCGCTTAATTGCCTTGCCGTCATACAGGCTTCGCGTGCTCCAACCATCACCGGGAGCAAGCTCCCTCAGAAAGAGCGGCAGCAAGCTGTCACACTCCAAAGGGGGCCCAGCGCACATCCACCGGCCAACTTCGTGCCGTCACGGGAATCCCTACTCGGCGGCGCCTTCGGAAACCGGCTCTGCAGGGACCCGTTTAAAGATCCCGAGGAACTTCAGGCACCAGATCTGGAAGTCATCGATCAGGCTGTAAAACACCGGCACGATAATCAGGGTCAACAGGGTGCCCGCCGACAAGCCCCCGATGAGCGCCCGGCCGAGTCCGGCGAAGGTAGCGGCGCTGCCCGTGTTGACGAGCGCCAGGGGCACGAGACCGAGAATGGTGGTGAGGGCGGTCATCATAACCGGGCGAAAGCGATCCCCCCCGGCCTTGACCATGCTGTCGAGGCGGCTCATATCCCCTCTACGGACCATGTTGATGTGGTCGACGATGACGATACCGTTGTTCACGATAACGCCCGCCATGAGGATGCAGCCGATCAAGGTCACACTGTCGAACTGAGACCCCGTAAGGAAGAGCATCCACACCGCACCCCCCAGGGCCATGGGCACCGTCGTCAGGATAGACATGGGAAAAAAGACCGACTCAAAGAGGGCACTCATCACGAGGTAAATAAGGATGAGGGCCATGAGGAGGGTGCTGATGAAATTGGTGGAGTTCTCGCCGAGCTCTTTGAGTGAGTCGCCGAAGTCGATGGTATACCCCATGGGCATGCGGAAATCGGTAATCGCCACGGCCAGTTGATTGCGGATGGCGGCGTAGTCCTCCGTGTTGGCCTGGGCCGTCACGCTGATGACGTTCTTTCCGTTGAAACGGTGAATCGTCGTGGCAGTCTGACGTTTGGTGAAGGTCGCCAGGCGGCTGATGGGGACGGGCTGTCCGGTGGTGCCGATGACGGAAACTTTTTCCAGATTCTCACGGGACTTTCGATCTTCTTCCCGGAACTGGGCCCACACCGGGATCTCGCGAAGGCCCTGTTTCATATAGGGCAATCGGGCGCCCCGCATGGCGGCATTGGCCGTCAAGGCGATGGTCTGGGCGCTGATGCCGTATTGCTCGGCCAGGGGCTCGTCGATACGAATCTGAATTTCGTTCTTGGCCCGCTCGGCATCGGTGTCCACGTCACTGATAAGGGGCAGTCGATTGAGCCGTTCCTGGAAAGTCTCGGCATAGCGCTCCAAGGTCTCGCGATCGTCCCCCGACATATACATGGTGACCGTACCCCCGGTGCCCGAAGAGCCCGTGTCGGTCACGTTGTAGAGCACCTCTGCTCCCGGGAGCCGCTTGCCCAGCACCGTCGACAGAATCTGCTTCACTTCGTCGGTGGTGTAGGGCGGATTCTCGCCAATGGGGCCATCATCCTCCGTGTAGAGATACACGTTGAAGCTACCGCCCTGGTAGGAATAGAAGGTCATGACATTCTTAATGCCTAATTCGTCCCGACGGTTATCGATTTGCCTGGCCAACTGGTCAAACAGATGGTTGGCACGGGCCATATCGTAACTCTGGTCGAGCTGCACCTCGATGGCGATTTCCCGGGTGTCCAGCTTGGGCATATCGCGCATCCCCACCCGCTGAAAGGGGAAGGCGATCGTCACCCCCGCCAGCGCAGCGAGGACCAACAGGGTGGCCAGCCGATTCTGCAGGGACCAGCGCAGGGCGAGGGCATAGCCCCGAATGATCCGCTCGACGAGGTGGAGCCGGGAGAGCAGGCCGAGAATGCCAGAAGGCCCTTCCTCTCCCCCTTTCCCCGTACCCAGGCGATGAAACAGATTGGCGTGATCATCCAAACGCAGGCGGCTCATCACCAGCGGCACGACGGTCAACGAAATGGCCAGGCTACCCGCCAGGGCCACAATAAGCGGAAGACCCAGTTGGCGCATGAACACGGACATGCTGCCCGTTTCCATGTAGTACATGGGCACAAAGACCACCCAGGTCGTCGTGGTGGCGGCCAGGATGGCGAGGCCCACTTCACGGGCACCTCGAATGGAACCTTCCCGCCGACTCGCCCCCAACTGGCGATGGCGCATGATATTTTCGACCACCACGATGGCGTTGTCCACGAGCATACCCACCACGATAATCATGGAGACCATGGTAATCATGTTGAGGGACATGTCGGTGAAAAACATGAACACGAGGGCCACGACCAGTGAGGTGGGAATAGTCAGGGCCACAACAATCGTGGGCAAAAGACGATGGAGGAATACGAAGAGCACCAGCAGGGCCATGGCACCGCCGTAAAGCCCTTCTTTCATCAGGTTTTCCAGGGCGCTCGTGATGTATTCCGACTGGTCGAAGAAGATCTTCTGACCGGTTCCTTCAAAGTCTTCCGAAGCCAGGATGCGCTCCATTTCCTCGCGGACCCGGCGACAGGTGTGGACCGTGTTGGCCTCGGACTCTTTGGTAATCAATACGAGTGCTCCCCCCTTGCCATCGAGGGAAACGTGCATGGACTCATCGCGGGTGGCATAGCGGATCGTGGCCACATCACGGAGCCGTTTTCCGCCGGGCGTCACCACGAGATCACCAAGCTGGCTCAGGCGGTCATACTCTCCCACCACCCGAACAATGTGCTTGGCCTGACCTTCTTTCAGCTCACCCACCGAGGTGTTCAGGCTACTGTCGCGCAGGGTCACGATAATGTCGAAGAGCCCCAGTCCCAGATTGCGCAGGTGGTCCTGTTCAAATTCAATAACTACTTCCCGCTCCGGACTGGAAGAGCGCAATTCAATATCCGCCACCCCGTCAATACGACGCAGCCGGGGCTCCATATTGCGCCGGAGCAAGTCAACAAAGGAGTCGTCGTCTCCTTCGCGGAAGAGCCCAAAGGCCATGACCGGGATGGAGCGGGTGCTGAAGCGCTGGAGATACATTTGGTCGATATCGTCCGGCAATACCAGCTTGAGTCGCTCCATGCGATCCCGGATCTCTGCCGAAGCGATGCCCATGTCGGTATCCTGGGCAAAGAGCATACTGACAAAGAGACCGTCCGTATTGGAGATAGTGCGGATATCTTCCAACCCGGGCACGGTGCGAAACTCCCCTTCCACGGGGATGGCAATCTGCTGCTCCACCTGGGCAGGGGTCGCCCCGGGGTAAGGAATGGATACCCCGAGGAAAGCCGGCTCCACGCTGGGCAAAAACTCCAGGGGAATGCGGTACCCGGCAATCACGCCGAGGAGCACCACGCTCAGGCTGAGCATGGTGACCGTCACGGGACGTCGAAGGGCAAACTCGGGGAGGGAGTACTTCACGTTGTTTCGGTCTCCGCGACCACATCGGGCTTATCTCGTCCGCCGAAGATATAGTAGATGACGGGGATAATAATCAGGGTCAGGATGGTCGCCGAAGTCAGGCCCGCCATGACGGTCACCGCCATGGGGCGGCGCATCTCGGCCCCTTCGCCCGACGCGACGATCATGGGCAGCAGGCCCAGCACCGTGGTCACGGTGGTCATGAGAATGGGGCGCAGGCGGACGGTGCCGGCCTCTACGATGGACTCCATCTTGGTGAGTCCCCGACGCCGCAACTGGTTAATGTAATCGACCAGCACGATGGCATCATTTACGACAATACCTGCGAGTACGATCCCCCCCAGGAAGACCATGATACTGAGATCGATGGACATCCAATCCAGGGCATAGACCACACCAATAAAGGCCAGGGGCACACTCGCCATGACCAGGGCCGGATGCCAGATGGATTCGAACTGGCAGGCCATCACCACGTATACGAGGAAGATAGCCAGCAAGAGGGCGAAGTAGAGGCTGGCGTAGGAGGTCTCCAGTTCCCGGTTCTGCCCACCCAGCTCAAAGTAGTAGCCCTGGGGCCGATTGAGGGTACGGACCGAATCCAGAATATCGCGCGATACGGCCGCCAGATCGCGGTTGTCGATATTGGCGGAAATGACCACTACGCGACGTTGGTCCACCCGGCGAATTTCGCTGGGGCCTTCCTGCAATTGAATATGGGCCACCGACTCCAGGGGAACGACCCCGGCGGTCGTGCCGAGGTTCAATTGTTCGAGCTTGCGATAACTGTCGAGAAAATTCTGCTCTGCCCGCACGCGAATATCGATTTTTTCACCCGACACACTGAACTTGGTGGGTACGTCACCTTGCAATTCGGAGCGAATTTTGGCGGCGACCTGGGTAACGGAAATACCCCGGGCAGCGAGCAGGGCCCGGTCGGGATGAATGATGATTTCCGGATAGCCGGGCTTCACGCTCAACTCTGCGTCGGTTACCCCTGGCACTTTGCTGACCCGTTCCAGCGCCGCCTCACCCAGATCGCGCAAGGGCGCCAGCTCTTCGCCGATGATCTGAAGTTCGATGGCGGTCTTAAAGCTGAAGAGGGAGGGAAGCTGAAAGGTAATCTCTTCCGTTGGGGCCGGCGTAATCATGGCACGGATATCTTCGATAATGTCGTCCTGAAACAGGGCCTTCCGCTCTGGATCAACCAACATCACCGAGAAAAGGGCCACGTTCTCGCCCCGCTGGGTAGCACCCCGGGTGCTTTCCTGTCCGACTTCGACGGTCACGCGATCGATATCCGGGTGACGGCGCAGGATGGCTTCCACCTCTCGGGCCCGTTGCTCGGTTTGCTCAATGCGGGTGCCAGCGCGGGTTTCCAGCTGAACGGAAAACTCCCCCTGCTTCATGGGCGGAATCAACTCGCTACCGAGGTCGCGCAGGGTGTAAAAGGCATGTCCTGCCAACAGAAGCGTCAGTAAGAGGATTACCGGACTGAAGCGGAGGGCATGGAGCAGGGTCGCACCGTAGGCGGCGCGCAGGGCGTTGAAGGCCAGGTCAAAAAAGCGCAGGGGCAACCAGAGGATGACCCGCATCACGCTTCGGATCGCGACATAGATACTCAGGCAGACCAGGCAAACGGCGAAGAGCATGGACACGGCCAACGCGGCGAGCATACCCAGGGCCAATTGGCATATCAGGAGGGCCGTCAGCAAGACCAGCAGCAAGGGGAAAAAGAGCACCGCCATGCCGCGACGCCCCCAGCCCCATGTACTCCAGTGGGTGCGAATGGCCACGAGCGGTGCGAAGGCCTCCGCCACGGTATCGCGGAAGTAGGTCACCAGATAGGACATACCCCGAGGCAATACACCCATGATTGCCGCAACGCGTCCCCGGCTGTCACGATCCCGCAATTCGCGGTACGCCCGAAAGGCCCAGAAGGCATCGGAGCCCTGCTGGGCTTTCACCCCCTGCCGGGAGACCACCAGGGGAATGAGGTAGAGGGCCGTGAGCAAGGACGCCAGGAGCGAAAAGGTCACCGTGAGCGCCAGGTCGCCAAAGAGCTGCCCGGCGATGCCCTCCACAAAGGTAATGGGCATGAAGACGCAGATGGTCGTCAGGGTGGAGGCCGTTACGGCACTCGCCACCTCCCGGGTGCCCCGCTCGGCCGCATCCACGGGGCTGTCGCCTTCTTCGCGACAACGAAAAATACTTTCGAGCACGACGATGGAGTTGTCCACCAACATACCCACCCCAAGGGCCAGGCCACCGAGCGACATGATATTGAGGGAGATGTCGCGCATAAACAGGGGTACGAAAGTGGCCACCACCGAAATGGGGATGGCAAAACCGATAATCATGGTGCTCTTCAACTCGCGGAGAAATACGAAGAGCACCATCAGGGCCAAGACGCCGCCGATAATGGTCGCGTCTTTCACTTCTTCAATAGAGCCCTGGATAAAGCGGGACTGATCGCTAATCAGGGTCAGTTCGATATCGTCGGGAAGCTCATCAAGCAGGCTGTAGCGATCCAGTTCCTGCCGTATCGGCTTTCCGGATTCGAGTTGCTTCTTCCGCAACTCCTCTTGCACGTTGGCAACGAGTTGCTCCATGAAACTGAGCTTTCGCTCGAAGCCCAACAGATCCTTTACCTGGTTACAGACTTCAACCGTGTTGGCATCACCCTCTTTGAAAATCTCGAGCCCGACGGCCTCTCGTCCATTGATGCGGACGACTGTTTCCCGCTCTTTGGTCCCCATGAAGACTTCGGCGATGTCGGCAAGCCGCACGGGCTGCCCATTGGCGGAGGTAATGATGGCATCGTGAATCTCTTCGACGCTGCGGTACTCGTTATAGGTACGAACGAGATATTCTGAGCGGCCTTCTTTGAGTTGTCCGCTGGACTGGCTGATATTCTGCTGGGCCAGGCTGTTGCCCACCATTTCCATGGTAAGGCCGAGGGCCTTCACCCGCTGGGGATCCACGAGGACCTGTACTTCGGCCTCCTGCCCGCCTTTTACCAGGACCTGCGCGATGCCGGCCTTGGCCTCGAGGTCGCTCTTCAGATGGCGCTCCGTCGCATCACGAATCAGGGTAAGCAGGGCCTCGTATTCTTCCTGACTCTGGGCATTGGCACTGCCTGCGCGCACTTCCGGCACCGTGATGGCCACCTGCATCACCGGATCCAGGGTGGGGTCGAAGCGGAGAATGACGGGTTTTTCGGTCACTTCCTGGGGCGCCGCAAAGAGGTCCAGACGATCCCGGACGTCCTGCTGGGCCATGTTCATGTCGGTGTCCCAGGTGAACTCCATGATAATTTCAGAGAGCCCGGCGGAGGACACACTGCTGATTTCCACCAGCCCGCTGACGATACTGAGCATTTCCTCGAGCGGGCGGGTGACCAGGTTCTCCACGACCTCGGGAGCCGCCCCTTCATACTCGGTCCGCACGGTCAGCGTGGGATAGTCGATATCCGGCATGAGGTTGATGGGCAACTGCTGGTAGGAACGCACGCCAAAGACGATGAGCGTGAGGAAAATCATGGCCGTGGTGACGGGCCGCCGAATCGCCAGGCGATACTTGGAAGTCGAGGACTGTGGTTCTTCGGTCATGGGGGTCCTGTACGATTCGAGAGAGTCCGGGAGACATGACACCGCGGTCTGGTACGCCCCGAGAAATCAGGCGGACACGGCAGTCAGGTTAGAGTAAGCAGGTTGCAATCGGAATGCCCGTCAGGGGCCACGCCGCCGGGGTTTCTGGCCGGCGCCCTCCGATTCCGATTCAGCGCGTTTCTTTGCCGTTTCCAGGGCCTCATCGGCCCCCAGCGATTCCTTGGATGCGAGCGACTCTTCAATGGAACTGATTTCCACGGCATCGCCATCATTGACGGTCTGCTGGCCCAGGGTAATCACCCGATCATCGGGGGCCACGCCCGAAAGGATTTCCGTATAATCACTGTCCGACAAGCCCACCTCCACTTCAACCCGTGTGGCAATCCAACGGTCATCCGCCCCTTCCGGCATCTCGCTGGCCGGCGCCGCGGCCTCGCCCCCTTCTGCCTCATCCGAGGGCGTCTCAGCAGACGCGGGCTTCACGAGCATGACGTAACGCCGGGTATTGTCTTCGATGATGGCGTCTTTGGGAACGGCCAGGGTGTCTTCGCGCGTGTCCATCACCAGCCGATACCGGGCAAAGGCGGCTTCGCGCAGGTACTTGTGATCCTTCGCATCAAAATCGAGGATGACCTTGATGGCACTGCTCTGCAGATCGACGCCCGGATTGATCCGGCGTACGGTGGCCTTGAATTCACGGTCCCCGGCCGAATCAATACTGACAAAGGCCTCCTGCCCAACCCGCAGGCGCGGCAGATAGCGTTCGTTCACATTAATAGGTAAAACGTAGGAGGCGGGATCCACAATAGTAAACGCGGGAGTTCCGGAACTCACCAACATGCCCTGCTGCAAACTGCGCTGGGTAACGACCCCATTGATGGGGGCCCGAATGGTCAGGTGGGTCAGCTGTACTTCCTGCACATCGAGGGAAGCCTTGGCCTGCTCGTAGCTGAACTTGGCGTTATCCCGCTCGGCCGGGCTTACGATACCCTCGCGAAGCCCACCCTCGGCCCGTTCATAGGCAATCTTCTGCTGGGCCACGTTGACCCGGGATTGGCGCACCTGGGCCTCCATCTCGGCCCGGTCCAACTCGGCGAGCACCTGGCCTTTCTTGACCCGGTCGCCTTCTTCCACCTTGATGGTAAGACAGTGGCCCGTGCCCTTGGCCACAACTTCGACCTGATCTTCTGCCGTGATGCGCCCCGTTTCCGACAAGTACTCGGAGATATCCCGGCGCGTCGGCTGCTCGGCTTCCACCAGGGCCACGGCACGGACGGGCGCCTCAGCGATCTTCGCATCCACTTTGCCGTCACTGTCTTTATTGCAGCCCGTTGCCACAACAAGCACCCCGAAAAGTGCTAAAGCTCGATAAATGCTACGCATGCGCGATCATATTCCTTTCGAAAATCGACCCAAGACCTGTATGATATGAGGAGGTCCGATGGGGTGGTCGTGGGTGGCCATTGGACTCATGGTTTTGGAAGGAGGTTGCACACGGCACACGCCCTACCCTACTCTAGGGGTGTGAGACTGTTACACGACCACCAGCCTCACCTCCACGTATATAGTGGAAGGGCTGTTACACCCTGGGCCGTGCATTGCTTCTCGTGTCTGGTTAATTATACCAGCAATACGCGTGAAGTGTGCAATCAGTCCACGGCTTTTCTTATGATAGGAATGGGAGAGGTGGGCTTTCGCAAGGAGGCCCTCCGAATATATTGTTGACACGGAACTGCTAAAATGGCATGATGCCAGCATGAATTTTGATACCTGTCTGGGCCAGTGGGGCCCGATCGCGCTTTTTCGGCGGAAGCAAGGAGTCTTTTGCATGTATGCTCTGCGGGGTAATGTAACTCGTTTAATTCTAACGGTTTGTCTGACTGCTCTACTCGCGGGCTGCCCCCTGAAAGGGGACAACGGACTTACCCTGATCTTGACACCAGCCTTTCTGGATTTCGGTGCCGATGAGGATGCCCTCATTTTTCAGGTCCACCGTAATCTGACGAACTCGCCGGTTGAACCCGTGGTCGTCTCGTCCAGTCAGCCTTGGATCGTGCCCGAAACCTGCACCGCCGACTCGGACAATTGTCTGGGTTCCGGCATTGTAGACCGTATCCATATCCCCATTCGGGTGGATCGAACCAAGATGTTGCTGGGAACGAACCGGGGCGAGATTTTCGTCCGCACCGGCGGGGCCGCCGTTCAGAAACTGAATGTCTTCGCGGAAGATTCGCTGCTCGTGGACTTTCGCGTGAACAACCGCGCACCGGCCGTCGGCCAGGCGGTCCGCTTCGAAGACGCCTCCGAAAAGACCGCTGCCGCAGGCGATGTCCTTTCCCGCTTCTGGGACTTTGGCGATGGCACCACCAGCAGCGCGACCGATCCGGCCCACGTCTACACGACACCGGGTCTCTACAGCGTAAGCCTGACGGTAACCACGACGAACAGCGAAGAGACCATCCGCAAAGCGGCCTGGATTACCGTCGGCAGCCCGGCACCCACGACCGATTTCGAAGCGTCGGTTACGAGCATTTTTGAGGGTGACTCGGTTATCTTCACCGATCTTTCCACCAGCAGCACCGAGCCGGTCACCAGCCGTCTGTGGACCTTCGGTGACGGACGGACCAGCACGGCGGCCCGGCCTGAGCACCAATACACCCAGGCTGGTGCTTACACCGTAACGTTGACCGTTACCACGGCCAATGCCACGCGCACCGAAACCAAGTCCAATTATATTATCGTGCAGCGCAAGGTAGCCCCCACGGCCGACTTCTCGGTGAATCCCTCCAGCCCCATCGCCCTGGCAACCGCCAATTTTGGCGACACTTCCGCGGTCGGCTCTTCGCCAATCCTGGAATGGTTCTGGAATTTCGGCGACGGCACCACGAGCCGCGCCCAGAACCCGACCCACGCCTTTGCGGACGGGGGTAACTACAACGTCTCCCTGTCGGTCACCTCGGCCCACGGAAGCAACACGGTCACCAAGGTGGTCACGGTACGCACCATCGCACCCATCGCCTCCTTCAGCCCCAGCGATGTCAGCCCCTTCGTGCTGGAAGACGTAACGTTTACCAACAACTCCATCGAGGGCTCTGCCCCCATCACCCAGTACATCTGGGAGTTCGGCGACGGTGCCAGCAGTGTGGAGGAAAACCCGACCCACTCGTATAACAGTGCCGGTGAGTTCACGGTGCGGTTGACGGTGGTCAGCGCCCATGGCTCCAACACGGCCAGCACCCGCATCCAGGTTTCCTTTATGCCCCCCACGGCGTCCTTCACCGCTACCCCCCGCACCCCCAGCGTCGGGGAAGCAGTCCAGTTTATGGACGCCTCCACCCCCGGCACGGCGGCTGTCAATCAGTGGCTGTGGGACTTTGGGGACCCGGCCAGCGGATCGGACAATGCCAGCGCGGCGCAGAATCCCACGCACACCTACAACGCGGCAGGCTTCTACTCGGTTACCCTGACCGTAACGACCCCGGTGGCATCGAACAACACGGATACGTTGGTACGCACGGCCTATATCGAAGTTATCGAAGCGCCGACGCCCGGCTTCACCTCTGCCGTCACGAACGCGAACACGCCCGACATCATCCAGTTCAGCAACACCACGGTGGCGGGCAGCGAGCCCATTACCAGCTATGTGTGGAACTTTGGGGACCCGGCCAGTGGCAACAACAGCAGCACGGCCACGAACCCCACCCACCAGTTCAGCACGGAAGGCACCTTTACCGTCACCTTGACGGTACAGACCGCGTCCCGCTCGGTGACCGTCAGCAACATGGTGACGGTAGACTTCAATCCGCCGACAGTGGACTTTGATGTGGAGACCGTGGCCGACACCCCCCGGGAAGATATTCTGACCGACGGTGCCCTTACGACGGAAACACTCCAGTTCAACAGCCTGGTAACCCTGGGCACGGAAACGGACACGACGCAGTTTACCTACGCCTGGAACTTTGGCGATGGCAACACCAGTGACCTGCAGGAGCCCACACACAGCTATGACAATGGTGGCTCCTATACCGTGACCTACACGGTTACGACGCCGACCGACGTTGTCACCGCTACGAAGACCATCGAAGTGGACGAGCCCCCCTTGCCCGACTTCAACGCCCTGCCGCAGGTCGCGACGACCAGCACGAGCATCCAGTTCTTCGACCAGTCGGATGTCTCCAACAGCCCGGCGATTGACAGCTGGCTGTGGAGCTTTGGCGACGACACCGTCAGCGTCTCCCAGAATCCGACCCACACCTATGCGGCCGCGGGAGATTACACGGTCACCCTGACCCTTACCTTCACCCACTCGGCGACGGGAGCCATCCTGACGATTTCGGAGACCAAGACCGAGTTCATTACCGTCTCCCAGTAATCCAGACCCATTCTGTAAGCCCCTCCCCATCGGGAGGGGCTTTTTTTGTTCCAACGGCGACCGGGTCGACGTGGCAACGGCGGGAGCCCACCGTTGTCGACGACGCCAACCACGGCATCGTGCCCGCCCCCGAAGGCCCTCCTTCCCCGGGCACACTTGGCCCAAGGCCCCACGGGCGAATTTTCCACGGGACGGGACAGCGCCGAAGCCGTGGTCAGAACATTGACTTGGCTTTTCAGTGCGTGCTATGATTTGCAAGTTTCACGTATCCAATTCGGATGCCGTACACCCCTCTCTGACGGAATCAATGGGGTGACGTGTCTATAATCGCCCCTGTTTCGGGGTCAATAACTGAAGATTGAGAGGAGCACCATGACCAAGATGAAAATCGGTTTGGTCGGGTGCGGAAATATTGGCGCAGATATCTGCATCGCCTTGCAGAAAGGCAACATCCCTGCAGAGATTACCGCGCTGACCGACGTAGACGAAGAACGGGCGGGAGTCCTTCTTCGAACGTTTCAATTGAACGCCCGGATATGCACCCTGGATGAACTGGCTGCGGAAGTCGACTTCATTGTCGAATGCGCCGTGGGCAGTGCAGTGGGTGATGTCATCGAAGCGGCCATGACGCACCAGAAAGACTGTCTGGTCATGAGCGTGGGTGGCTTGATGGCCCTCCGCGACGAATTGCAACGGGCCGAGAAACGTGGTATTCAGGTACGCATTCCGTCGGGAGCCCTGTGTGGGCTGGACGGCATTCGCGCTGCGATGGAGGGTGGTCTTCACATGGTCACCCTGACGACTCGCAAGCCCCCGGAAGGGTTGGCCGGTGCGCCGTACCTGGTAGAAAACAATATTGATGTAGACAATTTAACCGAGCCGAAGGTCGTTTTCGAGGGCACTGCCCTGGAAGCGGTTCAGGCGTTTCCTGCCAACGTGAATGTGGCGGGGGCCCTGAGCCTGATTGGTATCGGACCAGAAGAAACGAAGGTTTGCGTAATCGCCGACCCGAACGCAACGATGAACAGCCACGAAGTGGACGCAGAAGGTGCCTTTGGCAGCCTGAAGACGATCACGACCAACCTGCCATCGCCCCGAAATGCGAAGTCGAGCTATCTGGCTTCGCTCTCTGCCAGTGCAGAGTTACGGGCAGCAGCCATGGCCTTCAGTCGTCGCTGTATCGAGGCGTAGACGGCACCTTTCGTGCCCGACATTCAGCTTTAACGAAACAGTTTAAGACCCTGCAGCACACGGTTGCCTGCAGGCATACAGGAAATGGAGAGAAACCATGTACGCTGTAGTGGTTACCGGCGGAAAGCAATACAAGGTCGCTGAAGGCGATCGGCTTCGGGTGGAAAAAATTAACACCCCCGTGGGCGAACAAGTAGAGCTGGACAACGTCTGCCTGCTCGTCAAGGAAGACGGTATTGTCGCCGAGCCGGATGCCCTGAGCGGTGCCCGGGTTGTCGCCGAAGTCACGGCCGAAGGCAAGCGCAAGAAAATCAAAGTGTTCAAGAAGAAGCGGCGCAAAAATTACATGCGCACCTATGGACACCGGCAGCAGTACAGCGAAATCACGATTCGCGCAATCAAAGCATAAGGGAGTAGTTATCTCATGGCACACAAAAAAGCAGGCGGTAGTTCCCGCAACGGTCGCGACAGTGAGTCCAAACGCCTTGGCGTAAAGCGTTACGGCGGCCAGAAGGTCATCGCCGGTAACATTATCGTGCGTCAGCGTGGCACCAAGTTCGCTGCCGGTAAGAACTGCGGTCTTGGCAACGATCACACCCTCTTCGCCCTCTCCGACGGCGTAGTACAGTTTCGCTTTTTCAAGAAAGGTCGTCAGTGCGTTGATATTGTTCCCGTTGCGGAATAATTGACACCCTGCACCCCGATTACCATGTTTGTCGATCGTGTTCGAATTAAAGTAATCGGTGGTCGCGGTGGCGATGGCTGCTGCAGTTTTAGAAAAGAAGCATACGTCCCCCTCGGCGGCCCCGATGGTGGAGACGGAGGAAATGGCGGCGATATTATTATCGCTGCCGCTTCTCGTTTAACGAGCCTGACGGACCTCCGCTACCATCCCCAGTGGAAGGGCAACCGGGGCACCCATGGTAAGGGCAAAGCCCTCCATGGCCGTGGTGGCAAGCCGACCGTCATCCACGTGCCCTGTGGGACGGTGATCCGCGATTTTGAAACGGGAGAGTTTCTGGCGGATCTGACAGAAGACGGCCAGACCTTTTGCGCGGGTGAGGGCGGCAAAGGCGGCAAGGGCAACCCCCGCTTTGTCACCGCCACCAACCGGGCCCCGCGCTTTGCAGAGCGGGGTGAACCCGGTGAAGAGCGGGAATATCAGCTGGAGCTGAAGCTCATTGCGGAGGTCGGCTTCGTCGGACTGCCCAATGCCGGCAAGTCCACCTTGCTCTCGGCCATTTCGGCCGCGAGCCCCAAGATTGGTGCCTACCCCTTTACCACCATCACGCCCAATCTCGGCATTGTGCCCCTGAGTGATTACCGGACGCTGGCCGTGGCCGACATTCCGGGCATTATCGAGGGCGCATCCGATGGGAAAGGACTGGGCCACGATTTCCTGCGCCACATTGAGCGCACCCAGGTGCTCCTCTATCTCATCGATTGTGGCGATGAGAACCCGGAAGAGACGCTCCGCACCCTGCAGGGGGAACTGCGACAACACAGTGACGTCTTCGAAGACCGTCCCTACCTGGTCGCGCTGAACAAGATCGATATCACCGAAAACCGGGAAATGACCGCCGACCTGTCGACCCGTTTTCCCAAAGCCCACTTTATTTCCGGGGCCACGGGCGAGGGCATCCCCGATATGATCGAAGCCCTCTGGCAAATGGTGGACCGCGTCCGTCGTGAAGTGGCGGAGAATCCCGAGCCGGAACCCCCGGAACGGGAATACACCTACGTAGCGCCTTTTGAAGTCGAGACCATACCCAATGGCTATCGCATCGTGGGGCAACGCCCCATTCGCACCGTGCGCATGACCGACTTCAGCAATCCGGAAGCGGTGGTACACCTTCAACAGGTACTTGAGAAAATGGGTGTCTTTCGTGCCCTCAAACGATTGGGGGCTGAGGAAGGCCAGACCATCGTCATCGGTGATCTGGAACTTGAGTATCATCCCGACTAAGGCCCATACTACGTCGCAACTGATGGCCCCTGGCGCGCCGCCTGCCGCGTTGCGTGTTCAAATAGAATGCTGACGAATGACCTTTGACCCTGACACCCTGGATACACTCGTATTAAAAATTGGTACCAGCCTGTTGAGCGGTCGACTGGCCTTCGACGGACATGTGATGGAGTCGGTCGTCAAGGAGTTGTGTCTGCTGAAACAACAGCACGACATCAACGTCCTGATTGTCAGTTCGGGTGCGGTCGGCTGTGGCATGAAAACCCTCAACCTGACGCAACGCCCCGAATCCCTGCCCGCCAAACAGGCCGTGGCCGCAGTCGGTCAGGCGACCCTTATGCACTACTACGAGACCCTCTTCATGACCTATGGCGAGGGGCTCCACACCGCCCAGGTACTCCTGACCCTTCGTGATCTGGACCAGCGGGACAGCTACCTCAATGTGCGCAACACCATCCGCAATCTCTTCCAGATGAAATCTGTAATCCCCATCGTGAACGAGAACGATTCTACGGCGGTGGATCAATTGCGCTTTGGCGATAACGATACCTTGTCTGCAAAAATCGCGGCCAAGCTGAGCGCCGGGCTACTGGTTATTCTCAGTGATGTGGACGGGCTCTACGCGGGCAATCCACAGAAAGATCCGGACGTGGCGCACATACCCGTCGTCAACGAAATAACCTCCACCATCGAGGAATACGCGGGCGGTGCAGGCACCTTGACTGGCACAGGGGGCATGCGGACCAAGATCGAAGCCGCACGTATTGCCATGGCCGCTGGCGTACCCACCATCATCGCCGATGGACACACCCCGGAGATCGTCCGAAATATCCTCTCCGGCACGGCACGATGCACCCTGTTCCAGCCCGGAGAAGCTGCCCTGTCCCACCGCAAGCGGTGGATTGCTTTTGGCCGAAAGATTTCGGGTACCATCCGCATCGATTCCGGGGCCTGCGATGCGATTCTGCAGCAGGGGAAAAGTCTCCTGGCAGCGGGCGTTGTGGCCACCATCGGCGCCTACCGGGAAGGGGATTCGGTGGAGATTCAGGACCAGTCCGGGATTCCCATTGCCCGGGCACTCGTGAATTACTCGAGCGATGAGGTCAACCAAATCATGGGCCGCAAGAGCCATGAGATCGTGGCCATCGTGGGCGGCAAATCCCACGTCGAGATTGTCCACCGCGACAACCTCGTCATCATCTGAAGCCCGACCACTCAGTCTTTCAGCACATCCGGCATCGGCGGACCGTCATAGGGAGCCGCCCCCAATCCTGCCGGAAAGTCCGACACCGTCAGCAGGGCCGGATCCGTCGTCTCCGGTGCCAGAATCATCCCGAAGTAGCGCCCCATCCAATAGGCGTCCAGCCAGCCCGACGGATCGACGACCACCCGGCCAGCATGGCCACCCTTCATTTCCATGGACGAATCCGTCCATCGGATGGGGCCCCGTGAGCGGGGTGAAAAAGGACGTCCGCCACCGGCATAGGGCAGGTACCCATCGGGCGGCAATCGGTCAGAACGGTAGGTATTGTCCCAGTCGTGACTGACCAGATCCAGTGGCCATTCCCGAAGGTGGCGGATCGCTGCGGTGGTTTCGCAGTCATTTCCCGTCAGGGCGCCGTAGATGAAGTTGAACCAGGGGATTTGCTCGATGCGTTCAATTTCATAGCTGCGCGCCAGGCTCCGGACGTAGAAACTACGCAGGTAGGGATCGGTCTCGTATTGAATGAGGGGGTAGTAGACATAGAAAGCCAGGCGATCGTCGGAGTGAAACAAATAGCCCGGTGCCAGCAGCTTCTGTTGAATGACTTCCCGATGGTAGCCCCGGCCAACCAGCTCCGCCAGCCCCTCCTCAAACTTGGCGTCGCCCGTAATATGGATGGCCGTCCGCAGGTAGCTCAGAATTTCGAGGCCATTTAGCCCCCGGGCGTAGCTCCCTTTTTTGCTCGCGAAGTATTCCGGATCCCAACGCGCCCACACGGTGGGCTTGCCATCCACGTCCCGTAGCACCCAGCCATTGTCCATGATATGGTTCATCATGCGGCGAACATGGTCGCGAACCTGAATTTTCTCCGCCTCGTTGGCCACCAGATCGTAAAACACACTCGCATAATAGAACTGCGCATCCGTCTCGTCGCTGGACGTGTCCCCTTTCCAGGCCCACCTCCCGTCCGCCGTCGGGTTCCACTCTGCGGGATAGCCCCCCGACCCACCCTGGGCCTGGTTGCCCGTCTCCCCCACCGCCCATACCGAGCGTGCGGGAAAACCGTCGATGGAAGTAATCTCTTCGGACCACTTCATGGCATTGAACCCCGCTACGGCCTCCGCACGGGCGGTCTCGTCCCCCGTGGCCCCATACTTGAAGGCCTGGGAAGCCCAATAGTGGGTACTCCACCCCACGTCGTTGTCGCTCACCTCCCGCACCCACCGATTGTGAGCTTCATCCCACTCCAGCTTGTGCACAAAGGCCATCCGTTTCTGTCCCCAGGCCGTGAGGTGTCTGGTGTAGTAATCGGCCTTCTTTTCCAAGGTGTAGGGCACATAACGTATCACACCGACCCCCGTATTGGTCCCGATATAGACACTATCATCATGGGCGACGATGGCATTCACATGATCGTCAGATAACCAACGGGGTCCCGCGAAATAGTGAAAGTCATCGCCCACAACCCGAATCGCGCCGTGGGTCGTCCCCACCCAGAAATCCCGGTCGAGTCCGTGGGCCAGGGTGAGGCACTCTTCGTGGGGCAGGCCATCGGAGCCGAGCACCTGGGTCGCCGCCGTCCCCCGCAGTACCCCCAGCCCGGCATGGGACGCCACGTACAAGCGACTGCCCACGGCGAGGGTTGCACGCAGATCTTTGGACGGAAAGGCGCCGAATTCCACCACATCCTGATGGTTGAAGGTCCGGCCGTCAAAGGTAAACAGACGGTCGTAGGCGAGGCAGTACAGGGTCTCCGAATAGACAGAAAGCCCTTGTATGGGACCCGGACTGGACCCGCCGCCGGGCAGGACGCCCAACCGGTCTCCTTCGGCACGGTACAAGCCACTGGGCGACGCGACGACGGTCTGCCCCGCAAAGGCGACGACATCGACAAATCGGCCTTCTGCCATTCGGGTCCAGCCGTTCTCGTCGAAGCGATACAGCGCCTCTTTGCCAATCACCCAGAGCGCATCGCCGAGGGTGCGCATGCGTTCCACGTAGTCCGCCGGTCCGTCGGCCAGGGCTTCCCATTGGCCTTCGGAGTTTAGTTTCCGCACCCCGTCACCAAATCCGGCATAGAGGGTCCCGTCCAGAACGGCCAAGGCCCACACGGGTTTCTCCGTGGGCAGGATATGCCCCACTTCCTGCTGATAGACGGCATCCTGTATAGGTTTCCAGTAGGGCGTTGCTTCCGACTGGGCTTCGGCGCTTCGGACACCCAGGAGGGCGCACACGACTCCCAGCCACACACCACAGATACGCTTCATTTTCAGGCTCCTTTTCCCTATGCTATCGGGTTACCAGGTGCCCCTCCCCACATTCAACAGCCGTTACCACAGCTCCTTATCCTGACGAAAGGATCGCCAGGCCACGATTAGTGCCACGGCGCATTTAAATAGCCCCACCAAGTACGTTAGCATAGCAAAAACTTGGCAGAGGAGTCCGCCTGTGAAATTTGATCCTGTTCGCTGGGACGGGGGCACGTTGACCATTATCGATCAGACACAGTTGCCCACCCGACTCGAATACATTTCCCTCGATACGCTGGATGCGGTGTGGGATGCTATCAAGCAACTCAAAGTCCGCGGCGCCCCCGCAATCGGCGTGTGTGCGGCCTTTGGCGTGCTGGTGGGCCTTCGACAGCGTCGACCCGCCACCCTTCAGGCGGCGCGCCACGCGGTCACGGTCATCGCCGATCACCTGGCCACCACCCGCCCCACGGCGGTCAATCTTTTCTGGGCCCTCGACCGTATGCGGGCCGTCTCGGTATCCGGAGGCGACGACGATGCACCGGTCCGTTACCAGGAAGCCCTGGAGCAGGAAGCCTGTGCCATCTTCGAAGAAGACCAGGCCCTTGGTCGGCGCATTGGCGAGGTCGGCGCACCCCTCATCCCGGAGGGGGCGGGCGTGCTAACCCACTGCAATGCCGGTGGCCTGGCCACTTCCGGCTATGGCACCGCCCTCTCGGTCATGTTCCAGGCCCATGAAGCCGGACGGCGTTTTCGGGTCTATGCAGACGAAACCCGACCGCTCTTGCAAGGCGCCCGGCTCACCACCTGGGAATTGCAGCAGACCGGCATTGATGTGACCCTGATTTGCGACAACATGGCAGCCCAGGTCATGCGGGAAGGGAAAGTCGATCTGGTGATTGTGGGCGCCGATCGTGTCGCGGCCAATGGCGACGCGGCCAACAAAATCGGTACCTACGGGGTTGCGGTCCTGGCGAAGGCCCACAACATTCCCTTCTATGTGGCGATCCCCCGATCCACCCTGGACCGTAGCCTTCCCAATGGGTCGGCCATCCCCATCGAGGAACGTGCCGCCGAGGAGATCACCCACGGTTTTGGCCTCCAGACCGCCCCCGACGGCGTCTCCGTATACAATCCCGCATTTGATGTGACACCTGCTGCGCTAATCACCGGTATAATTACGGAATCCGGTATTCTGTCGCCACCCTTTACGCAGGTTCTTAACCCCAATCCTCCCGAGCAGGTGGATTCCTGAAAGCGCGCTCTAACACCCATGTATGAAAACCTTGCCCATTATGTGGTCTCCAGTCCACCGGAAGTCATTCCGACACTCTACCTGGAAGACATTGCTATCTGTGCCGCCTGGTACGATTCGCATGAAGGGGACAGTGATATTTCCGCCACCTACGGCGCGCTCCGCCAGGTATTCGACCGCTGGGTTCGCGAAGTGGAGCCTCCCCGAAATGATACCGAAGGTTACCGTCAGCAACCACTAATCCGGGAGCTGGTGGCCGAGCTCACCGAAGGCAACGTGGCCCGGCTGGAACGGGATGAGTTGGATCTCCTCTATTTCACCGTGGCCTTCGCCCGTCGCAGTGGTAAACTCGACATCTTCCGGCGGGTACTCTCCTGCACCGCACCCCACATGAACAGCATCGAGCAGCTGCGCAAGAAGAAGCCACTCATCCCGGGCGCCGAAAACCTGGCCAAACGGCTGACCGTTGCAACGGAAGCCGATATCAAACAGGCTGAAGCCCGGGACGTACGTACCTTTGGCGGCCTGAGTCTACCCATTCGCGGACCGGTCTATCTGTGTGAAGGGTCGCTGAAGATCATGTCGGGCATCCCGGCTGAGTGCACGGTCGTGGTCGATCAGGGACACTGCTGTGTACGGGGGGCGGTAGAAGGCAATCTCGCGGCCACCGAATCCTGCGACATCCTCGACAACCTTTCGGGGGTTGTCATCGCCCGCCGGGGGGGCATCAACGCGCGGGACATTCTGAACCAGGCCATCGTCCTTTCTAAGGAAGACACCGTGCGGGCCGTCAACGCCGAATCGCCCAAGATGGTGTTCGCGGCACGGGAGATTCATCTCCGGGAAGATGCCATGGGAGGCCGCTTTCTGGCCCGCAAGATTCAGATCGACGGACTCATGTGCGGGGGGGATCTCTTCGTCACGGAACATGCCCGGTCAACCAGTTTCGTCGCCACCGATGAGCGCCCCCTCCGGGTATGCCTTTTGCGCGGACTCTCCTGCCAGGATTACGGCGAAGTGCTTACGATGGATTCCAGTTCCCTGTTGAATTCGGCCATGAAGCTGCGACAACGCCTGGATCACCTGGAGGAACTGAGTGACCTGTCCGAACGGGAGGCCGACGATCTGGCCGGAAACATCCTGCTGTTCGTATTGGGTGAAGCCGACACCAAAGAAAAGGTGCAAGACATTCAGAAACGTCGCCAACGCCTTTCATTCATGGAGCGGCTTACGGCCGGGATTCGGTCGCTGGTTATGGCGGCGGAAGATCGGATCAACAACCTGAATTCGCAGATGTCCGATTCGGGCACACAATCGAGCGAAGAGAAAGCGACCCTGGACGAACTTCGTCGCGAACTTCTTTCCCTCTCACAGGAAGGCAGTATCGAGCCCGAGCTGCACCAGGAGAAGGAAGATGTCCTGTATCTGGGCCGAAAACTACAGCGCCGGGGCATGTCGGAACAAGGTCTTCAGCAGGTGCTTGAACGGCTGTTGGCGAAGTGTGAAGCCATCCAGCGGCGCGCCAACGATTTGTCGCGCCAGTTGCAACGGGAAGAAGCCGCCATCGAACGGGCCATGGGCCGCGATGCCCTCATGGAACGGGCCCGCGAAGAATGTTCCCGGGTGGAGATGTTGAAACAACTTTCGGCGGCGGCACGGAAACGCCCGACGGGCGATATCTTCAAGCAGCGTTTGGGCGACCGGTACGTCAAGCTCCTGCAACGCACCATGGAAAACCGACTCTCCCATGCCAGTGGCTACCGGAGCACCTGCCGGGAGGTCCATGATCGTATTGAGCAATTGCGGGAGAAACTCTGGCGAGAGTACATGGTTTCCCTACCCGATCATGTGCTTCAGGGCTGGGCCGTGGGCGGCGCCCGCATAGAAGGCACCTTCTCGCCCGGCATCCTGATCAGCCCCTGGCGCCACCTTATGGATGACCCCTCGGGCGGCATAAAGAGTTGCGCCATCACATCTTCCGATGAAAAGCTTAAGAATGTGCATCAGACTTTTGTACGAACCACACGAAGCACCGTGGAAGCCCTGGAGCTCCCCCCGGAGGAATCGGCGGAGCTCTCTATCAACATCTGATTCCTACTCCCGGAACCAGCTTTTCTGGTCGGGCCATTGAGTCAACTTTATGGGCCATGGTATGATCACGCGGTCTCAACGCCTCGATGTCGTGGCGGAGTTTATCCCCCGATACTGGAAGATCCACCCATGAGCGATGCCACCCAAATTGTTGCGATTGACGGTCCCGCAGGTGCGGGAAAAAGCACCACGGCCAAGGAAGTGGCCCGTCGACTCGGCTTTGCTTTTCTGGATACCGGGGCCATGTATCGCGCCGCCACCTGGTGGGCCGTCGATCAGGGCATCGATCTGGATGATGGCGAGGCCCTGGCCGCCCACACCGCCAAGATGGCGCTGGATATCGAAGAGCGGGAAACGGGCCAGGTCGTGACGGTTAACGGCCAGGACGTAAGTGCCCCCATCCGCACTCCCGAAATCACCAACCTCATTTACAAACTCGACCAGAACTCGGCCATTCGTAAGCAACTCGTGGAATTGCAGCGACGCTTTGGTGAAAAGCAGCCGACCGTTGCCGAAGGACGTGACGTCGGTACCGTCGTCTTCCCCAAGGCAAAGTGCAAGATATACCTCGACGCCTCCCTCGACACCCGGACCAACCGCCGGGCACGACAGATGCGCAAACGGGGCCAGACCTATGATTGGGATACCTTACGGGCCGAGGTGCACGAGCGGGATGAGCAAAGCAAGAACCGGGCGGACTCCCCTCTACGAAAAGCCGATGATGCCTTCCTCCTGGACTCCACCGACATGAGTTGGGAAGAAACGGTGGACGCCGTCGTCCGCCACGCGCAGGAAGTACTTTGAACGCGCTCGGCATACGGCGCCATTGGAATATCGCGCCCCATGACGATCAGCGGGTGCGCGAACTCGCCCGGGAGATCGATGTCCCCCCCATTGTTGCTCAATTGCTCATCCTCCGGGGTCAGGATACGGCCGAAAAGGCCACCGTCTATCTGAACCCCACCCTCGATCAATTGTCCGACCCCCTGCTGCTCACCGATATGGACAAGGCCGTGGCCCGTCTGACGGCGGCCCGGGATCAGCAGGAGCATATCCTGGTTTTTGGCGACTACGACGTGGACGGCATCAGCGGCTCGGCCATCCTCGTAAACGGCCTGAAACGTTTTGGGTGTAAGCAGGTCTCCTACAACATGCCCAAGCGCCTTACGGAAGGCTATGGGCTGGCTCCTGAGCATGTAGACGAAGCCCTGGCCCAGGGCGTGAATCTCATCGTGACGGTGGACAATGGTATCAGCGCCCACGAAGCGGCGAACCATGCCCGGGCGAAGGGCCTCGATCTGATCATCACCGATCACCATGCCATCGAGCAGGGCCTCCCCGATGCCCTGGCCGTCATCAACCCCCAACGGGAATCGGAGGAATATCCCGGGCGGTACCTGTGTGGGGCGGGCGTGGCCTTTAAGGTCTCCACAGCCCTGAATGGCACCCCCAATGACCTCGATATTGCCGCCCTCGGCACGGTGGCGGATATTGTCCCCCTCCAGGCGGAAAACCGCGTGCTCGTGGCCCTGGGCCTGCGCCATATGGCCAAACACCGGCGCAACGGCATTGCGACGCTGGCCCGGGTGGCCGGTGTCGATATCGGCGCCATATCCTCTGTGGATATCGGATACCAGATCGGACCCCGCATCAATGCGGCGGGCCGCCTGAACAACGGCCTGGCCGCCCTGCAACTCATCCTCTCGGAGTGTCCGGATGAGGCCCATAGCATGGCCAAGTCATTGGATGAGGCCAACGCGGAGCGACGGGCCATTGAGCGGGCTATCTATGACGACGCGGTGGAAGAACTGGACGCCTGTTTTAACCCCGCGCAACGGGCCATTATCGTGGCCCGGGAAGGTTGGCACCCCGGCGTCATCGGCATTGTGGCTTCCAAACTGCAAGGGCGCTATCAACGCCCGGTGGTGGTGATCGCCATTGACGAAGACGGCATCGGCCGGGGCTCGGCGCGGAGCAATGGAAACTTCGACATGATCAAGGCCTTTCGGGCCTGTGAGTCTCACCTCGTCAAATTCGGTGGCCATCTCTCAGCCGCCGGCATGACCATTGAGGCCGGCAACGTTTCGGCCTTCCGGGACCAATTCGAAGCGGAGGCGGCAGCCCAACTGGGTACGGGTGAAATCCTCTCTGAGCTCGCGGTGGACGCCATCGCCAGCCTCAAGGAAGTGGACGGCGAATTGCTGAATAACATGGCCCGTATCGAGCCCCTGGGACACCACAACCCCGCCCCGGTTTTTTGCGCCCTCGGCGTGGAAGCCCGCAAAGGCTCCATCCGCATCTTGAAGGACCAACATCTCAAGGTATCCTTCGAGCAGGACGGCTGTGCCCTGTCGGCCATCGGCTTCAACATGGCGGAACGCTTTTACACCGAAGACCTCTCTGGCCCCATCGATATCGCCTTCACCCCCCAATTTAATGAATGGCGTGGCGAAACAACCATCCAACTGCTGTTGAAAGACATTCGCCCCACCCAGTAAGGCCGGCCAATACCGAAGGGCGTCGCCGCACCCTCAAGACGTCGGGGTTTCGAGAAAGCGGTCCGCGGTATCCCCCGTCACGGGTGTGTCACGCGGCGGCGGCTTTATCAAGAGCGCGTGTCGACGTTGCCCCTGGATACGGGACATCACCTCCGAATCGGCTTCCAAACGTCCACCGCCCGCTTCGACCATGGAAACAATGCGCGGGCTCGGCAGATTGCTGAACTGGTCGGGGCCAAGGATCGTATCTTTCCAATGGGACGTTTCGCCAAAGGCACTCTCTGAAAAAGCCAACTCATGGAGGACGGCGCCAGAGAAATCGTTCTCCTGAATGAGGGCTCCATCAAAGTCGCTCCAGCGCACGATACCGTCCCGCCAATCCAATGTCCTCAATACCGCATCCGAAAAGCGGATATCCTCCAACAGGGCCCTGCTCAAGGAGACGTTCTCCAACTCCGCGCCAGCAAAGGAGACCTCCTTCAAGTTGGCATGCGAGAAATCGACACAGGTCAGGTGGGTGCCGTTCAGCGGCACTTCCGTCATGCTAACCCCCGAGGCATTGCAGTCACGCCACTCACTGCCTTCCAGACCGGAGTTCTGGAAGGAAGCCCACTTCAGGCTGGTGCCGTGCAACCGCGCGTTGCGGAGGTCCGTGTTCACGAAAACAGCGCGCTCCAGTACCGTATCACTTAAATCGGCCCCGGCGAGTGCTGTGCCTCGGAATACGGCCCCCCCGAGGTCCAGACCACGCAGGTCGGCCCCGCGCAGATCCAAGCCCTGGAGATCCATACCCCGGGTCGATTCCAACAACGCCTTCAAAGGGCCTCGGGTTTCGGTCGGCAGGGCCTGAATCGCCTGGACCACGTCGCCCCAGCCTGCCGATTCGGGATACTGCAGGCCGGTAACGGTTTGGATTTCCTGGCGCAAGGTCGCCACATGGCCGTACAAGGCCCCGACGGCCGTGGGCCCTTCACAGATCACGTTGTAATTTTCCCAATGGCGCAATGCCCATTGGCCACGGATGGGATCTTCCCGTGGAAAGGACGCCAGGGCCCCTCGCGCCACAGCCCATTGCACAAAGGGCAGTCGGGTATTCACGACAGCACCCAGATGCAACCCTTCCACCCGTGTCATGTCGTCGTAAATCAGGGAGGCCAGGGCATCGTCGTAGGTCAACGTCGGGTCCTTATGATCGCCATAGGTATACGCAAATCTGGCCCCACGCAGGTCGGCCCCGCGAATGTCCATGTCCTCGGTACTGAAGGCATAGATGACGGCGTTACGCAGATTAGCTTCCCGAAAATCGGCCCCCAGCAGCCCTCTTCCCACGAAAACCCCTTCAAAATTGCTGCGCTGAAAACGTACACCCGAGACGTTACGCCCCATATGAAAACCCAGATTGCTGAATTCACGGAAGTCTACGTCGCTCAGGATTGCCCCCTCGAAATTGGCATCCCGAAGAAAGGCCCCATCCAATTGCACGCCCGACAGGTCGGCCCCCCGAAAATCGCAGTGCGAGAGATTCATCCCCCGAAAATCGATACCCTGCAGGTCGGCCCCCCGAAAGTCAGCACCCGCCATGCCGCGACACAACTGCCGTTCCTCGAACGAGAGTTGCTCCCGAAGAGGCCGGGATTGTCGCCACGACAAAATCGGTCCACCCGGTGTTTCCGGTTGGCCCATCAACGCACGAATGTTCGCAACGCGGGTTTCCACCGCATCGTGCAACGAATCCCCCCCGAACATCGGGCGGCCGGAGTCCACCTGGTAGACCAACACCGCCCCGCGGGGTGTCGGGGACTGGTCAAGATAGCGTCGCGACCAGGCCATCACGTCGCCGCCATACATGGAAAACAGCGTACCGGCACAAATGCTCCCACAGACTACGAAAGTACCGAGCTCCACCGCATGGGCTTTCAACCAATTTTTCATAATCCGGAATCCTGACGTGCGTAGTAGTTCCGTGCCCTTTGACGAACAGGCTGCTCCTCGTGGTTTCGTGCCCCCGCCAACAGGAATGTATCGGCGACCGCCGTGTCCAAGGTAGCGACCAGCGTGATGACCCCACGCAGATTCTCGTGGTCTATCTGATCGACGCGCCCGGGAGAATGATGGCGAATCACGTCCGTATCGATCATCTTCCGTTGGGTATTGAGCAGGTCATTGGGAACGTCGAACTCCATCCGCCCCGAGTCGCGAAAGGACCATACCGACTCAAAGGCGCGGGGCGTGGCCCTGTATGGGAGCACCATCAGCGCAGTCATCCGCTCTTCCTGCGAGCGCACTTTGTCGTTGAGAATCCTTCGCAAATGCGCCACGTCCGTGACCTGCGGTGGCATTGAAACCGACGTCGATAACGAGGACGGGCGGTGTTCCCGTTTCCCCGTAACGACTTGCCCCCGCCAATGCCCCGGAAGCCCCGCCGTTAACGCGATGGTGCTAAGCCAAATCCCCCCCAAACACACTGCCCGTCTCATGCCCTGCACGCCTCCTGGTATACCGCACGCCGCTCAATGCCGATATACTATTGGAGCATTTTTTCAGCCGCAGGTCAACCAGGCTCAGAGATTGCTCCGGCGGGGCACATATTTCTTCTTTTTCTTCTTCACTTCCGGCGGATCCACTTGTTCCTCCGCCATCTGGCGGACCGCCTTGATGTGTTGAACGTAGAGTTCCTCGGGAATTTCCGCCAGGAATCGGCTGGATTTAGAGATCTTTTCTTTTCCGTTTTTCACGCGGGAAAGGGCCTCAAACATGGTGACATGCCGTTTGCCTCGGGTAAGGGCCACGTAAAACAGCCGCCGCTCCTCTTCGATGTTGTTTTCCTTGAGGCTTCGCTCGTGGGGCATGAGCCCGTCTTCGAGGCCCATGAGAAACACGAAGGGAAACTCCAGCCCCTTGGCACTGTGGATCGTCATGAGGGTCACGCCCGTCTTGCGGCGGTCATCTTTACCGAAACGGGCCTGATCGGTATTGAGGTGACTTTCGTCGAGGAAGTTGCTGAGGCTTGGCGTTTCCGCCTTTTCCTCATACTCACCAATGGCCTTGACCACGACCTCGATATTGTTCCAGCGGTTGCTCACCTGTTGGGGTGTCTTGCAGGTGCGCACCAACTCCCCGTGATAATCGATAGCGGCTACAAGATCCTCCACGATTTCCCGGAGGGTACCGTCTTTCTCCCGAAATCGCTTGCGGAATTTATCCAGCAGGCGGAGGAAGTCGCGCAGCCCGCGCTCGGTCTTTTGCTCTTTGAATTGACGTACCCGGTCGTCCGGATTCTCACCCAGGGCCAACTGCACGGGGCCACCGTCGATGCCATTCTTCAAGAGATGGGCCGTGGCCTGCCCAAGGGAAAGCTTTTCATCGCGACACAACTCGTGAATCTTATGGAGGGTCGCATCGCCAATGCCCCGTCGCGGCATGTTGACCACACGGAGAAAGGCGGCCTCGTCCCGGGGATTTACAATCACCTTGAGATAGGAGATGATATCGCGCACCTCGGCCCGCTCGAAGAAGTCTTGTCCACCCACCACGATATAGGGGATACCCGCCTGACGCAGGGTCACTTCCAACGGTCGGGATTGCTGGTTGGAGCGATAGAGAAAGGCAAAATCACTATAGCGAGCGCCCGTGCGGGACTGGATGAAACCCATCCATTTCAGGGCTTCTTCGGCTTCTTTCTCTTCGTCGGCGCAGACGATCCAATCGAGTTTCCGCCCCGCCCCCAAATCGGACCAGAGCTTTTTATCGCGGCGCACAAGGTTGTTCTTAATCACGGCGTTGGCCGCACCGAGAATGGTCGTGGTGGATCGGTAGTTCTGATCGAGGGTCACGATATGGGCATCGGTAAAGTGCTTGTCGAAATCCAGGATCATGCTCGAGTCGGCGCCGCGCCACGCGTAAATCGATTGGTCGTCATCGCCTACCACGCAGAGGTTGCGATGCTCCGATACCAGGCGGCGGATCAGCTCGTATTGAACCTTATTCGTATCCTGATATTCATCGACCATGACATAACGAAAGGCGCCGCGGCAGACCTCGAGGAGATCGGGGTGTTCGTCCCACAGCTTAAGGGTGAGGAGCATGAGATCGTCGAAGTCGATGCTGTTGGCCGCCCGCAGGGCCGAGTGGTAGCCCTCGTAGACATCGGCGAAATTCTCGGCATACTTTTCGTCGTTCGCGTTTTCCACGGGCAGGGGCTTGTTGGGATCAGGCGCTTCATTGGCATTCTTCATGAGGCTGATGCGCGACTGGAAGGTGCCCGTATCAAAGGATTCGGAGCTGTGCAGATCTTCCACCACACGGCGCAGCAAGGTTCGAGAGTCACTGTCCCCGGCGATACTGAAGTTCTTCCGGTAGCCCAGGCGGGTGATGTGTTTCCGTAAGACCTGGAGGCAATAACTGTGGAAGGTCGAGATAACGATGGTGTCGGCCGTCTTCTTACCCACCAGCTCGGCCACGCGCTCACGCATTTCGGTGGCCGCCTTGTTGGTGAAGGTCACGGCCAGGATCTGACTGGGCTCCGCCAGTTTCGAAGCGAGAATATGGGCGATGCGCCGGGTGATCACCCGCGTTTTTCCACTACCGGCCCCCGCGAGGACGAGTAGGGGCCCTTCGGTGTGGCGGGCGGCTTCCCGCTGACTGGGGTTCAGGCCTTGGAGGAATTTTCGGGTGGGGGACACAATCAGCCTTCACATCGGGTAGGGCACAGCTAAGTCGAAGGCGGGATTGTAGCAGGCTCCAGCGGCTGGGTCTACTTGACTTTTCCGATAGCGCGGGTTCAGTAGTCCCAGAGACTGCGATCTACGCGGTATCCCATGAGAGGACTGTTCCGCACGGCCCCACAATGGGTGCATTCCACCACGTCGGGCGCATGAATCTCCTCACACTTTTCGCAGCGCCACCGTGGACCTAAGGCCCTATCTGGAATAGACTTAGCGGTCTCCATCACGGGCGGATGGGGCGCGGGATGGGGCGCGTCAATGTCGGCAATAAACTGGAGGAGCCGAAGGCGCGAGATGTACCAGTGGGGCCCCACCCGCTTTCCGGGTAATTCTCCGCTGGAAAGGAGGCGCCCCACCTCGGCTTCCGGCAAGGAGAGCAGTTCACTCACATCCGCTACGGTCAATATCTCTTTTTCCATGGCCCCATCTCTCCCGTTCTCCCTAAAATGTACCATGGAAACGGAAAAATGCAAAGGAGATTCCAGGAACGGGCAGCGCTAGCGAACGCACGATGGCATGGCGGTCCTGCGTCGACTAACGACCACCGGAAGCGCCGGGGGTATGAAAACGGCACCTGAAAGGGGCCCTATTGTGCGCGACGTCTAGACCGTCCAAGCCGAACGCCTAAACGGTCCGTCATCCCCGCGAAGGCGGGGATCCAGAAATTCGTTCACGACAACCAGAAAACGCACTGGATTCCCGCCGTCGCGGGAATGACGTGGCCCTGATGGGGTGGAGCTGTGTTTCTACAAAATCGTTACGCGATGTTAAAGCATCATACAAGAAAGAGACAGCGGAGCCTGACGAATGCTCACCGGCAAGGCCGGTGCTTTACCCGGGATACGTATCCCGTTTACCTCTGGGAGGCCCCTGTGCTTGCAGGGCCTTCCGCGTCGCCTCCAGGGCTTCCACCTCTTCGGGTTTCGGCGCAGACCGATAGCGGAGCGTGGCCCACTGGCGATACCACTGCGCGAGACTACGCTGCTTTTCCTGGTGGTCGGGTGAGGCTTCCAACTCCCGGGCAAACGCGTGGGCCGTGGTATGGGGGGCACGGCGTAAACGCAATTTTTTGTATACCCAGCGGTCCATGCCGGAAATCTGCTCCTGAAGCTGCTGTTGCATCTCATCACGGATCGGCCCCTTGCGCCATCCCCCCTTTCGCCACCGTTTCCGAATCTCCCAGAGCAACAGCGCGACAATTCCCACGGCCACCACCAACCACCAGGCCCACTGAAGAAAGGCCAGCACGCCCCAAAGGACGGTACGTAACACGTGGGTCAGACTGGTCCAGGCCCCTTCCTTCACTGCCGCGATAAGGCGCCGTACCGTGAGGCTGAGCATGCTCCAGAAGTCCCGGAACCCGCCCGTGGACTGGGCCATGGCCCCCGTGGGCAAGCCGCTCGCCGGAGTCGCTTCCACAATAAACCAGCCTTCTTCGGGGTCCCAGGCTTCGACCCAGGCATGGGCGTCCCGGTTCCGGGCTACCCAGTAGTCGGCAAAGGGATGTTGCTCCCAGACGCCCACGCCGGTCACATAACGGGCGGGTACGCCGCTGGCCCGCAGCAACAATGCCGCCCCCGTGGCAAAAAATTCACAATGCCCGTCCGGAAGGGGATCAGAGAAGAGAAAATACGCCATCGGCTCTTCCCCGGTGGGCACTTCGATTCCGAGGACGTAGTCGTAATTGGAGGTAAAGTATTGGGTGATGGCATTGGCCTTGCCCAGGACCGAAGTCTGATCCCCTGCGACCTGCGCGGCCAGTTCTTTCAACTGTGGCGCCAGGTTGGAAGGCAGCACCGTGTACTGTGCAAACTCCTCGGGACTCAGCGCTTCGATGGCAGGTTCGACGGTCGTCAGTACGTGGTAGGGACGTCCCAGCAGTTCGCTGGATGCCTGCACCACCCGGGCCTCATTGACAATCAGATAGCCGAACTGCGAACCGACCCAGCCCGTTTCCCCCGGGGTGAACATGGCCCGGTCGATGCGCTCGTCGGGATAAACTACCATTTCCCCCACGACGGAATCTGCCGCGGGCGCCACGACGTAGAGTGACTCGTCGCTCCACTCGGGCGTGTAATTGACGGGATAGTCCTCGGGGTTGTCCGCCGCGTCACCCACCCCTACTGCGGACCAGGCTTTGTTGTTGTACGTGTCGTAGACTTGCCCACGCAGGTATCCCGGGCTTTCGTCGGCGACAATTTGCAGGGCAATATGGTCGAAGTTCTTGCCCTTGATGCTACTCATGCTGTCCATCCGCGCGGTGAGTTGATTCCCCAACACAAACCGGTTCTGGGCGAAACTGCGGTTGGCAATCCATTGCCCCACGGCCTGCTCGCTGTTTCCCAAGACCCACACCGTCCCGGCGGCGAGAAGCATGGACAGGGTAAAACAACAGGCCAGCAGGACCGCGCGATAGCCCCGATAGGTCTTCTTCAGGTGCTCGGGAGGCCGCGTCTCCGTCCCGTAGTACAGGATGAGCAGCACACCGAACCCCATGACCAGGCCGAAGATCAGGGGGCGCTCGGACGAATTCGTTATGTAGTGATCCGAAGCAAACGCGAGGGACAGGGCACCCAGCAAGGGATAGTAGTTGGGAAGGCCCCGCGCGTCTTTCCAGTAGTATTGGAGGGCCTGCAGCATCATCAGCCCCAACGACGCGGCCAGCGCGAAATTCTCGGCAAACTGGGCGGAGCGGGAAGGCTGCACCAGTCGCAGGTCGAAACGCCACCATAGCCAATAGCACGTCACGATTGCGAGGGCCGAAAAAAACTTCTTCCGGTAGTGCCAGTCCAACTGCAGCGAAGGAAAGCACCCTACCCCCGCGACACACAGGGCCAGCAGGGCAACGGGGAGATAGCCCATCGTGCGATAGAGGACAGCCGCCTCCACGCCAATCATGGCCAGTCCAATGAGGCGTCGTGCGATCACAGCGTGTCCACCCCGCCGCCTGCGACGGCCGCGACCGTGACCTGCTGCACGTGGGGCGTCCAACGATACGCGCTGTCCAGCCCTTCGGTCGTTTCCTCATCCCGAACGACAACCACCTTGATGCTGCACCCCGCTTCTGCCGCCGAACGAACCACCTGTTCGCGGGACTTGTCCCAGTCGAGAAAAACGCAGACCACGGTCGAGATATTGCGTAACTCGTCGAGCAAGGCTGGCGCCAGGCGACCAAAGGGATTGTCCACCGTGTGGCCAACCCCGGCCAGTATCTCCAGAACGTTGTCCAGGTGTGCCGTGTGCCGCCCTGCCCGGAAGACATGTAACTCAGGACCGGCCGCAAAGAGATCGATGAGGTATTCTCCCCGAGACAGGGCATCGGCCACGGCGGCGGTCAGACTGACGGCGGCTTCAAAGTCGGGAAATCCGGCAGGCGTTGGTGGCTGCTCCTTGCCGGTGAAGGTGTCCAGCACGAGGGCAATGCGGCAATAATACTCTTCCTGAAACTCGCGCACCGCCGGCTTGGAGAGCCGTGCCCAGGCCCGAAAATCTATGTGGCGTATGGGGTCGCCGGGTACGTACTCCCGGTTTCCGATGTACTCGGGGGATTCCCCCACGTGGGAAGTCAGGGCAATGCCGCCGGGTTGATACCGCGTTCCAATGGGAATGTCGATGCGGTGGATGGCATGAAAACTCGGCAGCACGAGGAGCGGCCAGGCATCACTTTCTCCGGCCGGGGTCCGATAGAAATTCAGGGGGAAGGTCGAAAACGCCACGAGGCCGGGCATCTTGTAGTGGCCCCGTCGCCGGGGAATTATGGAAATCTCGAAACGGGTCGACTCGCCGGGACCAATCGCGCCGATTACTTCGGCGGGAGGACCCGGGTCAATTTCCAGGGGCATGAGGTAGACCCCCGCCCCCACCGAGAGCTGGGGGAAGCGACCGGGATTGTGTAGTTCGCCGTGTACGGTCAGAAGCTGATCCACGGCACCGCGCGTGGGGAAGTCTGGTCGGATTCGCACCCGGGGGCGCAGGAGCAGCCCGAATACCAGCGCAATCACCCCGGGAGCCGTCCAGGCGCACACGACAAAATAGACCGGACGGTCGATGCCGCTCACCCCCATCAAGGTGGTGAGAAACCAACCGGCGAGGGCCAGCCAGCCCAAGGGAAGTACGCGAAATGCCGCCAGCCACATGATCAGTCGGTGCAGACTGGGGATAACCACGAAATCCTTGCGGCGAATAAATTGCTCTAAGGTCATGGCATGCCCCGTCCTATAGATTGACTGCGGTTAGAACAGCGTATAGATAAAGGGAGCGACGGCCGAGCCCTTGGCAATTACGATCAGCGCCCCAAAGAGCACGAGAAACAGGATAATAGGACCGAGCCACCATTTCTTCCGCACCCGGGCGAAGTCCCAGAGTTCACGGAGTATGGACGATTTCGCCATTTCGTATTCCTTCTACTGCCTCCCCATGGGGGCTAGTATTGCTTTTCACTCTGGGTAGCATCGTACCCGGCGGCATCCCGCCGAATCCAATAACTCGCGCGCGCACCGGGCTCCCAGGAAAGATCCAGCAGGGGCTTTCCAAAAAAGCGGTTCAATCCCCGCACCGTCGAAAAGACGCTGTAGAAAAACAGGGCGAGGAAGAGGGTCGACACAATGGTGCCCATGACCACGGCGAAGGCCATCCACACTTTCTGGAGGGGCAACAGGGCGATGGAAATATCGGTCTTGAACAGCTTATCGAAGAGCACCGGCACCAGAAAGGCCAGGCCGATGATGAACACGACGGGATAAAAACCGGAACGCCACCACAGCACCCCGCCAATCAGGAAGGCCGCCACGGCCATCACGATGCCAAATTGATGCCGCTCATGGCGACCACTCTTTATTTCTCGGATTTCTTGGAGGAACATGGCTCAGTCCAATTCAAATTCGCGACGCCAGTCTGTGTCCCCTTCCAGGGCAGGCTGGGCCGATTTGGAGAGTACGCAGTTTTCCAGAACCAGGTAGTCCATATCGGTGCGCATGAAGCAGCGGTAGGCGTCTTCCGGCGTGCACACGATGGGTTCTCCCCGCACGTTAAAGGACGTGTTAATCACCACCGAACAGCCAGTCTTTGCCTTGAAGGCCTGCAGCAGTCGGTAGTAGCGCGGGTTGGTTGCTTCGTGCACTGTCTGAATCCGCGCGGAGTAATCCACATGGGTAATGGCAGGAAGGGTTGAACGTGTCACGTTCAGCTTTTCTATGCCAAAGAGGGCCCGCTCTTCGTCAGTCATTTCCCGCCGTAGCGATTCCTTCACCGGTGCCACCAGCAGCATGTAGGGGCTCTCGCAATCCTGCTCGAAATACTCCGACACGTCTTCCGCGAGGACCGAGGGGGCGAAGGGCCGGAAACTCTCCCGAAACTTAATCTTGAGGTTCATGGTTTCCTGCATCTTCGGGGAACGGGGGTCCCCAAGAATGGAACGGCCCCCCAGGGCGCGGGGTCCGAACTCCATGGCCCCCTGAAACCAACCCACCACGTTTTCGTTGGCGAGATGCTCAGCCACATTCGCAGCCAGTGCGCCCTCGTCGAGGGCCTCGTAGGGATAGCCGTGTTCATCCAGGAAGGACTGGATCGTTTCGCTGGAAAAGGTGGGGCCGAGATAGGTGCCGCGCTGCGTGTCGGTCGTGCCGTTGGCCGTACGGGGCTGGTCGGCGTATTGGTGCCACCCGTAGAGGGCGGCACCGAGCGCGCCCCCCGCATCACCCGCAGCGGGCTGAATCCAAAGGCGCTCAAAGGGGCCTTCCCGAAGCAACCGGCCATTGGCCACACAGTTCAACGCGACGCCCCCGGCGAGACAGAGGTTTTCGCAGCCCGTCTCCTCGTGCACGTGGCGGCCCATGCGCAACATGGCCTCTTCCGTCACTTCCTGCACCGAGCGGGCGAGATCCATTTCCCGCTGGGTGAGCCTGGATTCGGCCGTCCGGGGCGGACCTCCGAAAAGGGCGTCGAAGTGGTGGTTGGTCATGGTGAGACCGGCGCAGTAGTTAAAGTATTTCATATTCATCTGAAAGGAGCCATCGTCTTTCAGATCGATGAGTTCATCCAGAATGGTCTGTACGTAGGTGGGCTCGCCGTAGGGGGCCAGGCCCATGACCTTATACTCCCCCGAATTGACCTTGAAGCCCGTGTAGTAGGTAAAGGCCGAGTAGAGGAGCCCCAGGGAATGGGGAAAGTGTATTTCGCCGGTCATGGTGAGCCGGTTGCCATCCCCCACGCCGTAGCTCGTGGTGGCCCACTCCCCCACGCCGTCGATGGTCAAAAAGGCTGCCCGCTCAAAGGGCGAGGGATAAAAGGCCGAAGCCGCATGGGACTCGTGGTGCTCGGGAAAAAGAATGGTGCCGTCGTAGTCCAACTCGGTGGCGATGTGATCTTTGAGCCAGATCTTATCCTTCAACCAGACGGGGATGGCCTTGATGAAGGAGCGGATACCTCGGGGCGCATAGGCCAGATGGGTCTGGAGGATGCGCTCGAACTTCAGAAAGGGCTTGTCGTAAAAGGCCACCCGATCAATGTCGCCATGGCCCACGCCGCCCGCTTCCAGACACCACGCCACCGCCTGGGTGGGAAAGGCCTGGTCGTGTTTGATGCGGGTGAAGCGCTCTTCCTGCGCCGCCGCCACGATGCGTCCGTCAATCACGAGGCACGCCGCGCTGTCGTGGTAGTAGGCCGAAATGCCGAGAATTACCCGGGGCGGGCGGACACCCTCTCCCCTGCTGTCGTCGTGCCCCATGGTCAACCCCGCTGCGCCAACAGACCGCGAAGATACTCGGCGTAGGCACTCTTGCCCATGGAGTCGGCTTCCCGCTGGACGGCGTCGGCATCGATCCAGCCGAGGTTCCAGGCAATTTCTTCGAGACAGGAAATCTTCAATCCCTGGCGTTCCTCAATGGCCTGCACGAATTGACCCGCTTCCATGAGACTGCGGTTGGTGCCCGTATCCAGCCAGGCGATTCCCCGACCCAGGACCTCCACGCGCAATCGGCCCTCTTCCATGAACATTCGGTTGAGGTCCGTAATTTCGAGTTCACCCCGGGCACCGGGCTTCAGCGCCTGCGCCATGGGGACCACTTCGGGTCCATAGTAATAGAGGCCAGGCACGGCATAGTGGCTCTTGGGCTGGGCCGGTTTTTCTTCCAGACTGATGGCCGTGCCCTGGTCATCGAAGGAGACCACGCCGTAACGCTCGGGGTCGCTCACGTAGTAACCGAAAATCTGCGCGCCTGCCGTAAGCTGGGCCGATTCACGCAGCAGGCCCGTCAGCCCGTGGCCATAGAAAATATTGTCGCCCAGCACGAGGCAGACGGGGCTATCGCCCACAAAGTCCGCGCCAATAATAAAGGCCTGGGCCAGGCCTTCGGGCCGGGGTTGCTCGGCATAGCTTAAGGACATCCCCCACCGGCTGCCATCCCCCAGAAGGCGTTGAAAACTCGGCAAGTCTTCGGGCGTGGAAATGAGCAAGACCTCACGGATACCCGAAAGCATCAGCATGCTCAGCGGATAGTAAATCATGGGTTTGTCATAGACGGGCAGGAGCTGTTTGCTGACCACCCGCGTCAGCGGATGTAGCCGCGTGCCGGCACCTCCGGCAAGAATAATACCTTTCATAGACTGACCTGCTGCACCTTCCGGGTGTTACGGGGGATAGACCAACTTCGACCGCCGTGACTGGCGTCCCAGCATAGCACGGCCCCCCTGATCAGGTCACATTTCCCTTGCTAATTCATAGTATTCATTGCCCCGGTTGGCTTACGTGTCAGACACAATGGTACAATGACCCCGGAAAACACGGAGAAACGGCATGTCTTCAGAGCATAATGACCCGATTGAGCACGAAAACGGGGGCGCCATCAATGGCAACCCGCACCAGGCACCTGAGCCCACCCAACTCTACCGGGCCCACCCCTGGCACGGCATCTCGATCGGTCCCGAAGCACCCAATACCATCAATGCCTATATCGAGATCTTACCCACCGATACGGTGAAGTATGAACTCGACAAGGTGACGGGATTGCTGCGCATCGACCGGCCCCAGCGCTTCTCCAACGTGTGCCCCGAGCTCTATGGCTTTGTGCCCCAGACCTATTGCGGGGAACAGGTGGCCGAGTATTGCCGCCACAAAACCGGACGGGACGACATCATCGGTGACGGGGACCCCTTGGACATTTGCGTCCTCACGGAAAAGCATATTGCCCACGTGAATATCTACATGCGCGCCCACCCCATCGGCGGCCTCCGCATGTTGGACGGCGACGAAGCCGACGACAAGATTATCGCCATCCTGGAAGGCGACCCCTCCTATGGCTATTGGCAGGACATCAGCCAGTGCCCCTCCATGCTGGTGGAACGGCTCCGCCACTACTTCCTTACCTATAAGCAGGCACCGGACGCCATGCGCAAGGCCTGTGAGATTACCCACGTCTATGGGGCCGAGGAAGCCAAGGAAGTCATCCGTCGCAGCAACCTCGATTATCTCGATCGCTACGACAAACAGGGCGAAGCCCTCGACGATACGCCCCCCCTCGAGGCCGAAGTCGAAGACGAATAGGGCACGGTCCCCTTCCCACTACGTAGTCAAGAAATTCCGGGCGACAGACCCGCACCGTTTCCAATACGGGAGCAGTGCGCGTGTGGGTCTCCGAAACTCCCCTGAAGGCCGTGCGCAGGGTGGGTTGCCATACCCCCCACCGAGAGCGGCGCAGGGGTGGGTTGCCATACTCCCCTCCTGAGAGCGGCGCAGGGATGGGTTACCATACTCCCCTCCTGAGAGCGGCGCAGGGGTGGGTTGCCATACTCCCCTCCTGGGAGGGGCGCAGGGGTGGGTTTAATTTACTTCCACCCCGACCTTTGCCAGGGCGCGGCGTAAATCATCGGGCGTAAAGGGCTTCTGCATCAACATCGTCGCCCCCATCTCCACGATACGCTCCGCCACATCCCCCTCGTAGTACCCCGTCATGCCGATAATCTGGCAACCCGCCGTCTCCGGATCCGACTTGATACGTCGGCACACTTCAAAGCCATCCATCCCCGGCAGGCGTAGATCCAGAAACATCACATTGGGACGAAACGTTGCCATATGATGCCCGGCTTCAAAGCCATCGGCCGCCACTTCAATCTGGAACGGCGTCCGGGATCGCTCGAGAAAACGACGAATAACCGATACCACGGCCTTTTCATCGTCTACGACCAGCACCCGAATACCGGCGTTGTCCAAATCTTCATGAATGGGAATCTTGTTTTCCCGAAGAAAACGCACCAGGTCATCCCGCCGAATTCGGCGGTGTCCACCCGGTGTCTTGAAGACGTGAATACGCCCTGCTTCTGCCCACTTCCGGATCGTATCTGCCGTAACATGGCAGTACTTCGCGACCTCTGAGGTACTGAACGATTGCTTCGATTCCATCCCTAGGTCCCAACTTTGATTGGTTTAATCGAATTGACCACAAACAACAGAATAGCCCGAAGTACGAGATATTGCAAGTTTTTTCATTTTCGCGTCAACAGACAAAATCCCACCCGGCAAACACCGCCCGGCAGAGGGCTTTTCGCAGTATTGGGGCACATGCAATAAGACCGTCACCCCACCGACACCACCACACGGGGCGCGGAAGTCCCTACAACACGCCTCCATCAGGGACTGCTTCGCCCACAGGGACGCCGTGTTGGTGAATCCAGCGATGGAAAGCCCGTGGCATCGGCACGGGGACGAAAACGTGACAGGGCGTAGCTGTCCCGTCGTTGGAAAGGGGGTCAACGGGTCAACCTTCGCAACGACAGGACAGCCACTGCCGTCTGAGTCTTACAGGCGAAGACCCGTCACGTGGCGGGCCATCCCGTGACCCCACCGACACCACCACACGGGGCGCGGCAGTCCCTACAGCCCCCATCAGGGACTGCTACGCCCACAGGGACGCCGTGTTGGTGAATCCAGCGATGGAAAGCCCGTGGCATCGGCACGGGGACGAAAACGTGAGAGGGCGTGGCTGTCCCGTCGTTGGAAAGGGGGACAACGGGTCAATCTTCGCAACGACAGGACAGCCACCGCCCTCTGAGTCGTACAGGCGAAGACCCGTCACGTTGCGGGCCATCCCGTGACCCCACCGACACCACCACACGGGGCGCGGCAGTCCCTACAACACGCCCCCATCAGGGACTGCTTCGCCCACAGGGACGCCGTGTTGGAAAACCTAAGGGCAGTCTACACATTTTTACGTTCGTTTTCCTCGTTCCCATGCTCCGCATGGGAACGCAGATCACGACGCTCCGCGTCGTCAGACCACGAAAGTTCAGGCGGCCTCCGTCCCTACGGCAACCCCGTCCCCCCCCTAAGAGGAGCGCAGGAAAAGGCATTCCCACCCAGAGCATGGGAACGAGCGAAAGCGGCAGCAAGCTGCCGCACTCAAGGGAGTCGTCTGTTCTAACGGGTCTTCCCCGGAAATGGATCATAAACCTTTTTTATGGCACCCCCACAACACAAAAAACCTCTTGGACGAATCCAAGAGGTTTCTTAAAGCTTTCCCCATTCCGCGGACCATAAAACCGGTGGCGGAAGGTGCATATTTACTGGGGCTGGAACGGGGAATCGAACCCCGGACCTCTTCATTACGAGTGACTTTACAGGCCGATTCCTCCATGTTACACTATTAACGCGACTTAACTCCTATTAACATTTAATCTGATATCTCCCTTTATTTACGGGGCCTTTGTTCCCATGATAAGGTTATCCGGAGTTAGGCAAGATTACTCCCCATCTGAAAACGAAAGATAACGGAGAGATAACGGGATTGGTGAAAGGATAAAGCATGAAGCAAAACGCAAGACTAACGAACACGTATGTTAGAGAGCTTGAATCCAGATCCAGCTATTACGAAGTCTTCGATAGTGACCAGCCTGGCTTCTGCGTTCGCGTGCAACCGACCGGCACCAAGACATTCTATGTCTGGTACACGCTTCCCACAGGAAAGCGACGTCCGTTCCGGATAGGCAGCCCAAAAGCCATAACCTGTGAAGAGGCCAGAAAAGCAGCCAAGAAACACTGGGCCAGCGCGACACGGGGTGAAGACCCCCAGGAAGCGAAACTTCGCAACCAGGAACACACCCTGGAGTCGTTCCTGAAAGTCTACGCAGAGCGAGCCACGCACAAGACGGCAGAGAATACCGTAACGCGGGTAAAGCGCAACTTTGCGGGTCTCCTGAACAAGCCACTGAGTGAAATCAAGCCGATGTGGGTAGATAGTTGGAAGAGGTCGCGAAAGGACGCAGGATTGGCGGAATCCAGCATCAATCGTGAGATTGCAGCCCTGCGCGGTGTGCTCACGCGGGCGGTAGACTGGGAATTTCTGGAGAGTCACCCGCTGAAGCGCGTAAAGCAGTTCAAGCTGGACTCAAGCGGACGGCCACGCTATCTAGAGGAAGAGGAGCTGAAGCGGCTTCACAAAGCAATGGAGATCCGCGAAGAAGAGCTACGGGTAAAGCGCGATTCCCACAACGACTGGCTTCGTGACCGTGGCGAGCCATTGCGGCCTGACCTGCGGACGGTACCCTTCGTCGATTTCCTGAAGCCAATGACGCTGCTGGCCCTTAACACCGGTCTTCGGCGTGGAGAGCTCTTTGAGCTTCGATGGGTGGATTGCGCCCTGGATGGGAAGGCACCACGTATCACGGTGCATGGGAGCACGGCCAAATCAGGCAAGACCCGCCACATACCGCTGAATGGGACGGCATTGGACACCCTGAAGAAATGGAAGTCCCAGCGGGGAGATTCCGACCTTGTATTCCCTTCACCGATTTCAGGCGGACGTTTCGACAATATCCGCAAGTCCTGGAAGGCACTCACCGACAAAGCGAAGCTGGAAAGCTTTCGCTTCCACGATTGCAGACACCACTTTGCCTCTATGCTGGTTCAGAAAGGGGTAGACCTGAACGTTGTCCGTGAACTGCTAGGGCACGCGAACCTGACGATGACGCTCCGCTATGCCTACTTGAGCCCTGATAACACGGCTAACGCTGTGGCACTGCTTGACGTGTCGTCTAGTGTGATTGAGTTGCAAAATACCAAAAGCAATAGTGCTTGACGCATCCTGTATACGCTTGAAACACGGAGACCAGCTAGATGAACGCCCAATGCCTCGTTGCACAACTCAGCCAGACCATCGGCGAAGCGGCAAATCTATTGAGTGACCTGGACCTGTGTCAGCGGCCCGAAGGCGTGGCGCAAATGGAAAGTAAGCTCATTAGAGCAATGGCGCTTCTGGAAGAGCCCGGGGAAGACGTACCGTTCTGGCTACGAAAGCTAGCGCCGGAGCTACGATATGAACTATCGAGGGCAATGAGCGCTGTCACTGAAACCAGGAGATGTTGGGATGAGGCGAATCAGCGGACAGCAAATCTTCAAGCCAAGAATCTCATGGAGTCATTGGGCCTTGATAGCTCGGGAGATTATTCCCGTGAGCCCGACGTTCAAATTCTATGTGAAGAGCTAGCTACTGAATATGGCCAGGAAAATCTTCCCGTACACGGGGAAATTCTGGTCGAGTGGAGAAGAAGATTGACTTCGGGCAAAGTGCAAATCGAACCAAATGCCGCATCCAATCCCTCAATTCCAAAAGCAATGGCAGGCAGTATCGGACGTTCGGGCGATTCGGATCAAGTACCCAGGGCAGCCATACTCTCCGAACTAGTCGAGCGGTTTGGCCTAAACGACAAGGCAGCCCAGATGCGAATCAGTCGTGGAGTGAAAAGTGGTAAGCTCAAGTTGGCAGATGATGGTTTCTATACGGGCGCATCTGCCGCCGACTTTCTGACAATTCAAAAACCTGCACAGAAGCGGTCTCCAAAGCAGGATACGGACCCTGGAGACACGGATGAGCACTTCGTGGTGGGAGAATAGTGAGGGTAAGGAATAGTAATAGCGGTAACAATTAGTAACAGAATTGTAAAGACACCCTGTAAATACAGGGTGTTTTTTGTGACCGGTAACAAAAACTGTTACCGCACATAAAAACGAATACTGCCGTTGTTATTAACTTGGATAAACAACAGCGGAGTATGGTCATGGTTGACAAATACCAACTAATCACCGAAAAAGAGGCTGCCAAATTACTGGCTGTCTCACCCGGAACATTGCGTGTTCAGCGCTGTGTTGGAGCAAGCGCAAAGGGGTTGCCTATGATCCCATACTTGCGAATCGGAAGGGCCATACGATATCGACTGAGGGACATTCAGCAATTCATCGACGGGCACGACATGACCGGTGTCACCGAAGCGGCTGAGCGCACCGAAGGCGGAGGTGCCTGAAGATGTCTCCAAATGCGGCAATCGCTACGCCCCGCTCAAGCCCGATGAGGCAGAAGAGTCTCACGAACGACACCGCCTGCAGCGCCCACCCCGTAGCAGGAGTTGACCCCGAAAGAGCGGTTCTTGGAGCTATGTTGTTGAATCCAGTTGCGGCAAAAATTGCAATCACTATGCTGGGAGCGGCTCAGACCTGTTTCATTGGACAAGATACCGCCTGTATTTTCCGGGCGCTAGTGTCACTACATAGGGCCAATATTCCCCTTGACATGGTCACGCTAACCGACGAGCTTGAAAAATCTGGAAGCTTGGCACGGGCGGGCGGGGCCTCTGGCATTGCAGAATTAACCGATGCTGTTCCAACGTCGGCAAATGTCGAGCATTACGCTAGAATTGTCCGAGAAAACTTTAAGCGTAGGGAAATTACAGCCGCCTGCGATGCATTTCGAAACGATGGCGATCTGGGCGAATTTAAGCGTAAGACTTGTAAGATACTTGAAGTTCCCGACGGGAAAGAGCAACTCACCCTCACTGACATGACTAACTGGAAGAACCTTGCAAATGAGGCAATCCCAAGCGTGTTTCACGAGGGATTGCCGCTCAAGACCTTTGGGCTCCTTGCGGGCGACGGTGGAACTGGAAAGAGTTTTCTTGCGCTTGAGCTTGCACTATCCGTCGCATTTCAACGACCCCTGATCACCGGATTCACACCAACCAGCGATGCTACTGGCCCCGTGCTGTGTTGCTTCGCCGAAGATGATAGCCATGTCGTATCAAGTCGATTAAAGTCCGTGTGCGTGGCGATGGGTGTGTCCCTGGGCGAAGTGGACGAACTCATTCAAAACAGACAGCTTGAATTCATCGCAGGTTATTCCGAACCGCTACTGACTTCTGATGGTGCAGGCGGATACGTACACAGTGCAGCATTTGAAAATCTGGAACGGAGAGTAAATGACCGCGAATATTCGCTTGTTGTAGTTGACCCCCTTATCTCATGGGCGGGCGTCTCGGACGAAAACAATAACTCGGCTATGCAGCAAGTGGCGTTGGCGCTAATTGGGCTTGCAAAGGCTTCTGGAGGCGCAGTGCTGTGCTGTCACCACACCAATAAGAGTGGCTCACGTTCTGCGGATATGTCACAGAATCTAAGCCGTGGTGGCAGTTCACTGCAAAGCGCGGCACGTTGGATTTGTACCATGCGGATACTGGGCGAGAAAGAAGCGGAACGTTTCGATTTGTCGTCCGAAGACGTGAGCGATTACGTAGAAATCGCCATTGCCAAGAACTCCTATGCTGAACAACTCGCTGGGCGATCTTATCTCCACAGAGAACGGGGTGGTGCATTGAGATCTGTGAATCTTCGGGAGGCTCGAAAGGTAAGAGTTTCCGGAATCATTGCTGATCTACTTTCCTCGTCCGAAGCGCACTTGACTCGGCGGGAAATTTCCCGAGGTACCAACGAGAAAGCTAAGGCTCTACGGACCGAACTAAAAAAGCGCTGTTCCGGGATAACAGGCCGGTAGATGTCAAGCATATTGAGACAGTCATAGGTTTTAATTAGAGAGTATTTGGACTGTGTTTTTGTCTTTCTCCGGTGTATCCCGTTTGGGCGGATTTATCCAGACGGCCTCTGGTGGAATGGCT
>JAXMOL010000016.1:0-142357 GCA_034669905.1 Candidatus Hydrogenedentota bacterium
CCAAAAGACCCAAAAGACCCAAAAGACCCAAAAGACCCAAAAGACCCAAAAGACCCAAAAGACCCAAAAGACCCAAAAGACCCAAAAGACCCAAAAGACCCAAAAGACCCAAAAGACCCAAAGGACCCAAAGGACCCAAAGGACCCAACGGCCCCACAGGTCCCAACGGCCCCACAGGTCCCAACGGCCCCACAGGTCCCAACGGCCCCACAGGTCCCACAGGTCCCACAGGTCCCACAGGTCCCACAGGTCCCACAGGTCCCAAAGGTCCCAAAGGTCCCAAAGGTCCCAAAGGTCCCAAAGGTCCCAAAGGTCCCAAAGGTCCCAAAGGTCTTTCATAGGCCTTCCGGCCCGAAGGGCCTGCACAGTTCCCAGCCCAGGGCAACGCCCTGGGTAACAACACGGCAACCCCGTTGCACCCAGCCCTGAAAGGGCGACGCAGTTAAAAAAACCGCACACCCACGCGGTAAAATAGGCCCACCCGGCCCAAACCTAGGAGAGACCAACATGGCCAAGAAAAAACTCAACATCGGCATCATCGGCTACGGCTTCATGGGCCGCGCCCACTCCAACGCCTTCCGCAAGGTCAACAACTTTTTCGATCTCGAATACCAACCCGTGCTCAAGGCCGCCTGCGCCCGTAACGCCGAAAAGGCCCAGGGATTCGCCGACAACTGGGGCTGGGAAAGCATCGAGACCGATTGGCGCAAGCTCATCGAACGGGACGACATCGACTGCATCGACATCGGCAGCCCCAATAACACCCACTGCGAAATCGTGAAGGCCGCCGCCGAAGCCGGCAAAATGATCCTCTGCGAAAAACCCCTCGCCATGGATGCCGCCGAAGGCGAAGAAATGACCGCCGCCGTCGAAAAGGCCGGCGTCGCCAACATGGTGTGGTACAACTACCGCCGCGTCCCCGCCATCACCCTCGCCAAACAGCTCATCGACGAAGGCCGCCTCGGACGGGTCTTCCACTACCGCGCCAAGTACCTCCAGGACTGGACCATCTCCCCCGACCTGCCCCAGGGCGGTGAAGGACTCTGGCGCCTCGACGCCTCCGTCGCCGGTAGCGGCGTGACCGGCGACCTCCTCGCCCACTCCATCGACACGGCCATCTGGCTCATCGGCGGCATGGACTCGGTCACCGCCATGACCGAGACCTTCATCAAAGAGCGCACCCACAACCTCACCGGCGAAAAGACGAAAGTCACCATCGACGACGCCTGCGCCTTCCTCGGAAAATTCGACTGCGGCGCCCTCTCCACCTTCGAATCCACCCGCTACGCCCGGGGCCGCAAAAACCAAAACACCTTCGAAATCAACGGCGAACACGGCTCCCTCTACTTCGACCTCGAAGACCCGCACCAGCTGCAATTCTTCGACAATAAGCACGAGAGCCACGTCCATGGTTGGCAGACCATCCTCGTCACCGACTTCGAACACCCCTACATGGACCACTACTGGGTCCCTGGCACCACCATCGGCTACGAACACACCTTCGTAAACGCCACCGCCGACTTCCTCAAGAGCCTCGAAAGCGGACAAGACCCCGTCCGCCCCAGCTTCCGCGACGGCTTAGAGACGCAATACATCTGCGACGCCGTATTGAAATCCGCCAAGACCGGACAGTGGGAAAGCTGCAAGGGGTAAGAAGAAAGCATAGAGCGGGGGCTACACAGTAACATCAGAAACACGGGCGGCCCTGACGCGAAGTCGGGGTCGCTTTTTTTGCACACAGCGCGCTGCAAAGTCACGTGTATCCGGCCTGGCTGCATAGCGCGGCAAAGCCCACTGAGACTGCCAATGCACACGACTGCGAGAAAGTCCGCCTCGCCCCTTCCTTCGCTATCCCAAAAAACCAACAAAGGCCACGCCGAAATTTCCCGCCGACTAAAGCCGGATATGCTTCCAGCCTATCACGTAGAAGTGGCCCCTCGAACTGAACCCTGGGATTGTGACGATATCCGAAGCCTTCACGGAGTCAGTCGCGCCATCACGCCTTCCCCCGCCGGCGCAAGCCCCACACACAACACCACCCCCGATCTCATCCGATGATAGCCGTGGTGGTGTGCCCAGACAAGGAGCTTCGACATGCCCTCCTACGCCCCGTCTCTCCCCCCTCGCCCGTCCCTGTTGTCCCTGTCCTCTCTTCTGTCCCGAAATCAGCGCCCCACGCACGCAGCATTCAGTTGTCCACCGCACGGTCGGCCGCTATACTGGAGACGGACCTGACGCACCGGGTACGCTGGTGCACGGCATCCTGGATTGGAGAAACGTACCCATGGACATCTTCCGCCACGGCACATCCCTCACACTCGCCTTTCTTATTCTCCTCGCTGGCTGCACGGCAACCGATGCTCCCAAGGCCTGGATCGAAATTCCGCAGGAAGACCTGACGGAATCACAGGCGGCGCAGTTTGAAGCCGCGGACGGGGCACGAAAGGCCATGTTCGGCAGCCTGATGGCGCGCCTGACGGCGGCGATGCAAGACGGTGGTCCGCCGGTAGCCATCGAGGTGTGCAAGGAGGTCGCCCCAGCGATCGCAGCCGAAACGGGCGAGGCGAAGAACCTGGCGATAGGCCGGACCTCCTTCCGTTTGCGCAATCCGAAGAACACGCCGCCCGCCTGGGCGGTGCCCTACGTGGCGGCGCGCCAGTCGGATCCGGTGGTCCTCCACAACACGAAGGACGGAAGCCTGGCGGCGCTCTTTCCCATTATGTTGAAACCCGAATGCGTCCAGTGTCATGGGCCCAGAGATGGCCTCGACCCGGCCCTTCGCGCGGCGCTGGACGGGGCCTATCCCGAAGATGAAGCCACGGGATTCGCAGACGGTGAATTGCGGGGCTGGTTCCACGTGACGGTGCCGCCTGCGCGGGAATGACGGGGTGGAGGCGCGTATGGGTGCCCTGCGATTCGTTTCATCCGCGAAGCACCCCGCAAAATGCACGAACTTCACCCAACTCGTTCAGACCCGTCGGTTGACGATCGCGCGGCACGGGCTGAGTAACGGTGTTCTGCCAGTCCCCCCAGATCCCTTAAATTTCCCCGCGCGCACATGCCTTCTGCGATTGAGTTTGTTATAGTAAGCGCTCGATCTGCACTCGGCCGTCTCTCCCCATCTGGAGCGACCGCCCTGATGAATATGAACAAGGAGAACACCCATGCCCCTTAACCCACGTTTCGCCGCAGCCCTGCTCGGGACGGCGTCCGCTCTTGCCCTTCCCAACGCCGCGGTGGCCGACACCAACTCGGGCTATCTCATCCACGATATGGCCCGGGAGCAGGCCCCGGTGGTCACCCCGGGAAAGGAATTCGAGGCCCCATCCGACGCCATCGTCCTTTTTGACGGCACGGACCTCTCCGCCTGGCGCACGGAAGACGGGGGCACCCCGAAGTGGAAGGTGGAGAACGGCTACTTTGAAGCGGTCTCCGGTTCCGACGACATTTTCACCAAGGAAGGCTTCGGCGATTGCCAGCTCCACATCGAGTGGGCCTCCCCGGCCGACCCTGCGGGTAAGGACGGACAGAACCGCGGCAACAGCGGCGTCTTCTTCATGGAGAAATACGAAATCCAGGTGCTCGATTCTCACAACAACCGCACCTATGCCGATGGCCACGCGGGCTCGGTCTACGCCCAGTATCCGCCCCAGGTGAACGCCACCCGCCCACCGGGAGAATGGCAGCGCTATGACATCATCTTCCACCGTCCCCGCTTCCATGAAGATGGCACGGTGAAACAGCCCGCCCGCATGACCGCCCTGCTCAATGGCATCCTCGTGCAGGACGGCGTCGAACTGACCGGGCCCACCAGCTGGCTCATGCAAAAGCCCTATGAGAAACACCCGGACAAGATGTCCATCAAACTGCAGGACCACGACTCGCCGGTCCGCTTTCGCAATATCTGGATTCGCCCCCTCAGCCAGCCAGAACACCTGAAGCCAATCCCCATGAAGAAGCGGGAGCACAAGGTGGCCCTGAGCCCGGCCCAGCTCGACCGCTTCGTCGGCAGCTATGACCACAATCAGGGGGACAAACCCGTGCCCTTTATCGTCGTCCGCCGGGAAGACAATCAGCTCTTCGCCACGGTCCGGGACAAGCGCGAGTGGGCCCTCTTCGCACAGTCCGAGACGGAATTCGTCTTCGACAACTTCGACGGCACGTTGACCTTCAAGTCCGACGCCAACGGCGCGGTCACGGGGGTCGATTTCCTCGTGGGCCTCAAGCCCAAGTTCGAGAACAAGCTGTAACACCAACGGGGGGGCGTGACCATCCCCCGGGCACGCCCCCCCTCCGGGGACTTTCTTTGATAGCATCATCCGACCATCCCGAATCCAACCCCCCATCCGTTCCTCCGCCGCCGATGAGCGCGCCTCCCACCTGCGTCCCGTGCCGGAAATGCGGCCAGCCCATCGAGGCGACGGATGCGTTTTGCCGCTTCTGTGGTGCCCAACAGCAGGTGACCGATCCCCTCTATTACCATCCCATCGTCATCCTGCTCCTCGCGTTCCTCGTGCTGGGGCCCTTCGCGCTGGGCCTCGTATGGCGGGCCCAGGCGATGGACCGCACGGTGAAGATTGCGCTCTACGCCATCATCACCGCCTACAGCGCCGTGACCATCTATGCGGCCTATAAGATCATCATGATCACCTACCGCGAATTGAGTGTGCTATCGGACATTTTGTGAGGTGCCCCCCATTAGCGTAGCCCCGCCTCCGCCCCCCCACCTTATTCGTTGAATGCCTAGGATACGAGGGTGCCACCCTCAAGCAGAGGAGCGAAGCGGGGGAAGCTTGTGGGTGAACGTGGTTTACCCTCTCCCGAGCCCACAACCCCCAGTCTAAATCAGACAACGCACGGTTAAGCACCCGCCCCTCATTCTTGCCAGGTCACACATTCTTGTGCTTCGAGACCAATAGACCCGTAAGCTCCTCCGCTTCGCTCCCCCGCGTAAGGGTGGCACCCATGGTCTTCTTTTAGAATCCCCCATATTCAACGTTGAACAAAAAGCTCTTGCGGTGCTTTGAGGTAGTATGACTATCGGTGACCCCCACTCCCATCAAGTCCCCTCCCTAATAAAAAATTCCCCGCCCCGCGAACTTTCTTTCCCCCTTGGGTTCTAATGTCGTGTACCCTGTAACCTTGGATGGTTTCAATCGTTATCTCTAAAGGGAACCCCGTGGGTGATTCGGGGGATTGAACCGTACATGACCTTAACCTTGGGGAGCGCTCTATCATGCCGCTGCGCACGTACTTAGCTGTTGTCTTCTTGTTCCTGGGCATTCAACCGGCCTCCATGGCAGAGTTGCAAAATGTCGCCTTGGGGGGGGCTGCCCCCCACGAAGACGAACTTCCGTCCGTAAACTACGTGGCCCAGCCGCCCGGGGAGGTGGATCTCGACTTTCTCGAGCGCTTTGCCCTGGCAGAAGACCGGGGGGAAGTCCTCAAGGAGCTCGTTCCGGGCACCCTCCCCTATTACTATTTCAGCTGCCTGCACCTTCAGGAACAGGGGGCCTTTGATGAGGTCGACGCCCTCCTGGTGACCTGGGTGGAGCGCCATGGCGACTCGCCCCAGGTGATTGAGATTCGCCATCGGCAGGCCCTCTTGCGCTATGACAGCCAGCCCGCCGACACGTTGGAATACCTGAAATCGACCTTTCAACTCCGGTTCAATCACCAGCGCCAAGTGCCGGGTGTAACGCCCGATTATCCCACGGCCCTCGACCCGACGCTCATCGACCGGGAGACCCTGCGGGAGCAGGCCCTCAAGAAATCGAGCCAGTCCGACCATATTGACGCCTTCAACCCCAGTGCCTATGACTGGCTCCTCACCTCCAACCTCGCCGAGTCCCATCTGCGCAGTCTGTTGGGCAAGCTCCAACGACCCGATTACCCCCAGCTGGCAGAAAACATCGCAGCGGACCTCAACGGGCGCAACAGTGGCGGTTTCGGCTCCCTGCCCATCCACACCCTGCTCACCAGGGGCCAACTGGATACCCTCCTCCAACACAAGCCCGAGCTCCGCGATGACGACACCTTTGTCCAGACCTATGTGCGCCGTTTGGTCCCCAGTGCGGACAACGACCAGTGGCGCCGTGACCCGGTGGCCATGGAAGCCTACCTGGATCGCCTGGAAGACTTTGTTGAAGGCCTGGCCCCTGCCCACCATACGCTGAAGGCCCACGTGCGCTATCATCGCCTCGCCTTTGACCAGTCCCAGGGCATCTACGACGCCCAGCGATTCCTCGCGTACCTGCGCATTCCGAGGCATACCCCCTACGTGCATCCCGATATGCTGAAGAAGGTGGCGCAGCGCAATCACGTGGCCGACCTGCAGCGGGATTTCGGTGAGGCGACGGTACTTCCCCCCATACAGAACGACGACACCCTCGTCGCCGATTACTTCCGCCACTTCTTCGCGGAAGGACATGATATCGACCGCTACCGCCCCTATGTCCGCGAGTCTTTCCTCCGCACCGTGTTCGCCGAAACCCAGCTACTACGGGGCACCGGCGACATGGAACAATGGTATTCCTGGCTTTCACCCGATGCGGTGGAGGCCTTAAAGGCCCGGGTGGATGTGAATTTTGCGCCGGAGAATCAACAGCAGTTCGCCCAGGACGAAGCCGTCACGGTCGATGTGCTGTTGAAAAACGTCGACCGTCTGCTCGTCAAGGTCTACGAAATCGACACGCTCAACTATTACCGCGAATTTGACCGGGGAATCAGCACCGACATCAACCTGGATGGTCTGGTCGCCAATCACGAAGAAGTGTACACCTACGACGAAGTGCCCCTCCGGCAACATCGCCGCACCTTTTCCTTCCCGGAGATTAAGGGCAAGGGCGTGTGGATTATCGAGCTCGTGGGCAATGGTGCGAGCAGTCGCGCGTTGATTTCCAAGGGCTCCCTCCAATACCTCAGCCACACGGGCCCCACCGGTCCGGTCTTTACCCTCTTTGACGAGACGGGCCGACGGGTCACCGACGGGTCCATCTGGTTTGCGGGCCGCCACTACCCGGCCAACGATGATGGGCGCATTACCCTCCCCTTCTCTACCGATCCCGGCACGCGCACGGTCCTGCTCTGTCAGGGTGATTTTGCTACCCGGGCCCCCATGGAGCACCTGGGTGAGCGCTATCATCTCAAGGCAGGCATCCATGTGGACTCCGAATCGATTCGCGCCGGGAAAATGGCGCAGGTGGTCCTTCGGCCCCTGCTCTATCTGAACGGTCGCCCCATGCCCCTCTCGCTCCTGAGAAACCCCACCCTGGAAGTCTATTCGGACACCCACGATGGCGTAAAGAGCACGCAACGGATAGACCAACTCCAACTGAAGGATGACGCGGCGTTGGTGGAATCCTTCCGCGTTCCTGCGAACCTGTCCCAGTTGAGCTTCACCTTCCGCGCCACCGTCCAACCCCTCACCCAGAACGCCCCTCAAGAACTCCAATCGCAACAAAGCGTCGAGGTCAATGGCATCCTGACGCAGCCACGCACAGCCAGCCTCTTCCTTCACCAGTCGGAACAAGAATACTCCGTGGAAGTCCGCGACACCAGTGGCAACCTGCTCCCGGACCATGCGCTTCATGTGCAGCTCCACCACCGGGACTTTGTGGAGCCGGTAGAAGCACACCTCAAAACCGACGAGGCGGGCCGGGCACACCTGGGCAGCCTTCCCGACATCGTGAAGATGGGCGCCTATTCCCGTGACACAACACGCCAGGGGCACATATCGGCCGAGTGGAACCTGCCCGCGCCCACGTTCACCTATCCGAGCATCATCAATGGGAGTTCACTCACGCCGCTGCGCATCCCCTACGCAGGGCGGGAGCACACCACACAACCCCGTCTCGCCACGCTGCTGGAGATGAACAACGGCACCTACATGGCGGACCGAAGCGACGCCCTCCGGGTGGAGGAAGGATATCTCATCGTTTCCGAACTTCCCCCGGGCGATTATCTCCTTCACCTGAAGGAAGCCAATCGCCAGATCACCCTCCGCCTCACGGAGAGCGAGGTGGTTGACGGCCAGCTGGCGTCCACCACGCGCGTCATGGATGCCCAGGTCCCCACGCCGCTGCAAATACAATCGGTAGACGCCGACGATTCGGAGTTACGTATTCAATTGGCGGGCGCCAACGCCCTGACGCAGGTCCATATTGTGGGCTCCCACTTTCTCCCCGCACGTTTATTGGCCCATTCGCTCGATATCGACCAGAGGCAGATACCAGCAATGCGACGCATGACACCCGACCAGGCGCTTTACACCAACAGCCGTCCGATTGGGGATGAATACCGCTATGTCCTCGAACGCCGCTTCGCCACGAAATACCCCGGCAATATGCTTGAGCGTCCCGGCCTCTTGCTCACGCCGTGGGCCATCGAAGAGACGGAGGCGAGCCAGGAAGCCGCCGAAGAGGGCGCCGCCATACCTTCTGTCATGGCCGACGAAGCCGCGTCACCGCCCCCCCCTGCCCCTGCGCCCAGCCCCGCGCGAACTGCCAACTTGAATCCAGCCCTCTCCCCCGCTTTCGATTTCCTCGATGGCGGCATGGCGGTCGCCTACAATTTGATTCCCGATGAGCAGGGGATGGTCACCCTCCCCCGGGAAGCCCTCCAGGGTCGGAATTACCTGCAGGTCGTCGCCACCGACCCAACGGCCACCGTCTCCCGTTCGGCGGCCCTCCCAGCTATCCCCTGGTCACCCCGAGACCTCCGCCTGGCCGACGGGCTGGAGCCGGATAGCCATGTCGTGGAGCACAAGCGGGTCAAGCTGCTCGCCGAAAATGAATCCCTTACGATCGATCGCACGGGCGACGTGACCGTGCAGCTCTATGATTCCGTCCCGTCAGTGTTGAATCTGCTCAGCACCCTGAGCCGCGATCCCCAGCTCCAGAAGTTTCAATTCGTGGGCCAGTGGCCCCAGCTGTCTGCGGAAGAAAAGGCGGAGAAGTTCTCTCAGTTTGCCAGTCACGAACTGAACTTTTTCCTCTACCACAAAGACCGGGACTTCTTCGAGGCAACGGTCCGTCCCTTCCTGGAGAACAAGTTCCACAAGACCTTCCTCGATCGGTGGTTGTTGGAAGAAGACCTGAGCCCCTTCCTCGATCCCTGGCAGTTTGAGCAACTCAATCGGGTCGAGCAAGTCCTGCTGGCGAAACGCTTTCCAGAAGTGCAGAAAGCCGTGGCCGAGAAACTGCGCGACGCCCTCGAAATGATGCCGCCCAACCCCGCCCTGGAGAATATGCGCTTCATGACCGCCCTCCACGGCACGGCCCTCCGCGGTAGCCGGGGACGTGGTGACGGCATCGAACTCGACGGTTCCATCCGGATACGCGGAAATTTTTACGATGACCATGATCGCGTTGCGGGCAACGGCGGCTTTGATCCGCGTGCGGGGGGATTCGCTGGAGGCGGTGGGTTGGGTGCACGCTCTGACGGCATCCGCGAATCGGTACGCAGCGCAAGGACCGTTCAGGAAGCCAAAGCTAAAAAGGACGCCAACACCTTCAACCTCATGGACTCGGTGCAAAACGGGGCCTTTGCCATGGAAAGCGAGGCACTCGATGAAGCGCGGTCCCAATACCGCGCTCTCTACCGCGCTCCGGACACGACCAAGGCCCTCGTCGAGACCAACTACTACGAGCGCACCGTCGAGGCCACCCATAGTGACATCATCCCGGTCAATGCCTTTTGGGCCGACTACGCCAACACCCCGGCCGGTAATCCCTTTTTCACCACCCACCTCGCCCAGGCCGACTCCGGTTTCACGGAGGCCATGATGGCCCTGGCCGTCCTCGATGTGCCCTTCGAGTCGCCCCAACACACGCTGGACACCGAGGAAGGCAGTTACACCGTCCAGGCCGCGGGACGGGCCATCGCCTACTTCAAGAATCTCGAGTCCGCCGACGTATCGGCGGAGAAGACCCCCGTGCTGGTCAGTCAGAACTACTTCCAGGAAGATGACCGATACCGCTTTGAGGGCAATCAGCAACATGACAAGTTCGTGACGGATGAGTTTCTGACGGGCCCCGTCTATGGCTGCCAGGTGGTGGTGACCAATCCCACCTCGACGCCCTATGAATTCAACGTGCTCCACCAGCTTCCTGAGGGGGCCCTCCCGGTGAACACAGCGCGGTACACCCAAAGTGTACCGGTATCGCTGGGTGCCTACAGTACGCACCGGCTGGAATACTATTTCTACTTCCCCGAAGCGGGTACCTTCACCCACTTTCCGGCCCACATCAGCCAGGAGGATGAACTCCTCGCCTTCGCCGACGGCACTACGCTTAATGTCGTGGTGGAAGCCAGCCAGGTAGACACCTCCTCCTGGGAGTACATCGCCCATCAGGCCGATTCGGAAACCGTGTTGGACTACCTGAAAACGGCCAACCTGAACCGCATCGAACTGGTACACATTTGCTGGCGACTCAAGGACCAGGATTTCTTCGTGCGGGTTATCGACGTGTTAAATGGGCGGCGCATCTATGCGCCCGACGTGTGGTCCTACGCCATCCACCACAACAACGCCGAAGCCATAAGGACCTTCCTCGCCCATCGCACGGACCTGCCGAACCAGGTGGGCCCGGTGATCGAGAGTCCCTTACTCGAACTCGAGCCCGTCGAACGTCGCTTCTACCAGCACATGGAGTTTGCGCCCCTCATCAATCCCCGGGCGCACCATCCCAATGGAAAATGGATGATCACCAATGGGCAGTTGATGGTGCAATACCGGGCACTGCTCAACGTGCTGGCCCATCGCAATTCGCTGCGACCGGAAGACCATCTGGCCCTGAGCTATTACTTTCTGTTGCAGGATCGCGTGGAGGATGGCCTGGCCCAGTTTGCCCAATTGGCGCCGAGCGCGTTGCCCACCCGAATCCAATACGACTATCTCCACGCCTATGTGAAGTTCTATGAGGAGGACCCCGAAGCGGCGGTCGCCATCGCCACGCCCTACGCCGAGTACCCGGTCGAGGCCTGGCGGGATCGCTTCAACACGGTCCTGGCCCAGGCCGCTGCGATACGGGGAGAGACGATGGTTGCCGCAGGACAAGCAGACCAGGATCGCCTCGCTTCCGAGGAACCTCAACTCGATTTGGACGTGTCCGACGACGGGATCCAGCTCTATTTCCAGAATCTCCAGGAATGTACCCTGAGTTTCTATCCCATTGATCTGGAGATGCTTTTTTCGCGCAGTCCCTTTGCCCTGACCAATACGGATGTCATCGCGGGGGTTAAACCCATGGCGGTCCTGACCCTGCACCTCGACCCCACCCAGACCCAACACACCGTGCCGTTGCCGGCTGACTTCGCCAATCGCCACGTGATCATCAAGGTCGAGGCACACGGAATGAGCCGCTCCGACATCCGCTATGCGAGTGAAATTCTTACCCAACGTATGGAGCGCTATGGACAGATTCGGGTCACCCGCAAGTCTGACAACACCCCGCTAGCCAAGGCCTACGTAAAGGTCTTCGCCCGACTGCACGATGGAGAAGAACTCTTCTACCGGGATGGTTACACCGACCTCCGGGGCCGCTTTGACTATGCGTCGTCAAGTACCCTCGATCTCAACAATGTGGCCGAGTTTTCCCTGCTCGTCATAAGCGAAGAACTCGGCGCCAACGTGCTGACTGCGGCCCCACCGGCGCGATAGCCCCTTCGGGGAGCAATCCTCGCCGTACGAAAGGCCCCTGTTTACACAAATAAGAAACGGCCCTGACGCTCGATTAAATCGCGTCAGGGCCGTCGTATTTCTGGTTTAGCTATTCCGCACTACCTAGAAGGCGTCGGCGGCATCCAATTCGGTGAAGCCATCATCTTCCCGTCCCGTGATGTGCGGTCCGGTCAGCATGTCTTTGTACGACAGGCCGGGGCCCACCATGGGATATACAAAGGCGTTGCCATCGGTCATCACTTCGAGGAAGGCGGGCCCTTCGAATTTAATGAAGGCCTCCACCACCTTTTTCAGGTCGTCACGGGCTTCCACCCGTTCCGCAAATTTAAAGCCATCGGCTTTGGCGGCCGCCACGAAATCTTTCTGGTGCAGGGTCTTGTCCGTGCCAGAAAAGCGGCTGCCGAAATAGAGGGTCTGCCACTGAACCACCATACCGTCTCCCCGGTTGTTCAACAGGAGAATCTTTACCGGCAACTCATAGTTCGTGCAGGTCTCCATTTCACCCAGATTCATCCGGATACTGCCGTCGCCGTCCACGTCGATAACGATCTTGTCGGGACAACCCACCTGGGCCCCTACCGCAGCGGGCAGGCCATAGCCCATGGTGCCCATACTACCGGAGGTAAGCCAGGTGCGGGGCTCCTTGAAATCGAAATACTGGGCCGCAAACATCTGGTGCTGACCCACGCCCGTCGTGACAATGGCATCCCCTTTGGTCACTTCGTTGATGAGGGCAAGCACTTCCTGGGGCTGGATGATGTCGCTCTCGGTATTGAAAGCCATTTTGTGCTTTTCTTTGAGCTTCTGTACGTAATCCAGCCACGACTTGTGGGTAATCTGTTCCTTACCACCCGCAGCCGTAAGACTGCGCAGGGTCAGGCCGGCATCGCCCACGTGGTGCCAATCCACCATCTTGACCTTGCCGATTTCGGCGGCGTCAATATCGATATGGGCGATTTTCGCGCGGGCGGCGAAGGCATCGGGCTTGCCGGCCACACGGTCATCAAAACGCGCGCCAACCGCGATGAGAAAATCGCAGTCTTCCACGGCGTAGTTGGCGTAGGCCGTACCGTGCATGCCCAGCATGTGAAGGCAGAGGGGGTCCGTCGTGTCGATGGCGCCAATGCCCATCAAGGTGGTCACAACGGGTATCTGAAACTTCCGGGCAAACTCGGTCAATTCCTGGCTGGCGTTGCTGTTGATCACCCCACCACCCGCATAAATAAGGGGGCGCTTGGCGGCTTTCAACATGGCAAGAAAGGACTGGGCCTTACGATCGGGCAACGTGGCCTGCTCGATCCGATCAATCCGGGCCTGGTAGCCCTTCATTTCCAGGGTACCTTCTCCGATGAACTCACCTTCCCAATTCTGTACGTCTTTGGGAATATCAATCACCACGGGCCCCGGACGGCCACTGCGGGCGATGTGGAAAGCCGCCCGTACGGTGGCTTCCAACTCGTCGGGGTTCTTCACCAGGAATACATGCTTGGCGCAGCTACTCATGATATTGAAGACGGGCGCTTCCTGGAAGGCGTCTGTTCCGACAGCGGCACGAGGCACTTGTCCACAGATAACGATCATAGGAATCGAGTCGGCCATGGCATCGCGCACGGGCGTTACCGTGTTGGTGGCACCCGGACCGGAGGTCACCAGGGTGACGCCGACCTTGCCGGTCACGCGGGAGTACCCCGCTGCCATGAACCCCGCTCCCTGCTCATTCGCAGGCACCAGGAGTTTAATCTCCTGCTTGGGGTTGTCTTCGTTCCAGCGAAACACTGCGTCGTAGGTGGGCAGGATGGCACCACCGCTGTATCCGAAAATGGCGTCGGTGCCTTCATCGGCGAGGACCTGTATCACCATCTCGGCGCCGGTCATGGTTTTTCCTGCCCGTGGGTGACTCGCAACCTTTGCTGTAGCCATTAGTCCCTGTCTCCTTACGTTCCTGATTCAATGGGGTTGCCCGCCGACTTCTCCCGAGATGGGGTCGGTGGCCTGGGGTCTCATACTACTTATTTAGACCCGGGGATATGCATGCTTTTACGCGCTGTTGCCCCGCAGGGCCTAACGTGAAAAAAAGAGCGCCGCGGCGGTAGAACCGGGGCGGCGCTCTTTGGGTGTCATGTTACACGTAAGCGTCGAGTGCTTACTCGGCCTTGTCGCTATCCGCGCTTTCAGCAGGCGCTTCTTCGGGCGCTGCTGTCGTCGCTTCGGCGTCCGACGCAACCTTTGCGGCTTCGGCTTCCGCATCGGCTTCCGCCGTACGGGCTGCTTCGGCCTTGCTCACCGCCGCCATCATTTCGTGGGCCACATCGGCAAGACTACGTCCCGCCTGCATCATGCTATCGGGCATGGAACCCTGCATGGCGGCACTCACGTCAACCGATGCGCCACCGGATTCGCCGTGCTCACTCATGAGCGACTTGTCCATATCGCGCTGGGCTTCACGGATGCTCAGCCCAATCTTGCGGTCGCCGGCGCTGACGCTGATGACCTTGGCCATCACCTTGTCGCCGATGTTGAGCACTTCTTCGGGCTTCTGCACGCGGTCGGAGGAGAGTTCGCTGACGTGGATAAGGCCTTCAATGCCATTATCCAGTTTTGCGAAGGCACCAAAGCTCACGAGCTTGGCGATCTCAACTTCCACGACACTGCCCATGGGCATCTTCTCGATGACAGCCAGCCACGGATCCGTTTCAAGCTGCTTCATGCCGACGCTGATCTTCTCGGTGTCGGTATCGATGCTGAGGATCTTGACCTGAATTTCCTGGCCCTTCTCGAGTACTTCGGAGGGGTGAGGAACTTTCTTGGTCCAGGAGATGTCGCTCACGTGAAGGAGGCCGTCGATGCCTTCTTCAATCTGCACAAACGCACCGTAATCGGTCAGGTTGCGCACCGTACCCGTAACCGTGGAGTTGACCGGGTAACGTTCGGCCAGCTGCTTCCAGGGGTTGGGCTGGGTCTGCTTGATACCCAGGGCGATCTTTTCGGAATCGGGGTCGACGGTCAGGACCATCACGTCCACTTCCGCGTCGAGCTCGAGGATTTCGTTGGGGTGACGCACGCGGCGGGTCCAGCTCATTTCGCTGACGTGGACCATGCCCTCGATGCCTTCTTCCAACTGGACGAACGCGCCGTAGTCGGTCATGCTGACCACGCGACCACGAACCACGCTGCCGACGGGATAATTGTCGACGGCGGTCTTCCAGGGATTCTCGGACTTCTGCTTGAGGCCCAGGCTGATGCGTTCCGACTGGGGATCGAAGCTGAGCACCATGACTTCAATTTCCTGGCCGACACTGACGACCTGCGACGGGTGCTTGACCCGGCCCCAGCTCATGTCGGTCACGTGCAACAGACCGTCGATACCACCCACGTCGACGAAGGCGCCGAAGTCGGTAATATTCTTAACTTCACCCTTGAGGACTTTACCGACCTCAATGGTTTCAAGGAGTTTTTCTTTTTCACCCGCACGCTGCTCTTCGAGCAACTTACGACGGCTTACCACCACATTGCGGCGGCGCTTGGTAAGCTTGATGATTTTCAGTTCCATCGACTCGCCGATGTAACGTTCCAAATCACCCATGGGGCGGAACGTCAACTGACTGGCGGGCATGAATGCGTCGATGCCGATGTCCACTTTCAGGCCACCCTTGACGCGGCGAACGATCGTACCTTCGATGGTACCGTCGGCCTCGTAGATCTCCTGGACTTTTTCCCAGTTCTTGATCCGGTCTGCCTTCATCTTGGACAACACGGGAAGACCGGCTTCATTTTCCGGGTCTTCGATGTAGAAGTCGAACTCGTCGCCAACTGCCAGCTTATCAGCCTGGAGGAATTCAGAGTTGGGCACGATGCCTTCGCTCTTGTATCCAATGTCAACGAGTACGCGATCATCGGCAATTTCCATTACCTTACCGCGAACCACTTCGCCTTCTTTAAAATTCTGGATTCCCTCACCAAAGAGGGCCTCCATGCTGTTGGCTGCCAATTCAGCTTCAAGCTCCGAATCCAATTCGGAAAGCCCGTCTGCCATAATGGATTCCATTAGCTGCCGGTTTGATTCCATCATTTCTGTTTCCTGACTCATGAGAAGAACACATCTCCTGTTAAAATAGATTTACCGCGCAAAACGGCATCTTGGTAGCGTAACAAATAGATACCATAGGAGTCAAACCGAGAATCTTTTCCATCGCGTGCCTTCCATTTCGACACGATGTCCTCCCGTTGCCCCCTGTCCGTCAGCCTGCGGACCGCTGGGCTTCTTCGAACTGAAGCAAGCGGTTGGCCACCCGCTCAAAGCCGTTATTGTGGGCCAACGTCGCCAAAGTCCAGTTCTCTTTGGGCGTCCGCTGAAACACGTCTCCCCCGGCCGCCACCATCAATTCCGTCGACTCCATGCCCCCTCCCGCGACGGCAAGTTGCAGGGCCGTCATCCCATCTCCACCTTTCGCCGCCACATCGGCTCCCCGTTCCAAGAGCAGGCGGACCATCGCGGGATCCTTACACTTGACCGCCATCATCAGGGCCGTCATGTTCTTGGCGGAACGATGCTCCACATTGGCACGACGCTGCAGCAATAACGTAACGAGTGGAAGGCGTCCCTTCTCCACGGCGAGCAACAGGGCCGTGCGATTATGGCGCTCCACGGCCTCCAGGTCGGCTCCGTGGTCCAGGAGGAGTCCCACCACCGCGTCATGACCCTGGGCAGCGGCCGCGAGCAATGGGGTTACGCCCTTTTTCAGGCGGGCATCCACCTTGGCGCCTTGCTTCAGGAGGCACTCCACGATCCGGGCGTGGCCATTCTTTGCCGCGTAGTAGAGTGCGGTGTTGCCATTTTGCCCCTTATAATCGACTTCGGCACCGTGGCGGAGCAGCAATTGCACCGCCTCCAGTTGTCCCGCGCCAGCGGCGAGCGTCAACGGTGTGGCCCGATCTTTATTCCGCTGATCGGGCGAAGATTCCTTGGCGAGCAGGCGGGTGAGCCGGGCCATATCACCCTTCTCCGCCGCCTCGAATATGGAACGAAACATACTAATCATTCAGAAACCCCGAGCGGGCACGGTACACCGCCGCTCATGTTGTTGGAGTGGCCCCGACACCGCCCCTGTCTAATCCAGTGCTTATGCACACACCATTACTACCATAGCAGCTCACACGATAAAACTCAAGGAGGCCAGTAAGAAAGAACCTCAGAAAACGGTCTGCCTGTAGCCCTTCGGGCAGTTATTACCCAAGCGCAGGTAGGGTCGCAGCCTCCCCGTTCACATACTGCGTAAAAGCTGTTCCATCCCATACCGTGTGCACCCGATGGGCCAGCCAGTCTCCCGTATTGATGTAAATGCCCGTGCGCCCTTCAGAAGAGACGGCTTCAATAACCGGAGCATGGGCATGGCCACAGAAGACAACATCCGCTTCATCCCGTTCGATGACCGCTATCCCATAGGCCCGCAAGGCCTGGGCTTCCGGACCCTGCGCTGGATCATCGGCCCCCAGCAAGGTCCGACTCCCATGACTCACGCCCCGGGCGATGGCCATGGCGAGATCGGGGTGGATACACCGGAAAGCGCCCATAACATAGGGATTCCGCGCAAACTTCTTGTAGGCCCGATAGCGGGTGTCTGTGGGATTAAGGCCATCCCCATGGACCAGATGCCCGCGGAGCGACCCGAAAGCGTGGGTCATCACGTCGGGGTGCACCTGAAAACCCAGGTCATCGTGCAGAAATCGCCCGGCCCAAAAGTCGTGGTTGCCGCAGATAAGATGAAGTGCCACCCCCTGATCGCGGAGGTCGGCAAAGGCCCGCAGCACGTTAAAGAAATCCGAAAAGATAACGCTGCGGTATTCATACCAGAAATCAAAGAGGTCGCCCAGACAGATTACCGTGTCGTATTCGTCGGGTGAGATACTACGGAGAAAGGCGACGAATTCTTCCTGGCGAGCGCGATCCTCCGGAATAGCCTTAAGGTGAACATCACTGAAAAGAAGGGTTTTTTTCACCACGGGCGCTTTCTATTCGGGGAGTGCCGCGATGGGAGAAATCCACCCCGACATCATGTCGTGACGGGCGCAGCCCGGAATCAGATACTAGAGGAAGCCAAAACTACTCAGGGGCCAGATGCGCAACACCGCCTTACCGATTATCTGGTCTTCCTGAACGGCCTTGAAACTGCGGCTGTCCTTGCTCACGCTGCGGTGGTCTCCGAGCACATAGTATTCGCCCTTGTCCAGGAAGACCGGCTCCCGCACATCGGGCGAATGCTGTTCTTCATGGACAAGATAGGGCTCTTCAATCTTCTGATTGTTCACATAGACCGAGCCATACTCGAAGAGCACCTTGACGTCGTCCGGATCAGTCCCATCGGCCTGTACCGCGCCGGCAGCCACTGTATTCCCCGGCCCCTGGGCCGGTCCGCGCGCAATGACCCGTTTGATATAGCGCTTGTTGTTTTCCACATTGCTGTCGAAAACCACGATATCACCGGGGTCGAGGGGACTGAATCCACCAATAAAGGGCAGGTGGGCCAACTTGGTGGGCAATTTGAAGACCAGAATCCGCTCCCGGTCTTCGAGGGTCGGGATCATGGAATCCCCCTGAACCTCATAACCTTCTATGACAAAAGCCTTTAGACCCCAAAAAACGATCAAAAAGAGGATGACCATCTTGACCAATTCGGTCACTTCCCGCTTCATATCCTGCGGAGTGTCTTCCGACTCTGAGGGGGTTGCCACCCGTTCTAAAGCTTCCACGTTAATTTCCTTGTCCTGCGCGTACGCATGGTCGAAATGTACCACGCCGCAGCGAATTGCGCAAGTCTTCTATCGACCGGACCGGTTCCAAAAACTCCGTCGCATAGGCCCCCACATCACGGAGCCGATGGGCATCGCTCGATGCCGTGGCCCGTCGTCCGAGGTCGTCGGCGAGTTTCTGCGCCAGTCGTTGCTCATGGGGTGCCAGATTGACACTCTTCACCTCCAGGGCGTCAAAGGGCATATCGACGATGCGCTCGTCAAAGGGTATGGCCGCCCGGGTCGGATGCGCCGCAATGCATACCGCCCCCATCGACTGGGCGCGGGCCAGCATCACTTCCGGGGGATGCCCCGGGGCAAATTTCTGGGACTCCTCCGGCTCCAATCCATAGATCAGCATGTCACCGTGGGAGGAGCTATACTCAAAGCCTGCAAGTAACAAAAATCCCGGATGGGCCGACTGGGCCACCAACTCGTCCAACTCGGCACGGCTCCACTGATAGTGGTGCTCCGTCAACACCAGCCCGTCAAGCCCCCGCTGCACCGCCCGATCGATGAGCAGCGCCTCATCAATGGCACTACACGCCGAATGACGGCGGGTATGCAGATGAAGGTCAATAACGAGACTCATGACGTCCTCTGGTCAACACCCGCAGTGCACCGTCACGCGTCCAGCGCGAGGCCCAGGGCCTTTACAAGCGGCGACTCCTGCACATATCGGGGCATAACAATTTCCAGGTCTTTGGTCACAAACTGACGGACCACAAAGAGCGGGGCCGCCGGGTGGGCGTATGCCAGCTCCTTGATGTACTGCCACCAGGCCCCATCATCCAGGGCGCGCCCCAGAAGTAGCTGGGGAATTTCCGCGGGATCTTCTTCCTGCTGTTGCGCCTCAATTTCCTCTGCCAGGGAGCCGGTGGTGACCTTGTTGCTCTGCTGTTGCAGGCGGGCACCAATTTTCTCAACCAGACGGCAGGCGGCGTGGTAGCGGGAAACAAACTCGGACCAGGTGGGGTCGATTGCGTGTACCAGTTCCACCAGAAACGCGAGGCGCTCTTCGAGGGTACGGGACTCCAGCCGGGCCGCCAATTCGGGATTCAACAACAGGTAACCCAGGGCCACATTCACATGGATCTCCGGCGGCTGGAGGGCCAACGCCTCTTCCGGGCGGCTGGGATACTGGGCGTGGAGGATCTGGGCCTTGCTCTGGTAATTGGGCGGGCCGGGCATAGGCTCGGGAAATGCCGCATAGTCGTAGTCCAGTCCAACGGCGATGCGGTAGCCGCGAACGGCCTTCTTCATGTCCCCCGCAGTGAGGGCCTCGTCGGCCTGATCGAGATAGGCCTTTTGCATACGGGCCCGAATGCGCAGCAATTCATAGGCCTGGGCCGCAGCCTTGAACTTTCCAAGCTGGACGGCGTTGTCCGCCAGGAGCGTTACCAGCTCGGCGGGCAGCTGGGCAGGACTGTTTTTCTTCAGCTGGTCCTGCACATGCTCTTGCGTCTGGGGCTTGCGTACGGCCTGCAGGGCCACGTCGAAGCGATGGTCCTTTTCCACATCATCCCGAAGGTACGCATACTTCTCCGTCTGGATATCTTCCGTAGAAGATGCTCGCAGGGGCGAGTAGGACACAAACAGAAAGCGGAAGTTGACGATATCCCCTTCGGCGACGGCTTTGGCCAGGCAGTGGTCGATGGTCTCCTGACTCACCGGTGCCTTGGTAATTTCTTTCGTGCGGGCCATTAAACGGCACTCCCATCTGCCAGGGTCGATGCAACAACCTCGGCACGCTCATTCCAGTCGATTTCCGGTACCGTTATCTGGTAATAGGGCAACCGCTCGTGAATTTCATGATAAAGACGCTGGCGAAAATGACGCAGCACGCGGCTGGCGTGACGCTCGTGGGCACGGCTCCAGCGGCTGGCCTCGACGCACTCCCGGTCGCGACCGGCTTCCAGCACCAGCTCTTCCATATAGGTCGAAAGGAAATGCTTGAGTGCACCGTCATAGGCCCGTCGCAAGTGGTCTACCCGGTCGGTATTCTGGGCCACCGCTTCTTGCCACTCCGCCTCCAGAGAGACGACCTTCGCGCGGTCTTCAATATACTGTTGACGCCGCTCGTTATCCCGAAGGATATAGTAAGCCGCATTTATTTGGGCGATATTGAGTAAGAAGCTGTCCCGACGGCTGTCGGTGATGGTCGTTCGGCCAATCTCCGACAGGAGTTGCTTCATGACTTTCTTGTAGCTATTACGTACTTCGCCAAGTTTGCAGGTCTCCGGGAGTCCCAGGACCTCGAAGTAATTGATGTATCCGTGATCAGACATGATTGAAATACTCCAGGTAAGCTGTGATTGTACCTTGAAGGCATGGGGGCGCTCAACTGTGCTATCATTAGATGACGTAAAACAAGGGAATTTCAGGCAACCCGGACGTCCGGGCAGGCCTGGCGAAGGAGATGATGCGGCGTGGCCGATTACATAGCCCAGGCGGGCAAGGGCGCGGCCCTCAAAGACAAAGAAAAGCTTGAGCGCCCACGGCGTTTTAAGGTAATCCTGCTGAATGACGACTACACGACCATGGAATTTGTGGTGGAGGTGCTGCAGGGTATCTTCCGGCGAACGCCGGATGAGGCTATGGCGATTATGCTGAACGTCCATAAGAATGGGATGGGCGTGGCAGGTGTATATGTAAAGTCCATCGCAGAAACGAAAGTTAGTCAGGTTCACAAACTGGCCCAGCGCATGGAGTTCCCGTTGCGCTGTACCCTGGAAGCTGAATAACGTTTCGCAATTTTTTTGAAATAGAGGTACGGCACCCATGATTAGTAAAGAATTTGAAGCGACACTCGGGGAGGCACTCCGGGAAGCCCGAGAACGCCGCCATGAATACCTCTGCAGTGAGCACGTACTCTTCGCCATACTCCATGACCCCCGTGGAGCCGACATCCTGCGGGCCTGTGGCGGCAACCTGGCCCATCTGGAACAGCAGCTCGAAGATTTCTTCAAGGAAGAAGTCGAGCCAGCCCCCGAAGGAGCCCAACCGACGATTCAGCAGACCACCTCCTTCGATCGGCTGATGCAACGCGCTTTCCTCCATGTCCAATATGCGGGGCGCGACGCCGTCGACGCCGGGGATATCCTGGCCGCCATGCTGGAAGAGGAGGATTCCCATGCCGCCTGGATACTGCAAGAAGATGGCATTGCCCGGCTGGATATCCTGAACTATATCTCCCACGGCATCACCACCGAGGGTATGGAGTTTATCGGGGAAGACCCCGATTTCGAAGACGATGAGGACATGGACGGGGATGGCGCACCCCGCCGCAGCGCCCGGGAATCCTTCACGACCAATCTCAATGAACGCGCGGCCGAAGGCGCCATCGATCCGCTGGTGGGCCGCGAAGATGAGTTGAAACGCACCGTCCGCATCCTGTGCCGCCGCAAAAAGAATAACCCCATCTTCGTGGGCGAACCGGGCGTCGGTAAAACGGCACTCGCCGAAGGACTGGCCTTGGCCATTCACGAAGGCCGGGTGCCCAAACAGTTGGCCGACGTGCAAATCATTGCCGTCGATCTGGCTGGCATGCTCGCGGGCACCAAGTTCCGGGGCGACTTTGAGCAACGCCTCAAAGCCGTGCTCAAAGAATTGCAGGGCAAGCCGGAATATGTCCTCTATATCGACGAGATTCATACCCTTGTGGGCGCTGGCGCCACGACCGAGTCCAGCATGGACGCCTCCACGATTCTGAAGCCTGCCCTCGCATCCGGCGAACTGCGATGCATCGGCTCCACGACCTACGAAGAATACAAAAATCACTTCGAGAAGGACCGGGGCCTCAGCCGCCGTTTTCAGAAAATCGATGTCAATGAGCCATCCATTCCGGAGACGGTTCGCATCCTCAAAGGGCTCAAGTCCCGTTACGAACAGCACCACGGCATACAATATACGGATGGCGCCCTGCGCTCGGCTGCGGAGTTGGCCTCCAAACACATCAATGACCGCTTCCTGCCGGACAAGGCCATCGACGTCATCGACGAAGCCGCCGCCGCTGTCCGTCTGGCACCCGGTCCCGATCGCAAGACCATTCGCCCCCACGACATCGAAAAGATTGTCGCGGAAATCGCCAAGATCCCGGCCCGAAGCGTCTCTTCCTCCGACAAGGAGCGCCTCGGCTCCATGGATTTCGAGCTGAAGCAGGTTGTCTTCGGCCAGGACGATGCCCTCACCCAGATTACGCGGGCCATCAAGCGCTCCCGTGCGGGCCTGGGCCGCCCGGACAAACCCATCGGCTGCTTTCTTTTCACCGGCCCCACCGGCGTAGGCAAGACCGAAGTCGCCAAGCAACTGGCCAGCCATCTCGGCAATCACTTCGCCCGCTACGATATGAGCGAGTACATGGAGAAACACGCCGTGTCCCGCCTCATCGGTGCCCCTCCCGGTTATGTGGGCTTCGACCAGGGCGGATTGCTGGTGGATGAAATTCGTCGCAACCCCTATACGGTGCTCCTGCTGGACGAACTGGAAAAGGCCCACGCTGACATTTACAGCATCCTGCTCCAGGTGATGGATAACGCATCGCTGACGGACAACATGGGCAAAAAAGCGGACTTCCGCAATGTAACGCTCATCATGACTTCCAATGCCGGTGCGCGCGAATTGGCCGCCGGCACCATTGGATTCCAGTCGGGTATCCACGACAGTCGGCACAAGAGCATGAAGGCCATCGAAAAAGCTTTCACCCCGGAATTCCGAAACCGCCTGGACGCCATCGTGCCCTTCAGCCCCCTGCCCATGGAGGTGATTGAGAAGGTGGTGGACAAGTTTATCGGACAGCTTCAAAAGCAACTCACCGACAAGAAGGTACAACTCACCCTGAGTCCGGAAGCCCGACGTTGGCTGGCCGTCAAGGGCTATGATGAGACCTACGGTGCCCGCCCCCTCGCCCGCCTTATCGGGCAGGAAGTGGAGACACCCCTGGCCGATGAATTACTCTTTGGGCGTCTGGAAAAGGGTGGGCGCGTCACGGTCGATGTAGCGGACGATGTGGTACAGTTTCGTTACGATTGACACCCAACAACCAACAGCGTGGGAGTGCTATGAAAACGAAGTATCACAAGACCGCAGGGGGCGTTGTGATTAATGGCCGGAAAGAAGTGCTGGTCATCATTCGAGACATTGAGCGGAATGGCGAAGTCGTGCACGAGGTGCGCCTTCCCAAGGGGCATATCGACCCCGGCGAAACGGCCAAGTCGGCGGCGGTCCGGGAAGTATGCGAGGAGTCGGGCTACTGCCACCTCCGCATCACCAAAGATCTCGGAACAGGCCATTCTTCGTTCCAATTTGACGACAAACTCCATGAACGGGACGAACAGTACTATCTGATGGAGTTGACCGATCCCCGTCACCAGCCTCCTCAGCCCATGAGCGAGGAGGAGGCTCTCTTTGAGCCCCACTGGATCCCCCTGGAAGGTGCGGCGGAACAAATGACCTACGAAACCGAACAGGACTTTGTGGCCCGCGCCTGGAAACTCGTCCAGGGCCTGGAACTTGAATCCTAGGCTCCAGGTGGCACCAGGTCGTTCAGTTCGACCAATCCCCTGAACCTCGTGCCACGCGATGGCGAGTACAACACGGTTTCGTGTGCGTGGAGGAACGGACAACTTCCGGCGACAAGCCATCTCGAATGAGGGCGTCCAATGCTAAGGGGAGAGAAGGACGCCCGAACGGAATCTTCCAGGACGAGAAGCGATTCCCGCCACGTGGCGGGATGGATTCATTCGGACCTGTTGCTGAGGACACGATGTGTTGGTGCCATTCTCCCTTCCGTGACCGAGCATGCTATACTTTTTCGGCTTCGGGGCCTTCGCAAATCGTGAACAGGCGCCCCATCAACTACCCTGAAATCCTGGAGAACCCCCATGAGATTATGTATCGTTGCGCTGATTGCCGCAATGGCCACCCTTGTCCCCCAGGCAATGGCCGAAGAAAACAAGCAACTCCTGCTCATCGCGGGCACGCCGAGCCACGGCCCGGGCGACCATGAGTTCAACGCCGGCGTCCAGTTGTTGGCCCAGTGCCTGAAGTCCGTGCCCAATCTGGAGGTCACGATCCAACTCAACGGATGGCCCAAAGACGAAGCTATCTTCGACGGAAAAGACGGCATCCTCATGTATATGGATGGTGGCGCAAATCACCCCGCCGTGCAGGAAGACCGCCTCGCATTCCTTGGCGCGTTGATGAAAAAAGGCGTAGGCTTCATGTGCGCCCACTATGGCGTGGATGTCCCGGCAGATAATGGTGGATCCGAATTCAAGCAATGGATCGGCGGCCACTATGAAGCAGGCTACTCCTGCAACCCCATGTGGAGCCCGGAATACAACGACTTACCCGACCACCCCGTCACGAATGGTGTGAAGCCCTTCCAGATCAAAGACGAGTGGTACATGCACATGCGCTTTCGCGATGACATCTCGGGTGTTACCCCCCTCCTCGTGGGTACGCCTTCCGACGACGTCCGCGATGGTCCCTATGTCTACCCCAAGGGCCCCTATGAACACATCCAGGCGGACAAGGGCAAACCGGAAACCATGATGTGGGCCGTGGAACGGGAAGATGGTGGCCGCGGCGTGGGCTTTACCGGAGGCCACATCCACAACAACTGGGGCCACGACGATTTCCGGAAAATCGTGCTCAACGCCCTCGTCTGGATTACGGGCATGGACGTACCTGAAAACGGCGTGGAATCCACGGTCACCGCAGAAGATCTCGCGAAAAACCTGGACCCTAAAAACTAGGGGCTTAGTTATTGCAGACGAGGCACTGCGTTTGCCTTAGATGCCTCGTCTTTTCGTAGGAAAATACTCCCCTCCCTGGAGGGGCCGGGGGTGGGTCGCGTCACGAAAAGGTCGTAGACCCACCCCTAACCCCTCCTTGGAGGGGAATCGACGGGTGTTTCACGCCTGTGGCAACCTACTTTTCCCGAACGATTATTCAAACCACGTACACAGAACGACGGCCTGATCGCCCCCGTCATTCCGATTCGACCCTTCATCCAACCAGGAGTTTATCCCTTGTCTGAACCCATCCGCTGGGGCATTATCGGCACCGGCCATATTGCCAATACTTTTGCTACCGCCATTGCCGCCCTCGACGACGCCGTCATCCAGGCCGTTGGCTCCCGCACCGAAGCAAGTGCCAATGCCTTCGCCGACAAATACGGTATCGCCAATCGCCACGGCTCCTATGAAGCCCTGGCCAACGACCCCGAAATCGATGCGGTCTATATTGCGACGCTGAATTCCCTCCACCACGACAACAGCATCCTCTGCCTCGAAGCGGGTAAGGCGGTCCTGTGCGAAAAGCCCTTTTGCATCAACCGCGCCCAATCGGAAGAAGTCATCGCGGTGGCCAGGCGGGAAAAGAAGTTCATCATGGAAGCCATGTGGACCCGATTCATCCCGGCGCTCCAGCAGGCCATGGCCTGGATTGACAAAGGCCGCATTGGCGAGGTGCGCATGGTGCAAGCCAACTTCGGCTTCCGCTGCGATGATGCTCCCCTCTTCGACCCGGAACTGGGTGGTGGTGCCCTCCTCGATGTGGGCATCTACCCCATCACGCTCGCCCATATGGCCTTCCGAAAGCTCCCCACGGAAGTCCGCAGCCTGGCTTACCTGGGTCGCAATGGCGTCGACGAACAGTCTACCTATCTCCTGGGCTTTGAAGGCGGCGGCCAGGCCCTCCTCGGCAGCGCGATTCAGACCAATACCCCCTACGACGGCTACATCATGGGCACGGAAGGCATGATTACCATTCATGACTCCTTCTGGAACGCCACCAAGGTCAGCCTCACGAAAGACGAGAAGGTCGTCGAATGCAAAGAACTCCCCCATATCTGCAATGGCTATGAATATGAAGCCATGGAAGTGCACCGCTGCCTCCGCGAAGGCAAGCTCGAAAGCGACATCATGCCCCACGAAACGAGTCTCGAACTCATGGGCCTGCTGGACGGCATCCGCGCAGACTGGGGCCTGAAATACCCGATGGAATAACGGGGTGGGGACTGCCTCGCCGTAGGGCTCGTGAATGAGTAGCTGAAAACGCCTTGGCGGAAAGAGCCCACTTCACGGAAGCGCGGCCCTATAAGACAGGCGAGGCCGTCCCCCTCTTGAAATCGACGTGAACCATCCAGAGGGGGACAGCCCCGACGTCTGAATATCGCTCTATACACAACGACCTATGTCTCGCCCACGCGACCCCGCCGCGCTATCTTGCGTAAAGCGTCGGTGCAGTCCCCGGGGACTGCCTCGCCGTAAGGCCCGCATGCCAGCATCGTGAACACCTTGGCGGAAAAAGTCTGCTGCACAGCAACAACGCGCAATTAGACAAGCCAATCCTGTTGGAGTATCAATCGTGAGCCAAAGCCCCCCACAACATAGCGAAACGACTCGCACGCGCTATCGGGAGCGTTTGGCGAAGGCCCTGCAATACATCGAAGAAAACCTCGACCAACCCCTCCGGCTGGAAGATATCGCTACCGCCAGTTTCTTTTCCCCCTTCCACTTTCACCGCATCTTTCAATCGTTGATGGACGAATCGGTGAACGACTACGTGGTTCGCCGCCGCATGGAAGCGGCCGCCCACCTCCTCGTCTACGAACGTCACCTCCGCGTGACCGACGTGGCCGCCACCGTGGGCTACTCGTCCACGGCCAATCTTTCGAAAGCCGTGAAACAATATTTCGGCGTCTCTCCCAGCGCCATCCGTAATCCGTCGGATGAGACCATTCGCAAGATTGGAAAACTCTCCAGCAAATACGGAAAAATCTTTGACCCCCGCGATCTCTATCCTCGAGAAGTGCCCAATGGTGGGCCCAATCACAACGAGGATAAGCACATGCACGTAGAAGTCATTGAACGAGAAGAAGCCGCTGTCAGTTACCTGAGCAGTCCACAGGGCTATCTCCAGGAATCCATCGAAGCCACCTGGACAAAGCTCATCGCCTGGGGAAAATCGGCGGGGGTCCCAATCGCGGAACAGCAATACTATGCCCTGTGTCACAGCAACCCCGCAGTAACCCCCGTGGAAAAGTGTCGTTACGATGCGTCGCTCGTCATCCCGCCGACGTTGACGGTCAACGCACCCTTTTCCCGCTCGGTCATTCCGGCGGGTCGCTACGCACGGGTCTATTACAAGGGCCCCTCCGAAGGCACCAGCCAGGCCCATCTTGCCATCTTCAACACCTGGCTACCTGAAAGCGGATTCGAGCCCGACGATTACCCCTCTATGGAGCACTACCTCAACGATGTACGAGAAGACGGATTCGTGGAGATGGAAGTCTTTCTAAAATTAAAAGACTTGGTGTGAGGCGGGGACGAAATCGCGGGGACTGCCTCGCCGTCGGGCCCGTGAATGAGCAGTTGAAATGCTTTGGCGGAAAACGCCTACTTCACGGGTGCGTGGCCCCCTAAAACAGGCGGGGCCGTCCCCCTCTTGAAGTCGACGTGGGCTTTCCAGAGGGGGACAGCCCCGACGTCCGAGTACTGTTCTCTACCCACCACCCTCTGTCTCGCCCACACGGTCCCATCGCCCTACCCGGCTCATGGCGTCGGTGCAGTCCCCGCTACGCTACTTCAACGCGCTTTCGAAGTGCTTGCTTTGCCTCGCTCCAATCAACAACGCGCTCTTCACCCGCATCAACCCGCGCCGCCGTATCCGCAAGCGCCTTCTCATGCCATGGTGGAGATTCCAGACCTTCGACAGATTGGGAAAGGTCCGCCCATAGGGCTTCCATGGTCTGGAGTTTTTCCTGCCGCGACATTTGTGCGATTTGCTCTTCGCTTATCATCATGCTGTGCGGACCTCTTTGTTGCCTTCGTATTGGTGAATTGGTCTTAACCGGACCGAAATTTACCTATCGGTGCCCATCGAGCTTGGAAGGGACTCTACTGTTTCCATTCTACTCGAAAACCTGCATCGAGTCGAGCGTCTGTTCGGAAAGAGGACGCGCCCAAAAAAATCAACGTCGGGTGCCACCCTCAAACGGAGGAACGCAGCGGGGGAAGTTTGTGGGTGCGTTGGTGTCAAGCATTCGGCGCTACCCCCTCCGTAAGTCGACGTAGGCTTTCCGGAGGGACGGGGACTGCCTCGCCGTCGGGCCCGTGAATGAGCAGCTGAAATGCTTTGGCGGAAAACGCCTACTTCACGGGTGCGTGGCCCCCTAAGACAGGCGGGGCCGTCCCCCTCTTGAAGTCGACGTGGGCTTTCCAGAGGGGGACAGCCCCGACGTCCGCATTTCCTTCTGTACCTGACACCCTTTGTATCGCCCACACGGCCCCGTCGTGTTTCCCGGCATATGGCGTCGGGGCAGTCCCCGCGTGCAATATCCGTCTCTATTTCGATACCATGCCGTCTCACCGAAACAACAACCACGCAGGAGCATGTCATGGCGAAAACCTATCGTTGGGGTATCATCGGAACGGGCAATATTGCGACCCAGTTTGCAACGTGTCTGAAGGTCTGTGACAACGCCGTCCTCCACGCGGTGGGCTCCCGGAGCCAGGCCAGTGCGGACGCCTTCGGCGATAAATTTGATATCCCCACCCGCCACGCCACCTATGAGGGGCTCATCAACGACCCGGAAGTCGATGTGGTCTATGTCTCTACGCCCCACAGCCTCCATAAAGAGAACAGCATTGCCTGCCTGAAAGCCGGTAAGCCCGTTCTCTCCGAAAAGCCCTTCACCCTCAACGTCTCCGAATCGAAGGAGGTCATCGCCGTCGCGAAAGAAACGGGCCTATTCCTCATGGAAGGCATGTGGACCCGCTTTTTCCCGGCCATTAAACAGGTGGAATCCTGGATAGCCTCCGGTGCCATCGGCGAACCCCGCATGGTCCGCTGTGATTTCGGCTTCTACATGGAATATGGCGAGCGTAACCGACTGTGGGATCCCGCACTCGGTGGGGGAAGCCTGCTTGATGTGGGCATCTACCCCATCAACCTGGCTTCCATCGCTTTTAAAGACGCGCCCGAAACCATTCAGGGGGCTGCCCATATCAACGCGCAGGGCATCGACGAGCAGGCGGCCTTCGTTCTCGGCTACAGCGGCGGACGCCTCGCCACCCTTTCGAGCGCGGTGCGGGCCCAGTCCGACTGGAATGCCTACATCTACGGCGAAACGGGCATGATTAAGATTCATGAGTGCTTCTGGCGTCCCCATGCCGCCACGCTGATTCCCCGGGAAGGGGACCCGACGACCTTTGACGAGCCGCTGGAGAGCATCGGATTCGAGCACGAAATTCGGGAAGTCATGGGCTGTCTCGATGCGGGCCTCACCGAATGTCCCACCATGCCCCATTCCCGCACGCTGGAGGTCATGGGCACCATGGACACCTTGCGGAAGCAATGGGGGCTGAAATACCCCGGCGAATAGCGGGTTTCTATGGACGCGTTCAGGTTGCCGTCCGCAAGTGGGTACTTACGGCGTTGGAGTTTGCGTAATAGATTCTCAGGGTGACGGAGCAATTCCTCACCAATTCTCCGTGAACCTAAAAAAAATCGCCCCCGCCTATCGAGACGGGGGCGATTCTTATTGCTTAGATGGATACCCTACGGAATGGTCACCCAGGCACCGGGGGCGCAGGCCGCACCGAGCTTCTTGCCCAGGGCCGAACCTTTAATCTCGTCAAAGAGCTCCCCAGCCGCGGGAAGCTGGTAGCGCTCCCCAGGGGCACCACGCTTGAGGCGTTGGGCCGCGTAAATCTGCTCCACAGCCGATACGCTGAGTCCGTCCTCCTTATTCAGGCGGGCAATCTCGTTGTAGAGGGCCTTACGGGCCTGGTTCTCACTGGCGAGCAATTGCTGGGCTTCGTTCTTCGCCGCCGCATCTTTGAAGTCGTCACATTCCTGCAACTCCACATAGCCGCGGTTACTTTCGCCGAAACAACCCGACGCCACGAGCTTCGATACGGCCGCGTTATTCTTACGCAACTCGGTGGCAATCTGCTTCACCTTCGCCGAGTCCGTCTTCATTTCGGCCGCGTGAACCACTTCGATGGGGTTGAGGAAGTCGAGACTACGCTGGAGCCAGGAGGTGGCCTTCTCCTCTTCAAATCCGGGCAGGGCATCGGTCTTGCCCTCGATGAAATCCAAGACGTCCTCTGCCTGTTCCTGGACGTGACGGATATCGAGGGTAATATGGGCATCTATCTTGTGTTCGGTACGAATGACGCAGCCGACCAGCAAGGCCACTACGAGGACATTAAGTCCAATCATTTGTTTTTTCATGAGGTAATCCTTCCTGTTGGTAGAAGAGACGCACGGGGGGCGTCTTTATTCATTCATTCTATAACGGGTATCGTAAAAATTGCGAGCTTCACCCCACTATTCCGTACTGGACCGGATGGCCTCCAGAATCGCGGAGGGCTGGGCGGATATGTCCACCGTCACATCGAGCGATTTGCTCTCGAGGCGCGCGATGCCCACGATGAGGCCGTCTTCCATCCCCAACTCGAGGATCGCCCGGTCAAAGGGGCGCTGTTCATCCTCGCCGATAACTTTTTCGATGATTTTCTGCACCGACTTGTTGCCCACGGCATCGTTCACATATTGGGACATGAGAATCTGGCGAACCATGCTGCGATTCAGCGTGAGGCCCTCGGTGGCCTCCATATCCACATCCAGCGCCTCCAGCCCCTCGGTGGAAACCGTCATGGTCACCGTCCCCCCCACGATACCCGTCAGCACCACGTCGGGCGGCTCAAAGGTCTTCGTAAATTCTTTGAGGTCAATACGGGCCACCCGTAAATCCGCCTTCGTCTTCCACGCCGGATCGCGATAGTCCAACGTACCATCCAGCTTAACTGTCCCCCCTAGAAAGGTCGTCTCCAGGCCTTCGCAGTACAACTGTGTCGGGTCCAGTCGCAATCCCGTTTCCACGGCACCAAAAGGCATGCCGTAGATAGTGGCTGACGTGGCCGCGACCTTTCCCTTCCCATCCTCCTCGTTGCCCGGATTGTAGGTGCCCGTGGTGACGAGTCCATTCAATTCCGCCATCTCGTCGGGTAACGCGAGAAACTCCGCGGCGATGTCCCAGCGGGTCTGGCCCCCAAAGTCTCCTTCCGAAAAGGTTAATTTCTCACTGCTCAGTGTGGCACGCCCTTCCCGGACCGCCGTGATCGCGCCAAAGGACTTCAACAACTCCAGATCGCTCTGCAGCACCAACGGCGTTGCCGTCATCCTGAACGGCGACGTATCCGTCGGCATGTCCATGTGGAAGGCTTCCATCTGAAGCATGGTGCCCTCGTCAATCCGGGCGTTGCCCGGCGTAAAGGAAAGTCGGCGGGCGTCATAGTCATAGGCCAGGTTGCCATCGAGGGTGAGGGTGCTGCCATAGGGCACGCTCCAGTCATCCGTGTAACCCAGGTCGCTGGAAGAAGCCGTGAACCCGGAGAGGATAAAGGCCTTATCGTCGATCTGGATTCCCCCGGCGATATCCGCGTTGCCATAGAGGGAGGCCAACTCAAAAAGGGTCGCCACGGCATCGAGCGAAAGATGGGTTTCGGCGGCCGCCACCACCTTCATGGAATCAGTCCCCATCTGCCAATCATTGGCCACGAGGTCAATAACCGACTCCTGGGCGAAATGCAGCTTTTTCCCCCGCACATGGCCCGTCTCCAGGTTATAGTTCATACGCCCGGATATCGTGGTGGGTCCGTCACCGGGCAGCACCAGGGTGTCATAGCCCAGGCCCATACCCGTGAGTGCCACATCGATGTCCAAGGGACCTTCCGGCGGCACCTCCACGTCCACCTGTCCCGTCAGTGCACCGCTCAGTCCAGGCACCATCTCCTTTCCGAGCAGCCCTTCGGTCCAGGCATTCACCACCACGTCGCTGAGCGTGTTCTTCGTCTTTAGCGCGCTCCCGAGCATGCCCGACACCGTCGTCTTCACGGTGGCCTTGTTCAGCGTCAGTTCCGTGTCCACCGTCAAGGCCTCCCCTTCCGGCGTGGCGGTCAATTGGAGCGCCAGGGGAATTTCCAGGGTATCATCGGCAAAGCGCGCATCGAGGGTCGCGGTCACATCCAACAGGTCAGGCGCCTGCACCACGGACACGGTACCGCCCAGCCCATTGAGGGGGGCAAGAACGTCGAAGGCACCCCGATAGGCCTCGGGCAGTAAGGCCTGGATCACCCCCTTGGGCCAGGGCGGGAGTTCCACCGTTCCCGTGACCCCGTCATCGGCCACCGTGACCTGGCCGTTCAGGGCCAGGCCCTCCTCCAGCGTCAACTGCCCTTCCACCGACGTGCTGTCTCCATAGCTGCCATGGAGCGCCATCTGAAGGGGGCCTTCATAATAGGGGGCGGCATCGGGACCGATAGACACGCGAGAAACCGTACCATCGAGCTCCGCCGCATCGACCCGCAGGCCCGACTCCAGGGCATGGAGTCCAAGACGTACATCCGAAAGGGACAAGGTGTCAAAGCGAATCGGTGTAGGGAGGTGCTCCACGAGTATGGCCGACCACAGCGGATCATCCAATACCGCCACAGGCACCGTGACATCCAGGTAAGGCGCGCCATCCCGGGTGGAGAGGGCCAGCTGGCCTTCGAGTTGGGCAAGGCGGCCAAAGTCCATCTCCGTGGACACGGCCACATCCGCGCCCTTCCAATCGAGTTCCAGCTTCAAACGCCCCACGTGGGACTGGGGACCACCGGGCATCAATTCGGAGCGCCATGCAATAGCCAGTTCTTCCGCCCCAAAGGAGAGGTGGCCCGCTTCCAGACCATAGAGTCGGGCGGCTGCCGCCAGGTTGTCCATTCGCACTTCGTAGCCCGGATACTGAATCTCGGCCCAAAGGTCGTTTACCCGGACATTCTCCGGTATCCAAGGGGCCACGTCCAGGTCGGGATTCGCCGGGGCGGTCAACAGGTCATAGAGGAATTGATAGTTGTTGCCACTGCCCCCGCCACGGAGGGACAACTGCACCCCGTCCAATTCCATCGACGGAATATGACGCGGTGCGTCGGGCTCCCAGCGATATTGGGTTGCGATGGAATCTACCCGGACCAGGGGCGCATAGAGCCGGGCCGCCTGGTCTGTGAGTGCCAGGGAATGAATTACCAGGGGATTCCGGAGGGTTACGCCACCGACGTGTACATCCGCCTTCAGTTGCGACGCAAACAAACGCTGAAGGGCCTCCCGTTGGGGAATCCCTGTCCCCAGGAGCCCCACCACCAACACCACCAACATAATGGGCACCAGGAGCATCCACAGAAGCACCCGGCGACACCCGCGCCCCCGCCGGGATTTTTCCTTCGCTGACATGGTAGACATTCACTCCCGTTCTGGCGACTGGAAAACGCGATTCGATGGGTGGAAACGTGAAACGTTACTCGCTGGCCTCAGCGGCCGCCTCCTGAATCTTCAGCTGACCGATGATAGGCATAATCTTCGCCTGCTCAAAGAGATCGCCCTCGGCTAGCTTGATGTGGGTCACATCCGCGAGGGGCTGGTCAAAGGTGGGGTCCACATCGATCCACTTGCCGACCCAGACCTTGGCCCACTGGTGAAAGTAAAAGCCGGGTTCCGAACCCGAGACATAGACCAGGCCGGCCACTTCACGGGCGGGAAGGCCTGCCGCACGGGCCAGGGCGATAAAGAGAATGCTGTGTTCGGTACAGTCCCCTTCCAGGTGATCGAGCACTTCAATCGCATTGGTCAGTCGCGCCGAAAAGGTGCTGCGCATGTTGTCATGCACCCAGTCAGAGAGGAGCCGCGAAATCTTCAGGGTATTTGTTTCGTCCCCGATTATTTCCTTTGCCTTGGCAATAATCTTGGGGCTGTCACTCTGCACAAACTGGGTCGCCTTAATCCAGGGCGAAACGGCTTCATCGGTAATGGGCACGTGGACCGGGGTGAAATCCTTCATGGCATAGCGACGCCCCTCAAAGAGATAGTAGCCATCGGCCGCTTCCACGGTCTGTCGCTCGTCATTAAACACGTGACCGCTATCCATGGGGCCACGAATTTCAAGGCGTAGGGTCGCGCGCTTCCGGGGGTTGGCAATGGGCGTAGTCACCATGGCCGCGTTGCTCACAATCACATCGTTGCTGTAGCTCACATCCTTGGCCAGATTCTCCGGCTCCAGGCGCATGGTGATCAGACCGGCCACCTGATCTTCCAGCGTCGTGCCATCTTCCGCCACATAGGCGATCGATTCGACCCCCATCTGGGCAATGATGGTTTTCACCTTGAAGACCTTGGTATTCACGCCATCAAATTCGCGCTCTTCCATGCCCTCGATGGTGCTGGTTCCGGTCAGCTCTTTCTTGTAGAGCGGCTCAAACACAGAAAACTGCATCGAGTTGCCCGCCTTGGGATTATCCAACACCAACTGGGAGAGCTTGATGGCATCCCGCAGGGATTCCTTGGGCTTGGGCAAGACCGTTTTCGTCTCCGCGCCGCCCACCACGCTGGTGAGATGGAGTTCGTCTCCCCGCACTTCACCAAAGAAGGTATTCGTGCCGGCGGGGTCAACCACTTCAGAGGCGATGGTGAGCAAGGCGCCCTCGGGCGAATAGGTGCGCCGCGCCGTAATCCGCATGTCCTGCTTGATGTTGGCCATGGTGATCTGGAAACGGGCGTCTTCCGTGACCAGGATGGTGCCGTCATCATTCCGTTCGACGCCGTTCACCGCGTAGCCGGCCTTCTGATTATTCATATAAACGCCGTACCAACTCGTCCCCAACAGGGACTCCACATCAATGGGTTGGGCAACGACGGCCTGAACGGACACGAGTAGGATAAGCAGTGCGCGGGCACATTTCATACGCTAAAACCTCCGACGTAACGTGCTACGTCTGTAATACGGCCTGGTCTCAACCGCCAACTGCCGGGCGGGTTGACGGGACCACATGCTGCTGGCCACCCCAAAGTGCGAGCACGAGCAGTGCCCACAGGTGATGGCCATAGTTTTCTTCGCCCTTCTGATGGGCCTGCCAGAGCTGCTCCACCACCCCCTTCTCCATCACGATGCCGTCGAGACGGTCACCACACAAAACTGTATCATAAAAGAGCTCCTTGAGGTCGTGACGCATCCACTGATGGATGGGCAGGGAGAATCCCCGTTTCCGTTGCATGAGGGCAGACGGTGGCAGCACCCCCTCCATGGCCTGCTTCAAAACCCGCTTGGATTGGCCCCGTTCATACTTCAACGCAAAGGGTAGGGTCGCCGCAAACTCCACAATACGGTGATCAAGCAACGGCACGCGGGCCTCCAACCCGTGGGCCATACTCATCCGGTCTACCTTGGCCAGGATGTCATCGGGCAGATAACGGTGGGTGTCCACCCGGAGCATACGCGTGCCCTCGTCCAGTGCCCCGCCACCGTCCCAGGATGCCGCGAATCCACGGTCCCCTTCCCGGGCCCCACCGAGCAGCGCAGTGCGTGTTTTTGCGTCGAAGCAGGTCAGCCGTCGCTGGAAGGCGTCCATCGGCGTGCGAAAACTGTCTTCCTGAAAGCGCCGGTAACGGTTCCAGCGGGCATTGCGGGGCAACAGGCCCAGGAGTGCACCCACCCCCCGCCGAATAGGCGCAGGAACCTGACGGTATCGACTCGCCCGCAAGGCCATGTGGGTCCAGGTGTAGCCGGCGAAGAGCTCGTCTCCCCCATCGCCCGAAAGGGCCACCGTCACCTGCTCCCGGGCCAGACGGGAAACCAACCACATGGGCAGCATGGAGGAATCGGCAAAAGGCTCGCCCATATGGGCCACCAGTTCCGGCAACACGCTACTCAGGTCAGGCGATAAGACCGCCTCGTGGTGCTCCGTGCCAAAGCGCTCGGCCACGGCACGGGCATAGGCCAGTTCATTCGCCTCGGGGGCGTCGAAGCCGATACTGAAGGTCTTCAGCGGTGCGCTCCGTTGCTGACTCAAGGTGGCCACCACGGAACTGGAGTCGAGACCCCCGCTCAAAAAAGCCCCCAGGGGCACATCGCTGCGTTCCCGCAATCGTACCGAATCGTCGAGCAAGTGCCGCAATTCTTCCGCGGCACCAGCCAGGGTCCACTGGGCGTCTGGCGCATAGTCCAGCTTCCAATAGGGCTGTTCTTCCCACTCACCCCGCCGAAACACGAGACAATGGCCGGGCAGCAGCTTGGAGATGCCCTGATAAATCGTTTGGGGGGCCGGGATATACAGATACTGAAGGTAGTCGTGCAGGGCGTCCCGGTTGGTCGCCCTATCCGCCAGGCCCTGTTGGCACAAGGGCCCCATTTCTGAGGAAAAGGCGAAGTTTCCCTGGTGCCACGCATAGAACAGGGGCTTGATACCCAGGCGGTCCCGGGCGAGGAGGAGGGTCTCCGTGGACTGGGTGTAGATGGCGGCTGCAAACATGCCGTTGCACCGGAAAAACACATCGACACCCCAGGCAGCGAAGCCCGCCAGCAAGACTTCCGTATCGCCGGAGGTGCGAAATCGATGGCCCATGCCCTCCAGGGTTTTCCGCAACTCCCGGTAGTTGTAGATCTCGCCGTTGTAGACGAGCACGTGATCACCATCGGCGCTGCACATGGGCTGGCGGTTCGCTTCACTGGTGTCGATAACACAGAGACGGCGATGGCCCAAATCTACTTGCGCGCTCTGCCAGGTGCCACCGTCGTCTGGTCCACGGTGGGCCAGGGCGTCATTCATGGACTGAATGATCGTGTCCCGGTTTTCGGGGGCGGCGTTTCGCCAGACGACCCCGTTGATTCCGCACATAATCAGGACCCTTGGTCGAGTTTATTCTGCAACAGCGTGTGGTAAAGCTGGCGATGTGCTTCGACCATGCGGTCCAGGGGAAGTTGCTCGCGAACCCACGCGCCCGCCGCATTCCCCAACCGCTCCCGCCGTTCGGGATCGTCCAACAGGGCGCATACGGCGTCGGAAAAGGCCACGGCGGTCCGCTCTTCCAGCAGGACCCCCGTCATGTCATTTTGGATGAGTTCGGGTATCCCACCGACCGGTGCCGCGACACAGGGCGTGCGCGACGCCATGGATTCCATGATGGCGTTGGGAAAGCCCTCCATCTTGGAGGTCAGGACCGTAACGTCGATGGCATGCAGGAGGTCAACCACTTCGCTGACCGTGCCCACCCGCGTAAAATGCTCTTCCAGGCGGCGGCGGTAGATCATGGCGCGCATCTTATCGACAAGCTTACCGGTACCAATCAAGACAAAATGGACATCCTTGCGACGCGCCAGAATGTGCTGGGCCATTTCGAGAAACAACCGGTGATCTTTTACCGGACTGAAGTTGGCGATCATCCCCACGTTCAAGGTTTTGGGTGGCAACTTGAAGCGGGCCACAATCTGGGCCCGAGAAACACTCGAGACGTAGTCGTCCGCCACCACACCATTGTGGATGACGCTGTAGTCGTTGCGGGAACGCCGCTCCTGTTTGGAAGCGTAGTCAGCCACCGCATGGCTGTTCGCGATGATGTGGTCCACATAACGATTGGCCCTGCGCTGAAAGAAACGGTGGCGCGCTTTCTGCCAGATGGCCAATTCGCGGCGGCTCGAGACGATGACCGGCACGCCCACGTTGCGGGCCGCCCGATTTGCAAAGAGGTCGAATCCAGACAGGTAGCTGTGCATCATGTGGGGCATGTGCGCCTGAAAAATGCGCTCCAGGCGGCGCTGTATCCGGAAGTCCCAACCCGTGGGCGAATCCAGCACGCGCACATAGGCCCCGGCCCGCCGTGCGTCTCCGATCAATGCACCTTCACTCCGGGTGCAGATGAGGGTCATCTCGAAATCATGTTGCAACCCCTTGAGCAGATGGAGCAATTGGATCTCGCTCCCCCCTACCCGCATGGTAGGAATCACCCAGGCAATTCGTGGCCGGGCCATCAGTGCGACTCCAACAGCGAAAGCATTCGGGGCGCGGCCGCGTGCAGGGAAAAGCGGTCTTCCACCGTCGCCCGGGCCGCAGCGCCCAGGCGGGCACGCAGGGCGGGGTCGCGCAGGGCTTCCAGGGCGGCACGCCACTCTTCGGGCGTTTCGGCAAACCAGCCGTTTTCACCATGGGTGATCATATCGGTTACCGCACCAAAGGGCGTGGCGATACAGGGGATACCTACAGCCATATAGAGGAGGGCTTTCAGGGCACACTTCCCCCGGGTCCACTCGTCTTGGGCAAGGGGCATAAGGCCCACGCTGAAGGATTGCAACAAACTGACCTCCGTGTCATAGTTCCACGTCGCGAATTCTGCTTTCGCCCAGTGTACCTCCTTTCTATCCGCTCCCGCCACCCGAAGCTCCCCCTCTGCGAGGCCCGCCAGCGCGGGGGCGATAAGCTGGAGGCTCCTGCTCGTGCTCGGTGCCCCCATCCAGCCCACCGTGAAGTCTTTCGGTGGGCTCGCCGCAGGGACGAAGCGCTCTGTGTCTACCACGGTCGGAAAGCAGGTCGCCGACCCGCCCACCTGGGCCACTTCATCGGCGAGCCAGGCATTCCCCGCCAACACGTGGTCGGCCCGCCCCATGAGTCGCGAAACCTGCGCGCGATCTTCCAGCGTGGACCAGGGGAAACGAAGGGGATGGGGTGGTGCCCGATGGACGGCATCGTCCATATCGAAGAGGAGCCGCTTGCTCTGGTGTATCAGAAGGCGGTCCATCCCCTGCAGGTAGGCCGACATAACTGCCTTTTGAAGAAAGACAACATCGTAGTTTCGGGCGCTCAGGATCTGACGCAGGCGGCGGGGCGTTTCGTGGAAGTGGTACCAGAAGGCCCGGCCTTCCCGGTCCGGCCCGGTATGACGACGCCAGACCGCCTCGGTCGTAGGCGCCAACACGGTACAATCCAGCCCGTGGGCACGCAGATACGGCAGAAACTGATGAACCCGATAGCGCGGACTCGCCGCGACCTCTGGATAAAGAGTCAGAAAGAGTACCTTCATGGCGCGCCGCTCAATCCAAGACGTTCAAAAGCGGCATCGGATACGGCCGCTACTGAAATCGACGCCAGGCAACTGGGGTGACCCAAAGGACACGCCCCCGGTGGCCCGACCACTTCCGCATGATTCCAGAATCCGCTACAGGCATCGGTGCTTCGCAGGGCAGTAAAGTCCGGGTCATCCCGAATCAGGATATCCGGATCCGTCGGCCCGAAGAGGGCGACAACCGGCGTATCAACGGCGCGGGCCACATGCATCAGGCCCGAATCGCAACACACCGCCAGGTCGGCGGCATGGAGCACGCGGGCCGCTTCTTCCACCGTGGTCTGACCGGTCAAATCCCAGCCGCAGGGCAGGCCTTCGCCCGTCTGCCCCAGCACGACCACACGGCAACCCCGGGCGGTCAACTGGTCTCCCAGCGCCTTCCAATGACTTCGAGCCCAGCGTTTCGTCGGCCAGGAAGCACCGGGTGCCAAGGCAACAAGCGGCCCCTTTCCCAAGGGGATACGGAGATGGGGCGGCATAGACGTGTCGCTCAAGTGAATCTGGGGACGGGCCGCCGGCACGGGAACCCCCGCCTTATCGCAATATACCTTCAGACGGTGCTGAAGTCGAGAAGCGCCCCGGAGCAGCAGGTAACGATCCACCACGGCAGGCGGCGCTTCACTCACCTGCACATGGGGGTGGTCCCGAAATAGAATCGGATAGTTGCTGAGCAGATACACCCGCGTGCGGGGATAGCGTCGGTGGAGGGCTTCGAATACCGGCAGGGCCATCACTTCATCACCAAGCCGCCAGTTGAGCTCCACGAGCATCGTGCGCTCCGTGCCCCGGAGCCCTTTCCACCACCAACGAAAGGCGCGGGCGACGCGCTGTAGCCGCCGCTGCACGGGGCCGAACTGCTCTTCGTAGCTGGTACTTTTCAACGATGGCTCCCGGTCAATCGTGATTCAGGCGGCCATAGACCTCGGCAAGGCGGGCGGCATAGGTATCCAGATCGAAGCGGCGGCGGGCCACTTCCAGGCCTTTCTCAACGCAGGCCTCTTCCAGCAGGGGATCGGCAATCAAACGGGTCAGGGCCTCGTGGAGCGCAAAGAAATCATTGGGCTGACACAGGAGCGCGCTGTCTTCCACGATTTCCGGGATGGCGCCGCTGTGGGTCGTGACGACCGGCGTACCGCAGGCCATGCTTTCCATGAGGGACATTCCAAACTGCTCCTGCCAGGTCTCGGTCGCAATGCTGGGCAACACGAAGGCATCGGCGCTCTGAAAGAGGGTGGGCATTTCGTCATAGGGACGGGAACCCACAAAGTGGCAATGTTCCATGACATTCAACCGGCGGGCCAAACGCTCGACACGCTCTTTACCGGGCCCGGAACCCACAACGACGAGCTGAATTCTATCCGCTGTCGGCGAGGCCGCAATGAGCTCCCGCAAGGCCAGCAAGAGGAAATCAAGGCCTTTTCGGGGGAGAAGCCAGCCCACGAAGAGGATGACGAAGGCGTCCTCCTCCACGCCGAGGGCACTCCGGTCGCCGGGGCCTGGCTTGAAGCAGCTCAAGTCGACACCGGGGTCAATCACCGTTATCTTCTCCGGGTCGGCGCCTTCGATGACCAGCGTGCGGCGAGACCGCTCGGTGTGCACGATGAAATGGTCGGCCTCGGCGAGGGCCCGCGCTTTCCGTTCTCGAAAGCGCTCGGTACTTTCCATGTTGAAGGGAATGTTATCCCACACCATAATGCAGACCGGAATGCCCCAACGCCGCTTGGCCTCCAGCGCTTCTTCGGTCCAATCGGTGAAGAGTTCCCAGGTCTGGATAATGTCGTAGCCTTCCAACGCATCGTGAAAAGGCAGGATGTGGGGCGTGCGATTCCGATAGCGGTAGGTCAGCAGGTTGGACCAGCGCCGCCACAGGGGACCGGCCTGGTAGTCAAAATAGATGGGCGTGGTATTCAGCCCGCTCGCATCGGCACCCCGCTCGGCAAAATACTGTTGGATCTCAGAATCCGCCCGGAAAGCCGTGACGTCGTAGTCGCTACCCAACCGCGTGAAGGCCGCGAGGTGCCAGGGATTGAAGCGGTTGCCTTTGAGTACGGCCAACTTCATGACGCGTCCGATTCGTCGCCCCAGAAATGGGCTTCCAGGACCTTTCGCGCCGCATCACGGTCAAGGGGTATATCGATGTGACGGGCCACACATTTCGCTTCGTATTCTTCCATGGAACAAATCACCCGCGCCGGATTGCCCGCCACCACCGAGTTGGGCGGCACTGATTTCGTCACCACACTGCAGGCGCCCACGATACAATTTTCGCCAATGGTGACAAAGGGCAGGATGGTGGCCCGCACGCCGATCTGGCAATTATCCCCTATCTCGATGGGGCCAAAGCCTGTGAGGGATTCGTATTTTTCCTGGAAAGGCCAATTCAACCCGTGATTCACGAAGGTCACATCATTGGAAACACAGACGCGCTCCCCGATCTTGATGAGCCAGGGTTCACTGCCGAAATCGGTCGTGTAGATGCGGCACCCCTCCCCAATACGCACGCCCATGGCACGGAGGGTCCCAATCACGGTTGCCTGCGAACCGTAACGAAGTTTCAGTTTCTGGAGAATGCGTTGGAATGTCATGGGCTGGAAGGGTACCGATGCTGTCGAACTCTGCCATCATTCAAGCAAACATCGCGTGGGCGAAGCAATTTTGTATCCCAAAAAAAAGCGTCGCTCGCTAACGAATCGGGCGGACACGTACCCTTCGGTCGGTCACCACGACAAAGTGCCCGGCGGCCCGTCCAGCAATGGTCCGCCATTGTCGTTGAAGAAGATTCAGGCGCTCCGCCTGGAGGGCTGCGTCAAATCGAAGCAGTATGATGCCTTCTGAGAGCCCACGGCGAGAATAGATAAGTTCACCAAAATCCCTATCATAGGTCAGAAGGATACGATTTTCATCGTTGGCCAACGTAAGCAATTCGTCGTCCGGGATTGATGGTGGGAGTTCGGTGGCCCATACCACATCGTGGCCTTCGGCGCGCAGCCAGCGAACGAGCATGGCTTCGATATTTACGTCCGCCAGGAATCTCATTGAATCGCTGGACTATCATCCCAAATGGTACGATCAAAGGAAAGATAGGCTGCCGCATAGGCTTGGGCCGCCTGGATATCCTCTCGGGTCAATTGGGGATAGGCTACGAGCAGATCCTCAACCGGCGCTCCGCTCCCAAGGCGCTCTAGAATCAACTCGACTGTGAGGCGGGTACCTTTAAAAACCGCTTTGCCCAACATTACGTCGGGACGCTGTTCTATATGTCGTTGCCAGTCCATGAAACAATACCTCCGACGCGATAATTCTAACCGATTGGTGCGCGGGGACTATATTCGATGCCGACAGCCATCCGTCGGCTAGCTCCTGTAAAATAGTAACAGGCAACAGAGAAAAAGGAAAGGGTGTGCAACGGCTTTACCAACACCGAATCCTCTGGTACACTTGACTGTAGTGAGGGAGGCGTGCAAGGGTGAAAAAGAAGAAGCTACTGAGAAAGCTACTGCTCAGTTCAAAAAACGCCCGCTTTGCGGACATCGTAATCTGCGCCGAGTCCTTCGGCTTCCGACTCGACCGCATCAATGGAAGCCATCATATATTTGTCCACCCGGACATCCCAGAACTATTGAATCTTCAGAATGTCAATGGCCAGGGAAAACCCTATCAAATTAAGCAGCTTCTTCGATTGGTAGAGACCCACAACCTCCAGATGAGGGAAGATTGATGAGTGATTATCATATCAACATTTTCTATAGCGATGACGATGCGGGGTACATCGCAGACATTCCGGATCTCACCCATTGCTCCGCATTCGGAAATTCACCGGTAGAGGCACTGGAAGCCGTTCTGTGCGCCAAGGAGAGTTGGCTTGCCGCCGCACGGGACAACAATAAACCCATCCCCCCCCCGGAATTCAGGCCAGCGATTTATCAGGTGGCATAAATTTCACCCTGCGAATTCCCCTTCTTCATCCGCCAGAAAATATGCAGACTACTCGTCGGGCATACCCCCGCGACCCCCGGACCAATGCGCGCAAACAAGCGCTGCAACCGAAACTGAATCGCTTCCGGCGTCTTCGGGTGATCCACCCACGGAAACAATCCCAGGCCGACCTCCGCACCATGGCCGATGCCCGTTATGTTGGTAAAACCGGCCGTTCCATAAAGGCGACGCACAAACCAGGGCGTCAACGGTTGCTCCAACTCCTGGGGCTGCCAATGACCAAAGGGTGCCCACGTGTTTTTCTCATACCAGCCGAGCCCTTCGTAGACTTTCTTTACCACCCCCGCCACGTTGCCATAGTTGGGCGCACTGAGAAAGTAGACACCACCGGGCTTGAGCACCCGAAAAAACTCTGTGGCGGCCGCGGCAGGTTGGGGAAAGTGCTCCGACGCGTCGATGCAAAACACGGTATCCATACTACCATCGGGGAAGGGCAGTCGGGCGGCATCGGCGCGCACCAGGGGAAAGCCTCCTCGGGTGATGACGAAATCGGCACCGATGTAGGTGCCGCCCCGGGCCTTCACCACCTCTTCCACGAAACCACGGCCACACCCCACATCGAGGACCCGCTTGCCGGCCACCTCAATGCCGAGCTTGCCCAGCACCGCCTCCAACAGGGTGGCATTGATGCCATCGACCCCACCGAAAGGCGAACTCACCATCCGGGGATTGTCACGGTAGAATTGTTGAATGGAATCATCGGGCATAGTAGATTCTCCCGCAAAATAGCGCCGCCGTAGATCCCGTTTTCTTCGCGAAGGTAGCGCGCCAACAACGCGAATACGGTAGGCGATGGCACCCACTGGATTCCCACCTTCGTGGGAATGACGGCCCCTCCCCCGCGCTCAATGCTGCAGGCTGCCTGGTTTGTCCTTCCATGCTCAGTACCACACCATTTTCCGGGCGAAACGGCTGCCCATGTAAACCGCGACGGGGCGCAGCGCGGGGTAACACCACTCGGCGCTGTTCCGCAGACTGCCCCGTTTCACTTCACGGAGCCACTGCACATATTTCCGGGGGCTGGCCAGGTCGGCAAGGAGATCGCCCTCGTGATAGGCGCACCCCATCTCGCGGAGGGCCAGGCCTTCATTCCGACAACGGCGATAGACGCCCTTAAGGGTGTAGTTGTGGTGGTGTAAAACCGGCGCATCATCGGGGAACGCGATGGGTATGCCCGCGCCGTGGAGCTTCATCTGAAATCCGAAGTCTTCCCCCGTGGCCTGGGGCTCAATACCGAGCCCCTCCCATACGGAGCGGCGCACTGCCGTATTGGCGAAAGACAGGCCCTTGCCGTAGCGCGCCGTAAACTTGCCGATCTCCCGGGTGAAGTAATAGTAGCCGTTTTTCTCCCACTGAAACTGAGGGAATTCCCGTTCCGGATCGGGTATAGACGACCCGCAAGACACCCCTACATCGGGGTCTTCGAGGGGGGCCACCAGGCGGGCCAGCCAATCGGACCCTGCAGGCACGGCATCCTGCGAGAGGCTGACCATGATGGCCCCCTGGGATTCCTGAAACATGCGCTCCCGAAGTCGTCCCCAGTCAAAGGTCGCCTGGTCGATATGGACGATGCGGAGGGGATGTTCCGCCAGGACTTCCAGCGTGCCATCGGTCGAGCCGGAGTCAAAGGCGAGCACCTCAAAGGGTACGTCAATATCCTGGGCGAAGACTTGTTCAAGGGCCCGACGGAGCAAGACGCCGCCGTTGCGGCAAGGGATGGCGACGGTAATATTCGGGGTAGACTGAGATGCTAAGGGGGACATGACATTCCTATTTGAACTTGACCAAGCAACCGCCACGACTATACCGCGCATGGCATACACCATCCAAGCCGAGAGAAAAAGTAGCGATGCGTTGAGTAGACCCTACGCCCTTGTGTAAGCTCTGGCCATGAAAGCTGCTTCTCCCTCACCACAACGCGCCCTCCTCAGCGTAGCGCTCCTTTGGCTCGTGCCGGGATTCGTCGTGATGGACTCCCTGCTTGCCGGGGTGTTTGCTTCCTGGCGGCCGTACGGTACCATCGAGCACGGACTCCTGGCCTTTTTCGGGGTGTGGCTCCTCGGGCTCCTCTGCCTCTGTTCAGAAAGGATACGGCACCGTCTGGGGCGAAGCTGGCGCGAACTGCTGCTGGTCACGACCATTTCCCTCGTGGGCTGGGCTGGCCTTGAATGGGGGGCCCATGTGGTGGAACAACAACGCAATCCCCGCGCTCCTTTTCATACCCGTGGCACCAACATCCACTATACCCGCCAGATAAGCAGCCCCCATGTCGTCGGAATTGCCGGCGTTTCCCACTTCACCACCGGGCCACGGGGCATCCGCGCAACAAAACGGCCAACCGCGCAGCAACACACCCGCATCCTTTGTATCGGCGGCAGTACGACGGAATGCGTCTACCTGGACGACGAAGAGACCTGGCCAGCGCTGTTGGAAAAACAATTAAACGTTGCTCACCAGGAGGACGATATCTGGGTCGGAAACGTGGGGATCAGTGGCTTCTATACGCGGGAACATCTCCAGTTTGTGCAGCAATCCCCACTGCTGAACGGCACGACGGTGCTGGTGGTCCAGCCCGGTATCAATGACCTGTGGCGCTTTCTGGCACAGGAAGAGCTCTACACGAATTTTGGACGTTTTGAAGCGGTGAACGGACCGCCAGAAAATGAAAAGGCGCCCCCAACCTATCGTCCGCTCTGGACCCGGTCACGGGTCATTCAGCTTTATCACACCCTGCATGCCGCGCCCCCGCCGCTGGCCATCCAGGAAGGCGTCGGCGGCATGGAGTACCAAATCCGCCGAGAACGGCGGGCAGCCGCCACGCTGGTTCAAAAACTTCCCGACCTGAGTGCGGGTATTGCGGGCTACCGGCAGCGGATTCTGGCCATCATAGACGCCTGCGCAAAAGCGGATCTTCCCGTCCTGTTCACCACCCAGCCCGTGCTTTGGCGCGATGATTTGCCGCCGGACCTTGCGGCGCGCTGCTGGTTTGGCTGGTTGACCGACGACCGCTATCTGACCCTGGGGGCGCTACGCACGGCCATGGACCAGTACAACGCCGCCCTGCTGGAGGCCTGTCAGGAAAAAAACGTTCCGTGTGTGGACCTTTCCCCCATGAACGGCGACGAACGGTGCTTCTACGATGATTGCCACTTCACCGAAGCGGGTGCCGTCGAAGTAGCCCGACGGCTCGCACCGACATTGGCATCGGTACTTGATGAGATTAAACCGATCACCCACTAGTGAACCTGTCTCTGCCCCGGGTTCAGGTGGATCACCGCCCTCTGAATCTGTGACAATACGGGTCCCACCCGGAAGTCACCTTCCTCATTCTTCTGTGCCCTCGGTGTGCATAGGGGTGGTATCTACCAGGCAATCACGGCGGGCAACCGCGTTTACTTTATCTGCAGGAGCATATCCCGAATGGCAACGAAAGAATTTCCCCTGACGCCCGAAGAAGTACCCCCCGTCAATACCGCACACCGGAAAATCTGCACGGCCCTGCCCGCGCCGTCTTCCATTCCCACGCTGGAACGCCTGCGCGCCATCGAGCCCCGCAGTATGGGCGGCCAGCCCCCCATCCTCTGGGATCACGGCCATGGTGAATACATCAACGACGCCGATGGCAACCAGTGGATCGACTTTTCCAGTGGTGTGCTCGTTACTTCCAGTGGACACGGTCGTCCGGAAATCTGTGAGGCCATCACGGCCATGGCAAAGAAGGGCATGTATTATGCCTACGCCTTTCCCACGGAAATTCGCGCCCAGCTTATCGAAGAAATTCAGAGCTATCTTCCCGAGCCCCTGAAACGGGTCTTCCTCCTGACCACCGGCTCGGAAGCCACCGAGTGCTGCATCAAGCTCGCACGGACCAAAGGTATGCAGGTAGGCGGCAAGGACAAATCGGTCCTCGTCTCCTTCAGCCACGCCTTCCACGGCCGCACCATGGGCTCCCAGTTCGCCGGTGGTATCCCCGGCCTGAAGACGTGGATGGGCGACCTCGACCCCCGCTTCGTCACCGTGCCCTTCCCCGATGGCTACCGTCAGGAAGATGTCAGCTTCCAGGTCTTTGAAGACGCCCTCGCGGCCCAGGGCATCAAACCCGAAAACGTGTGCGGTGTGATGAGCGAAACCTTCCAGGGCTGCAACGCCACCCTCATGCCGGCACCCTATGCCCAGGCCCTCCGCACGTGGTGTGACAAACACCAGGCCGTCCTCATCTTTGACGAAGTTCAGGCGGGCTTTGGCCGGGCCGGTAAGGCCTTCGGCTTCCAGCACCTCGGTGTGGTCCCCGATTTGGCCGCGTGCGGTAAAGGCATTTCCGGTGGTACAGCCCTCTCCGCCGTCGTCGGCACCGAAGAGCTCATGACCATGTATGGTCCCGGCGAAATGACCAGCACCCACTCGGCCAATGCCATCTCGGCGGCCGGTGCCCTGGCCAATCTCCAGGTCGTCAAGAAAGATGGCCTTATCGAGAATGCTGCCAATCTCGAAGCAGTCTTGAAGGAAGGTGCGGAAGCCATCGCCGCCGCATCCAAAGGCCGTATCGGCGCCCATGACGCCGTGGGCCTCGTCTGCTCCCTCCAGTGTCGCCCCACCGACTCCGGCACGGACCCCGACCCCGACCTCGCGTGGCACATCGTCTACGAATGCTACAAGCGCGGCCTCCTGCTCTTCGCCCCCGTAGGCGTCGGCGGTGGTGCCGTCAAGATTTGCCCGCCGCTGGTCATCAAAGAAGACGCCCTCCGCGAGGGCCTGGCCGTGATTGAAGAAGTGGTTAAAGAGCTCGTGTAATTCAAAAAGTAAGTACGGCCCGGATGCGCCCCAAGCGTATCCGGGCTTTTATTTGGTTCATGACCCATTACCGGGGAATTTCATCTGGGAAAGGTGGCTTGGGAAAATTGGTCGTGCCGCGCGATCCCCAAAAGGCGAGTATCAACGAGTCCTGACGGGTTCGTGCGTAGGGCGTCGCACCAAACGTTCAACGGGCCTCCTCAACGACCATTATTTCTCCCCAGGCGCACGAACCCTCGTGCCTCGGGATCGCGCGGCACGTTCGAACAGTCTAATGGCCCTATTTCAAGATCGCTAGTCGCGGTCCGCCCCGCCGCAACAGCGACTCCAGCGGGCATCCCGCGCAATTGGGCTTTGTCTTGCAGAAATCTTTCCCCGTCCACACGATGAGTCCGTGGTACTCCTTGAAATAGGCCACGTCCGCTTCCAGATTGTTCTCGAAAAAGGCGCGGAGTTCCTCGTACTTGATGTCGTGGGGCACCAGGCCGTGGCGACTGAATATGCGGCGGGTATAGGCATCCACCACGAAGACGGCTTTTTCACAGGCGTATAGCAAGATGTCATCGGCGGTTTCGGGGCCGATGCCCTTGAGGGACAACAACTCCGGGCGGAGCTCCTCCAGGGGGCGTTTCGCCATCCGCTTCACGCTGCCCCCATAGTGGTCGACCAGGTGTTGGGTGAAGAGGCGGACCCGGATGGCTTTCTGCCGAAAGTACCCTGACGGGCGCAGGGCGGACTCCAGCGCTTCTGTGTCTGCTGCGAGGAGGCGTTTGGGCGTGAGCAGGTTCTCCCGCTTGAGATTGACGATGGCCTTTTCCACATTGGTCCATGCGGTGTTTTGCGTGAGGATAGCTCCCAGGCAGATCTCGAAGGGCGTGTCGCCTGGCCACCAATGGGTGGTCCCGTGGTGACGGGCCATGTGGTCGAAGTAGTTGATGAGGGAGGTGTTGGTGCGTTTGTTCATAACAACCGGGTTTGGCTCCCTTTCGACTCTCGGGTTACTGCTGCTGGCATCCCGCTGCCTTCTGTTCCCGGAGCGTGCGACGTGACAGGTCGCAGACGCGCCGGAGGCGTGCTGGAAGTCTGTCCCACATTAGTGCGCGATGGATAGCTGCGCCTGCTGTGTTCGGTACGAAACGCGCTCCTGGTCTGTCGATAGTTGTATTCTCAACTTTGCTTTCGGTAGTGATTCTTCACCAGACCGCTTTTGAAGACTACCGTGTTCACATGGTCGAAGCGAATTGGCCCGTCCAGGTCGCCAAAGAGGGGGATGCCCTTCCCGAGTAGAATGGGCAGTTGGGTTACAATCAGCTCGTCGATGAGGTCGTCGCGCAGGGCCTGCTGAATGACCTTTCCTCCGTCTATATAGAGGTTTTCATACCCGCGCTCGGCAAGATTCTTCACCACCTCGGGGAGGGGGCCGCGACACAGTTGCACCTTGTCCGCATGAGATGGGGGCACCTCGGTCATGGTGTTGCTGATCACGAATACAGGCTTGGTATAGAACCATTCATTCATGCCCGCCACCACGTCGAAAGAATTGCGCCCCATGAGCAGGGCGTCGATGCCGGCCATGAAGTCAGCAAACCCGTGGTCACCGTCATCGGGATGGCTTCGCTCCTCCAGCCAATCAATCTCGCCGTTTGGTCCGGCGATGTAGCCGTCCAGGCTTGCGCCTACGTAGACATAGTTCATCGAAATTCCTTGCGCGACACCCACGCCCGCTGACGTCGGTGCGTTCTGTGTTTGCTATCCGCACTCCGATTCCTGTCGCGGTTATAGCATGACGCCCCTGTGCAGTGCTATCCGGAACTGGCGGTCAATGTGAATTGACCCAAGGGGACGTGTTGAACTGCTACCATGTACAATAGATAGCGCATCCTGACTCAGCAACCGTACAAACAGGTGGGCCAACCACGAATGGACACAAATCTACACGAATCGGAGAGCGGTCCCCGGACATATCCCTGCGGCCAGACAGAATGGAATACCAAGTCAACAGGCGAGAGACTTTCAGTCCGTACTTCGCGGGCGCTCTATGCGATGCTGCTAACGACGGCACTTTGTCTGCTCGGTGCCTGCAATGGGAGAAACGCGGCCACGGCAACACTAGACAATACAGCGCGCCAGGAACGCATCGATTCCCTCTACCAGCGCTACCGCAAATCTTTCCCTGACGTCAATGAAGTCAGCCCCCAGGGCGTCTTGGATCTCCAGAACGCGGAACCCACCATCCTCGTGGATGTACGCACCCCCGCCGAGCAAGCCGTCTCCATGTTACCCGGGGCCATCACGCAGGACGCCTTCGAAGCGGCGCGGGAACTCTATGCGGACAAGGCCATTGTGACCTACTGCACCATCGGCGCACGGAGTGGAGAATTCGCCGAGGAATTGCGGCAGGAAGGGCTTGAGGTCTTTAATCTCAAGGGCAGTATCTTGTCCTGGACCCAGGCGGGCCTGCCCCTGGTGGACGCAGAAGGAAATGAGACCAAGCGGGTGCACACCTATGGCCGAAAATGGGACCTGGTCGGCGAAGGATACGAAGCAGTTTACAATTGAGAGTTGACAGTTGAAAGTTGAAAGTTGGTTTAGGCCATCCTAAATCGTCCACTGTCCACTGTCCACTGTCCACTGTCCACTGTCCACTGTCCACTGTCCACTGTCCACTGTCCACTGTCCACTGTCCACTGTCCACTGTCCACTGTCCACTGTCCACTGTCAACTGTCCACTGTCCACTGTCCACTGTCCACTGTCAACGGCTCACTTTGCGATCGTACTGCAGAATCGCCATGATGCTGAAGGCATCGTTGATTTCTCCCCGGTCCACCATAGCGACCGCTTCGGCCCAGGGCACGGTTTTCACCTGAAGCTCCTCCGTGCCCTCCGGTGACGCGCCGACGTGATGGAGTCCACGGGCCACATAGAGAAATCCCCGTTCCGACGAGTGGCAGTTGGTCAGGTGCAGTTCATGGCCCAAGGGCTCCCAATGATCGGCCCGCAACCCGGCTTCTTCCTGGAGTTCCCGCTTACAGGCTTCCATGGGGTCTTCCCCCACTTCCGCCCCGCCTTCGATAATTTCCCAGGAATAGCAGCCCAACGCATAGCGATATTGCCCCACGAGATAGATTTCATCGGCCTCGGTCAGGGCAATCACCCCCGTGGCCACCCGGCAATCCACGACACCATAAATTCCCGGCTTGCCGTCGGGACGTATTACCTGATCCTCCCGAACGGTAATCCAGGGGTTTTCATACTTCACTTCGCTGGAGAGGGTTTTCCAGGGATTGCGTTCGGGGTCGTGCATGGGAGGGTTAAACCTTCACTTGGTGACTTCGGATAATTTCACACGAATACGGTCCGTCGCTTCGCTTCGGTCCACTCAGGTGCATCGTGACGGTAGGCACGGCGGCTAAAGTGGGATAGGCTTCCAGCCCGCCTCCGGCGCGTCTGCGACCTGTCACGTCGCTCGCTCAAAGCCACCAATAGTGCAGGACGCCACGAGGGGCCCCTTGGAATTGGGTAGCGAGCACCCCACCACCTCGCGCTATCCGGCATAGCGTGGTCGCCTCATGTCAGCCTGGAAGGCGAACCCACTTTGGCGCACCTTCAATCACTTGGATGTGCTTCTCTCGGGAAACCCGGTGGACGGTGTGGACTTGGTGGACTATGTGGACATGTTTATCTGTCCACCTTGTCCACGACATCCACCGGGCCTGACGTTCCTTCAAGAGAAATTAACGTTACTCGTCGGTCTCACGCAACTTGGCCAGCACGTTGAAGTCTTCCAAGGTGGTAGTGTCCTGCGTGGTCTCGTTACCAGCTGCGATATCACGCAGTAGACGTCGCATGATTTTACCGGAGCGCGTCTTTGGCAGCGAATCGGTGAAGCGAATCTGGTCCGGCTTGGCGATGGCGCCAATTTCCTTGGCCACGTGTTCACGGAGAGCCGCTTTCGCGTCATCACTGGGGTCCGCACCGGCGCGAAGCGATACGAAGGCGCAGATTCCCTGCCCCTTCACATCGTGGGGGAATCCCACGACGGCGGCCTCGGCCACGAACTCGCTGGATACGAGGGCCGACTCAATTTCCATCGTGCCCAGACGGTGTCCCGACACGTTGATCACGTCGTCCAGACGACCAATGATCATGTAGTAGCCATCCTTCGCGCAGAAAGCACCGTCGCCCGTGAGGTACCAGCCCTGCTTGGCGAATTTCTCGAAGTAGACTTCCTTAAAACGCTCATCGTCACCGTAGAGGGTGCGCAGCATGGAGGGCCAGGGCTCTTTGACCACCAGCAACCCACTGTGGCCCTGCTCCACTTCTTCGCCATCTTCCGTCACGATGGCCGGCTGAATGCCGAAGAAGGGCACCCCGGCGGAACCCGGCTTGGCGGGCATGGCGCCCGGCAGGGTGGTGATCATGATCCCCCCCGTCTCGGTCTGCCACCAGGTATCCACGATGGGACACTTCTCCCGGCCCACATGCTTGTGATACCAGACCCACGCTTCCGGGTTAATGGGTTCACCCACCGTACCGAGCAGACGCAGGCTGCTGAGATCATACTTGGCGGGGTGTTCGTCGCCCCACTTGGCAAAGGCGCGGATGGCCGTCGGGGCCGTGTAGAAAATGTTAACCTTATACTTGTCGACGATCTGCCAGAAGCGATCCGGGCCCGGGTGGTTGGGCGCCCCTTCGTACATGACCGAGGTCGCGCCATTGGCGAGAATACCGTAGACAATATAACTGTGCCCCGTCACCCAGCCAATATCGGCCGTGCACCAGTAGGTGTCTTCTTCTTTCAGGTCGAAGACGTGCTTCGAGGTGAGGTAGGTGCCCACCATGTAGCCACCGGTCGTGTGCAGGATGCCCTTCGGCTTTCCCGTGGAGCCCGAGGTGTACAGGATATACAGCGGATCTTCCGCGTCCAACTCTTCGGCGGGACAGTCATCGGAGACATCGGCCAGCAACTCGTGCCACCAGTGATCGCGACCTTCCACCATATTCACGTCGTTTTCGGTCCGCTTGACCACCAACACGTTTTTGACCGTGGGACAACTCTGGAGCGCTTCGTCGACGGCTTCTTTCAGCGCGACGACGCTACCACGACGCCAGCCGCCATCGGCCGTAATGATGCAGCTCACATCAGAATCGTGCACCCGGTCACTGATGGCCGTCGCGGAAAATCCACCAAAAATGATGGAGTGGACGGCACCGATGCGTGCACACGCCAACATGGCGATGGCCAGCTCGGGGATCATGGGCATATAAATAGCCACACGGTCGCCTTTTTTGACCCCCATCTTCTTCAGGCCATTGGCTGCCTGGCACACGCGGCGGTGCAGCTCCTGATAGGTGAGGATTACCTGGTCGCCCGGCTCCCCTTCCCAGATAATGGCGGCCTTGTTCTTACGGGCCGTGGTGAGATGGCGATCGAGGCAATTGTAGGAAATGTTGGTCTTGCCCCCTTCATACCATTTCACAAAGGGCATATTGTCTTTGTTGCAGACCCGGTCCCATTTCTTGAACCAGTGCAGCTCACTGGCCACATCGCCCCAGAACGTCTCCGGGTCTTCGATGGACTGCTTATACAGGGCGTCATAGGCTTCCCGAGATGGGACCGAAGCCGCCGAAGCAAAGGCTTCGGACGGTTCAAAGAGACGACTCTCCTCTAAGACGTGATCAATCTGTTGACTCATGGTGCTCCTCCGTTGGGTACATCAAGATACCGCTGTCATTGCGCGGTGCGCGGCGATTCCTGCCTGGGCGCGCTTTCCCTGGGTCCCTGCCTTTGAGACGAAAAGCACACCCCAGCCGCTGGCTGACGTAGCAGAATATGATTAGAAAGGGGTTATTGTACACAATTCTCGCCCGAATTCAACGGAACGACGGACTTCCCTCTACCCGTCGTAGTCGTTTCGGGTGACTCCCAGGGCCTCGATGATATCCTCATAGCCCGCAGCTTCCGCCATCCGGAGGGCGGTCAGGCCCTGAGAAATGGCGTCAATATCGGCTCCGTGGTGGACCAGTAACTCCACCAACCTGACATCCGCACGGCCCACGGCCTGATGGATTGGCATCCGGCCTTCCCGTGTCGGGGCGTTTACATCGGCACCGGATTCTACCAACAACTGGGTGATGGCATGGTTACCCGCACTAATCGCCATGTGAAGGGGGGTCAACTCACTGGGCCCCCAACGAAGACGAATACTCCCCGGCCAATAGTGCAGCACCTGTTTCAGGCGCTTGATGTCGTTTTCCTGCACCGCCTGGAAGATATCCAGGGCGCGGCCGCGGTCTTCGCCCTCTGCCAGATCCGCTTTCGTCTCCCCCGGAAACCCCGTGCGTGACAGATCCGACAACTGGCTTTCCACTTCCTGTAATAACATGACGACCCGGGCGTGCCCCCGGTCCAGGGCAAAATCGCAGGCCGTATTGCCTTCCCGCGAAACCAGGCGCACATCGGCCCCGTGATTGAGCAAGAGCCGCACCAGCTCCAGGTCCCCGTTGCGGGCGGCATACATCAGGGGACTCATTCCCCGGGCATTGCAGAAATTGACCTGGGCATGGTATTCCATGAGGAGGCGCACCATGCCCGAGTTGGACTCACGGGCGGCCTGGAGCAGAGGCGTCCAACGCTCGTGGCGGGTTCGTGCATCGACGCAACCGGGGTTCTCTTTTAAAATCGTCAGGGCACGGGGCGGATCATCCTCTTTTACGGCCTGAAACAGGGCGTACCCCGCTTCCTGTTGCACCAGGAAAGAATCCAGAAACTGCACAATAGCCTCTTCCCGTTGCGCCTCGGCATAGCTGCGGAGGTCCGTACCTTCCAGATCAACCTGATCGATGCGCGCCCCCCCTTCCAGCAGCACCTTCACCATGGCCAGGTTTCCGGTATCCACCGCATAGGCGATGGCAGACTTTCCGTCGATACTGCGGGTATGCACATCGGCCCCATGATCCAGGAGGGTCTGGGCAATCTCCCGTTCTTCGGCCCGCACCGCAATCAGGAGGGGGGTCCAACGACTCCGTTTCGAGTGGACGTTCACGCTCTGAGGCACCTGCACCACGATCTCTTTGATGCGGGCCAGGTCGCCCCGCGCCACCACCTCCAGGATGTCCATACAGGCGGCCAGTCGCTTCTCACGCTTTTTCAGATAGGTGGCCAGTTCGGCGTGTCCCTGTCGCTCCGCCATTTCCGCGGGCTTCTCTTTGTTCGCAAAGGGTGCACTCACATTGGCACCCGCATTGAGCAAGCGCCGGGCGATAGGCTGATTGCCCCGCAAAACCGCAATGCGCAGGGCACACATCCCGTCCCGGGCCACGTGGTGCACGTCCGCGCCTTGATCAATCAGCCGGCGTACCAGAACCTCGTCTTCCTGTTTCACGGCCATCATAAGGGCATGGGCACCGTCTTTGGGCGCCAGGTTCACATCGACATTGTGGTTGAGCAAGAGGTTGACCACATCGTTGTGGCCCTCTCGCAGTGCCACCATCAGGGCGCTCCACCCCCGATTATCCTGTTGGTTCACATTGGTCCCGGCATGGAGCAGCCCCGCCACGATTTCCAGGTGCCCTTCCCGAGAGGCGATCAGCAGGGGCGTCTCATTGTGAACCGTCAACGGATCGACCGGAACCCCCTTGGAGAGCAAGTAGGCGGCCACACCGGCGTGGCCATTCTGCGACGCACAGTAGAGTGCCGTTTCCCCTTGGCGGGTCGGTTTCCCCAGGTCGGCACCAAACTCATGAAGGGCCTGGACCGTCTTCAGATCCCCCTGCCCGGCCGCATAATAAACCGGGGGGTAGCCCGCTTCATCCAGGGCATCTGGATCGGCACCACGCCGCAGCTTCTGGCCGATGGTCGTATTGAAGCCCTCCTGAACCGCCTCGTGAAGTCCGGTCGCCTTCCGACGGGTGGACAGGTAGACCGCCACACCCGCCAAAACAAGAAGCAGCACGCCACCCGCGAGCCCGCCAATTACCAGGGGATTCACCGGGCCGTTGCTACGTTGCTGCGCCGCGCGAACCTGGCCCGCCAGCAGCTTGCTGGCAGTCACCGTCGCTTCGAATGGCCCGTATTCGGACGAAATCTTTTCTTGTTGTTCCTTGAGTTGACGCCGGGTCGTGGTAAAAAAGGAACTGTCCCAGGCGCTACCCAGCGCCAGGGCCAAGACGCGCTTTTCCTCCACCAGAAGCAACACCAACGCCTTCTCGCGGCCCTGGTCATCCAGGGGACGCTGGGATTGAAGGGCTTCCAGCACGAGGGCAGCAAATGCCTCGGGTTGCATGGATTCACCGCCATATTCCACCAGCGCGGGCAAGGCCACCACATACAGGGGCACCCCTGTTTCTTTTTCACACGAACCCACCGTCGCCTGAATTTCTGCGAGCGACTCGGCCGACAGCACCCCCTGGGGATCCACCACACCTGCAGTGGGCGCAATCCAGGAAGAATCGAATTCCGCGCAATGGGCCTGCGCGGCGCACAGCGCCACAGCAACCATTGCAATGGGTAGAAAAATCCACTTGGTCACACTTCACGCTCCCGGTTGGATGATATCGGCACACCGCCCCGGCGGTTAGCCACGTCATCGCCCTGCTCCGCCAGCATCAACTCCAGATAAGAATATTCCTCATGGGCATCGTCGTCTATTTGGAAGGCCTCGATCAAGAAGCGCAGCTTCGCAAAGCCATCGTCCTCGTCATGTTCCCCGTCCAGCACGGCCTCAAACTCGATATAAGCGCCCAGACCTTCCACGGCGTCCAGGTGAATTCGTACATTCTTCCACAGATAGAGGTTGCGTACCTTGTCGACCACCGTGAGAACACCCAGGGCCGGACGCAACATCGCCTTAATCGACGGGTTGACCGTTTCCAGCTGATAGTCACAGCCCTTGGGCCCCGCGATATCAGGCCGATGATAAAACACCAACTCGGTGACCCCCGGAGTGGCTTCCCGGAGCTTCAGTCGGCCCTCAGGCACCCGAAAGTACGTATCTACCTGATGAATTGCGCCCTGGTGGGACGCCTTTAATGTCTGGCAGACGGATTCGGCCGCCGCGCGATCTGCCAGGCGCGCTTTTAGTTCGATATTTCGCATCACCCTACCTGTCACGTACCAGCCATCGCTGGAGTACTTCTTCCAGTTCATCCCGACGGACGGGCTTGGCGAGATGACCATCCATGCCCGCCGCCTTACAGCGCTTCCGATCTGAAATCATCGCACTCGCCGTAAGCGCCACGATGGGCGTTTTCCCAACCTTCCCTGGAAGCTGACGGATTCTTCGCGTCGCATCCAGGCCATCCAGCCGGGGCATTTCACAATCCATCAGGACCAGATCATAGTTTCCAGCCTGCACGGCTTCCACCGCCTCCAGGCCATCGCTGACACACTCGCTCGAAACGCCCAATTGGGCCAACATTTTTGCGGCCACCCGTTGGTTGATCAGGTTGTCATCGGCGACGAGTACCACTCCCCGGTAGACCGCATGCCGTGCGACCGGCGAGGAAACTACCGGGGCCGTGTTTCCGTTGGCACCACCCCCGCGTTCCGTTTCAAAGACGCCCCCCAATTTGCGTATCAGGCTGCGAAAGCGAATCGGCTGAATCAATTCGGCAGCGTAGCCCAGGGCGCGAATCCGCGCTTCTCCCTGGCGGCGGGTCATCATGCCCAGCACGATAGTCGGAACCCGACCACGGACCGCTGGCAATTCCCCGTCGGTTGCGTCCGGCTCCGATGCCCGGGTGGGCGCATAGATGATGGCATCCCAATCGCCTGCCTCCCCTTCCGCCAGCGTCCCGAAATCTCCATGTATCCCCACCGCCTCGAGATAGCACCGCAAAAAGGAACGGCGAATTTCGTTCTCGTCGCATACCAGTACCCGTTTGCCCCTGAACGTCTGTTCCCACGGGTTCGGGTCGGCCGGCTCGCTTCTAATAAATCGGGCCGTAAACCGGAAGGTGGAGCCCGCCCCTTCCTCGGAATCGACCGCAATATCGCCGCCCATCAGCGATACCAGGCGGCGGCAAATCGCCAACCCCAGACCAGTGCCTCCAAACTTTCGCGTCGTGGAGAGGTCGGCTTGTTCGAAGGCCTGGAACAGGTTTTCCTGTACCTCCGGCGGAATCCCGATACCGGTGTCCCGGACGGAGAAACGCAGCACGACCTCATTGCCTTCTTCCGAAACCGCCTCGGCGCACACGGACACCATACCCTCGTCCGTAAACTTCACCGCGTTGTTGGTGAGGTTTACCAGTATCTGACGGAGGCGGCCCGGATCACCGATAAGTGCCGGCGGTGTGCCGGGAAGCACCTGGCTCACCATGGTCAGGCCCTTTTCCTGCCCCTTGATGCTGACCATTTCGATGGCCTCCTCGACAATGTCGAAGAGATCAAACGGTATGGACTCCAGGTTCATCTTCCCCGCTTCGATCTTGGAATAGTCGAGGATGTCGCTGATAATGCCCAGCAACACCTCACCCGAATAGATGGCCGTTTGCACCATCTCCCGCTGCTCCTCATCCAGCTTCGTATCGAGGAGCAGACCATTCATGCCCAATACGCCGTTGAGGGGGGTTCGAATCTCGTGGCTCATGCTGGCGAGGAATTGCGCCTTGGCGAGCGCTCCCAACTCCGCCTGGGCCACCAGCTGGTTGGCACGGGCCACCGACTCTTCCAGCTCTTTGTTCAGTCTGCGGGACTCCTCGTAGGCAAGTGCCAGAGAGGCTTCTGCCTGACGGCGCACCTCAACCTGCTCTTCCACAAGTTGCTGGGAGCGCTTCAGATCGCAGAATATCGAAACCTTGGACCGTAGAATCAGTGGGTCTGGTGGTTTGTTCAGGAAGTCCACGGCACCCGCATCATAGCCGCGATGGAGATAGCTGCGCTCGCCCGCCCCCATGGAGGTGAGGAATACGATGGGAATACCGGCCGTGTCGGGCGACTCACGCAACGCTTCCGCGACTTCAAAGCCGTCCATGCCCGGCATACTCACATCCAGCAGTATGAGGGCATAGTCCCGCTGCACCGCCCGTTCCAGGGCGATCTCGCCGCTCAGGGCACCGACGACCTCAACATCCATATCCCGCAGGAGACGAGTCATGGCCTCCTGATCTTCTGGATTGTCATCCACAAGTAGAATATGTTGTCTATCGGCTGGCGAACTCAATCGTCACCTGACTCCTGCAGTCGGTATTCCAGATTGTTACGTACACTGTCCGATCGGGAATCCATGGCCATTCCAGGCGAAACGGGCGTCGCGTTGGGACCTGCAGACGACGAACGCATTTTATCCGCTGGAAAAACGCGCGGTCCTTCGGGGCTCCATCCTGCTACGTACGACCACACAAACAACGACGGCACGATCGTCCCTGTTGTGTCACTAACTCCGCGCTGCCCACGCTCCAACTATAGTTTCGCACGATCCCTGCGTAAAAAGAAAGAAGCCGCCCGAGTGGTTTTCACATCTCGGACGGCTTGGAGGGTCTCTAAGGAATAGGGGCCGATGGGCCGATTACATCATGCCGCTCATGTCCGCACCAGCGGCAGCAGCAGCGTCTTCTTCCGACAGCTCAGCAATCAGTACTTCGGTGGTCAGCAGCAGGCCTGCGATACTGGCGGCGTTCTGCAGCGCCGTACGCGTCACCTTCGCCGGGTCAAGCACGCCGGCCTTCAACAGGTCTTCGTACTCGCCATTGCGGGCGTTGTAGCCAATGGCACCCTTCTTGGAGCGCACATGCTGTACCACGGTTGCGCCTTCGTCACCCGCGTTGGTCGCGAGCTGGCGAAGGGGTTCTTCAACCGCACGCTTCACGATGGCAGCACCCACTTTTTCGTCGCCGGAGAGCTCGAGCTTGTCGATAGCATCCTGGCAGCGAATCAGGGCCACACCACCACCGGGCACGATACCTTCTTCAACGGCGGCACGGGTCGCATGCAGGGCATCTTCCACGCGGGCCTTCTTTTCCTTCATTTCGATTTCGGTGGCAGCGCCCACGTTAATCACGGCTACACCGCCGGCCAGCTTGGCCAGGCGTTCCTGCAGCTTCTCGCGATCATAGTCGGACGTCGTGCCTTCGATCTGACGGCGAATCAGGTTGATACGACCCATGATGTCGGCGCTGGAACCCGCACCTTCCACGATGGTCGTGCTGTCTTTGTCGATAACCACACGCTTGGCGCGGCCCAGGTCACCCAGACCAATGCTCTCCAGGGAGCGGCCCAGATCATCCGAGAAGGCCAGACCACCCGTAAGGATGGCGATGTCTTCAAGCATGGCCTTGCGACGGTCACCAAATCCAGGGGCCTTCACTGCGGCGGCGACGAAGGTGCCACGAATCTTGTTGACCACGAGGGTCGCCAGGGCTTCGCCTTCCACGTCTTCCGCGATGATAAGGAGGGGCTTACCGGACTTGGACACCTGCTCCAACAGGGGAAGCAGATCTTTCAGATTGGAGATCTTCTTCTCGTGGATCAGGATGTAGCAATCGTCAAGCGCGCATTCCATCGTGTCCTGATCGGTCACGAAGTAAGGGGACAGGTAGCCCTTGTCGAACTGCATGCCTTCGACCACTTCCAGGGAAGTCTCGATGCTCTTGGCTTCTTCCACCGTGATGGTTCCGTCGTTGCCGACTTTTTCCATCGCGTTGGCGATAATTTCACCGATTTCGAGGTCGCTGTTGGCGGAGATAGAAGCCACGTTCTTAATGACTTCTTTGTCATTGCGAACCTGCTTGCTCAGGCCAGCCAGCTTCTCCGTGATGGCGTCAACCGCTTTGTCGATGCCGCGCTTGAGATCCATCGGGTTGGCCCCGGCAGTCACGTTGCGCAGGCCTTCACGGAAAATGGCTTCCGCAAGGACCGTGGCCGTGGTCGTGCCGTCACCGGCGACGTCGGAAGTCTTGGAAGCGACTTCCTTCACCATCTGGGCACCCATGTTTTCGTATTTGTCTTCGAGCTCGATCTCTTTGGCGACACTCACGCCGTCTTTCGTGACGGTGGGCGATCCCCATTTCTTGTCGAGCACGACGTTGCGACCCTTGGGCCCAAGCGTGGCCTTAACGGCCCGGCTGAGCTTCGTTACGCCTGCAAGGACGCCACGGCGGGCGTCTTCACCGAATTCAAGTTGCTTTGCCATGTTGTGCAACATCCTCTATGGTTGTAGGTTCCGGATAATGGAGAATTACTCGATTACCGCCAGAACTTCTTCTTCGCGCATGATCAGGTGTTCTACACCGTCGATCTTCACTTCCGTACCGGAGTACTTGCCCATAAGGATGCGGTCACCCTTTTTGAGCTCGAGGGGCGTGCGCTTACCGTCTTCACCCACTTTGCCGGGGCCCACAGCAACCACTTTTGCTTCCTGGGGCTTCTCTTTGGCCGTGTCGGGGATGATGATTCCACCACGTACCGTTTCACTAGCTTCTTCACGAATGACCAGAATCCGGTCAGCCAGCGGACGTACTTTCATGGTCGATCTCCTTGTGTCGTTTCTGTTGCTTCATTACCGATTTAAATCGGCCCACCCACGCGGGGGGCGCGATTGACCTGAATGGTTGGGAAGTTGTTAGCACTCACCCATGGAGAGTGATAATAACAACCTTCCCCGCCTGTTGTCAATCCGTTATTCAGTTGCGGGTTGCGCAGCGACTGGACAAGGGAAAACCCCACCGCAAAAGGGGTTACAACGGTTAGGCCCGGGCGAATGGGCGAAGCCACCCCGCCACCACACGGAAATATCCCCAAAGACCTTATTTACTTCGGACCGGTACCCATGGCATGATGAGACCTCAATTGAGCTTCCCACTTCCCCAAGGGGCGTTTCTGGGACCGTCATCGCGCTTCATGCACCCCACGCACTACCAAAGGTTTTGAATTGGCTACTCTATTCTCGGGCTGGGACATTTCCATCGGTGACCTCATCGGTGGCATCGCCGCCGCAATATTCTATGGCCGCTTCTATCTGCAATGGTTCTATTCCGAGCGGGCCAAACGCAGCGTCGTGCCCATCGGATTCTGGTATATGAGCAGCGTCGGGTCCCTCCTCCTCTTCGGTTACGGGGTCTACAAACAGTCGGCCGTGGGCACCTTGTCCCACTGTTTCAACATCCTGATCTATGCCCGCAATCTCATCCACATCTGGCGGGCGAAGGGCATTTTGAGCCGACGTCGCTCGCTCATCGCCCATGGCGTCGCCCTGGGTGTCATACTCGTGGCCCTCAGCCTGCTCGTTTTGACCTGGCTCAACGTGTTTCAAAGCACCCAGGCCAATGACGGGGCCCAGGCCACCCGCACCTGGTTCTGGATTGCGGTGGGGGTCCTTGGCCAGGGACTCTTTGCCTGCCGCTTTGTCATCCAATGGCTGGCCACCGAGAAGCGCAAAGAAAGCGTCATTCCCGTTTCCTTCTGGTATTTCAGCGTCGCCGCGGCCGTGTTCATGTTCGCCTCCTTCGTCCAACTGCGGGAATGGGTCTTCGCCGTCGGCGTAATCACCACCCTGCCTATCTACCTGCGGAATCTATGGATCATCTACCGCGGCGAACAACAATGCACCGAGACCGCCTGACGCCGGACTTGCATGCCGAAGTGGCGTAAGCTAACGTAGGGGGCGGAGTCCCATCTACCCCGTGAACCGCTGTCTGGAGAGGTCATGTTTCGCCCATTACCTTGTTGCTTCGCATTGTTGGCCGTCCTCATACTCGCCGCACCCGCTTCCGCTGCCCAGGAAGATGCCACCCTCTGGAAGGCCGCAGAAGCCCTCCTGCAGGCGGACACCCAGCGCCCCCCGGTCACACCGCAAGACCCGCCCGTAGCCGTCGGCCACCCCTATCTCTTTGAGTCCTTTTCCCAGTGGGACCCGGAAGCACTGCGGCGGGCTGTACAACTGTTTTTAGGGCAACAGCCTCCCCCGGCCGACACAGATGGGCAGGAAGCCCATTCCCGGGAGCTGGCGGCGGGGCTGCAAAAGCTCCTGGAATACTATCCCCTCACCGCCCGCACCCACGGGGACTTTGAGGCCGTGCGCAATTGGGTTTTCGACCCTGGACAGCCCCCAGCCCTGCGCATACTGCTCCTTCAACACGCCGCCCCGGGCCTCGCCCCTCCTTCTGCCTTTGGGGCCTATTTCCAAGGACATCTGAGCTACGACGACGGAACGTTTGAAAAGCGCTTGCTGGAGTTAATTCAGCTTCCCCAAGAGTCGAAACCCGTGCAACGGGTGGCCATGGATACCCAACTTGCCCGGGCGCGGGAAGGCTACCGTCGCTTGCTGGCACGGGATCCCCAGGTCGTCCGCGACCAGGGAACGGGTCCGGTGCCCACCGTGGCCCAGTTGATTGACGACCCCAAAGCCATTCCCATGACCGGGCGGACCACGCTCCTCCTGGAGCGCCACAACGCGGCTGTGGGCAAATGGGCCGCCTCGCTGAAAGGCACCGCCGACAACCCCCAGCGCGAGGCGTCGGTCCGGGCCAAGGCCCAGGCCACCCTGGAGACTGTGCTGCGAGAATTCCCCATCCCCAATCGGGAAGCCTTGAGTACGCCCCCCTGACAGCTCCGTTACGTCGTGGGCTGGGCCGCCATCAGGGCCAGCACGTCGGCCTGCGTCGGCAGGGACGGCTGGGCGCCTGCCTTGGTCGTCGCCAGGGCTCCCACGGCGTTGGCATAGCGCAGGGCTTCGCCCGGATTGGCACTATCCCATACCACGCCCAGTGCGGCGGTGAATGCATCGCCTGCGGCGGTTGTATCCACGACGGGCACCTCGAAGGCACCGACATAGTGGTCCGTCTCCGGCCCCACATAGCGCGAGCCCTCTGCACCCAGCTTCATCACCACATGGGCGGCCCCATAGCCCAATAGGGTGTGGGCCGCTTCCAGGACTTCGGCCTCACTCCCAACCGGCTTGGCAGTCAGGTGCTCGGCTTCACTGCGATTGGGGCTAATCACCGAGGCCTTGCCCAACACGGCGGGCGTAATGGCCTGATCCGAACCAATATCCAGGATAGAGAGGGCACCACATTCACGGGCCAGATCAAGGGCGGCCTCCACCGTTTCCACCGGCACTTCCAATTGGAGCAGGACCACATCGGCCGCTTCAAAGGCGGCACGGCGGGCATAGATGTCGTCGGGACCCAATTCAAAATTGGCACCCGGCACCACGACGATCGAGTTTTCCCCCGCGTCGCTGACCTCGATGACCGCCGTACCCGTGGGCTGGTGGCTGTCCACCTTCAAATAATCCAGATTTACCCCGGCACTCCCAAGACTTTCCCGCTGCTGTTCAGCAAAGCCATCCGCGCCGACGCAGCCCAGAAAACTCACGGTCGCGCCGAGGCGGGCCGCTGCCATGGCCTGGTTGGCCCCTTTACCACCACACACCGTCTGAAACGACGATCCAATCAGCGTCTCCCCGGGCTCGGGAATGCGGGAGACCCGGGCCACCAGATCGATGTTGGCACTCCCCACCACCAGGATTTTTCGATTCGTCAATTTTTGCTCCATTCCAGCATACTGGTCTTCATTGGTCAGGCGCCCCGCCCGATTCCACTACCGCCCTTTTCTCCCCGGAATATCGGGCAAATGAATGTAGAGTTTATCCCACGTGTCCCACCGCCGCAAGGCCTTTACGATGGCCGGCAGAGGAAAGGCATAGATATGGGGAAAAAAGTATTCTTCGTTGTCGTGGATCCCAAAGGCCAGGCGCTCTTCCGGCGGCGTAAACTGGGCATCCACCCCCGGCTTGTTACCCCGTGGGTCCATACGATACCAACCCACATCCGGCAGATAAACGGCATTGAGCCCATGGGTACAATAGGGAGGCCCCGCCTCCCCCATGCTCAATCGCTGATAAACCAGACCGGCCGGAATACCGTTGGCCCGCAATAGGGCCGCCAGCAAATGGGCCTTGGCATAGCAATAGCCGGTCCCCGCGTCCAACACTTCCGACGCGCTGCAGGTCACTGGATTCAACTGGTAATCGCCACTGTGCCGGATCTGGTCCCGCACCCATTCAAAGCAGGACCGGGCCGTGTCCGCGACCACACCATCGGGTGCCCGCAGGGAATGGGCCAGGGCCTGCACGGCGGGATGCTGGGCGTCGATGACGTCGCAGGATTCCAGGTAGGGCGCCAGCGGATCCGTCGACACCCTGGCCGATGGACGTCTACCCCGTTTCATCGGTTTCGCCATGGCGTCACCCGGCCGGTGTGGTGCCAAGCGCAGCAGCACCCACGGTAGCGCCCGCCTGCACCTTCCCCCCCCGATGCTCCAGGAAACAACACCCGGGGCAGGGCGCGAAAAGTTTCTGCTGGCAGGTCTGGCGGAATTCCCGCATGGTGGCGTTGTTCCAGATACTGCGGAGCGAATCTTCGCGCACGTTCCCCACCTTCTGCAGCCAACAGGGATAGGCATCGCCCAGCCGCCCGATGATGAGGGTGTTCCAGGCATTGCGGCACTGATAGGCGTGAAGGTCCAACCCCGTGCCGTCGTAGTAATCCAGCAAGTCCGCGCGCGGCATCCGGGGCAACCGCACCTCGACCCCCGCCATCTTCGCCTCCACGAGGGTACGGTCCAGGGCCTCCGCCAGGGCGCGGCGCTCAATATAGGGCCAGGCCATTTGCTCAGGCTCAAAGGAGGACGGGTCCACCTCGCCAAAGCCCGGCAGATCGTGCATCCGCGTTTCGGTAACCAGATTGAGCACATCCACGCCCACCTCGGCCACCATCTTGGGCATGAGGTGAAGGACGTCCAGGTTGTCTTGCTGAATCACGGTGGTCACATGGATGTGGGGGCATTGTTTCCCGCTGGCATCGCGGTATTTTCGGAGGAGCCGGATGCCCGACATGCTCTTATCCCACGCACCCCGCAGCTTGCGAATTGCATCGTGTCGTTCGCCGGGCCCTTCAATAGAGGTACCGGCAAAGTTGAAACCCATGCCGCCGGTGCGCCGGGGTGCCAAATTGACGATGGCCTCCGCCCGTTCTTCGGGGAGCATGGTCGTGTTGGAAATAAAGTGGGTGCGCGAACGGCGGCTCGCGAAGGTCAGGAGCTCCATGAAGTCTTTGCGGACAAAGGCTTCGCCCCCCGTGAAGGTCACGAGGCTGAAGCGCTGTACCTGGGCCAGCACATCGAGCCACTCCTGGGTGGAAAGCTCGCCCTGCCGCTGTTCTTTCACCGGCACGTTTTCCAGCCAGTCGATGTATTGGCACATCTTACAGCGCAGATTACAGCGCCGGGTTACCTCGATGAAGTAGTGCCACGCAGGCAGGGAATACCCCGACTTCACATAGCGGTAGGGCACTTCGCTATAAGCCCGCTGAGCAAAGTCATAGAGTCGCGATAACTGAAACCGGCTCTGTTTATCTTGGGTGCTCATGGGACCTCGCCTCTGTGATGAATGGACTTGAGTCTATTCTATCACTTGAGCGACCACCTCGCCGAATTGCTTTGTGGGACGGGTGGGACCGGTGAGACCTGCCCGTTAATAGCCTCTACCCTGGCTGGGACAACACCGGACAGGGCACCTGCTCCAAGCCTCCGAGATTTCGAGAGTTCGTATCACCTTTCCTTCTTAAGATTACGCCCGCAAATCAGGGCTGAAGAAATTCCGACTTTTGACCACGGATTAATCGGATAATACGGATAGAAGAACATAGACTAAGAGCCGGTTAGCTCAACGAAACCATCGTACGTATGCATTGTACAGAGCCGAGTAGCGGTAGGTATTCATTTCAATACATCCGTTTTATCCGTGGTCAATCATGTTGATTGCTACCCAGTACGCTCTCACCACAGCGGTACAGAAAACCGAAGAGAACATTTCGTCTCTGCGCTCCTTGCGTTCTTATGCGTCCACTAAAATTCGTGTGAATTCGTGGTTCAACTTTTTTCGGGTTGCGACCAACGGCTGCGCCAGGCTTTCCGTGCTGGAAACCCGCCCCCGACAAGTCGCCCTCCTGATGCCGCCACCTCAACCGACTGTCACCGTCCTGGCCAAGAAAATAGAATCGCCAGGACTATTGACTCTTTCGAGGTGATACTGTAATTTTACTAGTAAAATATTTACCCCAAACCCCCTACCCATGAGAGATGCAACGACTATGGCCGAAATAATGCACAAGACAGGATACAAGTGGCTCTACGATGCCACACGCGCGAAAGTTTCCAGCAAGCTGCAAAAAGAGGGTGCCGATGTGGAGAACATTCAGAAGTTCTTCAAAAAGTTAGACAAGAAAGTAAAAACGTCCGGCGGCACCATGATGCCCCTGGCCCAGGCCGCCTTCATCGCCACGGCGAAGGAAATTTATAAGAAGAAAAAGCCCGCCCCAAAAGAAGGCACGACCTACAGTGCGAAAGAGCAAGAGCAACTGAACGAACTGCAGAAAAAGATCGGGGCCAAAATCAGTGGGACCGTGCGCTATAAGAAGGGCGAAATCATTTTGCTCATGAATGGCGAGCAGGTGGCCAGCGTGAAGTAACTCGCCTCTCCTGAAAACAGCGACCAACCCCGAATGCACCCGCCTTTGGGGTTGTTGCTTTTTCGGGGGTTGGTGACGCCATAGCCACCCGTCCCACCTTCCGTGAATTTCCGTGTATTCCGTGATAGAAGGTCCACCGCGACATTTCGCTCTTCCAGATCGTTGTGCTATGCTCTCTAGTCGAATGCCCTTTTGTCATTCAAGGAGAAGCGTGGGGATAGCAGGCCAACGCCCCTGGTCGCCTGACCTGTCCCCGAGAGCCACGCGGTGTGCAAGGCTGCCCACCACGCAACATGTGCGCGTTTCCTTCGCCCCGGCGAAGACCACGCGCCCCGGGAAGATCGTCATGAAAAAAACGGACACCATTTACCTTGTTTCCAACGGAGACTTTCGCGACTCGGCCTGCGAAACCTGCTGGCCCATGCAGGACGACACCCTGAAACAGGTGCGGAAAGCCTTTAAGAAACTCGGCTATAAGACCGAGACCGTCACCAAGTATGACGCCAAGCGGAAGCACGGCTTTGTCACCAAGCAGTGTGAAGGCGCGGAAATTTTCTCGAAGATCGACCCCAAGGCCCCCGTGGTTATCGTGCTCAGCTGCTGGGCCTATGCCCACCACGTGTGCGGCCCCCTGCAGGCCCACGAAGGCCCCAAGCTCCTCCTCGGCAACTTCGACGGCACCTGGCCCGGCCTCGTCGCCCTGCTCAATCACGCCGGCACCCTGGAGCGCCTCCATGTGAAGCACTCCCGCCTCTGGACCGACAGCTTCCTCAAAGACGACTACTTCATGGAAAAGCTCGGCGACTGGTGCGCCAAGGGTGACATCAAACACAGCACCAAACACCTCACGGACGCAGAGAAGGCGAAGATCTCCCCGGCGGCCACGAAGTTTGGTAAGGAACTGGCCGAAGACATCAAGACCAACCGCCGCATCATGGGCCAGCTCGACCCCGGCTGTATGGGCATGCTCAATGCCGTCATGGACCCCGCCCACCTGGGCAAAATCGGTATGCCCATCGAATACCTCAACCAATCCGACCTCATGGCCGAAATGGAACTGGTGAGCGATGAGGAAGCCCAGAAGCACCTCAACTGGCTGGTGAAAAAAGGCACCTGGTTTGACTGGGGCACCGACCAATACACCGACCTCGTCCACGGCCAGGTATTGGAGCAGATGAAGATCTACTCCGCCGCCTGCCGCCTCGTGGAACGCTTTGGCCTTTCCGCCATCGGCATCCCCTATCAGCTTGGTCTTGTGCGTTGCACCGCCGCCACCGACCTGGTGGAAGGCATGCTCAACAACATCGACCGCCCCGCCGTCAAAGACCCGACCACCAAAAACATCGTCAAAAAGGGCAAGGCCATCCCCCACTTCAACGAAGGGGACATGGGCTCCGGCATACCCCAGCTTCTTATGCACGATATCTACGAGCGCAAGGGAATGCCCACCGAAACCACCCTCCACGATGTGCGTTGGGGCCGCGAATGGGAAGACAAATACGTCTGGGTCTTCCTCATCTCCGGTGGCGCACCGCCCGCCCACTACGGTGGCTGGAAAAAGACCAACGTCTACCGTCAGCCCGCCATGTACTTCCCCAAAGGCGGCGGCACCTGCTCCGGCGTCTCCAAGCCCGGCGTCATCACCTGGGCACGCTGCTATGAGCAGTTCGGCGAACTTGGCATGGACGTGGGCACCGGTGAAGTCCTCGACCTGCCCGAAGCGGAAGTCCAGGATCGCCTCGACCGTACAACCCCCGTGTGGCCCATCGCCAACGTACACATTCCCGGCTACGACCGCAACGAGATGATGGCCACCCACATGTCCAACCACATCACCATGGGCTACGGCGACATCCTCGAAGAACTCATTGCCACCTGCCGCCACCTCGGCATCAAGACCCGCGTCGCCGGTGACGCCGGCAAGGCGCTGAAGAAGTAATACCAAATCACAAACAAGACCCACCACGGCCCGGATGGCAAGACGCTATCCGGGCCGTTTTCGTGGATACTGTTTTATGGGACCGGTGAGACAGGTAGGACCAGTGGGTAACGAACACCAATCTCGCCAAATGGAGTTTTGGCTCCGCGCCCACAACCCATCATTCCTATTGATAGCACCTTTTGAACCACAAAGAACGCAGAGAGCTCAAAAGTATTTCTTCTCTGAGATCTCTGAGTTCTCTGCGTTCTTTGTGGTCAATCTCTCCCCCTCTTATTCGTGTTAATTCGTGTCCATTCGTGGTTTAAAAAATAATCCCAAGCGCATGAGTAATTTTCCTTCCACGGCGGACTGGATGGCAAGACGCTATCCGGGCCGTTTCTGTGTGGGACCCGTGGGACATGTGGGACCCGTGGGACAGCAGATGACGGACGCCAATCTCGCCAGACAGGTACTTGGCTCCGCGCCCACAACCCAATCATGTTTTTGAGTGAATTTTTTAACCACAAAGAACGCAGAGAACACAGAAAACAAACTTCTTTGTGCTCTCTGCGTTTTTTGTGGTTAATTCCCCCCTCTTATTCGTGTTAATTGGTGTCCATTCGTGGTTTAAAAATCACTCCTCCCCCGTCTATATCCACAGGCCAATCGCTCGGTGGTGCGAGCCCGTCCCCTTTGCCATTCGTGGTTCAAAACGTCAATCGCGTCGTGCTACGCTAATCCTTCAGGACTATTGCCACCCCAGGAGCCGCCCATGAACCGTCGCCAGTTTCTCGTAACGACCAGCCTCGCCGCCAGCACCGTTGCCTGGGGCGCGCCCCTCGCCCCTGAATACCAACCCGCCGACCGCTTCGTCCTTTCCAACGCGGGCAGCGGGCGGGCCACGGCCTATTCGGAAACCAACAAGGTCGTGACGGTGAACGGCAAGACCCACGCCTCCTGGCTCGACGCCACGGCGGAGGGCTTCCGGGTCCGCATCCGCACGCTGGACCACAGCACGGGCACCTGGTCCGAGGCCTTCGCCATCGGCGAGGGACAGGACAATCACGGCGGGCCCTCCCTCACGGTGGACAGCAAGGGCTATCTCCACGTGGCCTACTATGCCCACAACGGCCCCATGCGCTACCGCCGCTCCCTTCGACCCAACGACGCGTCCGAATGGACCCGCTATCTCGAGGTGGGCGAAGCCCTCTCCTACCCCACCCTGGTCTGCCGCGCCGATGACACCCTCCTCCTCACGGGACGCAGCTACCACAAGATCGAGCCATGGACCTGCCAGCTCTTCACCAAGGGCAAATCCGGCACCTGGGATGAAGGCCGCGCGCTGCTCCAGGCGAAGGAAACCGGCTACGCCCAATTTATGGATGCCATGGCGTGGAGCCCCGACCACCAAACCCTCCACATGAGCTTCTGGTTCTATGGCGGAGACCCCGGCATTGGCAAGACCATCGGCTATCTGCAAAGTCCCGACGGCGGCACGACCTGGACGGGCCGTGATGGCACGCCCGTATCCCTTCCCGCCAACGAAGACACGGTCGACATCGTCCATCGTATGGCACCCGACGCCACCGCCGGACTCCGGGGTTCGCGGTTGGCCGTTGCACCCGACGGTACGCCCCACGTGCTCTGGTCCGATTACGCACCACGCCCCCAGGCGGCCTGGCTTTCTCACCCCACACCCGACGGAACCTGGAAGGCCGTGAAGCTCAACACCTTCCTTCCCGCTGCCTTTCAAGATTGGGGACTCCTCACCCCGGGCGGTGTGACCTTCAATGACCAGGGCGATTGCTTCGTGGCGCTCACCTTGTTCAAACCCAAAGAACCCGCCGACCAGGCCACGGCCGCCCGTCCGGCGCAAGACATGGCCCTCTTCCGCTCCCAGGGCGGCGCCGCGAAGTTCAGTTGCGAAATCCTGCCCTTCAACGAAGCCACACAGAATCGCTGGCTCCCCAACCTCGAAGTGCAAACAGGCTTCAACACCGTGGCCGAGGGACCGGGGCTGATTTTCACCGAAGGGGAGCGGGGCGACGGACTGGACGACGTCTTGAACAACAAAGTCCACTGGTTGCGCATGTAGGAACAGAACCGGCTGCCGCCAAAGGCACTCCCTTCACATACCCACTATTGAAACTGGGTTCTCATTATCATATAATGAGTCAAGTCCCGGTGAAACCCGAAGAAGTCTGGCCAGAACCCGCTTATCGCATGTCATGAGCGAAGACACCGGTGCGCAGCGGCCCCTACCGAGGTCGTGTCTAAGCAGACTTCTCGTGAAAATGGTGGAAAGTCATGTCAACCTTTAAGAATTGTCTGGATACTGTTGGCGCCTGTGCGTCCTTGCTCTGCATGGTCCACTGTCTTGCCACGCCCCTGCTCCTGGCACTGCTGGCAGGCAGTGCACAATTTGGCGGCTCAACAGCGGCCATCGTAAACGCCGCCCCCGTGGCGGAACCTGGCACCGTGCCAACCTGCGACCATCACGGCCGTGCGCCCGAAGTGCGGTCGGGCGAAACCAGTTCGTGTGCCACGGCATGCGAGACCGAGGTGGAGGAAGCGTCCCACACGACCTGCTGCAGTGGCACGACCGACACCATCGTCCACGCGTCTTTCCTCGGTATGGCCTTGCCCCTGGGCCTGTGGGCGTGGGTGATCGGCTATAAACGACACGGACATCTGGGCAGTGTCGTCGTCGGTGGAGTTGGCCTCGTCCTGCTCACCGCCGCCCTGCTGTCAACGCAGCTGCATAGCCCCTGGCCGGTGGAACAACCGCTTACGGTGTCGGGAAGTCTTTGCATCCTGGTCGCCCATTGGTGGAATCATCGACGCCGTATCTGCTGTCACGGGCCGCACCCGAAACTTGCCGAATAGGGCGTTGGCACACGCCGATCCCTGCCCGCCAGCGAAGACATCGTTCAAGGCATGGGCCCCACCCCAAGCTCGAAGTACAAGCGGGCTTCAACACCGTCGCGGATTTACACCGAAGGCGCGCGGGGTGACGGACTGGACGACGTCTTTAACAACAAGGTCCACGGGCGCCGGATGTAAGGCTGGTCATCCGCCTACGATACAAGCAGAACGATCCGTAGACTTTCCCGAGGGCGAGTGAAAGTCATTCCCGCGAAGGCGGGAATCCAGTGGGTATTCACATGCACCTGGCCGCGTTACTGGATCCCCGCCTTCGCGGGGATGACGGCTGTGGAAAATTCGTCGGCACACTAAGCGGAAAAGAGCACGGTGAAGAGAGCCCTTTGTGCGCTCTGCGTTCTTTGAGGTCGAGTCAATAAGTCTTCATTCGCGTTAATTCGTGTCTATTCGTGGTCCACACCCGTTGTACTCACTCCAACGTCACACTCGCGAAGGACACAATTCCCCCGTTGGGGTCGTGGGCGTAGTCATAGTGGTGCTGGGTACCCTGGCTCACCGTGCCGTCGAGGGTCTTTAGCGTGGCGTAAATGCAATTCAGTCCGCAGACCTTCCGCTCGTTGAAGTCCTTCATCACCGAGGCATAGAACCCGTCAGCGTCGATTTTCCCCGCCACAATGTGGGACAGATCTTCCGTGTCCCGTCCGGCCACATCGGCCACCACTCCGTCGTCGATGTCGAAGGGGTCCCCGAAGGTCTTCCCCACATGGGCCAGATCGGCCCCCGCAATCACCGCCGCACGGCCCCCATACTCGGCCACAATGGTCCGGCACTCTTCCAGAAACTTCGTCACCGGCTCCAACTTCGCCGGCTCTGGTCTTCCCGGCTCCATGGAAAAACAGGAGCACAGGATAGGCACAATCTTCACATCGGGCCCATAGTGGTAGGCCAGCATGACCGCCTGAAATTCAATGGAGTGCTCCGTGCGGTGTCGGCCCTCCCATTCGTAGGGCTCCCACGAACAGGCGCCTTCCAGACGGGTCAGGATATCCTGGTCCGTCTCCACCTTTCCCAGCGGCGTATCAAAATGCTTGCGCGTCAGGATAAAGGGCACCGGTGCGCCCGCGTGGGCCACGCCGAAGACAAAGACGACCTCGGGTTTGGGTCGGGCGAAGAGCTGGCCATAGCCATGGGCATAGCCCGCCATCCCTCGGTGGAAATCGATGTGGGGCACGATCAGTCCGGGCAAAGGCGCGTCGCCCGATACCCCATCCGGTGCCGCGCCAGGCCCCTTTTCACACGTAAAGAACGAATCGATAAAGGCCCGTAGCTGCGCCGGGTCCTCCGGGTAGGAGCGGCCCGCCAGATAGGCCGGTCGGGTCTTGGTGCTGGCAAACTGCCGGTCCACCCGCTCCTGTATCGCCTCGAACTGACGATTCAGCAGAAACCCATTGTCATCCAGGTAATCAACGATTTCCTGAATTTGCGCTTCGGAGACTTCGCTACCAAACTGCTCCCGAAAAGAGGCCTGGATAGCCGCCATGTCCGACGTCCCATCCAGGGAGGCGGCGATAAAAAACGCCGGTGTCGTGAACATCAGCTGGGTATCCACATAACCGCTGGGGTCGTGGATCGCGATAAAGGTCTCACCCTCGTGTTCCACGGGGGCCGCATCGATATTTCGTAAGGGGGCAAAGGCGTCGCTCATAGTGCCCCACTATATCGGGCTTTACGTGGGGACGCAAGGATAAAATAACTCCCCTTTCAGACGCCCCATTTCCGATGAATACATCCCCTTCCAAATCGTCTTATTCCGTGACGGGTTGGGCCATGACATCGGTCCCCGTTCGTGGTAGAATTAACGGCAGCGCCCCCGTTAACCGGGGTTTCGGCGCTAGAAAGACAGGTTTCCCATGAAAAAATTCGCACTTTGCACCCTATTGCTGACCGGACTCGTCCTCGCGGGCTGTAACACGACGCCCACGCAAGATGGAGCCATTCTGGGAGGCGCTCTGGGTGCCGGACTCGGTGCTGTCGTCGGCCACCAATCGGGCCACCAGGGGGAAGGCGCCCTCATCGGTGCCGGTGTCGGTGCCATTACCGGTGCCATTGTGGGCGATCAGGTGGATGAATCGCGCAACCGGACCTATCCGCAGAACCGCAACACCCACCCCCAGCCCACGGCCCAGCCGACACGCACGCAAAACGGCCATTACGACGTTCGGATTGTTCGGACGCCTTCGGGGGAAACCTACGAAGAGAGAGTGTGGGTGCCCTATAACTAAGTCACCACGCAATTTCCTGTCTCAACGCCAATGGCGCACGATAGGCCTGATCACCTTGGCCGCGTGCGCCTTTATGGCGTGGTATGGCACCCGGGACGGCTTCAACGACCAGGAAGCCCGGGCGCTGTTTATTTACTGGGGGTTCTTCGTCCTGTTCTTTTTGACGACCCTCTATATGGCCCTCCTCGACATCCGCTATATCTTCCTCGAGTTTAAACTCGGTGAGCGGGAAGTCTTCGACGACACCATCGGCAACGAAGCGTTTCGCCAGGCCATCCGCGACGCGCAGCAGGCCAATCAGGCACCCGGCGACAGGGAAGACCGCTGAACTTCCTTCTCGGCTTGCGCAACACCCCGTGTTTATGGTTTGATCAACACGATTCTTGTTAATCTACTTTTTCACCACGCGGAGAACTCGCGCATGAAGTACATCGCCTCAATACTTTCTGTTGGACTACTCCTCACCGGATGTGGCTCAAGCCCAACCGTACAGACGAGCAAGGCCGTCGACGAGCAGGGCCTGGCCATTGCCGCGCTGGAAAAGAAAGAAAAGCTGAACTTCGGCGATGTCGAAGCCACGGTCAACATCGAAGTTACGGTAAAAGAAGAAGACGTGCCCCTGGGGAGCAGCGCCGATGAATTGCGCGCCCAGTACCACAAAAAGCTTACGTCGGCCAGTGCCGATATCAAGGGCCTGGCCCCCACCTCCCTCATGACCAATATCTTCCTCAAGACCAAGACGGACTTTACCCACACCCCGGTCATCCTGCGCGGTAAAATGCTGCGCGAAATCGAAATTGGAAAACGGGAAGAAATCTATACCTTCACCACCGTGATCGATAGCCCTACCATTGCGGGCGGCAAGGCTCCCATGCAACCGAGTAACTACGACTGGGAATTCAAAGTCGATGCCTTCCAGGGACTGTCCGCGTTGCCCGAGACCATGTTACTCCACGTCGAAGCCGAAGCCATTCTGCTCGAGCCGGATACGGATCTCGCCTCCTTGGATATCGAGACCTTCCCCGGCAACATAGACAATTCGGGCTACTTGCTCAGCAACCCCTTGCGTATCAATTACGTGCCGTTAGTCGGCAATGCCCCCGCTGCCGAAGCACCCGCTACCGAAGCACCCGCTACCGAAACACCCGCTACCGAAACACCCGCTACCGAAACCCCCGCTGCCGAAGCACCCGCAACCGAAGCACCCGCAACCGAAGCACCCGCAACCGAAGCACCCGCTACCGAAACACCCGCTACCGAAACACCCGCAACGGAAGCACCCGCAACGGAAGCACCCGCAACGGAAGCACCCGCAACGGAAACGCCGGCGGCATGAATATCGTCTGCTTTGGGGCCCATCCCGATGATGGGGAAGTTTATGCGGGCGGCACGCTGATTAAGTGGAGTCAGGCGGGACACCGGGTCTTATTGGTTTCCATGACCAACGGGGATATCGGCCACCACGAAATGAGTGGTGGGGAACTGGCCCGCAAACGGGCCGAAGAGGCCCGTCGCTCCGCAGCGATTGGCGGCTTCAGCGAGCGCATCCTGGACAACCACGACGGCGAGTTACTCCCCACGATGGCCCTCCGGAAAGAAGTGGTCCGCATCATCCGGGAGTGGAAAGCCGACATCGTGCTGACCCACCGTCCCTATGACTACCATCCCGACCACCGCTATGCCGCCATGGCCGTGCAAGACGCGGCCTACATGGTCATGGTGCCCAACTTCTGCGCCGACACCCCGGCCCTGTCACGAAATCCCATCTTTCTCTACATGATGGATAGCTTCACCCGGCCCTATCCCTTTCAGACCGACATCGCAGTCGATGTGGGTGCCGTGATGGAAACCAAGTGGGCAATGCTGGATGCCATGGATTCCCAATTCTACGAGTGGCTTCCGTGGATACTGAAAAGTGAAACGCCCGTCCCCGAGGCACCCGAGGCCCGCAAGGGCTGGCTGAAGGATACATGGGACGGCTACTTCCGCTCTCACACGGCCGAAGCCCGTGAGGCCCTGATGCGCCACTATGGTGCCGAAAAAACGCCCCACATTGATTATGTAGAGCGCTTCGAGCTTTGCGAATACGGCAGCTGCCCGCCCCTCGACGAAGTCCGCGCCCTCTTCCCCACCTGAGTTAACTCGGGCGCCCCCCGATTCGTAGCTTGAATCGACGAGAAGAGGGGCTATTTCGCCAGCGACGTTCATCGGGCGTACCGGACGATTCTCGGCTGGAGGCCCGACGTCCCAGGTGACTTGACCCCCCCCCAGCCCCTCCAAGGAGGGGAGCAATCTCTGAGATCGGCCGGAGCGCTCGCGGTAGGCTCAATGACCTGCTGCGACGAAGCAGACCCCTAGTTTTCGTCGCCCAGCAGACGTCGATACACCTGCCAGGCCTGTTGGTCCTCGTCCCGCACGACCCAGCACAGATCCAGTCCCCCGGAGTCAGGTCGCCGCTGAAGGGTATGGACGGTCTCCCCGGGAAGCCCGAGAGATTCCGCGCCATTGGGTCCATCCAACCACAGGCTTCCGTCCAGCACGGTGGTCGCGTAGTCACCACCACGTTCCACCACGAGCGCGCGGGGCACGCCGATATTTTCGCCCGCCAACGCCGGTATCACCTGGGCATCATGCCCATTCAGCTGAACCCGATAGTTGGCTCCGCGGGGCAGGACCAGGCGCAGCTGCTGCGGGCCCTCCGATGCCAGCACAACCGTTCCGGGCGCTGCGGGGTAGTCGAATGCTGACATGCGGACGGATTCTCCCCCGCTGTCACCGGTGAGCAGCAGAAGTGTCGATGTACCGTCGTCTCCAACCTGTCGACAGGCCTGGACGATCGTGTCGTCTTCCAAGGCAATAAGGCCCTCACCGTAGAGGGCGCCATCCCCATAGACGATGCGGTCCCACTGGTGGACACCGGCGGCATCGAAGCCCGCCAGATAGACAGCGGTTCCGTCCACGCCCTCGAGCGTCCCCCCAATCACCAGCGCGCCACGCTTTGTCACCGCCAACCCGGTCAGCGTCAGGGGCTGCTCCGTCTCCAGTGCAATTGCCCAGCGCTGCATACCATCGGCATCCAGGCGCGCCAGCACCACATCCGCAGGCCCTGTCCCGTTTTTCGCCAGGTTGCCGGCCACCCAGACGTCGTCGGAATCATTGGTCGCCACGAGGTACAAGGTCGTCGCCCAGAGTTCCGGCCCGGACAAACGCCGCTTGGCCCCTGAAGCATTGAAAAGGTTTTCCTTCAGCAAGGTATCGGCAGCGATAAAGGTACGTACCGTAAGCGAAACATCCTGCGGTATCGTGTCAAAGGCAACCCCGGGATAGATGACGGTCGGGTTGGCCTCTTCGGCGCCTTCTTCGGCAAAGATGGCCGACGCCCCGAAGTCCCAGGTCTGATTGAGGATGGGGGAATCGCCGGGTGTCGACATGTTGATGAAGGAAACCGTCACCGGATCTTCCGCATCGCCCCCCCGGGTAACCGACTGACTGAAGAGGGCCGTTGGACCCCGCTGGGCCGTAATGAAGTCTTTCTCCGTCACCGAGAAGTTGCCGCCCGCCGTGGTGATGGTCAGGCTTACGGTGTAGGTGCCCGGGTCGACAAAGACATGGACCGGATTCTGCTCCGTGCTGGTCATGCCATCACCGAAGTTCCAGTTCCACCCCGTAATCTCAAAGTTACCCGGCTCCGTGATATCGAGCAGGGAAGCCTCAAAGGGCGCCGGTCCCATGGGTTGCACATTGTCAATCGCCACCATGGGGGTAACCAGAATGAAATCGGTCTTCGCGGTAGTCGTGTCGCCCTGACTCGTGGTAACGGTCAGCGCCACCGAATATTGCCCCGGCGTGTAGTCATGGGTCGGATGCTGTTCGTCGCTCACGATACCGTCGCCAAAGTCCCACATCCACCCGGTTATTTCGAGGGCCCCCGCATCCGTCAGGTCCGTGAAGTTTACGGTCAACGTCCCGGCACCCTGCTGCACATCGGCGCTGAAGTCGACTTCGGGCCCCACCTTGATGAAGTCCGTTTCCGTCACGGTCGTATCACCCAGGGCCGTCGTCACCCGCAGTGACACCGTATAGGTGCCAATATTCTGGTAGGTGTGGCTCGGATTCTGTGCGGTGCTGTTCATTCCATCACCGAAATCCCAAAACCAGGAAAGTATATTGAGATTACCCGCATCCGTCTGGTCCGTGAAATTCACGTCCAGCGTGCCCTGGCCCGTCGTCGCACTGGCACCGATGGCTACCACGGGGTCCACACGCACCAGCCCGCCCTTGACGGCCCGCGTCCCCCCGTTTTCGGTCGTCGTCTCGAGCGAGACGGTATAGACCCCCGGCGTGGCGTAGGTATAGACAGGGCTCTGTTCTTCGCTGGTGCCCCCGTCGCCAAAGTCCCAGGCCCAGGCCGAAATCTCGAAACTACCTGCGGCCGTCTCGTCGGTGAAGGTCACTTCCAAAGGCGGCGCACCGGTGACCGGATCCGCACTGAATGCCGTGGTGGGCGAAACGGTGATGTAGCCCGCCTCGGTCGCCACGCTGTCGCCGAGATCCGTCGTGACGGTCAGGCGCACATCATAAACCCCCGGCTCCGTGTAGGTATGCTCCGGATTCTGCTCCGTGCTCATACCCCCGTCACCAAATTCCCACGCCCAGGCCGTAATCTCGAAATCCCCCGTTGAAGACTGGTCCACAAACTGGACCCTGAGGGTACCTTCACCGCGGGTCTGATTGCCGGAAAAGGCAACGCCGGGCAGCACCGTAATATAATCGGTCTGCTCCAGGGTATCGGAGCCCACAGGCGTCGTCACCTTGAGAGACACGGTGTAGACCCCCGGCACATTATAGACCCGGGTTGGATTCTGCCGGGTACTGAGTAAGCCCCCATCACCAAAATCCCAGAGTCGATTGGATATCGCCATCGAACCGGCCGAAGACTGATCCGTAAAGACCACCGACAGGGGGGCCGCTCCCATAAGGGGCGCGCCCGAGAAAGCCGCCGTCGGTCCTTCTTCCACCACGATCAGGTTTTCCCGCAAGACCGTGTCGGAACCCACTTCGGTCTCAATGGTCAGAGAAACCGAATAGACACCGGGGGTGGCATAGACATAGGTCGGGTTTTGCTCCGTGGACATGCCGCCGTCCCCGAAATCCCAGGCCCAGCCCGTGATGGCCGCGGTGCCCGCATCCGACGTGTCGGTAAAGGTTACGCTGAGGGGCGCCGTTCCGGGGGCGTAGTTGCTCTCGAAATCGGCCACCGGATTGCCCGCCACGTTGATGTACTGGACCAACTCCAGGCTATCCGTGCCCACCGAAGTGGTCACCGTAAGTGACACCGTGTAGAGCCCCGGCGCGTCATAGACATGAACGGGATTCTGCTCGGCACTCGTGGGGCTTCGGTCCCCGAAATTCCATTGCCAGTCGATTATCTCGGAAGAACCTGGCTCCGACAGGTCACGAAAGTTCACCGTCAACGGCGCGTTGCCCAGCACTGGTGTGGCCTCAAAGGCCGCGGTCGGTGGCTCGACCACCTCTATATAGTCGCGCCGGAGTGCCGTGTGGGTGCCCACGCTGGTCGTGACCGTCAACGAAACGGTATACGTGCCCGGCATGGTGTAAACATGACTCGGATTCCGTGAGGTGGAGCTACTGCCGTCCCCAAAGTCCCACTGCCACTCGGCAATGTTCGCCGTACCGGCCTCAGACGCGTCCACAAAGAGCACGGTCAACGGGGCCTCCCCCGTGGTGGGTGACCCCTCAAAGGCACTCTCCGGCGACGCCAGAAAGGGATTTAACAACGGACAACCACATAGGCTGACCGCAAGCAGGCAGAGGGCCGAAAATCGAATACTGGTGCGCGTCATGGGACTCCAATTCAGTTCTTCATTGAATCTGCACGGTAGAGCATACTATAGAAAACCTGCCCAAAAGAATAAAGTTCTCCCCTCGGAGCCCCATCCGTCGGGGCGGCCATGCGAAAGGGGAATGACGGCAATTAGGACGAAAACGGATTAGGTGGTACACTGTGGGGAAGGGCGACGTGAAGCGCCTCCCTTCCCTTAGAATCTCAAAAACACCCCTCTGGGGGAAAAGGTACAAGGGAATTCTTATGTCCTACAATGCACATACCGCCGATCAGTCCAATCTCGCGGACTGGTCCTTTTTTCTTCCCTGGGAAGAAGATGAAATTCTGGCCACGTATATTATTCCCCATGTCGAAACGGTGGCCCGTGCCCATCAGTGGCTCTGGCATGAGGGCCGTTGCTACTTCGGTCAGATCCCGCAGGGCGGCGACCCTAGCTGAAATGGGGCTGGTTAGGCGGTGAAGGGGGAACTCCCGCGCGCAGATTCCGCTCATAGGCCACGGAGCAATAGATCTTGTCACCCAACGCCTGGCTGAGCGGATCGGCATCTTCACTGCAAAATCCGAGATGGGAATGGCGACGCCATCCTTCCGCATGTTCAAAGACGGTGCTCCACCGACCCACTTCCGCCGACATGGCGTCCATGGTGTCCAGATAGGAATCCAGCCCCTGGGTCTTGTCGAGCCATTCTTTCTGACTGCGGTGACAGGCGAGGGCATCCCGCTTTTCCTGTAACACCGAGCCCACATCGACAAACTGCCCTGGTTGCACATAACGGCGCATCCCATCGCGAAGCCCGTAGGGCAAGGCATGGTAGATGGTCACATCCTGGGTGGTGGGATTCCGTGGCGGCGTCGTGAGGAAATTGGGCATCCCTCGGACGAAGGCCCCCGAGACCGCGAGGCGGCTGGAATTCGTATGGTCTTCCATATAGTCTTCCGGCGAAGGTGCCAGGATAATCGTTGGCCGGGCCACCCGGATGATTCCGGCCGTTTTTCGCAGCAACTCGGTGCTGTACATGATTTCCAGGTCATCCCCAATGGGATCATGCAGCCGGGCACCAAGCACCCGGGCCGCATTCCGGGCTTCTTCCAGCCGGCGGGCCGCAGTGGCCTGGCGATCTTCTTCCATCGAGCCACAGCAGCCCGAGGCGAGATTGACCATATGCAACTTGTATCCGGCCTGGCCCAGTAGATAGAGGGTGCCCGCCATCATAAACTCGATATCATCCGGGTGGGCCGCAATGGCCAGGGCGACGGGTTGAGACATGTGAAAACTCCTGCATGCTGTGACGGGTTCTGCGCGAGGTCCCGTTCTTTGGTAGGTATACTGAGGGCTATTACCTTATAGGCCAGAACCCGGCTAATCAAGCCTCTTCGGAATCTGACGTCGGTGACGGGTCCGAAAAGTATTTCACCAACGTGATACGTTGACGCCCTTCGCGGTCCGTATCATAGCCGATGTGATCGAAACTCCGATTCATGATGTAGAGCCCGTAGCCGCCTTCGCGAAAGCTGCCGGCATAGGGCAATTGGACGGCCCGGGGCAAGAAGGGTACACCGGTGTGACAGATCCCGATGTGCAGGCGATTTCGGACGCACAAGAGTTCCAGGGTAATCGGATCGCCCTGCCCATCGGCATGACGCATCGCATTGGACAAGGCCTCCACAAAGGCGAGAAGAATTCCGCTGACATCACCGTCACGATGGAGCAAGTGGGCATTGACCTTCAGGTAATCGGTCAGTAGCGTGCGGGCTTCTGACAGGGCGGATACCTCATGACCGATTTCGGCGCGAAACGACGTGCCCTGACACGCCGGATTCATGGCGATTTTCACCGCCACCCCGGTCTGATCGTCTTCCGGCGTCTTCGCCCCCGAGAAACGCCCTACCGTCCAGATGACCCGCTCGGTCAAGGCCTCGGCATCCAGATTGGCGTAGGTCTTTATACACTGAATCAATCGCTCCACACCAAACATGGAGCCATCGCTGTTCCGGGTTTCGGTAATGCCATCCGAATAAAAAAAGAACAAGTCCCCGGGGGCCATATCCGCCTCGAGCTCCACATAGTCTTCCTCCGCCACAAAGCCCATGGGCACATTCTCCCCCGCCAATAACGTCACCTCATCTTCCACCAGTCGATAACGAATGGTCTTGGTGTGCCCACAATCGACATAGCTGACACGCGAACGCTCCAGGTCAAAACGGGCATAACATAGCGTGAGGAAGCGCTCCAGTTCGATGAGTTGGCGCACGATCCCCTCGTGCACCGCCGTCACCAGATCCTTGGGAGAGGGGTTCCTCCCATCGGAACGGGCCGACAATTGGGTCGTGTGCGCCTGGAGGAAATGGCTCTTGGCGCCAGCGCCCACCAGCGCCGCCAGAATCCCCTTTCCCATGACGTCGCCCACCAGCACGTCAAAACAGCGGGGTCCCAGCCGTACAAAGTCCGCGAAGTCCCCGTCCATGTGTAGCGTCGCCTCACTGGAAACGGCAATATCGACGCCCTCAATCGTCGTCGGCGGACGGCCGCGCAGCAGGGTCTCTTCGATACGGGTTTCGATTTCTCGTTCGTAGTTGTGCGCTTCTTCCAACGCCTGGTCGGAAGCCTTACGGGCCGAAATATCTTCGACAATCGACCAGATGTATTCATCCCCGTCTGAACCTACGACCAGGCTGCCATTCAATAGCACCGGTATCCGTCGTCCGCTCTTGTGGATGTATTCCTTTTCGTAGGGACCATAGCGCCCCGTCTCCCGCATGGAACGCAGTTGCTCCGCTTCCTGCTCGGCAAATTCTTCCGGCGTCACATCCCAATAGGTCAGGACTTGGGCTTCGTCTTCGGTGTAACCGATGATATTCAAATACGCATCGTTTGCCTGCAAATAGGTGCCATCCATCTGGCACAACACGAAGCCCAAGGGGGCCTCTTCGAACATGAGACGAAACATGTCCTGAGAAAAGCGCAGGGCTTCTTCGGTCTTTTTCAGCCGCGTTATGTCCAGGTGCGTACCCGTGGCACGGGCGGCCCGGCCTGGTTCACTCCAGTCAACAACCTTGCCCCGGTTCAAGATCCAGAACCAATCCCCTGACTTGGATCGCATCCGATATTCCATCTCAAAGATGGGCAAGTCGCCCTTGAGAAAAGAACGCAACACGGGCTGGGCCTCGTTGAAATCGTCTGGATGGATGAGCCGTTGCCAGGCAATGGGAGTGCCCTCGATCTCTTCCAGGGAATAGCCCAACATCATCGCCCACCGCGCATTGAAGACCACCTTCTTGTCCGTCAGGTCCCAATCCCACAGCCCCAGGCCACCGCCATCCAGCGCAAGCTCCAGGCGTTCTTCTGACGCCCGAAGCTGGGCCTCGATTCGAGCCCGCTCAATGGCCGCCCCCAAGGCCAGCGCCGCCGTGCGCAGGGCATCCACCTCGGATTGGGGCCAGCGACGGGGGCCATCGCACACGTCAATCCCCAGAAATCCCCACCATTCCGTTTGCACAAACACCGGCAACACAATGGTACTCGTGGTACCCCGGGCCACAAGGTGACGCCGCTCCACTTTGGGAAAGGAGCGCACGTTGCCCACGATCACGTCGCCGCGATGAAGCAGCTCCTCCCAGCGCTGAAGTCCGGCATCCCGATACGAAACTTCGGTCCAGGAAATCTTGTGAGTCCGGACCCTATCGGGCGCCTCCCAGAAATAATCCTCCACGGCATAGCGATTTCCCGCGTCATCGTGCGCATTTCGACACAGATACACCCGGCTGGTCTTCGTTGCATTGCCCAGGGCCGCCAGAATTTCAGATACCGCCCCAAACCCTTCGCTCAGGGCAAGCAAATGGCGCGCCGCATAGGCCAGGGACCCCAGAATGGCGTCCCGCCGCCAGAGTTCCTCCTCGGTCTGAATACGACTCTGCAGCTCCTGCCGCGCGGCCGACAAGTCCAGTTCCGTGCGGGCGCTCTGCATCAGGATGGCCATCAAAGGACGTGTCGCGATCTCATAGGCCTGACGCCGTCCCTCCCAGAAGACATACAAGGTAAGCAAGGGAGCCACCAGGAGGGACAGGAATAGTCGACTGAGCAGACTACCCTGCAGAATCCCGGCATATTCTGGCTGTCCCCCAAAAGCCCCGCTTGCATAGATGACCGTATCCAGGGACAAGGCTACCCAAAGGCAAACGAAAATTCGAACGATCAGAAGCGTTGATCGGGCGTAACGGTTGCAGAGTTCCCACAACATGGCGAGACAAAGAAAGTCTATCAGCAATGCCGCAGTGGAGACGAGGTAGGCATGGGGTGGACCTACGATGATGCGCTCGGCCAAAGGCGGGTCGATGATGGACAACTGATAACGAAACAGATAGGCGAGCCCTGGCCCCAGCACCGAGACGGCCAGCACGGTGTAAATACCCAATTGGGTAGCCTTTACCCCGTCAAAGGTATAGAGCAGGAAAATACCCAACAAGATGGACGTGAGGAATACGACGGAGCCCAGATGAAAGGTCAGGCCCGCAACACGGTAGAAAATTCCCGCGTCGGCCGTCCAGCGAAGGGCAGAAGTCAGCACCCCCAGAATGACGTAATAGGGTACGAGCGTATACCGCCGTCGCGCCGCGTGCACGGCAAAGACGATGAAGTAGACGATAATGGCTTCCAGTACCAGGAGCAGGAGCCCTGTCGACATGCCGTCCTTCCTCTCAGGTACCTGGACGCAGGCACCGCCCCACGTCACCTACAGGCGTTACGCATGGGTCTAGCATACGACGCACGACGGCCCACACGCAACGCCCGGCAACGAAATCGCGGGCCAACGTCGATGAGACGTTGGCCCGCGAAATTAACGTACTGGTGACGGTTCGTCGTGCCTAGACGACGCCAGAACGCTTCCGGAGTGCCAGGAACGCCGTGCCCATACCCAGGAGTACCATCGTGGCCGGCTCAGGGATGGGCGCCTGCGGGTTCGGGTCCGGAGGCGTACCCATCGGTTTCCCGATAAAGGCGTCCGATTGACCACCTGCGCCGATGCTGCGAATGTGCAGCCCCACACGGAAATCCGCGCCAAAGTCATTCCCGGGCGGCGGGGTCACGGCAGCAAGGAAATCGGCCGGACTGACTAGCAGGTCATAAGCCAGAATCAAATTCTCACCCGCATTCAGCCCCGTGCTGTTGTTGCCGGTAAGCCCGGCGCTCAGCGCAGGATTGGCCGTAAATACCGGATCGAGCGCGTTCCCGGAAGGAAGATTCCCGGGACTTACGCCGCCAATGGCAAAGTCCACATCGCCTGGATTCGCTTCCAGCACGCCAAAGACGGTGCCGTTCTCAATAACGCGGGTCGCGGCGTCCACATAGGAGCCCCGCTCTTTCACGCCACCTTCATCAAAGTAGATCTCGGCAATCGAAGAAGACGAACTGGAGCGGTTGACAAATTCGAAATACACCGTGCTCTCATCCGCACTCAACGAAATCGCCAGCACAATATCCAGCGTGTCCAAATCCGCCTGCGTCGAGTTGGGCAGACCGCCCGCATCATTCACGCAGAACCCCATGAAAATTGCACTACTCGTATCCGTTAGAAAATCATCCAACGTAATATGCGAGGCACTGGCTGTACCGCACACGGCAAGCGCCGCGAATACCAGTCCCTTCAACGCGTTTCCCAACCCTGATTTCATCACACACGGTTCCTTTCTGTTACCGGACGCCACCATTTTGCGCCCTCAATGCCCTGCCCCCCCTGCCGAATCCCATACGGACGGGGATAACTGAGAACTTTAATAAGCATTAATCATGCCACCGGATTACTACCCCCAACCCCCAGTCGTACTTCCGTTAACGTGACCCGAAGCGCCCATTCTCCGCTGAATTTCCCCCAGCCCCCTCGAAAACGAAACGGTATACATCCATGTGTTATCGGGCATACCGTGTAAATTTCCCCACCACCCACCGTAATATCCCCCACCACAGCCCAAACCATCCGCATCACGCCACGCCCCACGTGAACTTCCCGCACCACGAGCACGGCCCCAATCCGCGCAAAATATGGTCAGAAATGACAATTTTTTTCGCACAATATCTACCGCCGGGTAGGCCAATCCACCGAAGGGCAAAAAAAAGAGACCGAAACAGGACGTTTCGGTCTCTAGAAGTTTGGTGGAGGTAAGCGGGATCGAACCGCTGACCTCATGACTGCCAGTCATGCGCTCTACCAACTGAGCTATACCCCCCAAAAACAGGCACACACAGCCTTGGCTGAATGTGAGCACATTATAAAAAAACTTTCGGGGGCATGTCAAGCGTTGGACGGAATTTTTCGACTAAATCTCTGACCAAAACCCGTTGATTGTCCCGGATTGGGGCACCTTCACGTCATCGTGCCGGATTTTCGTACCACACCACCCCGAGCAATTCCCGTTCTTCACAGGTGAGTACGTCCAGGTCACCGTCCCCATCAAAATCGTGCAGGACCACCAGGTCATATTTGGTGCCGGTCAGACCACCGATCGTTTGGGCGTTCCAGTGGCCCTGCGCATCGGTCTGCAACCAGAAGACCCCCTGTTTCCCTTCCGCGTTCTCGCAGGAAATGACGAGGTCGTCCACGCCATCGAGATCCAGATCCCCCGTGGCAATCCCCTTCCCCGTGCCCACGTCGGCGGGCATGGCTATCTCGGTCACTTCCCAGGTCGCAGGATCCTGCCGGGCAAAACGAAGTATGCCGCCATCCCGGGTCGTGCACCACCCACGGCGGGGCGCTCCGGAATCCTCCACCTCCATATGGAGAAACATAACCTCCCGTCCGGCACCCCCGATTTCGTGGTCACGCCACCGTGCGCTAAGTGCTTGCGCGTCGTGGCCGGGATGTTCGAGCCATCCCATCTTGCGCTGCGCCCCCCGGCGGTCGGTGTAGACGATGTCCTGCAGGCCGTCGCCGTTCATATCGTGCAGTTCGAGGGACATAATCCACGCGGCATCGCGGATGGGATGCCACTGCCACGCCGCCAGGTCGCGGGGTGTTGCAGGGGCTTCAAACCAGCCAATGGCGGCCCCGTCTCCCTTGGCGCCCGCGACAAGGTCGAGGCGGCCATCGCCGTTCACATCGAAGGGCACGCTGAACATCCACTTCGCACGGTTCGCCGCGGCCGGCAGCGCTTCGGTCGTCCACGCCGCGCCGTCCTGCATCCTGGCCTTTTCCACCGGCGCCCAGTGAAACCAGATCTGTTGGGTCTTCCCTTCGCTGCAACTCACCACATCGACCGCGCCGTCCCCATCCATATCGCCCATGACGGCATCCTCCGGCGAGCCCACGGAACCCACCACAATCTGTGGCCAGGGGGCCTTGGCCTTTTCGGTGCCGGGATTGAGGTAGACCCGGATGGAGCCCCCTTCTTCCCAGCCCGTGGCGATGTCGGGCAAGCCGTCGCCATTCATGTCGGCAAGGCGGACGCCATCGGCCCCTTCGGAGCCGTTGTCGATGGTATGCATGGGCCACGGTGTGCCGGTGGGCTCGGTGGGGAGAGGAATTTCGGTGGCCCCGAGGGAAACGAGGATAACTAGGGTCAACAACATGATTCAGGCTCCATTGGCCAACGGCCCCGCGCCGCGGCAGCGGCCAGTATAGCGAAGGAGGCAGCATCAGGCCAGCGCGGGTGTCCCTGCGGCAACTTTCAGAAAAATATTTTTCGCCACGAAGGCACGAAGAGCACGAAGCATTCATGGACGTAGCAACCGTTCATTGGTTGCAATGAATTCCCTTTCGTTTCTGCGGTACGGGGTCGCTATGTTCAGCCCAGTTTGACCCGCTTTCTGCCCCCAGAAACTTCAAGGCGATTCGCGGTATAGTATTGAATAGGAGATAACAAGCGAAAGGGGCTGTCTTATGATGAAATATCTTCGCAATTGGATTCGGTGCTGCGTACTGGCGCTCTGCCTTTTCACGATTCCACTGCATGCCGCCGATGATGGGGATCTAAGCGTGGCCGAGGGCGAGCGGTGTAATGACCGACTCATTGTGCCGGACGAACGTGTCGGGCCTATCAACTGGCAGACGACTTTTGAAGACCTGGTCGCCTGTTTTGGACGTGATCAGGTTGTCGTTGATCAGATAAATACCGGCGAGGGCGATACGGAGCTGGGTGTCGTGGTCTTCCCGAAGGATCCGGAGAAGCGCCTGGATATCGTGTGGCGGTTCCCGGAGGAACAACGATGGCCGTCAGAAATCTCCATTTATGGAACAAAATCCGAGTGGAAGACGAAGGAAGGAGTCACGCTCGGAACCACCTTGCGGGAGTTGGAGGTGCTCAATACAATGCCCTTCCACCTTGTCGGCTTTGGCCACGATTGGGCAGGCGTTGTGGTGGATCGCGGTAAAGGCTCCTTAGTCTTGCTTGGCCCTCCAGAGGGCGCGCATGATTCTGCCCGAAGGCGGCCCATTACGATTTCCCTTCACCCTGACTACAGTCGGAACGGAGAGACTATACGAAGGCTGCGCCGTCAGGTGGGCAGTGACCGATCCTTTTCCTCGGGCCATCCGGCCATGCAGGCGCTCGCACCGACGGTCCAATGGATACGGGTTTCGATATTTAAGGCACCGGAGATAGATGCGGAAGAGTAGATTCTTAGACGAATAAGGGGGCGGTGATCAGTCTAGGGAAGCAGATGCAACCCCCATCCTGCTCTGGGAGAATTAGCGACCCCATGCAGGTCGTTCCGGTTTGACATTTCCCCCCTCATGTGAGAACCTTGATTGAGCGAATAATTCGCAGGAGTCTTGCCAAATGCCGACCGATACCGTACACCTCACCGAGCGCGATGTGGCCACGATACAGCGCTATGTCGAACAGGGGCGTTTCCAATCCGCGAGCGACGTCGTCTCGGCAGGACTCCAATTGCTTGAAGCGTGCGACCGGGATGAGGCCTCCAAACTGGAGCAGTTGCGGGTAGCTGCCCAAAAAGGAATTGACGATTTGGAGGCGGGACGCTATACGGAGGTGGATAGCCGCGAGGAATTGGACGAATATTTGGCTTCCATCCGGGAACGGGGGATGGCGCGGCTGAAAGAATCGGGGATTGATGCAAAGGCGCTTGAGGCTCAGTAGAGAGGCGGACGAGGATCAGATTGAAATCTGGTGCTACACGGCGACGACCTTTGGTTTGAATCAGGCCGAACGCTACGAACAATTGATCGGGCAGGCCTTCCGCGACATTGCTGACGATCCGCTTCGCAACGGTGCCGTGCTTAGAGCAGAGATTGCGCCGGGCCTCTACAGCTATCCCATCTCCCTGAGTGCCAAACGCAGCGGGACAAGTATCCACCAGGCCCCTCATTTTGTGCTCTATCTGGTCTTGTCCGATGAGGAAATTGGCGTGAGCCGGGTACTCCACCAATCCATGGAAATCGCGCGGAACATCCCGGATACTCACAAGCGCGGAGTTATCGAGTAGACACTGAGCGTGGGATGAGCGCAACGGATCGATGGGGCACGGGTAAAACCTACCGGGCCTACCCGTGGCACCCAAGGTTCGCCTTTTCTTGCGACGGCTTCAATATGTGCCGAGGTTCTGGAGTGGTGACTTCGATTGCCCAACACCGGGCTCTACTGCTGAAATTTCGCTCTCCTTATCCCTCAGGATAAAACACGTCTTCCAGCGAATTGTTCACGCCGGGCGCACCCATGAAGGGCAGGTTGCGGCCGGTCATGATGGCGTCCATGGCCTTGACCTCTTCCCGGCTGATTTCCTTAATATCCCCGTGCACAATGGCGCTGTGGATGTGGAGGGAAGTCATCTCCAGGAGTTCCGTGTTCATCATGGTCCATTTGATGTCCAGGGGGCTCAAGATCACGAGGCCGTGGTTCTCCATGAGGAAGGCATTGTATTTCTGGAGGAAGGGCAGGAAGTTATCGGCCAGTTCCTGGGTCAGGGGCTGTGCGAAGGGCACGACGGGCACGGGGCCCACTTCCGTGATCGTCTCGGGGAAAAGGGGGCGCATGAGGTGGTTTTCGCCCTTGGTGATGGTGAAGGCGTTGGTGTAGGGCGGGTGGCAATGGACCACCGATTGGACGTCGGGCCGCTCGTTGAAGAAGTTGAGGTACATGGGGGTCTCACCCGTGGGGCGATTCTTGCCTTCGAGCTTTTCGCCCTTCAGGTTGATGAAGACCACGTCATCCAGTTGGATGTCGCCCTTGTTCATCTGGGTGGGTGTGATGAGGAGCACGTTGTCTTCCATCTTCCACGCGGCATTGCCACCGAAGCCGGTGACGTATTTGTTGGCGGCCAACTGGTGGCAGACGCCGACGAAGGTCTTGATTTGGGAGGCGTATTTTTCGAAAAGGCTCATGATTTTTTCCTGGTTATTAAAGGACCTAAAGGACTATTAGGACGTAAGGGACGTATTTTTCGGGTAGCAGAGATTAAAGTAGCGCCGTGGCACATGTCATCCCCGCGAAGGCGGGGATCCAGTAACGCGGACGAAGTACTCCCCGATACCCACTGGATTCCCGCCTGCGCGGGAATGACGGTATCAGCGAAGAAGCCGTACGCGACCGGTACACGGAGTTGACGATTGCTTGTCTTCGACACGGACTCAACGCCCCCCCCTCTTAATGCTCCAACACAACTTTCAAGGATTTCACGGCCGGGTCGGCCTGGGTCTTGAAAGCTTCGTTAAACTGCTCCAAGGCGAAGCGGTGGGTAATCAGGGGATCGGGATTAATCTTCCCCGTTTCAATCAGGCGGATGGCCTCTTCATAATCACGGCGCACGGAACTGTTGGCGCCGTGGAGATGAAGTTCCCGATAGTGAATCGCGTTGAGGTCGATGGATTCGCAGGGGTCCTGTTTGGACATGCCCGCGAAGATCGAAAGGTGCCCGCCCATGGCCAGAAGCTCCATGCCCAGGGGCACGAGTTCCTTGGCGGAGGCCGGCACGACCACGCCATCCACGCCCAGGCCGTCGGTGTTTTCTTTCATCCATTTGATGGGGTCCGTCGTGCTGGTGTTCACGAGGTTTTCGAAGGGCAGGCCAAGTTCCTTGATGAGGTCGAGTCGCCCCTGAGAGCGATTCATGATGGTGACCGTCTCCGCACCCCAGGCCTTGGCGACGAGCCCATTGAGCACGCCGATGATGCCGCCGCTCAACACGACCACATGCTTCATCTCTTCAAAGGGAAAGAATCGCAGGCCGTTGACGCAGCAACTGATGGGCTCGAGCAGGGTCGCCACTTCGGCGCTCATGGAGTCGGGAATGGGAATGAGACAGCCCTGGTCCACACCCTCTTTGGGCATGACCATGTAGTCGGCAAAGCCACCATTCCAGGCATAGCCAATGGCCTTGAAGCCCTTGAGGCAGCGTATCTGGTGGTGGGCCTTGCAGGGAGCGCATTCGCCGCAACCGATAACGGTCTGGACGGCGTAGCGCTGTCCTACTTCGATGCCCGACAGGCCGTCGCCCAGGGCTTCCACGGTGCCCGCGAGTTCATGGCCGATGATGTTCACGGAAACGGGCTTCTCTCCCCGGAGTACCCGCTGGTCTGTGCCGCAAAGGGCACTGGCGTCTACTTTGAGGAGCACCTCGCCCGCCTGGGGCGAAGGCTTTTCTACGTCTTGTACTTCAATCACGCCCGGGGCGGTGATGACAGCTGCTTTCATGGTATTTCTTTCAGGGTTATAGGTCAAAAAACGTGCCGCGCGATGCCGAGGTACGAGGCTTCGTGCGAAAGTCCCATAAAATGTCGTGGTGCCCACACTTGATCCGAGAATGCTCGTAAAATGGTGCACGAACCTTCGTTCCTCAGGATCGCGCGGCACGACCAAGTCATTTTAGATCAGTCGAAATCAATCATGGCCTTCATGACGCCATCCTGATAACCCGCCACGAGATCAAAGGCGTCCTTTGTCTTTTCAAAGGGGAAATGGTGGGTCACCATGGTCTCGGCGGGCAGGGTGCCGTCTTCAATCTGGTCCAACGTCAGGCCGGTACATTCATTCTGGCGGCGCACGTTCTGGAGACAGATTTCCTTGCGGCGCATGAGGTCAATCTGGAAGGAAATCCGGTCCACTTCCGGGATACCAATCATGACCAGCTTGCCGCCCGGCTTCACCATCAACACCGCCTGGTCTACCGCCTCCTGCTGACCACAACATTCAAAGACATAGTCCAGCAACAGGGGCTCGGCCTCTTCGATGGCCTTCACCGCATCGAGCTTATCCACGTTTCCGATCCAATCCGCCCCCGCCTTCTTCGCGAGTTCGAGACGGGCGTCAATCTTGTCGGTCATATAGACCTTGTCGACCCCTGCGGCGAGGGCCGGCATGAGCACGCTCAATCCGATGGGACCACTCCCGAGGATGCCGATGCGCTTGCCCTTGAGTTCCCCTGCCAGCTTGCAGGCATAGACGCCAATCGCGAGGGGCTCACTCAAGACACCGGCTTCCAAGGTGGTCTCGTCTTTCAACGGGAAGCAACTCGTCTCCGGCATGACGATGAATTCGGAGAGACTCCCTTCCGCCTGACCGGGACACCCCAGAAAACGGAGCTTGCGGCAGGTGTGGGTGCGGTCCGCCTTGCACTGGTCGCATTCCCAGCAGGGCATGGCCGGCTCGATGGCGACGCGGTCCCCCACCTTCACGCGGGTCACGCCCGGCCCCACTTCCGTGATAACGCCGGCACATTCATGGCCCACGGCGAAGGGATACTCCACCACCTGGCTGCCGATGCGGCCCGTCGTGTAGTAGTGCACGTCCGAACCACAGACGCCCACGCTGCCCATCTTAATCTTCACATCGGTGGGGGCTTCGATACAGGGATCGGGCACTTCGCGCATTTCCATCGCACGGATACCCGTCAGAACCATTGCTCGCATGGGAACACTCCTTTTGGGCGGGCCCGGAGACTACCGCCTTGCTTATTTGCTCAGATTCGCTTATTATAGGTCATTACCAATCACTTTTCAATCATATTCAGGCGCCGACTTCGTCCCGATGGGATTCTAACGCCTTTGTTATTAGTTTGTTAGGAAACACGCTTCAAAATGATTCCTTTGGAACGGCACGAGCGCATTCTGGAGCATCTCAACGCCCATCGCTTCCTCAATGTAGAGCAGGCCATTGCCCTGTTGGGTGCCAGTGCGGCCACGATTCGACGGGATTTTAACGAGCTCGCCGAGCAGGGCCTGGCCCTCCGCACCCGGGGCGGATTGCGCCGTCTTGAGCAGGTGGAAGACGGGGCGCTGCCCTACGCCTTCCGGGCAGGGCGGCACGCCGAAGAGAAAGCAGTCATCGCGCGGAAAGCCATGGCCCTCCTCCAACCCGGTGCCGTGGTCTTCGTGGATGGCGGCACCACGACCCACCATCTCGCCCACTACATCCCTGATTTCCCCCTGACCCTAATCACCAACAGCCTGCGCCTCGCCGCCACCCTGGGTGAGCGGCACGCCCAATCCAGCGATCTGCGGGTGGTCTTATCGGGCGGCACCCTCCACCCGGAAGCGGGATTGCTGGTGGGCCCCCAGTGTACCCAGACCCTCGCCGAATACCGGGCCGACTGGGCCTTTATTTCGCCCGGTGGTATTGACGCCGAAGGCATCTACAACACCAATGAAGATGCAGCGGCCAGTGAGCGGGTCATGATGTCCCAGGCGGCCCAGGTGGCCGTGTTGGCCGATCCCGGCAAGCTCAACCGGGCCTCCATGTGTCGGGTGTCGGGCCTGGATGCCTTCCACGTATTGCTCACGGCCCAGCCCCTCCCCGCCGGGCCACTCCGGGATGGCCTGAACGAAGCGGACGTCGCGATTGCTGCGCCGACGCCTGTGGGCTGAGGTAGTCGCCCCGACCCAAAACCATTGCTTCTGTGCCATGTCGAAGACGCGCCGCAGGATGGCCATACCGAGTTCCACGAGGTTTCTGTCCCGTTCTTCTATTTCCGTTCTGCGGAAGTACTCGGAGAGTTGGCGCAGGCTATGGGGCGGGCCTTCAGCCCTTGAGTGCTGGTACGGTCCCGGTTCATGGGCCGTTGACCCATGCTGGTATGTTGACGGGCCTTCGGCCCTCCTGAATGCCAGTGGGAGTCCTAAACATCAAGGGCAAACCACCGGCTCTGTCGGGGAGAATTCATCAGGCCCCGTCGTCCCCCCGTATTATGTTTTTTCGTGCCGCGTAACAATCTTGCAAAAACACAGCTCCACCACACGAAGCTCACGTCATTCCCGAAAAGGCGGGAATCCAGTGCGTTTGGCGGTTGTCCTGGATGAATTTCTGGATCCCCGCCTTCGCGGGGATGACGGAAATATTACAGGTTCGAGGTGGACGGTCTAAGCGGCGCAAACGATAGAGCCTCTTTCTGGGGCCTTGCTCATGCCCCCCAAGTCGCCTGATGGGCGCTGATTGCCATCGCATGAGCGCCAACGGCGCGGTACCATACCAGCCCAGGCCGAAGGCCTGGGTAAACGGATTTTTTTCTTCCCAGGGCTGAAAGCCCGCAACATGTTTTCGTGGTAGTCCTTAGAGTCGGGTGTTCTTGCCGTCTCCTCCAACGAAATACAGCGTTACGGCGTATACATGGCACGGCAGTGTGTTGTTTGATGTTTCCAAGAATTTTCTCACCGTGTAGATGCGCCACGCTTCGACGAGCGGTGGAGTTGGGCAGCAGGCACGATGGCTACTTGCGCCCCGACGCCACCTCGCTCTACAATGCCCTTTCCATCAGGCAATCCCCAATACAAGGAAGCAATACGCCATGTCTACTACTCCCCTTTCTTCCCGTCGCGGCTTTTTCAAGACCGCCGGTCTCGGGCTCGGTGCCGCCGTCGGCACTGCCACCACCTCCGCCTTTGCTGCTGCGCCCCTGCCCCGCAACGGCCAATCCCACATGAAATTGAGCGTGGCCGCCTACTCGTTCAACAAGATGCTCGCTAAGCGCGGCACGCCGGAAGAGATCGCGAAGGCCGGGATGAGCCTCAACGACGTGGTCGATTTTGCGGCGAAGCAGAATCTGGACGGCGTCGAGCTGACCAGCTACTACTTCCCCAAAGAGGTGACCAACGAGTACCTCATGGGCCTCAAGCAGCAGTGCTTCCGTCTTGGACTCGACGTTTCCGGCACGGCCATCGGCAATGACTTCTGCCACGGCCCCGGTGCGGAACGGGACGAGCAGCTCGCCCTGACCCGTGAATGGATTGACTACGCCGCCCTCGTGGGTGCGCCGGTCATTCGCATTTTTGCGGGCAAGGTCAAGTCGGGCAGCGACGAATCGCAGGCCCTGAAGAACTGCATCGACGGCATCAATGAATCCCTCGACTATGCCGCAACGAAAGGCGTTTTCCTGGCCCTCGAAAATCACGGCGGTATCACGGCCACGCCGAAGCAGATGATGCGTATCATCGAAGGGGTCAACGATTCCCCCTGGTTTGGGGTGAACCTCGACGGTGGCAACTTCAACACGGACGATCCCTACCGCGACCTGGCCGTCATTGCACCCTACGCCATTAACGCTCAGATCAAAGTCGCCATCCGGAAGAATGGCGTGAAGGAAGAAGCCGACTTCGCCCGCATCATCGGCATCCTGAAAGACGCCAACTACCGGGGCTACATCGTGCTCGAATATGAAGAGGCCGATCCCATGGGAGAAATTCCCAAACACCTCGACGCCCTGCGCGAACTGCTCGTGCGCTAGTGGCCTGATTTGAGCAGATGGGACATTATAGATCGCCGTCTTACGGGTCAGATATAGGTTTGGGAACCGATATGGGTTCCAGCGACGTTCTATGAGACGGGCTTTCAGCCCTCTGTGGATGAAAGAGTCCGAAAACATGGGGCATCGCCCCATGCTGGTATGTAGCCAGGCCGTTGGCCCTAAAAAATGGAAACTGCAAAGGCGATTTGTTCAGCGCCAAAGGCGCGCCCCCTATCAGCCTGGGGCGAAGCCCCAGGAATACGAACAAGCAATTATGGACAGGGCTGAAAGCCCGATTCATTTTATGAAAGAATAAAAGCCTTCAACTACGATTCAGACCACTAGTAATTCGGGGTGCTCCAATCGGGCCACTACGTTTAACGCGATAGCCTCCCGTGCTTTCAGATACTACTCCCCTCCCTGGAGGGGCTGGGGGTGGGTCAAGTCATCACGTGAATTCTGACCCACCCCTAACCCCTCCGAGGAGGGGAACAAACGGCGCGTCATCAGACCGCCGTTGGCAATGCAGATTCCCGGTTTTTCAGTCAGAACGCTCGTCGTCGTTTTCTTCGGCCGCCTCACGCTCAATGCGCTTGGGGCGGCCTTTCTTGTCGACTGCCACAAAGGTCCCGGTGGTCTGGAAGACTACCGTCTCTCCGACCCGACCTTCCACATCAAAGGTGATGCTGGTGCGCCCCACATGGGGATTACCCGCAAAAAAGTCGACCCGATCCCGTTCGCGAACGGGATGGCGGAAGAGAATTTCGGTGAATTTCAGGGTGACCATACGCGGCGCGCCCGTATAGACGTGGGCATAGATCCCGGCCGCCTCGTCCATCCAGGCCATCATGGTGCCGCCAAAGAGATTGCCGCCGACGCCGAGGTCGCGGGTCATGCAAATGTGGGAAGTTACACGTTCCAAGAGGGATACTCCAAGGTAATGCTTGCGGATTTCGACGGGGTTCTCAAGCGAACCCGCCTCGCGCCCCGAGGTGCCCCTGCTGCCGTGTGTCCCTTACGGCTGCCCCACCACCAACGCCTCAACCGACTGTACGATGACCGGATCGAGGCCTATTCCCAGCGACTGACACCGGGACGCCGCCACCTGGGCCGCCGCACCGTCACCCGCCGCCACATAGGCCGAGACCAGCCCCTGATTCACCGACGCATTTTCGGGCACCAGGGTGCGGGCACGTTCCCACGTGGCAATGGCCTGGTCTACTTGCTTCAAGCTGAAATAACAATAGCCCATGCGGTAGGTATTGGCCGCCACGTCCCGGTCGGCCTCAATAAGCGTTGTATAGACCGGGATCGCTTCCGCGTACGCTTCCAGCCCATAGAGCAGGGCCACGTAGGCATCGGCGTAGTCCAGGTTGTTGGGCTCCAGGGCATAGAGCTTTTCATAGCACCACCGCATGCGGTCCCAATCTTCCATCAACTCCGAAACGATGGCCAGGTTGCTCAGGGTCTGCTTGTCGGCGGGGTTAATATCAATGGCCCGGGCATAGGCGCCGGTGGCCGCTTTCAGGTTCCCCATCTTCCGCAGGGTCAGCCCCAGGTTGGCATAGGCATCGGCATAATCGGGCTTGAGTTGGACCGCCTTCTGATAGGCCACATAGGCATCCTGGTTACGCCCCATATCCAACAGCGCATTTCCCAAACGATAGAAGAGCTCGGGATTCTCCGGGGATTTTGCCACCTCGCCCTGATAATGACGGACCCGCTCCGCGACCCCCTGCGCTTCGGGATTATAGACTTCTTCCTCGTCGGGAGTCGTCTGGCAGGCACTCAGAATCAGCAAACAGAGACCCAGCACCAGTGGATAGCGTATCGAATAAACAGTCCCCATGGGGCCCCTTTCTGTGTGGCGTTGTGCGTATCAGCTAGACATGGAAACGCACCGGATTATATCATAGGGGGAACTTCCCGCCGGTATTTTGGATTAGGTTTCCACAACCATGCCCCAACACTACCGGCAGCCCCGGCACCGTAAGACTCCCGTGCCACACCAAAGCAGGACTATTCATGAGCAATCCCCATGTCGCCGTCTTTATGGGCGGACGCAGTGAAGAACACGACGTATCCCTCCGCTCCGGAGCGGGTGTCGTCAAGGCCCTCCAGGCCGAATCCTACACGGTCAGTACCGTGGTCATCGGCCGCGACGGGCAGTGGAAAATCAACGATGACGCCCCCGCTGCGCCGTCTTCCGCCATCGCTGCCCTCGACGGCATGGATATCGCCTGCGCCTTCGTCGCCCTCCACGGGCCCTACGGCGAAGATGGTCGTATTCAGGGGCTCTTCGATATGATCGACATGGCCTATACGGGCTCCAACTGCTCCGCCAGCGCCCTCGCCATGGACAAGGTCCGGTGTAAGGCCGTGGTCTCCGCCCAGGGCATCCGCGTCGCCGGCCATTTGGGACTGGACCGCCCCACCTGGGCCATCGACTCGGGCCAGGTGATGGAAGTAGTGGAAAAAGACATCGGCTTCCCCTGTGTCATCAAGGCGGTCTCCCAGGGCTCCAGCAAGGGCATTGCCATCTGCCAGAGCATCCTCACCTTTCGCCAGGACATGGAACGCATCCTGGATGTGGAAGACTATGTCATGGTGGAAGCCTTCGTGAAGGGCACGGAAGTCACCTGCTCCGTGCTGGATGCCGATGCCAGCGGCCGCATGCGCCCCTTACCCGTCACGGAAATCTGCCCCAAGACATCGTCTTTCTTCGACTATGAGGCCAAGTACACCCCCGGTGCCACCGACGAGATTACGCCGGCACGCATCGCCCCCGACATGACCGACCTGGTCATGGACATGGCCGTCCATGTGCATGAGGTGGTGGGGTGTAGCGGCTGGAGCCGCAGTGACTTTATCATCGACGACGACGGTCCGGTCTGGATTGAGGTCAACACCATTCCCGGATTGACCGAGACATCCCTGTTCCCCCAGGCCGCCGAAGCGGCGGGCATCAGCTATAATAAACTGATCGTCGCCCTCGTGGACGATGCCATACGGCGTGACGAAATTAAAAAAGGCCGGGTTTAGTGGTTTGATTATAGGTATAGAGGAGTTTCTTTTGCCAAAGTAGTTCATTCAACCCGCCGAACAATTCCCCTCCTGGGAGGGGTCAGGGGTGGGTTTGCGACGCTTTTTGTGACATGACCCACCCCCAGCCCCTCCAAGGAGGAGAGTATATTTTAGAATTGGGTCCATTCTTCTCAGCAACTTAATGGCCCATTGGCATGATTCAGAGCACTAGCCCCCAAGCCCCCTGTCCCCCAATGTACGAATTCAAGAGAAAGTAATTCACCATGAGCATTCACTTCACCAAACTCCACGGCCTGGGCAATGACTACCACTTCATCGAAGCCGACAAGTACCCCGGCGTCGATTGGCCCGAGCTTTCCCGGCAGATGAGCCACCGCCACCTGGGTGCAGGTTCGGACGGCATTATCCTCATCGAGCCCGGTAAAGAACACGACTTCGCCATGCGGATCTTCAATGCCGACGGCAGCGAAGCCGAAACCTGTGGCAATGGCATCCGCTGCTTCGCCAAGTATGTCTTCGAGCGGGGCCTGACGGACAAGACCGAGTTTGTCATCGAAACCCTGGCCGGTCCCAACGGCGTGGTCTTAAAGGTGGAAGACAAGACGGTGGTCTCGGTGCGCTCTAACATGGGCAAGCCCAAGTTTGAGCGGGCCGAAATCCCCATGCTCGGTGCTCCCGGCGAGGTGAAGGAAGAAGCCCTCGAAGTCGGCGGCACGACCATGCACGTCACCTGCGCCAACATCGGCAACCCCCACGCCGTTTTCTTTGTCGAAGATGCCACGGCCATCAACCTGACCGATATCGGACCCAAGGTCGAACAACACCCCAGCTTTCCCGAGCGCACCAATGTGGAATTCGTCAACGTCATCGACCGCGACAATATCGTCATGCGCATCTGGGAACGGGGCAGTGGCATCACCATGGCCAGCGGCAGTGGCTCCTGCGGGGCCTCCCTCGCCGCCATGATTACCGACCGGGTCAACCGCCGGGTCAACGTCCACCTGGTGTTTGGGGTCTTGACCATCGAATGGGCCGAAGACGGCTGTGTCTACCAGGAAGGCCCCGCGACGGAAGCCTACAGTGGCACCTGGGATCACGAAATCCCCATGGTCTAGGGGGCGGAATTGGATCGGAAGGGCACACGCGCTCGTTACCACGGTCCTCCGTGGTAATGCCTACGGTTCCGCTCCTGCGGGACAGGGTCAGCGAAGTCTTTTCCCACTCGTTACCACGGTCCCCCGTGGTAATGCCTACGGTTCCGCTCCTGCGGGACAGGGTCAGCGCGGTGGATGTAGGTTGCCGAGGCCGACCGGCCGGGATCCCTCGCCTTCGGCGTTGCCGCAGTAGCGGCAAGGTCTGCATTCCTACGGAGGACCGTAGGAACGAGCTCGTTTCCCACTCGTTACCACGGAAGCGATAAGGCCTGCAAAGGACCTGAACGACGAAAACGACCTGAAGGACTAAGGCGCCTAAGGCCCGCACATCGCCGTGCTCAGGCTTCTGGTCCTTTTCCCTATGACAGAGCGGGCGACGTGTTGATCCACACCTGGACCCGGGCCGCTTCCAGGTTTTCCCGGGCCTCGGTGGCGGTTTCGCCCGTGGCCAGGATATAGCCTCCCCGCTCCCGGGAAGGCCGGTCGACCACGTGGCTCAGAATGTCTCCCTCCTTCGCCGCGATGTGGACCGCCTCCACGCCCCGTAGCTGGCGGGCAGACACGACCCCTTCGAGACTGGTAACGACGCCACTCCGGGTCAACAGCCATGTCAGCGCCGCACCGCGATCGCGGGTGCGCGCCAGGGTGGGCTTACGCCCGAGGGCACATTCCATTGCGGCCCGATACAGGTCTACGCCCTGGGAGTGCAGCACAACCGCCCGCACATCGGAACCAATGGCCGCAGGCGCCTGGAGATCGGTCAGGACCAGCTCTCCATCGTGACAAACAAACTCCATTTCCACGTAGCCCCACCCCGAGGGCAACGCGGCATTCACTCCTTCAGACTGAGTGAATATTTCCGTGTAGGCCTGGCCCGTCCGCTTGACGGGCATAATGAGGCTCAGGGGTACCCGATACACCGACGACGTGACCGATTCCTCCAGCACGTCAAAGGGCAGGAGTTCCGCACCGGCCTTGAAGGCCAGGAGACGATAGATGGTACCTTCCACGGCAGGCTGAATTCGCAGGCGCCCATCGACCCGACGCTTCCGCAACTTGTTCAGGGCCAGCGACAAATCGCTTGTATGCTCCACCCGCATACACGACGTATCGCCGTCGGCGCAGGGCGTACGCACCCAACTGGGGATAGGGAGGCTCTCGCTGCTTTGCGCGGCTATCTGAGAAAGCGTCTCCACGGTAAAGGTCTGTGCATTGGGAACCAGCTTCGGATAGCCCTCACAATCCATTTCCAGGTGGGGCCAGCCGAATCGTGCGGCCAGGGAGCCGATGCACTCCCGGTAGCGGGCGTCTGCAACCCAGACTCCCGCGAGGGTCGCGGCCTTCAACCCCGCCATGACATGCAGTTCATCATGGGAAAAATCGATGGATAGCACCGAAACACCTTCCGGCAATTCCCGAGTGCAGGGCTCATCAAGTAAGAGCACCAGGGCGACGCCCAATCCCTCACCGATTGCAGCGATCCCATCCAGGTCTGCCGGCATGCCGGCTATGCCCAATTTGGTCCTCATGGCTGTCCTCACATTCCCACGGGTTCCCCTGAGAAGCCTCCTGTGCCCCACACCATACACAATCCGGCAATGCTGTTGCAGCATGAACCACCGTTTTCCCGCACGAATGGCTTTATGCTACCATGACACCACTTCACCGTTTAATAGAATATTCGTTAGAACAGGACTTCCCAACCGGAGTTACTCTATGCGCACCGTCACCTCTTCGCTTACCCTGTGGACGACCCTCTGCCTCGCCGCCCTGGCCCTGAACGGGTGCGGTGGCCCTACCGAAACATCCGGCAATTCGGAAGCCCCGAAAACTATCGATGGCGGTACGGATGCGCCCGATCAGCAGGATGGCGCACCGGAAGTGGCGGAAGGTGGTCCCGTGGAAGGCGACTGGATTGTCATCCGGCTGAATGCGGAGCCTTCCACCCTGAACCCCCACCTGGAGGCGGCCGGCGCCTATACCCAGCGGATTATCGGTGGCAACGGCGGAAACATCTTCGAAACCCTGCTCACGATGGACAACGAGACGCTGGAGTTTGCGCCGCTCATTGCCGAGCGCTGGGAAGCCTCCGAAGATCACCTCTCCTACACCTTTTACCTGCGAAAAGACGTGACCTTCTCCGACGGCGTGCCCCTCACGGCCCACGATGTACTGTTTACTTATGAGGCCATTCAGAATCCGGCCAACGATTGTGCCGACCGCCGCAGCTACCTGACCGATGTGGAATCTGCCGAAGTGCTGGATGACCACACCATTCAATTTAAGGTCAGCAAACCGTACTTCTTGAACCTGCAGGTGCTGGGAAGTATTGAGATTCTTCCCAGGCATATCTACGGCGAGGGCGAATTCAACACCCATCCCGCCAATCGCGCGCCCGTGGGCAGTGGCACCTACACGGTCAAGCAGTGGGACACAGGCCAACGCATTATTATCTCCAAGCGCGCTGATTACTGGGGCGAAAAGAAACCCTGGGTCAATGAAATCCATTATAAGATCATTACCGACGACAACGCGGCCGTTCAGCTCTTGCGCCGCCAGGAGCTCGACGAACTGCGCATGTCATCGGAACAGTGGGTGCGCCAGGCCACCAAGCCAGAAATCGCCGACCATTACCAGCGCATTACCCTCTACTCGCCGGTGGACGGCTATGCCGGTTCCTTCGGTTGGATTGGGTGGAATGCCCAGCGCCCTTATTTCTCTGACAAACGGGTGCGTCGGGCCATGACCATGCTTCTCGACCGGGACACCATTGGGGAAACGATTTACCACGGCCTCGTGCGGGTGGTGACGGGCTCCATGTTCCCCGACTCCCCTTCCTATGACCAAAGCATCGAACCCTGGCCCTTCGACCCGGAAGGAGCCTACAAACTACTGGACGAAGCCGGCTGGGTCGACTCCGATCAGGACGGTATCCGGGACAAAGACGGGGTGCCTTTCCGCTTCCAGTGGATTTTCCCGTCGGGTTCTCCCGAGTATGAGCAATTGGCCACGGTCTTCAAAGAAGAGCTGGACAAGGCCGGTGTCGACGTGACCCTCCGCCCGCTGGAATGGGCCACCTTCCTGGAAAGCGTCACCAAGCGCAGCTTTGACGCGTGCAGCATGGCGTGGGTCAGCCCCTACCTTTCCGACCCCTATCAAATCTGGCACTCCAGCCAGACGGAAAAGGGCTCCAACTACGTGAGCTTCATCAATGAAGAAGCCGACCAGCTCATTGTGGATGCACGGACCGAGTTCGACAAAGAGAAGCGAGACGCCATGTACCGCCGCTTCCACGCCATCCTTCACGAAGAGCAGCCCTACACCTTCCTTTACAACTCGAAACGCAAGGTGGTGATCTCCAATCGCTTTCAAAACGTCACACCCTATACCCTGGGCTTTGACATGCGCGAGTGGTGGGTCCCTGTCGCAGAGCAACGCTATAAATAATTCGCCCCAATAAAGGTTGTACTCCTTGCGTACTTATTTGATACGACGAATGCTGCTGATTATCCCGACCTTTATCGGGATAAGCCTCATTACCTTTATCATCGTCCAGATGGCACCGGGCAGTCCTATCTTCCTGAAGCTGCACAAGGCCGGTGGGGCCGGGGGCAGTGCCGTGACCCAGGAAGCCATCGAGCAGACGAAGAAGCTCTACGGCCTGGATAAGCCCCTGCCCGTGCGCTATGTGCTCTGGCTCGGCAAACTGGTCACCCTCGACTTTGGAGACTCCTACAAGGATCACCGACCGGTCCTGGAAAAGATCGGAGAAACCCTCCCGATCACGATTCAGCTGAATCTAACGGCCCTCTTCCTGATCTATCTGATCGCCATTCCCCTCGGTGTCTATTCGGCCACCCATCAACACAGTCTGGGCGACACCCTGGTCACGCTGGTCTTGTTTATCCTCTACAGCCTCCCCAGTTTCTGGGTGGCCATGTTGCTCATGTATTTCCTCTGCGGCGGCGCCCACCTCAACCTCTTTCCGGCGGCAGGTGTCAGCTCCTACGATGCCGATTCCCTCGGATGGGCCGCCTGGCTCTGGGACCGCGTCTGGCACCTCATCCTCCCGGTGGGCTGCCTCAGTTATGCGGGCTTCGCCGGTCTATCCCGCTACACCCGTGCCGGCCTTATCGAAACCATTCGGCAGGATTACGTGCGGACGGCCCGGGCCTATGGCTTCAGCGAGCGCACTATCATCTATCGCTATGCGCTGCGCAATTCGCTGATTCCCATCATCACCCTGCTCGGTGCGCTGATTCCTTCGCTCATTGGCGGCAGTGTCATCATCGAAAGCATCTTCTCCATTCCGGGCATGGGCAAGCTGGCCTTTGAGGCCATCCTCTCCCGGGACTATCCCCTCATCATGGGCATCCTCTCCATAACGGCGATGCTGACCCTGGTGGGCCTCATACTTTCCGATATTCTCTATGCCATGGTAGACCCCCGCATTAAATTCAGCTAGGACCCGGACCTTGATGTATCCATTGCCCCATCGATTCACATGCCCCATGGCGGGAGGGACGCCCCATGGCTGATCAGTCCCACAAGAGCCAGGGATATTGGCGGCTCGTCTGGCGACAGTTCAAACAGCGCAAGCTGGCACTGGCTTCTGTTGTACTCCTGGCCGTGCTGTGTTTTGTCGGGCTCATTGCGCCCTTCCTCGCGGGCGAAGTCCCCATCTATCTGGAGAAGGATGACAAGAGCTACCTCCTCCCCAATGTCTTTTCCTACACCGACCTCGTGTCCTTCAGCTTTGACGGCTGGGAGCCGGGTCCCGATGACACCGCCATCCGGCCCCTTATCCCCTACGCGCCGGAGCGCTCCAACCTCCGCCATCGACTGGAGCCCCCCTCCGCCGAGCACTGGTTGGGCACCGATGACCGGGGACGGGACGTCATGAGCCGCATCATCTGGGGCACCCGCATTTCCATGACGGTCGGGGTGGTCGCCATGGGTATTGCCGTGCTGATTGGGGTCATTGCGGGAAGTCTCGCCGGCTACTATGGGGGCGCGGTGGATGCCACCATCCTGCGCATCATCGAAGTGGTGCTCTGCTTCCCCACCTTTATCCTCATCTTATCGCTCATCGCCTTTTTGGACCCCAGCATCTATAACATCATGATCGCCATCGGCCTCACCCGTTGGCCCGATGTGGCCCGGCTGGTCCGGGGCGAATTCCTCAAGCTGCGCTCAGCCGACTTCACCACCGCCGCACGGGCGACCGGATTGAGCGACATGCGGGTCATGTTTCGCCACCTCCTGCCCAACGCCCTGGCGCCCGTCCTCGTGGCGGCTACCTTTGGTGTGGCCGGGGCCATCCTCACGGAATCGGCCCTGAGCTTCCTGGGCTTCGGCGTTCCACCGCCCACGGCGAGTTGGGGTGAAATCCTCAAACAATCCAAAGAGAATGTCGAGTTTGCCTATTGGCTGGTCATCTTTCCCGGCATCGCTATCTTTATGACGGTCACCGCCTTTAACCTGGCGGGTGAAGGCCTCCGTGATGCCATGGACCCCCGACTGAGACAATAGCCTCCAACCTGGAAAGCACAACCGGAAGCGCACATGACGCATCGCGATGAACCCATACTTCAGGTAAAAAACCTGAAGACCTATTTCAAGACCGATCAGGGTCTGGCGAAAGCGGTGGACGATGTTTCTTTCTCCCTTTCCGCCGGGACCACCCTGTCGGTCGTGGGCGAGAGTGGCTGTGGAAAAAGCGTCACCGCCCTTTCCGTCATGGGCCTGGTCCCCCAACCGCCGGGCGTCAAGGCGGGTGGCCAGATTCTCTTCGAGGGCCGCGATCTCCTGACCCTCCCCGAGCGCGAACTTCGCGCCATCCGCGGCAACGATATCTCCATGATTTTCCAGGAACCCATGACCTCCATGAATCCCGTCTTCCGCGTCGGGCATCAATTGAGTGCGGCCATCCGGCTCCATCGTGGCTTAAACAAGTTGGATGCCCGCAAGGAGTCCATCCGCTTATTGGCCCAGGTCGGCATTCCCGCACCCGAGCGGCGGGTCGACGACTACCCCCACCAGATGTCGGGCGGTATGTTGCAGCGGGCCATGATTGCCATGGCCCTGGCCTGTGACCCCAAAGTATTGATCGCCGACGAGCCCACTACCGCATTGGACGTCACCATTCAGGCCCAGATTCTGGAGTTGCTCCGGAAATTGCAGGCCGAGCGCGGCATGGCCATTCTGCTGATCACCCACGACCTTGGCGTCGTGGCGGAAAACGCCGATGAAGTCGTGGTCATGTATGCGGGCAAGAAAGTGGAGCACGCGCCTGTCGCCGAACTATTCACGTCGCCCCGACACCCTTACACCCTGGGACTCTTCGCCGCGCTTCCCAGCATACAGAAAGCACGCGAGAAGCTTTACGTCATCAAAGGCAACGTCCCTGCAGCCACCCAGTTTCCTGCCGGCTGTCGCTTCAATAACCGCTGCCCCTATGCCCAGGACCGGTGTGGCGACGAAGAGCCTCCGTACGAAATCATCCCGGGCGCCTCGACCCATGGCGTTGGCTGTTGGGAATACCAGAACATCCCCGCCCAGGGCCCGGACACCCTGGCCAATACCGGAGCCGCCGATCATCATGGCTGAAGAACTGCTGACCGTAAAAGACTTGACCAAGCACTTCCCCATCAAAAAGGGGGTTTTCTCCCGTACCGTGGGGGCTGTTCGCGCCGTCGACGGCATCAGTTTCTCCATCCCCCGGGGCAGCACCCTGAGCCTGGTAGGGGAAAGTGGCAGCGGAAAGACCACGGCGGGACGTTCGCTCTTGCGATTGATTGAGCCCACGTCCGGCTCCATCGTTTTTGACGGCATTGACCTGACCACCCTGGACACCAAGGGACTGCGCGCCCTCCGAAAACGGGTTCAACTGATTTTTCAGGACCCCTTCGGTTCCCTTAATCCGCGCATGACCGTGTACTCGGTGCTCTCCGAAGCGATGAAAACCCACCACATTGGTGACCGAGAGAGCCGTCGCAGCCGTTGCTTCGAACTCCTCGAGCTGGTGGGGCTTCCCCCGGAGGCCGCGGACCGGTATCCCCACGAGTTCAGTGGGGGCCAGCGCCAGCGCATCGGCATCGCACGGGCCCTCGCCGTCGAACCGGAACTGATCGTGGCCGACGAGCCGGTCTCGGCCCTCGACGTCTCCGTCCAGGCCCAAATCCTCAACCTGCTGCAGGAACTCCAGGAACGTCTGGGACTTACCTATCTCTTCATCGGCCATGACCTGAGTGTAATCCGACACATCTCCTCCATGGTTGCTGTTATGTACCTGGGCCGCATTGTCGAGATTGGGACTGTTGAAGACATCTTTGAACACCCGGTCCACCCCTATACCAAGGCCCTGCTGTCCGCTGTTCCAAAAACCAATCCCGGACGAAATACGCAGCGCACCATTTTGACGGGCGATGTGCCCAGCCCCATCAACCCCCCTTCCGGGTGCCCCTTTCATCCCCGTTGTCCCGACGCGCAGCCGAGTTGTGCACAACAGGGGGTAAATCTAGTAGAATACAAGGCGGGTCATCGGGTAGCCTGTAATGTACATGCACCGGATGAGTCCGGGGAGCAACGAGTAGACTAGCGGGGCAAAATACGCTGTCTACAGGACCGTTAGACGATAGATCGCCTTGACGCGATTCGCCCACGTGCGGGCGCGCTGAGGTTGGAGATTTTCATGCGTTTAGACATAGCGGCATTTAGTGATGTAGGCCGACGTAAAAAGAACAACGAAGATTCCTATGTCGTCGTTCGGGAAGGGGCAAAGGACCTGCGACTCTTTAAGGAGGGCGCACTGATCTGTGTAGCCGACGGGCTGGGCGGCCATACCGGCGGAGAAATCGCCAGTAAGCTCGCCGTGCGCATCATTGGCGAGATCGTCAAGGAAAAGCCCGCCCCACAGAATGGTTCGATTGACGACGACAGCAACGATGGACCCCTGCCCCGCATTCGCAGTTCCATTGAGCGCGCCAACGAGAGTATCTTCCAGACCAACCGGGATCTCGTTCGGACCCGCCGCCCCATGGGCACCACGGTGCTCACCGGCGTCATCTCCCCCAAGAAAGTCTACGTGGGCAATGTGGGTGATTCCCGTTGCTATCACATCCGCGAAGGGGAAATTCTGACCCAGACGGAAGACCACTCCTGGGTGGACGAACAGGTGAAGCTCGGACTCATGTCCAAGGCCGAGGCCGAGACGGACCGGCGCAAGAATATCGTTACCCGCTGCGTAGGCACCCACGAGGAAGTAACCGTGGACACCTATCGCTGGCACATCGTGCCCGGGGACATGTTATTGTTCTGCACCGATGGACTCGTCAACATGGTGTCCGACGATGTGATCAAGAAAGAATTCACACGCAACGGCAGCGCCGCAGAAATCGCCCAGCGCCTGGTCAACCTCGCCAATGAAAACGGGGGTAAAGACAACATCACCGTCGTGGTGGTCAACGTCAGCCCCGCACCCCTTCGCCTGATTTACATGCGCGCCGCTTCCTTCCTTCGCCGCCGCGGCATCGGACTCGCCTGGGGGCTGGGCATCGCCCTCTTCGGCGTCGTCTCCTTCTTGCTGGGCTACATACTTCACCCCCACCTGAAGAGCATGTTGCCTTTCTAGGAATCCCACTCCCAATCTATTCACCCTTGCCCGGAGCGCCAACCCCATGGCCTTCCGGGCAATTTTTTTCGGGGCCTCCAATAGGATGGTATCGCGCCCGAGCACCCCGTGTATTCCGCCGCAACGCCAAGTCCGCTTCCACAGCCCGTCATAATCCCCCCCCCAACGCGCGTTCCTGTCCCAGTGGCAGAAGCCATACCCACCCGATTTTCAAACGAGAAGTCCCTCCAAGAAGACCAAGTTACGCCCCTGCTCCACCGGGACATGCTGCCGCCTCAAGGTTCCCCTCCCGACCCACCAGCCACCGTGTGGTCCCAACGCAACCTCCGTCACCACCACATCCCCCTGCGACAAAACGTCCCTACACGGGACGGCATCACACACGCTTCCCCCGAAACAAAAACGCGCCTGACTCAGAGCATCTCCGAGTCAGGCGCGTGTACCTGTTTACGCGATAGGGTGCCTATCAGCTGCTGGCTTCTTCGCCCTCAGCACCCTCTGCCTTCGCTGCTTTCTTCCGCTTCTTTTTCTTGGAAGAAATATAGCGCTTGTTGTCGTCGTCCTTCGTGCCGTCCGCAGCGAGCGGTCCCCGGCTGAAGTAGTGATCCCAGACCAGCACCACGGGACTTGCCACGAAGATGGAGGAGTAGGTACCCACAATCACACCGACCATGAGGGCAAAGGCGAAGTCTTCAATATCCGCACCACCAAACAGGAAGAGCACGACGACCACGAAGAGTGTGGTAATCGATGTGAGCAGCGTCCGGCTCAGCGTGCTGTTGATGGCGATGTTCACGATCTCACCAAACTTCTTGCCCCGGCCCTTGAACTGTTCCAGGTCTTCACGAATGCGGTCAAAGACCACGATTGTATCGTTCAGCGAGTAACCGATGATGGTCAGGATAGCGGCCACCACAGCAAGGTTAATTTCCCGGCCGAAGAGGGCAAAGACCCCCAGGGTAATCAACACGTCGTGCACCAGGGCCACCACAGCACCCACCGCGAACTTGAGGTGGAAGCGATAGCCGATGTAGAGCACGATAAAGAGGAGCGACCAGATAACCGCCCAAAGCGCATCGGCGCGAAGCTGGGCGCCAACGGCCGGACCCACCGTCTTCACCGACTCAAAGATCACGTTATCCGGATTGTCACCCACGAGCGGCGCCAGGGCCGTGTGAATTACCTCGGAAACGGTCTTCGCTTCGTCGCCTTCCAGGGCAGGCAGGGAGACATCACCGACCCGCACCATGAATTCGTTTTCCGTAGTATCGGAAATGATGTGCTGTACCTGGGGGCCGTCAAAACCCGCGCCGTTCAGTGCCGTACGCACGTCATCTTCTTTAATCGTCGTGTCACTCTGAAGCGCCATCCGAACGTTGGTACCCTGGGTGAAATCCACACCCAGCATCTCACCGCTGTTCAGCTTCATGGTGAAGAGTCCAATACCAACGACGACCAGCACCGCACTGAGCGTTCCGCTGATGGCGCGCCAGTTCATGAAGGGGATGTGGGTGTCGGGCTTGACCAGACTCATCATCTTCACGGACTTCAGCTTGCGGCTTTCGAAGAAGAAATCGAAGAGCGCCCGGCTGACGACCAGGGAGGTGAAGACACTGGCGCACACACCGATACTCAAGGTGATGGCGAAGCCTTCAATGGGGCCCGTACCGAACTGGAGCAGCACGATGGCCGCGATAAAGGTCGTAACGTTGGCGTCCAGAATCGTAACCGCGGCCTTTCCGAAGCCCGTCTCAATGGAAGACAGCACGGAGTGACCCAGGCGCATCTCTTCGCGGATACGCTCAAAGATAAGGACGTTGGCGTCAACCGCCATACCGATGGTCAGGATAAGACCGGCGATACCGGGCAAGGTCAGGGTCATGTCGAAGTAGGCCATGGCCGCCAGCACGAGTACCGCATTCATCAGCAAGGCGACGAGGGCAATACCACCCGGCACCATGTAATACACAAGGACGAAGACACCCACCAGGGCCAGACCCCAGAGGGCGGAAGAAATGCCTTTCTTGACGGAGTCGGCACCCAGGGTCGCGCTCACCACGTCCACCGAGTCGACTTCCACCTCAAGCAACATGGAACCCGAATTCAGCACGATGGCCAGGTCACGGGCTTCTTCGGCATTAAACTGGCCGGTAATCTGGCCATTGAAATCAATACGTTGGTTAATATTCGGGGCCGACTGCACCACGCCGTCCAGGACGATAGCCATGGGCTTGCCGACGTTCTTCTCCGTGGCTTCGCCGAAGAGCGTGCCGCCTTCGGTGTTGAAGCTGAAAAGAATGGCCCAGCTCGCGGGATTCTGCGGATCAGGAATGGCCGAGGCCGACGTAAGGCCCGTGCCCGTCGCGATGGGCTTCTTGTCCAGCACGTAGAGGTCGTAACGCTGCTCCTGGTCCACACGGGGAGCACGGCCAAAGGCGAGCATGGTGTCTTCTGGAATCACGCCCGGCAGCTGTTCAATCTTAGCGATCATATCCCGGACGGCCTGGTAATTCTCTGGCTTTACCCAGACCATGCCGTCAAAACCGGGCGCTTCCAGGTAGCTGGAAAATTCGTTGGGGAAGCGGTCTTTCAGGGCACGGAAGACCTGAACCGTCTTGTCCTGACCGGCCACGATGTGGAAGTTCAGGAGCGCCGTCTTGGTCATGAGGTCCACCGCGCGCTGGGTGTCTTTCTCACCCGGAAGCTGGGCCTGGATCTGGTCCGTACCCAGTTTCTGGATAATCGGCTCCTTGGCTTCAAACTCGTTAATACGGTTGACGAGCTGCTCGTAGACGGTGTCTTGAACGCGCTCGGCAATTTCCGTGTCGCTGAGGCCGTCATCGTCGCGGTAGGAAGCCAGCTTCTCGGGGTCCAGGTCCTGCCAGTCGAAACTGACCACCATCTGGATACCGCCCTGGAGATCGAGGCCCAGGTTGATCACCTGGTCCCGGTCACACTGGGACCAGCGCTTGATTTTGAAAAAGACATCGGAAAAATAGCTGTGAGACTCGCCCGCACGTTCCTTGTCTTCCGCTTCCCAGGTGGCAATGCGCGCATTCCGCGTGTCCTGATCCATCACCATCCACCCAATGGTGGGGTAGATGACCAACAAGGCAATAATGATCGCACCCCAGATGAGGACACTGCGATAAAGATGTTTTTTCATGGAATAACTCCGCTGCGATTGAGGAACATCGGAAACCGACGTGTAGAAAAAGCCAATCTGGGGACAGATTAGCTCGCGTTTTCTTCGTCGGTGCTGATTACGTGGGCAATAGAATTGCGGACGAATTTGATGGTGACGTTGTCATCGACGCGCAACACCACATCGGTGTCGTTGATACCGACAACCCGGCCACAGATGCCACCAGTGGTGACGACTTCGTCCCCTTTGGACAGGGCATTCAGCATATCCTGCCGCTCGCGATCCCGCTTCTGCTGGGGGCGAATGGTCAGGAAATACATGATAAAGATAAAGGCGATCATCAGCGGAGCCATGGACATCAGTCCACCCATGGGGCTGGGGGGTGCCCCCTCCGTCTGAGCCATCACCATATGAAGTACTTCAATGCTGCTCGCTAGATTCATCGTGATACAGTCTTAACTTTCAAGTGGAGTAAGTTTGAAGAAATGCGCGTTTGAATTCCAGAAACCTGCCGTCTCGTATGGCCTCGCGCGCAGAATCGGCCAATTGTAACATAAAGGAAAGGTTGTGTAAAGTATTCAGCCGTAAGGATAATATCTCTCCCGCACGGAATAAATGGTGCAAATAGGCCCGGGTATAGGTCCGGCACACAAGGCAGTTGCAGGCCTCGTCCAGCGGGCCAAAATCTCGGGCAAAGCGCGCGTTCTTGATATTCAGCTTCCCCGTGCTCGTGAAAAGGCTGCCATTGCGCGCGTTGCGGGTGGGCATGACACAGTCAAACATGTCGACCCCCCGCTCGATGGCATTCAGCACATCTTCCGGTGGGCCCACCCCCATAAGATACCGCGGTTTTTCCTCGGGCAGATGGGGTGCCGCCCACTCCACCGCCTGGATCATCTCTTCCTTACTCTCCCCCACGCTGACGCCGCCAATGGCGTAACCGGGAAAATCGAGGTCTACCAGGCCGGCCGCACTTTCCTGGCGCAGGTCTTCGAAAACGCTGCCCTGAACAATGCCGAAAAGGGCCTGTTGGGTCGCCTCGCGCTTTTCCCATTGGGCCTTGCACTGTTTCGCCCAGTCCTGGGTCATCCGCATGGATTTTTCGGCCGTTTCACGGGTCACCGGGTAGGAAGTGCACTCATCGAAGCACATCATGATGTCTGCGCCGATGCTGATTTGGATGTCCACCGCCTTGGCGGGTGTGAACAGATGGCGGGAGCCGTCAAGGTGGCTCTGGAAGGTGACCCCTTCCGGCGTTACCTTGTTCAGCGCCCCCAGGCTGAAGACCTGGAATCCACCCGAATCGGTCAGGACGGGCTTCTTCCAATTCATGAAGCCGTGAATGCCCCCGGCCGCTTCCAACGTCTCCGTGCCCGGGCGAAGGTAGAGATGATAGGCGTTGCCCAGAATTATCTGGGCACCGATCATGTCTAAGTCCTCCTGCGACAAGGCCTTAACCGTCGCCTGCGTACCCACCGGCATGAAGATGGGTGTCTCCACCTCGCCATGGGGCAGTTGAAGTCGGCCCGCACGGGCGGCACAGCCAGGATCGGTCGCTTCAACGGTATAACGCATTTCACACTGCATGGAGATTTCCCGGGTCGGTTACATGGAGAACCCGCAATTATGCCCCAAGACACCGCGCACACGCAATGTGAGGCACCGGGAACATCGGGAAGCCTGCCACCATGACCCACACGACCCGCCCGTGGCAGTGACCGTGCCCTTTCAGGTAAAATAAGGCCACTCCCGACACATCCCGTGGTCGGCCATGCCCCTGCCCGCCAGATATCGCGGGTACCAACAACACGATCCCCCACCTTGGGCGGGGTCACCGAAAGCCATCATGATTGAACTGAACAGCTCCCAGCGCAAGTACCTCCGTAAAGTGGGCCACCACCTCGATCCCCTCATCATCATCGGAAAACAGGGCCTCACCGACATGCTCGTTCGTGCCGTCTCCGAGGCGTTGGAGCACCACGAACTGGTCAAAGTCCGTTTCAATGAGTTCAAAGACGAAAAACGGGAGCTCACCGACGAGCTCGTCCGCCGCACCGGAAGCCAGGTCGCCGGTATGATCGGACACGTGACCCTGCTCTACAAAGAGCAACCCGATGAAGAAAAGCGAAAGATCATTTTTCCCTGAGTGCGGGCCCAGGTCGCCCCGTCAGATACCATGAGAAATCCCCGCTCCGATTGCTGTCGGAGCGGGGATTTTATGGATCGCTGGTCGGTGGGACCGGGCGACTACTCGATACGCAGTATCGTGCCCGCAATGTGACGCGTGCCGTTTCCTACGTTAAAGTAGTAAGTGACAAGCACACGGCCATCGGCCATCATGGTCGCCCAGGGATAGCCCAGGTCACTGCCGCCACCGTCTTCCCGCAATACAATCTCTTTGGACTCTTTGAAGTCCGTGCATTCGGGATTCAGGATACGGGCCCGAATGCCCATGGGTTTGTGACGGTAGCCGTAGACCAGTAAGACCCGGCCATCGGGGAGACGCAGGGGAAAGTGGGGATGGCCCTGGAAGCCCGCATCTTCCCACGTAAAGGATTCGCCGCCGTCGGTCGAACGGGCGATGACCGTGTGGTCATCAAATTTGGCCGTCCGAATAAAGGTGACGATATCCCCCTTGGGGGTTTCGTAAATCGAGGCTTCGTTAAAGGCGATTTCGGGATCCTGCGCGATGGGCGACCGGTAATCCCAGGTCAGCCCCCCGTCGTCTGAAGTCAGCAGGTGATTCTCCGTGCGTCGGCCCTTGTCATCGAAGACGTGCCGGGCTACCGCCCAGAAAATGCGGCCACTCTTGCCCTGGTACATGCTGCCCCGGTTGTAGGCGGGCACGGGCGTGTTGAAGGCCGTCTTCGTGTCGTTGCCCGGAAGGGTCGGGGGCAAGATCAAATCGGACCAGCTATCTCCCCCGTCCGTCGAACGCACGAGATAACCGCCAAAGAATACGAATTTCCCCGCGCTGACCACATTGCCCCAGCTCTTCCACGTCTCATCGCGGGGCAAGGCCCAGCCATAGCTGGCAACCAGCAGGGAATCGTCGGCCAACTGAATCATGCAGGGATCCTGCGAACCACCAAAGGGGTGGGCCAGGATAAGCCCCGGGTCGGTCGTCCAGCTCTCGCCATTGTCCGTCGATCGCACTTCCACCAGATAACTGTTGGGATCCGTGTGGTTGGTGCTCTTTTCCCCGAAGACCGCGCGGTTGGGGGCCCGCCGAAAAGCGACGATGAGTTCCCCATCGGGGCGCCGCACCACGGACGGGAAGGCACTGTGGAAGTTGTCATCGGAATAGATGAGGACGTCTTTTTCTTTCACCAGCGTGGCGGGCTCCGCGAATGCGCCCGCCATCCCGGTCAGGACAGTGAGTGCGGCAAACAGGGGTAGTATCATTTTCATGGGAAAAACCTCGTAGATTGGGGGGGCGGGCAAGTTGTTATAACCAATTATACGAGGCGCGCCGTGCAATTTCAACCGGCAGAGCTCCCCTCACACTCCACGGGATTCACGTATCAGCCGCTGGCAGAGCGACGCATCTCCGGCCTCTTCCCCAACACGGCGTGCAATACCGTAAGCAATTCGGATGGAGGCAAAGGCTTTCGAAGCACCTGGACAACACCGATGGAATCAGGGAGGGCGAAATCCTGCCCTTCCGTCATACCCGTTGAAATCAAAATGGGCATGTCGGGATTCGCGGCATGCAACGCCGTGGCCAACGCTACGCCCGTCATTTCGGGCATGGTATAGTCCACAATGGCGAGGTCGAAGGCCAGGGGGTCAGACCGCACGTGCTCCAGTGCCTTTTCTGCGTTGGTGAAGCCCATGGACTCAAACCCCTTCTTCTTCAACACCATCGTCATGAGACTTACGATGGGCTCTTCGTCGTCCACAATTAAAATCGAACCGCTCCCTTGGGAAACACGCGCTCTCGCGGGCACGCTCCGTTCCGCGGGCAAGAAGCGGGCGTCCAGCAACGGTAGATAGATGTGGATGGTACACCCGGAGCCGACGACGCTTTCCACCTGAATTCCGCCCCCCATCCGGGCGATGATTCCGTGGACGGTTGCCAGCCCCAATCCCGTACCCTTTCCCTTATGCTTGGTCGTAAAAAAGGGATCAAAAATATGGTCCTGAATATCTTTCGGAATCCCAACGCCGGTATCTGAAACCATGATGTGGGCATAGTCCCCAGCCTTCAGGGCGCCCGCTCGGGTCTCCATATGCTCCTGTAAGTCCACGCGCTCAAGGGAAACACGCAATGTGCCACCGCGTTCCTCCATCGCATGAAAGGCGTTGGTCGCCAGGTTGCTGATGACCTGATGGAGCTGCGTCGGATCCCCGGAGATGGTGCACTGGGTCTCGCACAATCGCGCCTCGATCTGAATCGTGACCGGGAGCGACCCGCGCAAGAAGGCCAACACCTCCTGAACGATGGGGCGCAGGTCCATGGTTCGATACGACACCACCGAATCCCGGCTGAAGGTGAGAATCTGTTCTACGAGACTTGCTGCGCGAAAGGCGCCCTTATCGATTTCTCCGATACAGTCATCCAGCATTTCGACTTTGCGATCGGCGATATGTTGCCGCGCCATTCCGCTAAATCCCATAATCGCCTGCAGAATATTGTTAAAGTCGTGGGCAATACCGCCTGCGAGCGTTCCCAGTGACTCCATTTTCTGAGATTGGAGCAACTGGTGCTCCAATGCCGCTTGTCGGGTCATATCGTGAATAATAACGGTAAAGAAGCGTTCGGCATTAACCTCAAACTCGCCCACACTGAAGCTGATGGGAAAGGAGTGTCCGTCGCTACGCAGGCCGCGGGCTTCCCGGTCCTGCGACCGTCGGGCCAGTCGTTTCACGCACGACAGGGTGTCCAAGGATTCATCCGGTTGGGGTGTGCAAAGCAACTGCGAAATCTTCATTCCGACCAGGGCATCGCGCTGACGGGCAAACAGTAATTCTGCGGCGGCGTTCGCGCTATCGATGAGCCCCGACTCATCAAAGGTGATGATGGCATCCACTGCGCTCTCCACAATGGCGGTTGAGCGGGCACCCAGCGCCAGGCGTTCCGCTTCCGCCCGCTTTCGCTCGGTGATATCCCGAATGACCGTAATCACGTGGGTAACCGTGTTTTCCTCGCCCATAACGGGAACCAACTGCACGTCCCCGTAGATCTCCCGGCCGTCGATGCCATAGATGATCAGTTCCGAAGCGTAGGGCTGTTCCTGTTCGAGATGACGCGTCAGACGCTCGGTCTCTGACCGGTCCGTGTTCGGCCCCCGCAATACCCCGAGCCCCCCGGTGTCAATGTCTTCCAGCCGGTAGCCCGTCATTCGGGTAAAGCCTTCGTTTACAAATCGCGGCAAGGGCCCCGTGTCGCTGACAGGGCGAGCATCTGAAATGATGACCGCGTCATTCGTGTGGGTTATCACCGACTCCAGAAGGCGCAAATGGGCCTCAGTCCGTTTCCGGTCGGTGATATCCTGGATCGTTCCAAGCAAACGGACCGTTTTCCCGTCCACCACCACCGGCTCACAAATACTCCGGACCCAACGGTCGGTCCCCTTATGCGTCATGGCCCGGTGCTCCAGATCCACGGAGGCACCGTGCTCCAATGCACCCAGGATCTGCGCTCTCAAAATCGCGCGATCGTCGGGATGACAATACTGGAGTGACCGCTCCAGATCGGGGGTATAGTCTGGCGGGCGGTCAAAGATCCGTCCCGTTTCTTCGGTCCAATACATGGTGTCACTGGGCACGTCATATTCCCACCCCCCCACCTGGGCAATACGTCCGGTCCGATTGAGGCGCTGTTCACTTTCCCTCAGGGAGATTTCCGCCTGCTTCCGAGCGGTGATATCCCGCGTTACCCCCAGAAGGCCCGAGAGCACACCGTTTTCATCGCGCAATACGGTCACGGCGACTTCTGCGGGGAATACCGTCCCATCCTTTCGATACAACGCCAACTCCAGCACTTCCAGTGCGTCGGTATCATCAAAACTGGACGAGGCCGAATCCAGAAGTGAATGGGTAAACTCATAGACTTTCTCTTCCGTTCCTTCCGGGCCTAACTCGGCCGTTTCCAGTGCCATTGCTTCGGCGACCGTATACCCCCGCACCCGCTGAACCGACGGGCTGATATAGGTCATCTTCATATCCAGATCGGCCGTCCAGATTATATCGCTCACGTTCTCCGCCAGGATGCGATAGGTAGACTCCCGTTCACGAAGAGCACGTTCTGCCTCCGTCTGGACGGTCACATCCTGGACTGTACCACTCAACTTCACCAACTGCTCCCGGACACACTGCGGACGGCACATCAGCCTCACCCAACGATGGACTCCGTTGGCCGTCGTCATACCCAAGGTCAAATCGAAGGGCTCCCCGTGGCTCTTGGCCCGCGCAATGGCCCCTTCCAGTCGGTCCCGCCCAGGGTGGTCGTAGAAATCCAACAAGTCCGGTGACACGGTGGCCGTCGCGGGATTCAGGTCATAAATTCGCAGGAGCTCGTCCGTCCAGCTCACCTGCCCCGTCACCAGGTCCAATTCCCACCCCCCGACCTTCGCCATGTGCCCGGTCGTCTTCAGAAACGCCTCGTTCCGGCGCAGATCGTCCAGCACCTTCTCACGCTCTTTCCTCAACGAGACAAAGACGAAACCTGCGGTGGTGGCATACACGGAAAACACCGTAATGGAAAACACGGTGTGATAGAGGTCGCCCGTGGCAAATGGGCCATATCCATTGACCGTGAACACCAGCGCCATTCCGGTCACGATGAGGGTCGACAAGGCGGAAACGAAGGCCCCTCCGCGCAGGGACATCCATATCAGCAGCGGAAAGGGAAGATAGACGACCGTCGGAGCCACGCCAAAGCCCAGCGGGTTTGTAAATGCGAACCAGGTGAGGACAATCAACGACGCCGCGATTACCAGAAATTCCACCGCAGAACAATCGCGGCGCCAGGTATGCCAGCGTTCGTGCGTGGCTGTGAGAATCACGGGGGCCACAATCAACACCCCCAACGCGTCACCGATCCAGTAGGTTACCCAGACGGGAAGCAGCATATCGGCATCGAGGTAGCCGCTGACATACAGCGCCACAGCGCCGTTGGTCGAACTGATCAACATGGCGGCAAAGCCTGCGACCAGGATGAAATAAAACACGCTCGTCCGTCGACCAAAGTCGCTGTCAAATAGCGACGTGGTTCGCAGACCGTGCGCGCCCAAGACCGGCGCGGCACACCCCCCCGCGGCCAGCCACAGGGCCGTTACGGGATCCAGCCCAAAGGTGAGTGGGGCAATGAAGGCCCCCAGAAAGACCGCCGACCAATAGCGAAGCCCCCAAATTGTCAGCATCGCCACGCTGATTCCCGTCGGTGCCCATACGAGGGAGATGAAGTGCTCCGTTATCGACAGGTACTTACCGACCTGCGCAAGCACCATGTAACTGACGGCAACCAGCAGGAATCGGCTAACGGGACGCTGCAGGGCTTGAAGTTGCCGCAACGACGGCAAAACCCTCCCATGAGTTAAGATGACTCTTCTGCTATTCCCGATTTTCCAATCCTGACCCATGATGCTACTCCAAGCCGCCCGCTATCCGACATCAATGGCACCAATGTAAAACATACATCACTCCACGAATTTTGATCTTAGCCCAAAGTTCCCAAAATAGCAACGAATATTCGGCACACACTACACCTATATCTATTAAGTCAATAAAACATCGGTGAGCATGTACCATTGCGTAACACTATGGGACAAAAAAGGGGTTTGCGGTATCCACCACGGCGGGAAAAGCACTCGAAAAGACGAGACCGGCCAGGAAATGACCCGATCGGGCACCGCTCTACACGTTCCAGTCGGAGAAACGACGGCGGACCAGCAGGTAGAGAAAGACCGGCCCCCCCACCATGGTCGTAATGATTCCTATGGGCGTCTCGCCGGGAAGAATACGACGGGCGACGATGTCGCAGGCACATAGGAAGGCCCCGCCGGCCACGATACTCAAGGGCATGAGCAGCCGGTGGCTGGGTCCCGTGAGGAGGCGTACACCGTGGGGGATAATGAGCCCCACGAAACCCACGGGCCCCACCTCCGACACGATGACTGCGGTAATCAGGGAACCGACAAAGAAGGTCGTCGTTTGGAGTCGGCCGATGTTCACGCCGCGGCCAGCGGCCAGGGTCGTCCCGAAGGCAAATTGGTCGTAGCGGGCAGCCTGGAGTAACAGGACGACCGAGCAGGGAATGACCCCCGCAGCCAGTAGGAGCACCGGTTGATAGCCCAAGACATCCACCCCGCCCATGAGCCACCGGTCCATGTTCACCAGCCGGTCGGGGCGTGCCAGGTAGCGGCTGAACATGATTCCGGCGTTGGCGAGCATGCCTAGGGTGACACCGGCCAACAGCAAGACTGCCGGGGCTGTGTGAATGCGTCGCGCCGCTAGTAAGTAAACGAGGAACACATCGACGCCCGCAAAAAGAAACGCCATCACCTGTTTGCTGGTGAGCAAGGCGAGGAGGGGAATCGATGCCGTCACGTCCGCAAGCAAGAAAGCCACCCAGGCCCCCAGCGCGCCGGCACTGGCCACGCCGAGGGTGTAGGGCGTGGCGAGGGGGTTGCGAAGCAGGGCCTGAAAAGCACACCCCGCCACGGCCAGCCCCCCCCCGGCGAGAAAGGCCGCCAGGGTACGGGGTATCCGCTGCATCAATAGGATGGACAGGGTCGGCGCATCGGCAAGGGGGGTCAGGTGGCGGAGTTCCCGCCACGCCTGTCCCAGGTCCAGGGTTTCCGTACCAATAAAAATGCTGCAGGTAAAGATGACCGCGCACGACACCAGCCCGAGCAGAAGCAGGAATCGCGTATTGCCCATGACCATCTCAGACACCCCCCACCGGTGCCGTCACGAAAGGTCCGCCGCTTTGGGGATGGACGCCGACCAGAAGGGGGCTTCCATAGGCACGGGTCAAGACGTCGGCCTGCAAGACGTCGGACGGCGTCCCCTGTTTCACCAGGCAGTGATTTTTCCCCAACAAAACCAACCGGTCACAAAACTGGGCCGCCATGTTGATATCGTGGGTGACCACCACGATGCCGAGTTCCTGGGCGGCCAGGGTCCGAAGCTGCTGGAAAAAAGCGGCTTCGTGGGGGAGATCAAGGGAAGACGTCGGTTCATCCAGTAACAACAAACGGGGTTCCTGGGCCAACACGCTGGCCAGCAATACCCGCTGCCGCTCGCCCCCGCTCAGGGAGAGGAAGTCCCGATCCGCCAGTTCCGTCGTTTCGGTTTGGGTCAGACAGGCCTGAACGATTTCGTGATCGGGCGCTCCGAGACTGCCAAAGGGACCAAGGTGGGGAAAACGCCCGAGGGCGACCACTTCCCGGACACTCAAACTAAAGGCCGGGCTCACTGATTGGGGCATGTAGGCCACGAGCCGGGCACGTTCCCGATCGGTGTATTGGTCCAAAGGACGATCGTTGAGGCGTACGGTCCCCGATTCGGGAATCAGCAGGCCACAGAGTAGCTGGAGCAGGGTGCTCTTCCCCGCGCCGTTCGGTCCGATGATCCCCGTCACTTCACCCGTCTTGACCTGGGTCGAAACCGCGTTTAAGACGGGTTGGCCGGCGCTGTAGGCAAAGGCCAGCATTTCGGCCGCTATCGTATACATCATCCACCCAGGTCGGCCGAGAAGTGAAGCTTCTTGGCAATCTGACGGGCCACGTCGGTTATCCGGGGGCCGGGTCGCAGCATATGGGAGTCGGTGAACAAGTAGATACGGCCACTTTTCCAGGCTGGCACGCCATCCAGGTAGAGCCAATCGCTGAACAGGGCCTCCGTCTGCTTCTTTGTGTAGGAGCGACCGGCGTGTATTTCGATGATTACATCGGGCGCCTTGACCAGAATAGTTTCCTTCGACGCCTCGATATAGGGCTTGTCTTCGTCACCATAGATGTTGTCCCCACCGGCTATTTCCACCAGCTCTGAAATGAATGATGTCCCCCCAACGGTCTGCAGATTGCGCAGGCTGCCCCGCTCACGGCCCAAGACAATGAGTACCTTGGGACGTTCGAAGGGGGCCACCGCCTCCCGGATCTCCTCCAGTTCGGCTGTAATCCGGGAACGAAGGGCCGTGGCCTCTTCCACGGCATTCAGCGTGTTGCCCACGGTCGCGATGCCCGCATCGATGGTGGCCAGACTGTCCATGTGAATATTCATCACCGTAATGCCATGCTGCTCCCCGAAGGCAGAAACTTTTTCATGGCGTCCCGGCACAAAAATAAGTGCGGGGCGAAGCAAGGCGATCTGCTCCAGATCCGGATCGATATATCCACCCAACTGGGGTAGCCGCTGTACACGGCTGGGAAAATCGTCATAGTCACTGACGCCGATGAGCTGAGAGCCCTTCCCCACCGCAAAGATGGTCTCCGTCACGTTGGGTGCCAGGGAGATTACGCCACTTCCTGCGCCACCTCCGCCACACCCGGTGACGATGAAGAGAAGCAGCACCGTACACAGCATCCGCAGAGACAAATAAAAAATGACGAAAGGATTGGACATGGACCACAGATTCCAAGTTGATTCCGGTGGCGAGCCAGATAGTGATAAATTGGCGCTTTAGTTGGATTCTGTGCGGAAGGAACGGTGAAACGCAAGTTTTCGTGGGCGCGACACCAGCTTACAGCGCGAGCAAGATACCCAACGCATCCGCGACGAGGTCATAGACATCGGCCATGCCACCCCCGAAAAAATCGTAGACCTCTTTCCCGACACCGGCCAGGACGGCGAGGGCGGGGTCTACCAGGGCAATCAAATAACTGATAACGAAATGGAGAATTTTATCCGTACCCACGACATTCATAGCGTGTTGCTCCCGCTCAGGCGCGATAGAGGCTGCGGCCAATACCGATGGCCTCGCGACATCCTTCGACCGTCTCCAGGGCGACGGGCGTCACTTTCTTGGCGTTCTCGCGCAAGAAATCTTTGATAAAGTCATCGTTATTCGCCGGGTCATGGAATTTTTCAATAATGGGCGCATTGAAGGCACTCACGTGTTCTGCCACGGCCTTCTTCAGGTTTCCATAGAACTTGCCCCCCTGACGATACTGGTCAACGAAATCCAGGAACACCGCTTCGGGGGCCGTCAGGTGCAAGAGGCGATAAAGCACGTTGAGGCCACCGGGCAACCGGGAGATAACCTCTTCCGGATCATTGCTGTCCGTACCCAGGGGCATGGGCTCGGTGGAGGTGACCACGGACTTGATTTTCTTAAGGACGGTCTTCGGATCATCCAGGAGATCCAGGGTGTTGTTGTCGCTCTTGCCCATTTTCGCCGAGCCGTCCAGTCCCGGAAGTCGGAGAGCCTGTCGGTCGACGGCCTTGGGGCGTTGCAGGGCCTCACAGTCAAATCGGTGGTTGAACTTTTCCGCGATATCGCAGGCCATTTCCACGTGCTGGCGCTGATCATCGCCTACGGGGACCACATCGGCCTTCACAATAAGGATGTCCGCAGCCATCAGCACCGGGTACCCCAAGAGGCCATAGGAAAGGGGGTTCCCGTCAATCTTGGGATCATCCTGCAACTTGCTGAATTTGTCTTTGTACGTCGTGCCCCGCTCGAGGTGACCGATATTGGTGATCATACCCAGCAGCAGCGAGAGCTCTGCCGTACAGGGCAGGTCGCTCTGACGGTAGACGATAGAGCGTTCCGGATCGAGTCCGCAGGCCACGTAGGTACGCAGCATATCCAGGGTCTGGGTGTAGACCTCTTTTCGCTCCGTAATGGTAGTCAGCGCATGGTAATCGGCGATGAAATAGAAGCAGGTGGCATCACTCTGTTGAAGACGTAGAAAGTGATGGACGGCCCCGAAATAGTTGCCATAGTGAAGACGACCTGTGGGGCGAATACCAGAAAGAATAACTTCATTTCGTGCGGACATGCGAGCGGATACCTTACTGACAGCGATGATTGATACTACGAAACCGTGGGGCACAAGGATACCTGAACCCGGCGGAAAGATTCCATCTGCTGTGGCACGTCTCCGGAAAGCTGCGGAACGGACGCCGTTGGCACCCTAGCTATTGCCCAGGCGGGCCATGAGGGTCTGCGCCATGTCGGGCCACTGGGAACCTGTTCCCTTGAACGTCAGCTCTTCTAGCTCCCAATCCACGATGGTGGGCGCGCTGATGAGCTCATCCTCAAACACAATGGCAAGCTGTTTCCCCAGATGGGTAAAACAGGCATCCGCCAGGGCATCGCGCCCTGCTTCGGTCAGGCTCAGGTGGAGATAAAGCCGATCGGCCTCCCGCTCCAGCCGGGCCCCTGTAACCGCACTGCTGTCCAGGATGATATCGTTTTGTACGGCGACCACCACACCCCGGTTGGCACCGGGGGCCCTGAAATGGGTCACCGGGATTAATTCCCGGTCCTGCGGTTCGGCCATAAGGCGAACCTGAAAAAAGTCCAGCTCCCCATCCGTTGGCACGTCCATCGGCGCGTCGGCTGGCACCGCGGCTTCCGACGGCGTTTTCGAAGGACCCCGGGCCTCCTCCCAACGTTGCAGAATAGCACTGTTTCGCTCATGGGGCAGGGTCGCCAACAAGCAGCGTCCCTCCGCCAAATCAGCAACAGGTACTACCCCGAGGACCCGCCCTTCCAGGAGCAGCGCGGCTTCCCGGGTGCGGTGACGTCGAAGATAGGCTGCGAACGCGTCGGCCGGCGGGCCGTTGCCGTCATCCTTCAGGGCCAGGGAAGCCTCCGAATCAGAGACAATCGCGGCCCCTTCCACCCGCCAACTTGCGGGCAGCGGAACGACGGTGTCGGACCATTCGCCCCCCGCCAACGGAACCCAGGTCTCTTGATCATTTTCTGCGGCAACGCCCGGGGCATAGTAGGGTGAGCCAACGGGCTCACCGACACCGGGAACCAACCACAGATACACCGATTCCGAATAGCGCGGGACCGCAGTGGTAGCCGACCAGCTCACATCCTCACCAAGCCCCAATGCAGTCGCGGTCTGCAGCCGGGCCGCGCGACGGGCGGCGAAGGCTCCCTGAAGTCCATTCCATTCGAGTTCCGGCTGTGTGCCCAATGCCGCAGGCCAGGGAACCCGACTCAGGCCGGGTATCCAGGTACAGGGAGGCGAAATCCGGGCGCCCTCTGGGCCCTCAATCCGAATCCGATAGCGGCGGTGCCCCTGGGTACGGGCGCTCGCATCAATCCGAGCTGCCGCAGCGGCATCAAGTTGAATCAATGCCTGTCCGTCCCCTGACGTCACGGCCATTACATCGCCCGTATCCGCAAAGGGGGCACGCCATAGCCCCTCCTCGCTGGGCACCGACTCATAGGGATGGACCTCCCAGTGAAAGGTCATAAGGGGAAAACGGGGCGAAACGATCACCCCCACCCGGCCGAAGGAGGCCGGGGCAAACTGGTACTCGGCAAAGTAGCCGTAGTTTCCGGCCAGGTCAAGAAGGGTTTGAAGCTGAGCGGTCACCCCCCCCGAATCATCACCTTCGAGAAAGCTTATGGCGTGGGCCGCACCGGAAGTCCCGGTCGGGAGCGATTCCCAGCGAAGTTCCGGAAGCAAGCGAAGGCTGTCTTCCGTAAAATAACTCAAGGGCAATGTCTTCACTGTTATACGCTTTCTTTCGGATGTTCGGGAAGGGGAGCCATCTCCGGTGGGGCGCCCTTCCGCAATCCCGGCCCCGAGCAGTGCCAGCAATACCACCCCCGTGATGCCAGGCCGCTTCCACCACCCCGGCGCATCGACGCAATCACGCGCCGACCATATCATCGCAACTGAAGGGAAATTTCGCAAGGGCCGGGCAACTCCTTTTGTTGTAACAACCCTACGATGCCGTCGGCAGAATGTCAAGCCACATCGGTCCAGGATACGGAAAACGCGCCAGGCCCGGGGGCCTGGCGCGCAGTCACTAAAGGGTCATTCGGTCTTGGTGATTATTCACCAATCGGGTTGCTGGTCGCGTCGGCATCGGCGCCGTCCGCGTAGCGAATCACACCGCTGGAGTCGGTGAAGAATCCTTTACCACCCGTGGTACCGTAGGCCGCAGCGTTGGCGTTTGCCGTGAAGGCGTTGGCGTCACCGCCGAGTACGAAGTTGTAACCACTCTTCGTGCCACCCCAGTTACCATCGAGGAAGGAGGGGGTTGCGCCGGTCAGGTCCGCGAAGTCGGCGGTGTAGGCGTAGTTGGCGGCGTGGTAGGCCACTTCGGCACCCACGATAGTGCGCAGGTTACCAATGGCACTGGACTCATTGGACTGCATCCGCGAACGGAGCAGGTTGGGAATGGCGATAGCCGCAATGATAGCGATAATGGCCACAACAATCATCAATTCAATCAACGTGAAACCTTTGTTAGCTTTTTTCATGGCGAATCCTCCTGTGGATTGGTTTGGTTTAATCTTTCAAATGAAGGCCGCGCGGCCCGCATCGTACTTCGTTTCAACTGTTGCCAACTATAAGGCAAGGGCCGTGCCAAAAACGGGTCCATCCGGACAACTTTGCCTAAGTCCCCCATCGATAAACCCTTAACTTCTGTGACAGTATTTTGGCACCGCCCGCAGGCCCGAAAGGGGCAGACGACATAGGGCGCAGGATGACAAAAATTGTAACTGCCGGGTGCCCGCAACCGCGTTTTCACGCCTTCTCCCCGTCTCCTCTTGCAATTTCCACCCCTCGACGCGCAGACTATCGGTGTTCGTATACCCGGTGGAGCGGTAACCTGCGCCCTGCTCCGAAATTGAGTGAATTCGCAGAAAAAGAAATGTGCCCCGTGATCGTTGCCGATTCAACACCCCCCCCACCTATTTCCGACGAAGACGCCCTGGCCCAGTTGGCCCTTCGGGATCGGCTGGGCTGTCATCACTATCGCCAACGGATGAACACAGAGCATTACCATGCGGCGGAAGTCTTTGGCGGAGGCCGCACCCGCTTTCACCCGGAGAACTTCCCCATACTCCGGCTCACCCTTCAGTTTCTCTTGCGGGCCACCTTCACCTATTGGTGGGGCAACTGGAACGCCCGCCAGCACCGCGTGCGGGAGAACACCATTGCCCTGCGCCGCCTCCCACCGGCCTTTGACGGCTATCGCATCCTTCAGATCAGTGACCTCCATCTGGATATAGACCCGAAAATTACGACCGCCCTGATCCAGACCCTCGCGCCGCTGGACTATGACCTGTGTGTGGTTACGGGGGATTACCGTGCGGAAACCTTCGGCCCCTACGAGGTGGCCATGCGGGAGACTACCCGGATCATTGAGGTGCTCAAGGGCCCGCGCTATGGCATTCTGGGAAACCACGATTTCCTTTCCATGACCCCCATTCTGGAGCGGGCAGGACTGCCCATGCTGCTTAACGAACACGTGGCCATCGAGCGGGACGGTCAGTCCATTTACCTTGTCGGTATCGACGACCCCCACTACTACGAAACCGAGAATTTCGAACAGGCGCTGCAGGGCATTCCCGCGGAAGCGACCACCATCGTACTTTCCCATACGGCGGAGACCTATCGAAAGGCCCTCGCCTGTGGAATCGACTATATGCTGAGCGGCCATACCCACGGCGGCCAGATATGCCTTCCCGGTGGCTTCGCGCCACTCCGGAACGCCCAACACCCCCGGGCCATGGACAAGGGACCCTGGAGCTATCATGAATTACAGGGCTACACCACCACCGGTGTGGGCTGCAGCATGGCACCCGTTCGTTTTTTCTGCCCGCCGGAAGTCGTCATCCACACCCTGCGCCATAACAGTCAGGGCTAGGGCGGTGACGAATCGCGCGCCATGGGAGTCCCTATCGTGGATATCCTGAATGACCGGTCCCAACTGGTCCGCCTCGTGCGTACCTATGGCAGCCACTCGCTGGCCTATGCCACCCTTCAACCCCGCATGTCCTATTGGGGCGACGCGGAGCGGGGCTTTGTGGCCTACCGCAGCACCTTCGGCCAGACCACTTTCCTGGGCGACCCGATTTGCGCCCCGGAAGACCAGGCGGCCTTTCTGGAGCAGGTATGTGCGGCATTTCCCAGGGGCCTCTTCATGCAAATACAACGTCCTGCCGCCCAGTGCCTGAAACAACTGGGTCATTACATCACACCCGTCGGCGTTGAAAACGACATCCACACGCCGACCTTCACCCTCGTGGGAAAGCGCAAAGGCGATCTCCGTCACTATCGCAACAAAGCTCAGGCCGGGGGCATTCTCGTACAGGAAGAAGCCGATACGGTAGCCCTTCGGGAGGCCCTGATGCCGGTCTGCGCGGCCTGGCTCCCCCTGAAATCCTGGGTAGCCCATGAGCTGGAATTCCTTGCCCGCCCTTTTCAGACGACGCCAGAACCAGGTACGCGGATATTTACGGGGCGCATCCAGGGGCACATCGTATCTTTCGTCGTGCTCGACCCCATCTATGCGCAGGAAGCTATTGTGGGCTACACCGTCTCTATACTCCGCCACCTGCCCCATGCACCCGAAGGGGCGGTGGACGCCATCGTGCTTCATGCCATCGGGCAGTTTGCTGCGGAAGGGATTCAGCGCCTGAGTCTCGGCGTAAGCCCCTTCCACCACATCGAGACCTTGTCCCGTGAAGAAGGGCGGGGCGCCCTCCCGGTGTATTGGCTCTACCGCGCCCTGCGCCGCTGGGGGGACCCCATTTACCATTTCCGCGGTCTCTCTTTTCACAAGAGCCGCTACCGTGCGGATGAAAGCCCCGTCTACACCGCAGCCCCGGGCCCCATCAGTCTCTGGCCCCTCTACGCCTCAGCGCGGGCCTGCCGGATGCTGTAGGCACCCCAATTCGCGCCGCCTGACGCCTTTTTTTGGGATAGTCCGCCCGCTTGACACCGGTCACTTTCGGCCACGAGACCGGGGGAGCATACACCGGGATTCCCTGAATTTTTTCCAATTCCGAGGTTTTTTAACCCTATTCACACTGTCAGAACGCGTATTTTGTGGAAACGAATTCCTTTCGTCACGCTTTCGTTATGCTTTCCAAGGCACAATATGGGTGTCGAACGGGTAAGCCGTCAGGGCCCCCAGAAGGAATGAAACGATGAGTTCACATAACTTCGATTGGAGGAATGACGAAGAGCTTCCGGAGTTTCTCCGGTCCAGGATGCCTGTAAGTGTCGACGCCTTGGAAAAGTGGCTGGAAGACAACCACAGTCTCTGGAAACTCGGCATACACCTGGCCTCTACAGCCCATTACTACCGTCGTGAATATAAGCACGTACCCTTTAACAAGAGCGGGTGGTTTAGCCCGAACTAATATACCAATCTTCCTCAACCCCTGCATGCCGCCGGTGACCTTAAGCACGATCCCCCCCCTCAGGTCCCGGCGGCACCCCTTTTTCAGGGGTGCCCCCCAAAAAAAGGACCCGCCACAGGGACAGACACACCGGACGGGTGATCAGCGCGCATCAATAGCGATGGTGCTGTATTCTGGGTACTTAGAATAACTTGTCGTTGCCATTTCCATTGCCATTCTCGGCGCGACGGCTGGTGGCAGGGCGCTCGCGCACTTCGGGTTCCATGACATCCCGAATCTCCTCGATGTCTTCTTTTCCCGACTCGTATTCTTCCACCGACACGCTTCCGATTAATTCGACGGAGAGCCGGGTGTTGCGGCAGGTGAAACGAATTCCCGTGCCGTTTGCGAGAAGTTCGGGCTTTTCGAAGGTCTGCCACTTCTTGGCGGGTTGACCGCCCGACCACATGGTAATTGCATAGATTTTTCGCATGGGGGTGCCTCCAGCTACAGCCTACAGCCCGATCGTTTTGTCCAGACGGGCTAGAAAGGCCTTGATGTTGGATTGGGCATCGGCCTCCGCACGGGTAAACTGAATACCCAGCGCAAAGCCCTGCTTTTCCGGGACGGCCTTGGTCCACCGCACCATCCCGACCGCCTTGATGTCCACGTTGGTTTCAATGGTCACCAGCACATTCATGACCGCACCGATCTCAAAGGCATCGCGGGTAAAGACCTGACAACCGTCTGTACTCAAGTCGAGCAAGCGCCCTTTGATGGGCTGGTCGGACATGCGCCAGTCGTTGGAGTGGGCGTCCCGGTGTCCCATGGGGATACTCAGTTGGACGCCGCAGGTGTGACGAATGGCCCGGCGCCGCTTATGACGGAGTTCGCGGTTAATCTCTCCAGCGGCCTGCTCCCGGGCATGGCTCAACTGGCTGCGCAGGTTCCGATCAGACTCACGACGCACAAACTTCCGACGTTCTTCTTGCACTCTTTCAATCTCCTCGCCCTCTTTACGGCTTCACCGCACACAGGCTCCCTGAATCTATTGTGCCTATGCACGGGAGTGGATACAACCTGACACGCACACCGTCGCGCTGCGGTCAGGCGTCGAGATACTGTCGGGCCGCTTCGACCACACGGGCCACCGAAATCCCCGTCATGCACCGGTGGTCTGTGGTGCAATGGGGTTTCTGGCACGGGCCACAGTCCACGTCGACCCGTATCACCTCCCCCGCTTCCCAGGGGCTGTCGGTATAGCGGGGCGACGTGGACCCCATAATGCAGACCACGGGCTTCTTAAAGGCGATGGCAATGTGTCGGGGACCACTGTCGTTTCCGATCAACAGGTCCACCTGCGACAGGGTGGCCTTAAGTCGCTCGATGGAGGGACGGCCCTCGTGACAAATAATGAGGGGTGATTTCGCTGCCGCAAGGACCTCGTCCCGCGTTTGCTCTTCCCCCGGTCCCGTCAGCAACACGCATTGGGCATTGCAGTCCGCCGCCAGGGCATCGGCCACGGCGGCAAAACGCGCGGGCAACCATTGCTTACTCGGACCGAAGGCCGCGCCGGGTGCAAAGCCCACGACTGGACGCGCCGGATCGAGGAATTCCTTTACGGCGTCCTGTTCTTCCGCAGTCGCGGCGAGTTCCAGACCGGCGCCATCGTCGGCCGCACCCAGGGCCTCCGCAAGGGCCAGGTATTCGAGGGCCGTGTAGCGGGGAACCCGTTTGCCTCCTTCGCGGTGCCGGGCCAAGGCCTTGGAAAGCAGGACACCCCGTCCCCCCCGTGCGAAACCGATGCGGTAGCGCGCCCCCGTCAACCAGGCGAGCCAGGCCGTGCGAAAAGAATTGGGCATGATGACGGCCAAGTCCGGTTTGGGGTCTGCCAGCACGCGGGCGAGGGAAAAGGTCGAAAGGAGCCCGGGCCGATTGGGCAAGGGTACGAAGGCATCGACCGTGGGAATCCCGGCCAGCAAATCACAACAGGCGGATTTACCGGCGACCGTAATATGGGCGTCGGGATAGCGTTGTCGCAGGGCACGCAAGGCCGGCGTCGCCATGACGACGTCGCCCAGCCAATTGGGGAGGAAGATGAGGATGTGGCGCATTTCAGAGGGCATCAAGGTCGACTTTCGGGGCCTGCAGACGTGTGGGTGAACGGTCCAAGTGTAGCATGGGCCGACCGCACAGAATCCATTCCCCGCCCGTGACCGAATAGAAAGCCGACTCGCGGGTAGTTAGAATGGGCAGCAACTTGCGAACTGGCAACAACCACAGGGGAGTCCAACACCATGGCCAATCGAAAGATCTCCGAAGGCAGGCAAACACTTCATTTTATTGGGCTGGCGCTCATCGTTATTGGCATGCTGACGTTCCTGTCCACATTCGTTACGGCCGCGATGAATTTCGGTAACTTCAGCAATTTCGACGGCCAGGTCCAGTCATCCGCATTTCGGGCTATCGCCGGTATGATCATGATCATGCTGGGCGGCGTGCTCGCCAATATCGGCCGTGCGGGTCTTGCCGGTTCCGGCGTTGTGCTTGATCCCGAGCAAGCACGGGAAGATCTGGAGCCTTGGAACCGCATGGCCGGGGGCATGACCAAAGATTTTCTTGATGAGGCGGAAATTGATTTGAGCGGACTCGGGGCGGGTAGCAAGGCGGCACCGGATTTTGCGGACCAGTTGCGAAAACTGCATGCACTGCGGGAAGAGGGCATCCTCACCGAAGCGGAATACGAACGGGAGAAGGCGGAGATTCTGGAACGGAATTAGCAACCACCGGCAGTGCCGGGGGTATGAGGGAGGCCCCTAAAAGGGGGCGATTTGTCAAAGAAATGGACGAAGCCGAAGCATTTAGTCCCGTAGGGACGACATATCGTAGCCCAGCGGTGAAGCGAGGCACGAGCGGAACCCTGGGTAGACCGGACCCAGAAGAGCTGAACTCCGAAGGAGTGGCATAGGATAACCAGCCAAGTTCCCAACACTTCTATGCCACCCCTTCGGGGTTATAATTCTTTTACATTCGAGCAATCCCAGGGTTCGCTTCGCTCACGCCTGGGCTACGATTTGTCGTCCCTACGGGACTAAGAAAGAACATGGCACACACCGCCCAGTATATGAATGCCAACAACTAGCTCAGGAACGGCAGAGCCGGTGGTTTAGCTTGGACAACTAAAACGATACCCGTTGCATTCCGGTCGATTTGCTACCGCATTCTCGTATTTCACCACGGAGTTCTCGCACGGCCACTCCACAGCGCACCAGCCCATATTCGCATGCGCGGTTGTCGTCTTCCTTGCGAAAACGGGAACTCAGAAATGTGGCAACGTCATGATGTAAACCTACTGGATTCCCGCCTTCGCGGGAATGACGCGCCACCTCACCTTGATTGCGACAATCAACTGCTCGAGTCCTTCCGTGGTCAGAACATGGGTTGTTGACCACGGAAGTCACGGAATTACACGGAAGGAAAAAGACAAGGACTGAAGGAATACGTATCGGCCAGGTCCCTATCGCCATCCCTGGGGCGTACCGCGCTCATTATTCGTGTGCATTCGTGGTTCAAGTCTCCACTTTCTATACTCTGGACTCGAACAGGTAGGAATGCCCCTACCGCACTTCCTCGATCCCCTTCTCCCCCTGAAAGCTCAGGAAGGTCTTGTCGGGCAGCAGTTCATAGTCGGTGCCGAAGTATTTGTTAAAGATAATTCGGAAGGTGTTGACCGGGGTGATACCTTCATAAAAGTCGCTGTAGTCGCCGTCGGGGAAATATATGGTGTTCAGCACGGCGGTGTAATCTTTGATGTATTCCTCTTTGGTCCCCTCCCAGGGGATGAGGTCGGCCCCTTCGGTGCTTTGCCAGTCGGAACGGCAGCCGTGGTCGCCCTGGATGATAATGATGGAGTTGGGTTGGCGCGCCTGGATGCGGTCGATCATGGTGAGGAAGCGCTCGTTGAGACAGATGGTCTCGTCGCGGAAGCCCTTATAGTAGGGCGGCGTTTCGGTGACGGGATTTCCTTCGGCATCGAAGGTGTGGGGCATGTGGGGCGACATCATGTGGGCGAAGACAAACATCGGCTTGTCGCCCCGTCGAATCTTGCCCAGCTCCTCCAACACAAAGAGCACCCGGTTGGCCTCGCCCGAACGGGTCATCCGCTCCACGGGCGATCGGAAGGGCGTCATGGCAATGTAGACCCGTTGTAACTCGGTGAGCACGAAGGTGTTTGGCTTCACGAAGCGTCCGTTATCAATCTCCGTGGCTGCCACGCCGGATGAGAAGGTTGGAAACTCGTAGCCATAGCTGTCGAGAAAATCCATCACCTTGTTGTCCCAGATTTGCGCCACAAAGTCGGGGAGGGCATCGTTCCATTCGGCCTTCAGATGGTCAGGATCGAGGTAGTCGAGATTCATGGAAGACGCGAGGGACATCTGGGTCTTGGGGTAATTGGAGTAGCTTTCGTCCACGATATGAAACCCCCGCGCTTCCAGGGCATTCAGGAAGGGCGTGTTGTCGTAGTCGAAGGTTTCCAGGAGGACATCCGCCCGGGGGTAGGAATCGGGAATGATGTAGTAGATGTCGGGGAGTTGTGCCCGGTCCTCTTCAGAAAGCATCTGTTCGTTCTCGGCGAGGGGGGCCGCTTCCGGTACGTCCTGTTGCCACTTCGCAGCCCCAAAGGTAAGCAGGGGAACCAACACGAGACAGGCACCCACTTTGTTCAATGCGCTCGTCACGGGGGCCAGATTGCGGTGGGTGCGCCAGAGCCAGACGAGGAGCGCCAGGCCGCCCAGGCCGAGGAGGGCGGCCAGCGCCAGGGGGATGACCGGCGAATGGGCCCCATCGCGCAGGCCGGATTTCAGGCCGTCCACCAGGCTGCCGTAGGCGTGAAAGGGAATCCAGAACGCCGTAACGAGGAGGGCCACCTTGTGGTGATTGCGCAGCAGGGCGTAGCCAGGACCCCAGAGTAGCAGGGCCACGCCCACCACCATGGCGAAGGGCAGGAGCACTTCCAGGAAACGCGCATCACCCACGTTGGTGCTGAGCAGGGAAAGGGCCGGAAAGATGCCGAAAAGAATGGGATAGACAGGGGGATTCCTGGGGAGCATGCACAATTCCCTCAAATACTATAAGTCCTTACTGCCACGACCCATATGTCGGGCTGAACAAACACGGACGGCACGATTCTCCACCACAAAAGACGTAGCACAGCCGCCGGCCGAAAATGAAAAATCAAACCACGAATGAACACCAATGTACACGAATTCTGTTGACCGTAAAAGTGCGGGGTGGCCTGTTACGCTTTCTGGTCCTTCGCAGCAACGTAGCGGCCTACATAATCCTTCCGTGCACTTCCGTGGCTTCCGTGGTCATCACATTTAACTCGGCCCAAGGATGCGGACCGTGCGGGTCTATTCTGCTGCCTTCCGGCGCTTCATCCAATAGAGCGTCCGGGCGCTATCGACAATGGGGGCTTCCTCGAGCAGTTCAAAATGTTTGGCGAAGGCCCTTCGAAAATGTTCGACCGTGTACCCGGGAAAAACATCGTCGCGGGCGGCGAGCATGCGGGTCACCATGCTGTCTTCTTTGGGCACAAATTCCACGATGAGATGTCGGCCCAACGACGCGAGGAATGCGGCCACCTTCGGCAGGGGCACGTTGTTTCCGATACACAGGTGGTGCACCAGCGCAAGCGCCAGGACGCAGTCCACGGGACCGCGACGTTGGAGGCTATCCCGCTCCCGGTGGGCCCATCCCAGATCCGGACTGGGATTGCTCAGGTCGAGCAGGAGGGGCAGGATGCCTTTCCCTCCGGTCTTCTCCCGGGCATAGAGGGCCGAAATCGCCCCATAGTCCACATCAAAAGCCACACAGTGGGCGCCTGCTTCTGCGGCGAGCGCACTGTAGACCCCTGTATTGGCACCCAAATCCCACACGGTCGCGGGCTTCGCCTGAGACAGAAAACGTCGCACTTCGTCGGCCTTGGACTGGGCGCTGGAATCGCTGTAGTTGGTATGGTCGTAGTAGTCGGCCCACGTGGTCGCCACCGTGCGCGAAGCCATCCCCGTGACCGCCCCCCGCAGGCTATCGAGGATGCCCCGGAGCCCTTGAAGGGACAGGGTGCTCGATTTGGCGGATTGCTCCGCTTCGGCACCACCTTCGGTAGAACGGTGCCTTTCCAGACGGGCCTGCAAATGAAGGTGCATCACGAGACCGGGTTTGAAGCGCGTGCGCCATGGCAAAGCACGGGAGGCGAGGGGCAGGGGCACGCCATCCAGGTGACTCCGCAAGAGCCCCCCCATCGCCGGGTCGACGTAATGCATGAGGGCCAGGGGTGCGAGAAAATGACGACAGAATTGTCCATAGGCCACCCAGGGTTTTCCGGCGGTGTAGGGCTCCAAGGACAAGGTATCAATGAAGACGGGCGTCGCGCCGCGAAACTGAATGTTATAGGCGCTGGCATCTTTGAGGGTCATACCATGGTCCAGCGCGATTTCCTGAATCTGGAGGGTGAGCAGGGCCGCGTCACGCAACTGGGCCGCGCACCATTCGTAGGGGTACGACACAAAGGGCACCCGCTCCGGCTCCAACACCACCACCGCATCGTCCGTGCAGGAACGGCTGCGCGCCACTTCTTCGTGGGCCACGAGCAAGCCCGCCTCGGCCAGCTTGTCATAGAGTCCCGAGTCCATCAACTGACGGTAGTGGGCTTCGTAGACCGGGTTTACCTGGCGCAGGAGCACGCCCGCGTCATCGAGGTAGACAAAGCCGCTGGGATCGCGAAACGATGCGGACAGGGGTGCGGCTGGCGGCACAAACAGGCTCCTGAGGTTGACGGTAAAAGGGCCCCATGTCGGGCCGTGGTATCTTTCCGTGTAATTCCGTGCGTTCCGTGGTCAACACGCTTGAATCGCGGACCACAGAAAACACCGAACGATACAGAAGCGTGACCGGGGTCGGCGGAGGGGCACCCTTACTTCGTAAGGTCGTCGTGCAGGGTGGCGAGCCAGCGTTCTTCGCTGATAAAGCTCCAGCCCCAATCCTTGTAGGCTGCGGGCACACCCTTCGCCAGAATCGCTTCCAGGTTTTTGCCCGCCTTCACCTGCTCCTTCACCGAGGTGTAGCACGCATCAATCATCCCGTGGAAGGCCTTCAAGTCGGCCTTGGTCGAAAGCGGGCCATGCCCCGGAATGATTTTCACGTCGTCGGGCAAGTCCGCCAGGACGACCGCCACATTGTCCAGGTAACCTTGCACGCTGCCATTCCGCCCCAGGTCGATGAAGGGGAAACGGCCACTGAAGAAATGATCGCCCATGTGGACCACATTGGACCCCCGAAAGTAAATCACCGTGTCCGTATCGGTATGGCCGTTTGGGAAGTGGATAAGGTCAATGTCTTCGCCGTTGAAGTGGACGGAGACCTTGTTTTCATAGGTCACCACCGGCAAGGCCGATTTCGGCTGCTCATCATCGACCAGGCGCTTACGCACATTCTGGTGGGCAATGATAACGGCTTCCTTACCGAAGGCTTCGTTACCCCCGGTGTGATCACCGTGCACGTGGGTATTCAACACAAACTTGAGGGGCCCGGGGTTGATGTCCTTCAGGGCAGCGCGGATCTTCTGCTCTTCCGAGGCGAATTGGTCGTCGACGATGAGGAGGCCATCCTCCCCCGCAGAGACGCCCACGTTGCCGCCCTTGCCCTCCAGCATATGGATGTTGCCGGCCACCGCCGTGACCGTGAGGGCGTCCTGCGCACACGCACTGAGCGCGCCCAGACCAAACAGAAGGGATGACACGAGAATGGAAAAACGATGCGGTGTAGACATGATAGGAAATCTCCCGGAATGCTGCCAGCGTTAGGGTCGAATAGACACGGCTATTACCATGCCACGGAATGACGCGGGTTGCAAGATTCTTACTTATTGGCTACCGTGGTGCCCGGCCAGCTATCGCTCCGAAAAGGAGGAGCTGGCAGGCCCGCCTGGTTGTACAGATTACAAACCGGGTTGTCGGCCCAGGCATAGCGGACCGCCACGGGCTGTGCAACGGCGGCACTGGACAGAACAACCGTATCCCCGACGATCTTCCCCTCGGCCCAGTGAAAGCGCCTATCCGCACCCGCGATGGAGAAGCCCGACAAGGGGGCATTCTCCGGTGTGGTGAGTCCGCCGCCCAGGTGGTCAAAGGTCACCTGCACCGTGGCGCCCGCTACCTGATGGGATTTGTAACGGGGGCCGCTGAAGACCAGGTTCTCTCCGTGGGCCACATGGCGGGCGGCCAGGCTGAGTCGCTTACCCACATCCTGCTTGTTCTGCGGATGGATGTCGTCGGCCTCCCCGATATCGATGATGGTGGCCATACCCGTGTTTTTGGTCGCCAGGGTCCGGTCCTGGGCTTCCCGCAATTCCGCCCAGGCACTTTCGCCCGGCTCCGTCGCGGGCTGGAGGAAATTGGCGAGCTGCACATAGAGGAAGGGGAAGTCTCCCTGGCCCCATTGGTCGCGCCAGTCGGCAATCATGGTGGGGAAGAGTTCGCGGTATTGGTAGGCCCGATTCACATTGGATTCGCCCTGATACCAGATGGCGCCTTTGAGGCCATAGGGCACGAGGGGCGCGATCATGGCGTTGTAGAGCACGGTGGGCACGTTGGGGTCCCCTTCCCGGATGAGCGGGGGCTCCGGCTGGGGCGGCACGTCGCGCAGATAGGCACTGGGTTTGCACTGCCAGACACCTGCCAACGGAATCTGTGCCGCATCGGGTACACCCGCCAGGGTGATATACATATCGGCTTCGTTGCCCTGGAATCCCCCCACATTGGCCATATCGTAAATGCGCACGGCCACCACATTCACATGGGGCACGACCAAATCTCCCGGCACGCTGTAATTCCGGAGCGTGGCAGCATGACCGGGGCCCTCATGCTTGCCCACCAGGGTACCGTTGAAATAGGTACGGTCCGCATCATTGATTGAACCCAGCGAAAGGCTCAGGTCCTGACCCGCCCAGTCTTCGGGCAACTCCAGCACCTTCCGATACCACATGTAGCCGTCCAGGTCTTCATAGCCCTGTTTTTCCCAGACACCCGGCACGGCCATGGTCCGCCAGTCCTGCGTATCTAAACTGCGGTCGCCCCATACCGGAACGCCCTCCACGTGCCCCTTGTCATGGGTGGCGAGCTCGGCATTCCACTGCGCCATGGCCTTGTCATAGGCGGCTTGGGCCACTTCCATCTGGGGTGCCTCCTTCTCCATCCGGTCCAGCTTCCTGGCAAAATCCGGCAACGTGCGGAGGGCCTCGGCACTCGTCCAGGCTTCACAGAGGGTTCCCCCCCAGGAACTGTGAATCAGGCCAATCGGCACGCCCTGGGACAAATGCATCTCCCGTCCAAAGAAATAGGCCACGGCGGAAAAAGTCGCCACCGCCTGGGGGGTACACGGCGTCCAGTCGGGGCCATCGAAGTGTCGTTGCACCTCAAACCTGGTGGACTGGGGCACGGTAAAGAGACGAATCTCGGGGTAGTTGGCTGCCGCCACTTCGGCCTCCCGGTTCGCAACGCCCATGTCCCCACTCTGAACGGGCCACCACATATTGGACTGACCGGAAGCCAGCCACACATCCCCCACGAGCACATCGGAGAAGGTCAATATATTTTCGCCCGACACCGTCAGGGTGTAGGGGCCACCGGCCGCCATAGGCGACAAGGTGGCCTTCCACGCCCCATCGCGGTTGGCCTTGGCCGAGGCGGTTTGGCCATTTACCGTGACGGTAACACGCGCACCCGGTGCGGCCCAGCCCCAAACGGGCACCTCCATATCGCGCTGCAACACCATGTGGTCAGTAAAGAGATCAGCCACCCGCACCTCCCCCGAAAGGCCCTCGGGGGTGCCGGTGGACGTCGTACCACATCCGCTGATAAGACCTATTGAGAGGAGGATTCCCAACCCCGCCGCGCGAAAATTCATGTCTATTGTCTCCTTTGTGTTGTTTTCGGCTTCGAACTATACACGACCGGCACCGCGGCTGCACAACGTCGCGCCGTTGTCTGGAGCGCCCTGCCCCGCGTATAATTGGAGTCATCACCCTAATTCCGTCTGCAGGGTCTGCAGGCTCTTTACCCATGCTGAAGGAGTCACCGTCTTGGCCAGTTTTCTTTGTGCCGCCGATATGAAATCTGTTGACCTTGCGAACCTGTCCGAGTGCGTCCGTCATTTGGAATCGCAGGGTATCGATGAGTTACATTTCGACCTGGCCGACGGACGCTTCATTCCCCAGTTCGGTTTTTCTGCGGCCATGATTACGGCCGTAAAGGAAGAGACGGAACTCCCCTGCCACGCCCACCTGTTGGTGGAACAACCGGAGCGCATGCTGCCGGAGCTCTTGAAGACGTCGGTGGATACCGTCACCCTTCACGTCGAGAGCTGTGTCCATATTCACCGGGCACTCTCGCTCATCAAGACCAGTGGGAAACAGGTTGGACTGGCCATCTTGCCGACGACGGCCCTGACCAAGGTCAATTATTGCCTCCCCCTCATTGACCGGTTGATCGTGCTCGGCAGTGACCCCATCCGTCCCTCCGTCGCCATGCCCCGGGGCTCCTTTGAGCGGGTCCGCATCCTGCATGAAAACATCCAGTACAATGAATACGCCATCGAAATCGATGTGGATGGCCGCATGTCCGCAGAGGACGGGGCACGCTGCGTCCGCTTTGGGGCGCGCCGGTTGGTCGTGAACCCGACGGATGCCCCCGGAATCGGCGAGGACAACATGGAAGCCCTGGAGTATTATCGGCAGGAAGTTGCCATGTTGAGCCAAACGGTCTGACCCTGCCCCCCACGATTGGGTTACGACCGGTATCCGCGCTATGATGGGTGTGGAAGCGGGGTGCCGTTGCCCCCCCAGGAGAGCTCCATGACCAGTCTCGTATCCCTAGTCCTTGCCCTGTCCGCCCTGGCCAATCCACTGCCGGGCTACGAATCCGACGGAGCGGAGTTGCAGGGGTATATTCAGCAGGCCCTGGCGCAAAATCCGGCCATTGAAGCGAAACACCAGGCCTGGCTCGCTGCTCTCCAACGTATTCCCCAGGCCCAGGGCCTTGATGACCCCATGTTTTCCCTGGGGAGCTATCTCTACTCCTCCTCACTGCGCACCAAGGTGAGCTTGTCGCAGAAGTTTCCCTGGTACGGCACGCGTAAAGAACGGGCGGCCCGGGCAGCGTCCCTGGCCGACGCGGCAGAGGCCGAATTAAATGACCAACGCAATCGGGTAGTCGCCGCCGTGAAGGCCGCCTACTTTGATTACGCCTTTCTTCGGGAAGAAGAACTGGTCACCCAATCCCAGCTGGATATCCTGACCTACATGGGCGAAGTCATCCGGGGGCGCTATGCCCTCGGCATGGGCGACAAGAGCGCTGTATTGCAAATCGAAATCGAAGAAGAGCAATTGCAGGATCGACTGCGATGTCTCGCCGAAGAGCGCCCCGTCATTGCGGCGGAGCTCAATGCCCTGCTGGGTGTGCCCACCGGGGAAGCGCGCCCCTGGCCAGAGGCCACCCTCATCCCGATTGCGCCACCGGCCCCACCCCTCGTTATGGCCTGGATCCACGAAAACAATCCCCGCCTCCAGGCCCTCGAAGCCATGGAGACCCGCCAGGAACATGCGGAAATCCTGGCCCGGAAAAAAGGGCGCCCTGATATCACGGTGGGCCTCGACTACGTTTCTGTCAGCCAGCCGCGAAAGATTCGGCCGGACCGACCCTTCCCGGCATCGCTGCAGGGCGGTCGCCGCCTGCTGGATACGGCAGCGGGCAACATCCCCTTCGACCCCATCACCTCGGCCATCGACGGTTATGCGGTGGCCAACAGCCGGGAACCCATTTCCCGACGGGGCAGCGGAGAAGACAATCTCATGGTGTCCGTTTCGGTCAACGTCCCCATCTACCGCAAGAAAATCAACGCGGGCGTGGAGGAAGCCCGTCTGGAAGGAGCCCGTTACGCCAGCGAGCGGCAGGACCTGGCCCTCCAACTGGAGCGGGACGCCCGGCGCTACCTTTTTCAAATCAGCGACGCAAAACGGCAGCGGGCACTGCTGGAAACGTCCCTCATTCCCCGGGCCCGGGATCGCTATGAAAGTCTGCAGAGCGCCTATGCAAGCGGGCTCGCGCAGGGCACCTTCATTGATGTGCTGGATAGCATCCGCACCTTGCTGACCTTCGAATTGCAGCACATCCAGACCCTGCGGGATTGGCAACGGAGCTCCGCACAGTTAGAGTATCTGATGGGCGGTTCGTGGGTCGGAGAGGCCCTCGAGACCAAGACGGATTCCGCAGTCGAGGCCGAAGTCGTGGAGGCCGAAAGGGCCGAGGAATAGCAGGGTAGCAGGCGAAGTAAGTTCGGAGATTATTGCCAACGGGTCGGTGGCGCTCCATAGAGTGTCCCTCGAGGGATAGGCATTCCTGCACGCCTACGGCGCGTCGATGACCTGCCACTCGGTGCGCTCACACCATACAAGCCACTCCCTGGAGTGCGTAAGCTTGCTTACGCTTTCATTCAGCAAGCTTGCTTGCGTCCCCACGCGAGCCACCAGAACCCCATCCCCATAACGACGGGAGCAAGCTCCCTTATTGAAGGTGGCAGCAAGCTGCCACACTCCAAAGGTAGTGCCACCGGGTCGGTGGCGCTCCATAGAGTGTCCCTCGTGGGATAGGCATTCCTGCACGCCTACGGCGCGTCGATGACCTGCCACTCGGTGCGCTCACACCATACAAGCCACTCCCTGGAGTGCGTAAGCTTGCTTACGCTTTCATTCAGCAAGCTTGCTTGCGTC
>JAXMOL010000017.1:0-136765 GCA_034669905.1 Candidatus Hydrogenedentota bacterium
CGCTTGGCAAAAGCGTAAGCAAGCTTACGCACTCCAAAGCGTCGTCTGATGCTACGCGAGGAGACGCTCTGGCGTGTGGCAGCTTGCTGCTGCCTTCATTCGGGGAGCTTGCTCCCCGGCGTTCGGAAGACCATGGTGCGCCAACAGCACCGAATGGCGACCAACGTTGGCCTCCCAAGAGCCGCGAGCAAGCTCGCTCAGCGAGAGCGTAAGCAAGCTTACGCACTCCAAAGCGTCACCTGGCTTTTACGATGTATAACGACGAGGAAGGCAGGTCCATCCCTCGTCGTCACCCCACCGCTTCGATGCTGTCGTGGAGTATTTCCAACATGGCGCCCAGCTCTGCTTCCGTGCTGGTCAAGGGGGGCCAGAGATAGACCGTCTCTCCCAAGGGGCGTATAAACAGCCCGCGCTTGTTGGCTTCGATGGAAATCTCTCGTCCCTTGGCGGCACCACCGGCCGCTTCGGAAATGACGCACATTCCGATAAGACCCAAAGTCTTCTGATACGCCACGCCAGGAAGTTTTCCGATGCGCTCCATCCCTGCTTTGAGCTGGGCGATGCGGGGCGCCGAGGATTCGGGGATGCCGACTTCGTCCATCACGTCGAGGGTGGCGAGGGCCACGGCGGAGGTGATGGGGTTGCCGCAGTAGGTGTGCCCGTCGAAGAATACGCGGGCCTTGTCGTCGGGGCGGCGGAAGGCGTCGAATACCGTGTCGGAGGCAATGGCCACGCTCATGGGCAGATAGCCCGCCGTGAGGGCCTTTCCGAGGCACAGGATATCGGGCACGATTCCGGCCCGTTCGCAGGCGAAGCGGTGTCCCGTGCGGCCGAAGCCTACGGCGATCTCATCGCAAATCATGAGGATGTCGTGGGCATCACAGAGGGCACGCACTTTTTGCACGTAGCGCTCCGGATAAATATGAATCCCTGCGGCTCCCTGACAGAGGGGCTCAAGGATGACGGCGGCGATGGTATCGGCCTGGGGCACCACCATGGCTTCCATCTTCGCGAAGGCGGCGTCGGCGGCCGCTTCTTCAGCGGGATCGCCGCTGTTGCAGGGTGCGAAGGGAGCGGGAGCCCGAAGCGAGGGCTTCACGACCTTTTCATAGGGTTCGTGAAACCAGGACACATAGCCCACGCTGATAGCACCGAGGGTGTCGCCGTGGTAGCCTTCTTCCAGCCCTACGAACTGGGTCTTTTCCGGGCGGCCCTGGTAGATCCAGTATTGGACCGCCATCTTCAAGGCGGCTTCTGTGGCACTGGAGCCGTCGGCGGCGAAGTAGCTGTAGTTCAGGTTACCGGGAGCCAACTGGGCAAGGCGCTCGGCCAGTTGGACCATCTTGGGGTGGGACATGTTGCCCACAATGCTGTGTTGCAATACATCGGCCTGATCTTTAAGCGCCGCGATGACCTTGGGGTGGCTGTGGCCCAGGGCGACGGCCCACCAGGAAGCAATCCCGTCATAGAGTTTTCGTCCATCGACGGTATGGAGGTAGACCCCCTCCCCCCGCTCGATGCAGGTGTAGGGTTCGGTTTCGAAGGTCACCTGGTCGGTATAGGGATGCCAAACGTGTTTATTGTCTGCGGCGCGCAAGGCGTCGATATTCATGTACTGCTCCTGGGGTTCATTCTTGTGATGTCATTTAAGGGGTTATGTGGTGGAATCGAAATACTGTCGTATCGATTCCAGTCCCGGCATATGGCCTTCAAAGGTATGCCACGCGGCCGCGGGATCTTCTTCCAGCCCATCGAGGTAGGGCACGTTGCCCAGGATGGCCACGCCGCCAAAACTGCGGACCGCCTCGGGGTTATCCTTGCCGATAAAATCATCGCCTGCCCCCGGCGTCGGGGAACTGAAGACCACGCCCGCTATGGGCACTTCCGCATTCTGCAGGGCTTCAATCGTAAGCAGACAGTGATTCACTGTGCCCAGGCCGATGTGGGCCACAATGAGGACCGGTACTTCGAGGTGGATAATCAGGCTCAGCTGGGTTTCGTCTTCATTCAGGGGCACGAGCAATCCGCCGGCACCTTCAATTAACACGCCGTCATGGGCTGCACCGAGTTCGTTGGCACACGACACGATGTGCTCCAGCTTTACCGGGTCATTGGCCATGCGTCCGGCAAGATGGGGCGAACAGGCGGGCTCATAGCAATAGGGATTCATATTCTTGCGGGTCGCTTCATCGACCGACAATCCTGCCGCCTTGAGATGGACGGCCAGGTCGGGCGCTTCCCATCCGGAAGCACTTTGAATGCCCCCCGTCTGCACGGGTTTCATAGGGACGATGTCTTGCCCCTGATTGCGAAGATAACGAAGGATACCGGCAGTGACGAGGGTTTTTCCTACGTCGGTGCTGGTTCCGGTAATGAAAAGTCCATTGTGCATGGTTTGGGTTTCCTGTGCGTGGTGTAGTCGCCCATCATACCGCAAAAACGGGGGCGCTTGCGAAGGATGGAAGGACCGGCGGCACGGGAAGAAAGTCGACCGGTCTACGCCTTCGCCCCCACAAGCACCTGGGCAATCACGTCGGCGGCTTCCTCGAGCACAGGCAGGTCGTGTCCGAGTGTCACGGAAAAACGGAGACGGGATGTTCCCTCTGGCACGGTGGGCGGACGAATCCCGGTTACGATAAGCCCGGCGTCCAGCAATTGCGCGGCGTAGTCCATTACCTGCCGATCATCCCCTACCATCACGGGGAGAATCTGCGTCTCCCCCGCCACCACGTCGACCCCCCGTTCCACGAGCAGGGTCTGAAACTGTCCCGCTCGGGCCAGCAAGGTTTCACCACGGGTCGGCTCTTCTCGGAGGATTCCAACCGCCGCCCGGGCTGCTGCGCCATTCATGGGAGACACCCCGGTGCTGTAGATAAAACTGCGGGCACGATTTATCAGCAAGTCGCGATACACCGCATCACAGGCCACGAAACCGCCGCCACTTCCCAGGGCCTTGCCAAGCGTTCCCGTGACCACGTCGGGCCGCACGCCGAGCGCCCGGGATACACCGCCGCCGTCACCCCAGATGCCGACCGCATGGGCCTCATCCACCACCAACACGGCATCATAGCGCACGGCCAAGTCGGACAATTCTCGAAGGGGGGCCACGTCGCCATCCATGCTGAAGACCGAATCGGTCACGACAACCCGCCTTCCCTCCGTGCCTGCGCTTTCGAGCAGGGATGCGAGATGGGCCATATCGTTGTGCCGATATACAATTATTTTAGCGCGGGACAAACGCGCGCCATCGATAATGCTGGCGTGATTCAGGGCATCGGAAAAGATCTGATCTCCCTTCCCCGCCAAACTGGTGAGGACCCCGACATTCGCCTGATAGCCGCTGGGAAAGACCAGCGCGTGCTCCCGCCCCATCAGGTCTGCGAGGTCTGCTTCCAGGGCATCGTGAATGGTGAGATTGCCCGACATGAGGCGGGAGGCCGTAGCACCACAGCCCTGGGTCTTCATAACCTCCATCACTGCCGTGGCAAGGGCCGGGTGCCCGCTCAGGCCCAGGTAATCGTTGGAGGAAAAATTGAGAAAGCGCCGACCTTCATGAGTAAAGACGCCACCGGCCCCTTCCCACGTCCGCAGGAAGCGCCATCGCGCGCCCTGTCGGAGTTCATCGCGCGCCGATTCATAGGGATGACTTTTTCCCAGAGCCGTCATGGTGCGGTGCTTCCTTCAATGCGCCCCGCCTCGAGGGCCCCACGAAACTCCCTGTCGGCCTGCACGAGATAGTCCACCCACGGCAGGGCATCGGGCGCTTCGTGGGCGTTGGTCTTGTCCATCCATGCCACCGTATCGCGCACGCCATCCTCCCAGGCGATCAGGTCGCGGTATTCCGGCACGTCGGCTTTGAGGGCGCTCCCGTCATAGGCGGCATGATACTGAAAATTCTCACGCAGCCATTCCGCTTTGCCTGCGGGTGCCCCGGCCAGGATCTGGGCCGTTGTGAGGGGGGCGAGCTCCACCTCCACCCCAATGGCCTCCCCCATGCGCTGGTGAAAGTTTCGCCAGGTCATAACTTCATCGCCCACGATATTGTAGGCCTTTCCCTTGGTCCCCTCCCGACCCAGCGCGCCCACAAAGCCCTTGGCCATGTCGTCCACATGGCCCGGCTGCCACAGGCCATGGCCATCGCCGGCCACCACAATGGGCAACCCCGCGCGTAGGCGGCTGACCAGGGCACCGTCATAGCCCCAGATATCGAGCAGCGGTTTTCCCGGGCCGTAGCAGTGGGACGGACGCATCATGGTGACGGGGAAGCCTTCGCGGGCGAAGGCCTCCATAAACACGTCTTCGGCTTCGGCCTTCCCCCGCCCATAGGGGCTCACGGGCGTACGGGGTTCCGATTCCACAGCGGGAATCTGGCTCAGTGGCCCCCCATAAACACAGACCGTGCTGCAGAAAATATAGTGGGCGACCCGGCCACCAAATACCGCGACATTATGGGCAGCCCGCGCGGCGTCGAAGGTCAACATATCGATGACCGCGTCAAAGCCTTCGTTTTTCAGGGACGCTTCAAAGGCGGTATGGTCTTCACGGTTGCCGTGAATACACGTCACTTCCGCGTGGCTGGACGGGGTCTCTCCCCGATTGAACAACACCGGCTCATGGCCACTGGCCAGAAGTCGCGCCACAATGGGCGTGCTGATGAGCCCGGTTCCACCCACTACCAATACACGCATGAAATTGACCTCTTTCGGAAATAATCAGGAATAACAAGACGACAACAAGCCGCCTGTCTGCGGTATAATACCGTCGCGCACCCAATCGAGTACAGCCGCGGCCCCCGTACAAAGGACCTTTTCATGCAATTCACGCCATCCATCCTGTTGGCAACGGCCCTGATTCTTGTGGGGTGTCCCGGCCCGGCCGACACACCCCCGCCGCTGGAGGAGGTGCGCACCGCGCTCCAGTCCGACTTCGCGACGGCCGACAGCAACAACGACGGGGCGCTGTCCCTCAGCGAAGCCCTCGCGGCCGTATCCGGGATGACGGCGGCCCAATTCGGCGACCTCGATAGCGACAACGATGGCCTCTTGCTCCCCTCCGAATTGGGCGGCAACACCGGAGGCGAGGGTGAAGGCGAAGGCGAAGGAGAAGGTGAGGGAGAAGGCGAAACCGGCGCGCCGGTGCACTATAGCTATGCCGTGCTGGATACCTTTCCCCACGACACCAATGCGTTCACCCAGGGGCTGGTGATCGAACAGGGTACGCTCTTTGAGGGCACCGGCCTCTACGGCAGTTCTTCGCTTCGGCGGGTTAACCAGGCAACCGGCGCGGTCCAGCAACAGGCCAATCTCAGCGCCGCCTATTTTGGTGAGGGTATTGTGGTCTGGGAAGACACAATCATCCAGCTGACCTGGCGCGCGGGCAAAGCCTTTCTCTACAACAAGGACACGTTCGAGCCGACGGGCGAATTCACCTATTCCGGTGAAGGCTGGGGTATCACCCACGACGGCAGCGCGCTCATCATGAGCAATGGTACGAGCCGGATACGCTTCCGCAACCCGGAAACCTTCGAAGTCACCCGGGAAATCCTCGTACTCGATGAAGGCCAGGTGGTCCCCCAATTGAACGAGCTCGAGTACATCAATGGTGAGATTTGGGCCAATGTGTGGCAGACCGATCTCATCGCGCGCATCGACCCCGCCGATGGGCGGGTCACGGGGTGGGTCGATTGCTCGGGGCTGCTGACCGCCAGCCAGGCCTCCCGCGCCGATGTATTGAATGGCATTGCGTACAACCCGGAGTCAGGCCAGATTCTCATCACAGGCAAATACTGGCCCGCGATATTCCACATAGAAGCGGTGCCCATCCCCTGACATCCCCATTGGGGAGCCCGTGGGCCACAACGGCTTGCACTGAAAGAGGTTGCGTGGAAACGGCCCCCTGCGCTATACTTCACCGTTCATTCAACCCAGCGCAGGAGTGACCTATGACTCGTAGTATGACCGGTTTCGGACGGGTATCCACCGACATCGAAAACGAAACGGTAACCATCGAAGTAAATGCGGTGAATCACCGCTTTCTGGAATGTTCCTTTCGTTTACCCAGTGTCTGGGCCAGTCTGGAAACCGACCTGCGCAATGTGGTGAAGCAGAACGTTGCCCGGGGCAAAGTCACCATCTCCATGCGCCGCGGCCGGGGCGCCACGGGCCGACCGGTCATCCGCTTTGATCAGGAAAATGCGAAGCAGTACATCGAGGCCAGCCGCGAGCTCGCCCATATGATGAACAGCACAGAGGCCCTCTCGCTGGACGTGCTGGCCCGGATGGACGGTGTCTTCTATCAGGAAGAACCGGAACAGGACATTGAGGCCACGAAAAAGGTCATATTGCGGGCGTTGGACGACGCCGTGGCCCAGTTGAATCAGGCGCGGGAGCAGGAAGGTGAGGTGCTCGCCAAGGACGTGGCCGAGCGCATCGCCGAAATGCGGGATGCGCTGGCCGTGGTGGAGAGCCGCCTGCCCGATCTGGCCGCGGCCCATGCCCAGCGACTCCGTGACCGGGTGGCCGAATTAAATAGCGACGTGGGTATTGCCGAAGACCGGCTCGCCATCGAACTCGCCCTCATGGCCGACAAAATGGATGTCAACGAAGAGGTGGTTCGGCTGAACAGTCACTTCGATCAGGTATTGAATCTCCTGGGACAGGATGAGCCCATTGGCCGGGACCTCAATTTTCTCGCGCAGGAATTGCAGCGAGAGATCAACACCCTGGGCTCCAAATTGCGGGATTCCGACGTCACCCGCGAGGTGCTTCGTCTCAAGGCCGAACTCGAAAAACTGCGCGAACAGGCGCAGAACATCGAATAGGGTAGCGTTGTGGAGAACCCTGGTGTACTTCTGGTCATTTCCGCCCCTTCGGGCGCGGGCAAGCTGACCTTGCTGAATGAGGTGCGTGCGCGTAAAGTCGACCAGTTTGTCACGACCGTGTCGGCTACGACCCGTCCCCCCCGGACTAGCGAGCAGGAAGGCATCGATTACTATTTCCTGGAGCGCTCCGTCTTTGAGTCCCGGCGGGATCGGGGTGATTTCGTGGAGTGGGCCGAAGTGCATGGCAACCTCTACGGCACCCTGAACGAAGAATTGGATCGTTGTCTGGACACGGGCAAGGATGTAATTCTGGAATTGGACGTCCAGGGCATGAAGAATCTGCGCCAATTGCGGGATGATGTGGTAAGCGTTTTCCTTATGCCCCCCTCGCTGGAAGAGCTGGAACGTCGCTTGCGCAGCCGCGGCACCGACGACAACGAGGTCATCGAGCTACGCCTGAAGAATGCGCGTCACGAGATCGCGGAACGCCATACTTTTGATTATATCGTCGTTAATGATAAAATAGCGTCGGCTGCGAGTGACATGGAAGCGATAATCCGTGCCGAACGTTGTCGCGCCGAACGCCAACCCTGACCTGCACGTTGCAAGGACGACACCCCTTTTGACGTTTGCATATACTTCGGGTACCACCCCCTGGTCCCCCAAAACTGGAGACTGAAGATGCCTACACCCTTTTCTGTAGACGAATTTGCTGGCAAAATTGACAGCCTGTACCGCCTCACCATTGTGGCTGCCCGCCGGGCCAATCAGATCACGAAGGATGAGTCCCACGGTTTCGGCACGGTCGTGCACAGCAAGAAATCGACCATTACGGCCCTCGAAGAAGTGCTTGACGACAAGCTCGGGTTTTACACCGGCACCCAGGAAGAAGAGAACTACCTGGAGTGATCCCGATGGCCAGCGATTTCAAGGAAAAGGTAATCGTCCTGGGCGTTACCGGATCCGTCGCCGCCTACAAAGCCTGTGAACTCGCCTCTCGTTTGGTTGAAGCCGGTGCCGAAGTTATCCCGGTACTGACCAGCGGGGGGCGTGAGTTCGTTGGGGCCGCGAGTCTCGAGGGTATCACGGGACAGCGCGCCATCACGGAGATGTTTGAACCGGCACAAAACCCGGAGATCGAGCACATCGCCCTGGCCCGACGGGCCGACCTTTTTCTCATTGCCCCGGCTTCGGCCAACGTCCTCGCAAAATCGGCCCACGGCCTTGCCGATGACTGGCTTTCGACCACCCTGCTCGCCACCCGGGCACCCATCCTTTACGCACCGGCGATGAACACCAAGATGTATCAGCACGCCGCGACGCAGGACAATATTGCTGTGCTCAGGAAGCGGGGATGTCGTTTTGTTGGCCCCGGCTCCGGTGCGCTCGCCTGTGGGGAAATTGGTCCCGGACGCCTTATCGACACGCCGGCCATTCTGGAGGCGGCCGCCATCGCCTTGCGCAATGACGACACGCTCGCCGGAAAACACGTATTGCTGACGAGCGGTGCCAACCACGAGCCGATTGACCCCGTCCGTTTCATCGGCAACCGCAGTAGTGGCAAGATGGGTTATGCAATCGCACTGGAAGCCCTTAAGCGGGGCGCGCGGGTCACGGTGGTCACCGGCCCCTGTGACGTACCTCCACCCTACGGCGTCACCATCATCCAGGCCGACACAGCCGTCGCCATGTTGGATGCCGTGAAGGAACTTCTTCCCAGCGCCGATATTTTTGTTGGGGCTGCGGCTGTTGCGGATTACCGCGTCGAGAATCCGCCTACCCAAAAGCGGAAGCGAAATGGTCAGCAGCTGGCACTCGAACTGACCCCCAATCCAGACATTGCCGCCCATGTCGGTCTGACCCGTGCCCCCCACCAGATAGCCGTCGGCTTTGCGGCCGAAACCCATGATTTTCTGGAGCACGCAGAACGCAAGCTGGCGGAGAAACACCTTGACCTGATTGTCGCCAATGATGTGTCGGGCGCGGACTCTGGTTTTGGCACGGAAACGTCGCGGGCCTGGTTTCTCACACCCGGTGAGGCGGCGGAGGCGTTGCCCCTTCTCTCGAAGTCCGCGTTGGCAGAGCGACTCTTCTCAAGAATCCTTGCCCTTCCCCGGGCCGCTACCGTCTGCGACGGGTAACACGCGATTCGTGCCCCTCGTTGCCCGACGTATGTTCCGCGCCCCCGCCCTCAGCACATTGGGGTCAAGGCAGGGTTTCATCCCAAGATATCGAAGCAAGACGTGCTCACGGTGTATGGCCTGTCTGATTACGCGAAGCTAGCGCTCCACACACACTCCCGCTTCGACACGACGAAAGCCTCCCGGCTTGTACGTTCAAGCTCCTTCGTACCGGTCGATTCCTGGGGCGCGCCGGTGCAATCCCACTTGCAACTTCCCCTGAAATAACGCACAATAGCCCCAGCGAATTCTCAGGTTGCCCTGCGAGGGAGAGTCGCAGGACGATCGGAGCGTGCGCCATCCAAACCCTACATTGAATCCAGCAGCGCACCCAATTGTCACAACCGTTTGAAGGGCATGGGCAGGTATCGATGGATAAGAAGGAAGCGAAGACCCGTTTTGCAAAGGCCGATAAGCTCTTCATCCATGGTCGCTATGAAGACGCCCTTGCCGAGCTGGACGCTATCGAAGGGTACTATCCCGACAATCACCGCATTCTGAACGCCCAGGCACGGACCCTCGAACGCCTGCAGCAATACGAACGCGCCCTTACCATCTGTGACCGCCTGCTCAACGAATTTCAGTATGAAAAGGTGCGACCGCTGCGGGAAAACATCGCGGTCGCCCAGCGCAACGTGCCCCCGCCCCTCCCGAAATCGCGCCCGGCGCCTCCCGCACCCGGAAGTGCGCCGAACCAGGAAGGAAGTCCCATGGACGAACCCGTGTCACGCTTCAAGATCAAACCCATTCGCCTCATCATCCTCGTCGCCCTGTGCGCGGGGATGTATCTGGGCTATGTCCCCCTTTGGCTGGGCGCGGGGCTCATCGTCTTCTACTTTGTGGCGAAATTCCTGATTGGCGCTGCCTTCCGAAAGCTTTTTGCCGCGCCCTTTAAGATGAAGGGGAAAGCACTGGCGGGGGCCACCTGTGTCCTCCACGGATTCGAATGGACGGAAAAACCCGCGGACGGCGACTGGAGCGACGACGAGGAAGAGGCGGAACCGGCGCCCGACCTGCGTTATGTCTGGCTGGATCTGACGATCACCCCCCAGGAAAAGAGTGAGGGTTTCGTGTATTGGGAACCGGGAGAGTTGATGCTGGTACCTTCCGACAAGGTCATCAAGGGGCTGGAGGATCTTGAGGATTGTTTCCAGGTGGATGATGTAAAACTGGTGCACGACGGTCAGGTATCGGATGATGAAGACGGTAAGTATGCCGGACCTCAGCGGGTCAAACTACTCGCTGGCATCCCGCAGGACACGCACCATTTTTGCCTCCAGTATTACTTCGAGCAATTTGGCGACATCCAGTTGAGTGGCTGAGCGTTGGCGCTTGTCTACTAATTACCTGCACCGGCTCGCCGTTTTCGGTATCGGTCGGACAGGGCCTTTCCTCAAGGAGGCCTCCCGGTTCCGGTCGCAGTAAGACCGCGCGCCCCCCTCCTCTCCACCATTATCCCCTGTAAAAACGGGCCAATCGGGCTTTCCAGGAAATGTATCGGGCCCCGCGACCGCCCGCACGCGCGGTGGGCCACCTCCCCTTATGGGCCCTCACCTCTTCCCCCGCTCCCTACCGCTTTTTTTTTACCCACCCCCTGTGGTACCGTGATAAAAAAACAATAGTACAAAAACTATAGGCAATGCTATGGCACAGAAAACCTCCGGTCGGTATACCATTCATGACATCGCGCACGAACTGGGCGTTTCTGCACGTACCGTAAGTCGTGTGCTGAATAATCAGGCAGGCGTGGGCAAGTCCACCCGGGCACGGGTACAGGAGTTTATTCGGGCGGTAAATTTTCACCCCCACTCTGGTGCCCGCAGTCTGCGGCGTCAGCGACTCGATTGCATCGGGGTGGCCGTCACCGCGCCGCCCAACCTGATTCCCGTCAGCAACGATGTACTCACCTGGCTCTTTTTTGAGTTGAACCGTATCTTCAAGGCGGGTGAGTTCATCGGGTTTGATATGAATCCTCCCCTTCGCGACGGCCACTATGACTACGCACGGGGGGTCAACGAGCAGCGCTTTGGTGCCTGTGTGGTGGCCGGTCCCCTGCGGGTGAATGACCCCATCGTCCAGCGTATCCATGATGCCGGCTGCCCCTACATGGCCATGGGACGACTGGACAGTTTTCCCGATGTCTCCTGCGCCACAGTGGACTATGAAGAGGCCGCCTACATCAGCACGAAATTTCTGATCGACAAGGGGCACACCCGCATCGGAATGTTGAAGGGACTCGAAGGCTACCAACCGGGTGTGGAGCGTGATCGGGGATATCAACGGGCCCTCGATGAGGCGGGAATTCCCTTTGACGAGGCGCTGGTCCGCCCCACTAATTTTGATTCGGACAATAATGTGCGCATCACGCACCGGCTGCTGCATGATCGGGACATCACCGGTCTTGTGGAATGCAGCGGCACGGAAGATGGCTCCAGCATCCGGGAAGGTGCGCGAAGAGCGGGCCGTATGCCGGGCGAGAATCTCGATATTGTGGAGTGGACCTACACCTACAAGGCGTCGGTCGTTTCCGAGGCGGCGGCCCACGTGTGGCTTCCCCTGCGTGAAGCGGGCTCAGAAGGCCTGGAACTCCTCGCCGACTGGTTTTACGAACGGCGTTCCGATCCCTTTCAGGTCCTCTATCGCCCCATACTGTACGAAACACCCCACGATGGCGATGTCGAACCGCCCCGCCCGGTATTCAGCGTGAATCCCTGAACGGGTCGGCCTATGCCCGCGGATGAAACTTCTGGTGGGCCTCTCGCTGGCGTGCCACACTGACGTAGGTGTAAATCTGGGTTGTGCTGATATCGGCGTGACCGAGCAATTCCTGCACCGCGCGCAAATCGGCCCCATGGTCCAGCAGGTGGGTGGCGAAACTGTGGCGCAGCATGTGGGGCGTCACATTACGGCTGATGCCGGCGGCCCGGACCCAGTGTTTCACCACGCGCCATACCGCCCCCCGATTCAGCCGCTTTCCTTTGGCATTGAGGAACACGGTCTCGTCGGCGATGACACCCGATGCACGGAGTGAGAGCCACGCGCGCACGCAGGATTGGGCGCGACGCCCCAGGGGCACGAGCCGCACTTTACTCCCCTTGCCACGAACCCGCAACACGCCTTCTTCCAAATCGAGGTTGCTGACGGGCAGATTGGCCAATTCCGATATGCGCAATCCGCACGAATAGAAGAGTTCGAGAATCGCCGTATCGCGAACACCGTGGGGCGCTTCCGGGTCCTTCCCCGGCGCGGCCAGAAGGCGTTCCACTTCTTCCGGTCCCAGGCTATGGGGCAGCAAGCGGGCCAGGCGGGGCGTTTCAATCCCCTCCGCCGGATCGCCGGGTGCCAACTGTTCTTCCCGGGCGAATTGATGAAAGCGCCGAATGGCACTGAGATGACGGGCCAATGAGCGGGCCTGAAGTCCGGAGGCAATCAGCCCCCCCAGGTGATCGAGGACATCTTCCCGGGCCACCTCTTCCACCTGCTCGATTCCATTTTGTGAAAGAAACGCAAGATAGCGGCGGAGGTCGGCGCCATAGGCGGACAGGGTCGCTTCGGAGAGTCCGGCTTCGAAAACGGCCATCTGCAGGTAGCGATCTAATGCGGTATCGAGGGTGGTCATGATAGCTTCATGATAGCACAGGCCGCACATCACCCCCCATTCTTCCGCGACCATAGTCGCCGCACTTTATCGGGCACCGATCAATCCGTATACTCTCATTCCATGAGCGACACCCCCGACCCAACACCCCGCGTTTCCGTCATCATTCCTTCCTGGGATGGCCACCGGGACGGGTGCGTCCCCCGCCTTCTGGCCAGTGTGGAACGACAGACGTTTACGGACTTCGAGACCATCGTGGTCAAAGGGGTTTCCCCCCAGGGCAAGGCCATCAACCAGGGTGCGGCACAGGCCCGGGGCGAGATCTTGCTTATACTGGACGACGACAGCGAGTTGGCCGACGCGCATGTCTTTGAGCGCATCCTGAAGACAATCGATGAGGACCCGCGCATCGGCATGGCCGGAGCCAGTATCGTGATTTTCCCGGACTCCAATCCCTTCCAGCAGAAGGCGGCACTTCAGTTTCCCCGCTTTCACACGCCGGTTGTGGATGAAACGACGGACAGCGATTTGGCCTGCCACGGCTGCTGCGCCATCCCGGCCGCGGTTTTCCATGCGGTAGGCCGGGAGCGGGAAGACATCTTGCGCGGCCTTGACCCCGACCTCCGGGTTCGGCTTCGCGCTGCGGGCTATCGGGTGGTCCTCGCCGCCCAGGCCCGAATCTATCACCCCCTTCCGGGAAGCTGGCCCAAGTTGCTCCGCATCTTTTTTCGCAATGGCTTCGGCTCGGCCTATGCCTACAAGTTCCAACCGGAAAGCGTCTATGAAACCCATGAGTCCCTCCATGACGCAGACTTCGAGCCACGGACGTCGCTGCCCTATCGCATTGCCCGCTTCCCCCTTCGCCTGCTCAAGGCCCTCGGCAGTGGGCAACAGATGCGCTTCGCGGCCTACAGCAGCTATGCCCTCGGGTATGCCTGGGGCCTGATCACCGCGCGCAAGCTTTCCCATGGCTAGGGGACAACGTCTCAAGAATGGGCTCAAGCGGGGCATCCGGTCGACCATGCGTTTGTGGGGCCCCTGCCTGAGCAGCGCGCGCCGCCCCACCTCGCGGATTCTCACCTACCACAGCATCGGCCACCGACGTTATGAAATGAACGTCACGCCCGAGGATTTCGCGCGCCAGATGGCGTGGCTGGCCGATTCCCACGAGGTCATCTCGTTGGATGCGGCCGCGGCGGGAAAACCCGGGGTGGCCCTCACCTTCGACGATGGCTATGCCGACAACCTGCACCATGCGGCGCCCGTTTTGGCGAAACACGGCTTCCCGGCGACCATCTTCGTCGTCTCCGGCCACCTTGGGGGCACCCTGCCTTTTGAGCAGGAGCCGGAAAGCGGCCGGTTAATGACTCCAGAGGAGCTTCGGGAAGCGGTGGCAGCGGGCATCCAGATAGGGGCCCACACGGTGCACCACCCCCGTCTTGCCACCCTGCCACTGGAAGCCCAGGAACGGGAAATTGTGGATTCCAGGCAAGCCCTGGAGACCCTTCTGGAGGCGCCGATAACTGCCTTTGCCTATCCCTACGGAGCGGCCCCGGATTTCACGGCGGCGACGGAAGCACTGGTCGCGGCGGCGGGCTTTCACTATGCCTGCGCCAACCAGTATGGGCACAACACACCCGTCCGCAACCGCTGGGCACTACGCCGCATCTGGATAGACAGTTCGGACAATCTGGCTTCCTTCGCCGACAAGGTATCGGGCCGTCTGGACGGGCTTTCCCTGCAGGACAGCGCCCTTGGCATTCGGTTTCGGCGGCTCTTGAATCGGGGGCTGGGCACGCGCTGAGCAAGAATAACGACGGCGGGCCGCCCGGGATAAGGCAGGCCCGCCGCCACGGTGACAGCGCGACACCGAATGGGAGATGGAATGGGATTCACCTCTGCAGGAAGTAACGCAGAGAATACCCCGGGTGATGACAAGAATTTGTCGAAAGTTGTCAGGAAGTCCCACCTGAAGCAAGATATGCTGTATCTAACTCAAAACAAAAGTCTTATCTCTATCATCACCGCTTGCGCCACCTTGGACCCTATGCTATACTCGCTTCACAATTGCGGGACCTAAACAGGCGTTTGGACAAAGGGTTAGCATGGCCGACATTCTCAGCCAGGACGAAGTCGATCTACTTCTGGGTGCCGTCTCAGAAGGCGACATCGGCGAGGCCGAACAGGGTGCGCAGTCCGAACAGGATGTGAGCCTGTCGCCCTACGATTTCCGCCGGCCCGAGCGCGTTTCCAAAGAGCAGCTCAAGGGGCTCCAGAGCCTCTTTGAAGCCTTTTCCCGGGAAGTCAGTATCATCTTCCCCCCGTTTCTGCGCACAGTCGTCCGTGTGGACCTTACTTCCATCGATCAGTTGACCTACGACGAGTTCATCCTTTCGGTGGCACGGCCCACGGCCCTGTCTATCATCGACATGGCCCCCCTGGAAGGGACGGCGGTCATAGAAATGAGCCCTTCGATGGTTTTTCCCATCGTCGACCGGGTGCTCGGCGGAAAAGGCATGACCCTGCCGGAACCCCGCGAATTGACCGAGATTGAGAACCGGATCATCCAGCGTATTGTGATGATGATTCTGGACAGTCTCCGCCGTTCCTGGGAACAACTCATCGAGTTCCGCCTGAGCGTTCTCCAACAGGAGAGCGATCCCCTGATCGTTCAGATCGTGGCCGGCAGTGAAATGGTCATTCTCGTCGGCTATGAAGTGCATATCGGGGAAACGGTGGGCACGATGAATTTCTGTATCCCCCTGCTGGTCCTCAATCCCATCCTCGATCTGATCTCCCAGCAGGCCCACTTCTCCCGTCGGATGAGTGATGATGTGGCAGAAATGACCCGGAACGCGATCAAGACACAGCTTCTGCGCAGCCGGATACCCGTGGATGCCATACTGGGCCGTGCCCGGGTTTCGGTCAGCGATGTGGCCACCCTTTCCGTGGGCGATGTGATCCAATTGGACAGTTCCCCCCATTCCCCCTTGCTGGTTGAGGTGGGTGGGCGTCCCAAGTTTCATGCCTCGCCGGGCCGCCGCCGCGAAAACAGCGCCGTACAACTGTTAGACTTTTACCGGGAGTAACCGACGCTATATGAATCCGATCGCTGCTAACATCGTGGGAACGGGCCTGCTCAAGGGCGCCTTTGACGTCCTTGACGCCATGCTGAGTTGTTCCTTCCAATTCGAACTCGCTGAGGGAGAAGCCATTACAGCCGATGGCCTTGCCCTGCGGCTGTCGGAGTTCCCGGTCACCTTGCAGGCCACCATTCAAGGGGATTTGGGCGCTGTGGCGCTGCTACTCAACGTCCACACCGCCGCCCAGGTGGCGGCGCTGATTCAAGAGCAGGAATTCACGGCCGCGGAGGCCCTCAGCGATGATGATCGTTCCATGCTCAAGGAAATCGCTGACCCGGCACTCGGAGGCGGGGTCACCCACCTGCTGGAACAATTCGGACGCGATGCCGCCCCCCTGGAAAATGTTGAACTGGCGGACACGGGCGCGGATCACGGCACGGCCCTGATGGAACTGCTCGGAGCGGACGGAAGTCTGGTCCCCTTCACCTTTACCAACAACGCCGACATATCCGGTGCCGGGGTGATTCTCTTCAGCCACCCCTTAGAAAGTCTGGTTCCCGAAGAGCAGCTGGTTGCGCCCAAATCCGGGCTGGCCACCGAGGCGGAATTAAGTCCCGATGAAATGAACGACATTCTCAGCGGTTTTGGTGGCGAGATGGCCCCGGCAGACGATGACTACCGGGGCGGCACTCGGGCAGCCGCGCCCGAAAACCTGGACATGGTCCTGGACATCGGGCTCGTGGCCACCGCGCGGTTAGGCCGGGTGGAAATGCCGATATCAGAGATCCTCAATCTTGGTCCGGGGTCGATTGTGGAGGTTGCCCACCTGGTGGATGAGCCGGTGGACCTCCTTGTAAATGGAAAACTTATCGCACGGGGCGACGTGGTCGTTGTAGACGAGAAGTTTGGCCTTCGCATCACGGAGATCATCAGTACCCGTGCGCGTATAGAGAGTTTGCGTTGACAGAAGAAGACGAAAAAGAGTACTGGCGCCTCTTTAAAGAGGATGGCAAATCCACAGCCCGAGACCAGCTCATCCTGCATCACATGCGTATCGTGAAGTATATTGCGGGACGTATGGCCATCCACGTGCCCAGCAATGTGGAGATGGATGATCTGGTAGGTTGGGGATGCATCGGCCTCATGGATGCGGTGGAAAAATATGATCACACCCAGGAGATCAAGTTTTCCACCTACGCCTCGATCCGAATTCGCGGCGCCATTATCGATCAGATTCGGTCCCTCGATTGGGCGCCCCGCTCGCTCCGCACTATGGCGCGCAAGGTCGGTGCTGCCCGCGAAAAGCTCCGTCATGCGGAAGGACGCGAACCCTCTACGGATGCCATCGCCGACGAAGTCGGCACGACTCCGGAACATGTGGAAGAGACCATGGCCCAATTGCAGACGGCCCAGGTCCTTTCACTGGATGACTACATCCCCTCTGAAGACAGCGGAGAAACCCGCAAGGTGGAGATGATTGGCTCCAACAGCGCGCCCCACCCGGCCCAGGCGGCCGAAAATCAGGAGCGCAAGGAGCTGTTGGTGCAGGCCATCCTTAATTTGCCCGATCAGCAGCAGAAAGTGTTAAACTTATATTACTATGAAGAGTTGACGCTCAAAGAGATTGGGCTCGTGCTCAGTGTGTCCGAATCTCGCATTTGCCAGATTCACAGCGCGGCCATGAAAAAATTGCGAAAGGCGGTCAACGAAAACGCGTAAATCGCCTGCGCCGGGAAGGTGTCATGCCCCAACCCATTGACCCTCAGACGGAATTAGGACGGGCCTCCGCTGCCGAACGGATCCAGCAGATTGCTGACCGGACGTCGCTGGCGGCCCAGGCGCGGGTCGCTTCGGAGTCGGCCAGTGGGCAACGGGCCGCCGAAACGCAGGTACAACACACCTCCCCGAAAAACGACGAAGTTGATCGGGAGCTTCGCCGACGCAATCCTTTTGTAGGAAAACGTCGCAAACGGGAACAAGGCAGCGGTCAGGGCAAGAATCAGCGCTCCATGCAGTTTTACAATGCATCGGAAAAGGAAGTCCTCGCCGACGATCCGCAGGCCCACGACTTTGACGTAGAAATCTAATCCCATGCGGTATTACGGCTACAGATTAACCCCCCTGAAGGTTGGAGGAGCGGGCCATGCTTGACACGATTGCCCAGGCCCTCGGCAACCCGGTGGCACTCCTTTTCTTCGCCATCGCCCTGGCGTTCCTCGCGATCGCCCTGGCGCTGGTCGTCGTACTGCACCAACGGGAGAAGAAAGCAGACCTCCGCCTGAAACAGGCCCGCGCCGACATTACGGACATGACGATATTGTTTCAGACGATGCGGGATATTATCGGGCAACAGAAGAAACTGGCAAAAGAATTCAATGTCGAATTAGAACACAAGATGGGGCAGGTTAAGCACATCCTCAATCAGGGCATGGAGAAAAACAAGCAGCTCTACGAGAAACAACTGCGAATCGCCCAAGAGCTTGAAGAGGCCCAGGCGCAAATCGACGGCATCTTTCGCCAAATGGCCCGCACGGGCGACGGCGCAGGTTTCTCCAGTCTGCCCGCTGAAGCCCCCCGTCACCGGTCCACCGCGCCCTTGAGCGAACCCCGGCGACGGGAGGATGTACTTCCGACGCGGTCGGAAACGCCTGCCCCCTCCTCCGTCACGCCCCCGAAACCGGCACCACGGCCGACGTCGCCTATCGATTCACTGCGTGCCGCACCGCGCACAGAAACACCGCTCAAGAAGCCGGCTCCCGAACGTCCCTCCAGTGCCCCGGCAAACGCCATCCAGTCGAACGGGGCACCGATCGGGAAGAGCATTCTGGACACGGTTCGGCCCGCGCCGCGCCCCAGCGCGCCCAAAACGCCCGCACCGGAAGCGACCAAGGAAGCGGACAAGCTGGAAGATACGGGTGTGACCAAGTCGTCCTTTACTTCGTGGGTCGCCGAAGACTTCAGCGCGCCCGCTCCCCCCAAAAAAGAAGCCCGCGAAGTTCACGCGCCTGGGAACGCAGCCCCCACCCCTCCCCGAGAGACGCCGCGCGCACCCCGGGAGGAAGAGGAGCCTGCACCGAAGAACGGCGACGCCGCGCGGGAAGCCTTTCGCGCCTTGTTGAACATCCCATCGGAAGCCCCAACATCCCGTGGGGGGCTCGATCTGCCGGGCCAAATGGCTTCCATGGCCGACCTGAGTCCCACGGATGAATCGCAGGATTTCGCGCAAGACCCGGCCAACATGCAGCAACGGGTCTTGGAATATAGTGATGCGGGCATGACGGTCGCCGAAGTTTCCCGCGAGTTGGGCATTGGAAAAGGGGAGGTGCGCCTCATGCTCAGCCTCGCCAAGCAGGGCGCGTCGCCGAATGGCTGAGCCCCGTCCCTGATTGCACATGATGTTACCTCCCACGCCGCCAACCACGGTCCAATTCACACCGCCGACCACCCATTCACCGCTACAAGCCGGACATAATTACAGTGGCGTCATTCGAAACCAACCGGATGGCCTTGCTGCGGTGGTCGCCGGCTTGAAGATACCCCTGGGTGCGGACAGTGGCCTTCAGGCAGGACAACGGGTTCTGGTTCAGGTCCAGGCCCAGGGCGACCACCTGCAACTCACCCTGCGCGCAGCCGCGGTCTCCACAGGCACCGCCGTCGAAACGGGCGACCCGTCCGCACTCTTTCGGGCGGTGCTGCAGCAAATCGGCCGTTTGGACCTGGAAGACCGGCTCCCCACGTTGCTCCCCCGTCAAACACCCCAATCAGCGGAATTGCTTCGGGCCCTGGTGAGCACCCTCCTGTCGGACCGCGGGACGGGCAAAGACCTGCAGCAACTCCAGCAGATTCTTTCACAGGCTAACCAACAAGGGGTACTACGCTCCGATGGCGGTGCCGCACTTTCCCCCTGGCTGTCGCTGACTGGGCTGGCCGATGTAACGGCGTGGTACGACCTGGTACGACGGGCCCGTTCCGAACGGAATGGGCTGGCACGATTGGCCCAGATCGTACGCGGAGAAGCGCCCATGGGTGCGCTCGCCACGCTCAAAGAATCCCTGGCCTCCCTCACGCGGCAACTTCTCGATGAAGACGCGTTTCGGAACTGGCTGCGCAAGGAAGGACTCGAAGAAGGCTTCAAGGCCCTGACCGAGCGGACGGCCGAACGGGCGCTGGGTAGTGACGTACAGAATTTACGTGCCCTGGACCAGCCCTATGAATTTATGGAGTTTCCGCTGGGGGAAGAGCAGGGCTTCCGCCGCCTGCAGCTGCACGTTTTTTCCGAGGCCCCCTCAAGAAATGACCCCCAGGGCCAGGCCATCCATCAGACGGTGTTGGACCTGGAGCTCACCCGCCTGGGCCCCATGTGGATCGCACTCCGTGCGCAGGGGCCGCAATGTACCTGCGCGTTTCGTGTCATGACGCCGGAGCTGGCCACCCATCTGAATCGTGTGGCGGACGAATTGCGCGATGAACTTGCCGGGCTTGGGTTCCCCCACGCCCGGATCACCGCGACCGTATGGGATGGCGATCGGGAAAGTGCGCTGCTTTCCCTGCTGAGCCCTTATCAGGGATTGGATCTGGATGCATGAAGGAAGCCCGCGACCCCCGTAAACGCGCCATAGCGGTACGTTACCAGTCTGACTCGGATCCGGCGCCCAAAGTAGTTGCCAAGGGGCAAGGCGTCCTGGCCGATCGTATCCTTGCGATCGCTGCGAAAGAAGGGATTCACATCCAGGAGGACCCCGATCTGGTCTCCCTCCTCGCCAAAGTAGATGTGGACGACACGATTCCGGAAGAACTCTACCGGGCTGTGGCGGAAGTGCTGGCCTTTGTTTATCGCCTCAACCGGAATTACCCCCAGGGATAGGAAAAACGCCTGCAGCCAGGGGGGCTACAGGCGTCTAAGGGAGGTACAGGCCAATGGCACCTATCAGTCGATTTCCTCGACATTGATGTGCTCATTGTAAAACTTGACGATATCCGGTTCGCAGTCGCCCGCGCTCACATTGGCCATATAGGCCAGGGCCGTGCGGGGGTGTTTATTCAAGACCCCCGTGACCAGGTAGGGTGGCTCATAGCCCCACTTCAGGTCCTGCTTCAGGCTTTCGAAGTATTTTTCGATGAGGCCCAGCACCGGGCGGATGTTGTACTTCGGATTTTTCAGGAAACCCAACAGCAATTCCGTGGTGCAATTGCCTGCGGCGCGGCCCATCCCATAGATGCTGCCGTCCAAGAAATTGATTCCCTTGATGATGCCTTCGACCGTGTTGGCAAAGGCAAGCTGCTGATTGTTGTGGCAGTGAATGCCCACGGTCTTGCCCCCCAGCCCCGTGATGTACTTGTCTGCCAGGTAGTGGATGTGTTCGGAATAGAAATAGCCGAAACTGTCTACGAGGTAGATGGCCTCGAAATCGGTGGTGGCGAGTTGGGCCAGGGCCTCATCCAAATCGGGTTCCAGCACATGGGAGGCGGCCATGATATTGACGCACACCTCGTAGCCCAGGGACTTGATGTGGTTGCCCAGGTGGATCGCCTTGTCGACATCTTTCGCGTAGGTTGCCACGCGGAACATGGAAATGATGGATTCGTCGGCCGGCAGGAAGGCGTCGTAGTCGGTACGTCCCACATCCACCATGACCGAGATTTTGGTATCACATTCAAAGGCCACATCGCGCAGGTCGGCTTCGTCGCAGAAGCGCCAGGGGCCATGATCCTTGGGTGAAAACTGCTTCTTATCGGCCCGATAGCCGAGCTCTACGTAGTCTACGCCGGCATCAACCAGGCCCTGAAACACGTCTTTGACCATGGCCTTGTCGAATTCCCAGTTGTTCATCAATCCGCCATCGCGGATGGTACAATCCAGGATCTTAATTTCCGGCCGGTACATATGATCTCTCCAATCACGCTGTGCCCGATGCCACACCGTGCCACGATGTGGCGCGAATCAGGGGTGGAACTTGGGCAGAATTAACGATGGGCAGGCGGGCTCTTCCCCGCGTTCGTGGATTCAAAATAGCGTATATAGTACTATTTCCCTTTGTTTCAGCGCAACCGTGCCAGGCGGCACGGGACCTCATTGCGGTAGGAAAGGAATACAGAGCCATGTCGACGGGCGAAAAGGGCAACATGGGCATTCGCATTATCCTCTTTATGGGGATTGGCACCTTCCTCTTTCTCATGCTGGTGAGCTTCGGGGTCAAGCAATCGCTGAAACCCCAGGAGAACACGCGGGTCCCCGATGGCGTGGCCCAATCCCCCTTCAACGCCCCGCGGGCCTGGAAAGACCTCGAATACCTGGTGCAACTCGGCCCACGCCCGACCCAGTCGGAAGGCATGGCAAAACAACAAGCCTACCTCCAACGGGAGCTGCGCCGTGCGGGACTCACGGTGCACCGGCTGGAAGGGGAAGTAACCACGGCACAAGGACCGGTGAAACTGGTGAACCTGCGCGCTGTTGTTTCGGGGACGATGCCCGGCATCATCGTTCTGAGCACCCATTATGACACCTACGCCGACGGTGAAGGCCTCCTGGTCGGTGCCAACGAAAGTGGGTCAGGCACGGCCTGGCTGCTGGAGATGGCCCGCACGCTGGGACGCACCCGGGATGGGCGCACCATTTGGCTGGTCTTTTTCGACGGTAAGAACGGGCGGGACGGGGCAGATTCGGAACCCGGATTGTACGGCAGCCACCTGTTTCGGGAGCAGCTGGAGCAGTCGGGAGCACTCGCCTCCATCGATGCCCTGATCAATGTGGAAATGATTGGCGACTGCTATCTGAGCGTTTCACGGGATGAGCATGCTCCACGCTGGCTGACAGAGATTCTCTGGAACACGGCAACGCGCCAGGGCTACAAAACCCACTTCGGCGCCTTTGCCGAAGATCGGGCAAGTGATCACCGCCCCTTCCGTGATGCGGGTATCCCCGCCCTGGAACTGCTGGACGTCCGCTATGGCGGCTCGCCGGTGGACCACCAGAAAAACTGGCAAACGGAGGCCGATACGCTGGACAAGCTGTGTGTGGGAAGTTTGCGGGCTGTCGGAGACGTGATCTATCATGCCTTGCCGATAATTGATGGTCAACTGAACACGACGGGCCCCCGCACCGATGGACCTTAAGCTCCACGAACAACTTCCCTGGTTAGACAGCGCCTCGAACGCCGAGATGCGTCGTGCGGTGGAAGCCCTTTATCGGGTCCACGAGTTTATCAGCGCCATTACCGATTTGGATTCGCTCCTGGAATACATTACCGTGGAAAGCCAGATCGTGGCGGGGGCCGAAGCCTCGTCCATCATCCTCTATGATGGGGAGCGGGATGATCTCTATTTTCACGTTGCTCTCGGGGAGTCGGGCGATCAGGAGCGCCTCAAGCAGGAGGTGCGTCTCAAGCTTGGCCAGGGCATCGCCGGGGCCACGGCACAAAGCCGGACGTCTATCAACGTCAAGAACGCACAAGAAGACGAACGATTCTTTCGCTCGGCCGATGACACGAGCAATTTCCAGACCCGTAGTTTGCTGGCCGTGCCCATGGTGGACCATGACCGCCTGGTCGGCGTGTTGGAAGTGCTCAACAAGATTGATGGGGACTACTTTTCGACCCTCGACATGCGGGTTATGGAGATGTTTGCCGGGCTCGCAGCGACGGCCATCACCAATGCACGCCTGGTCGAGGAGAAGATCAAGACCGAGCGGATGGCGGCCATCGGTCAGGCCGTAACGGGCCTTTCGCACTACACAAAGAACATCGTCTCCGGGCTGAACAACAGCGCCGAGCTGATTGAAATGGGGCTGAAGCAGAACAATTTTGACGTACTGCACCGAACCTGGCCCGTCTTCAAACGAAGCACCAAGCGAATCACCCATTTCGTACAGGATATGCTGAGCTTTTCGAAGCCCCGAAAACCCTATCGGGAACTATTCCAGCTCCCCGAATTACTCGAGGAAGTGGTCGAGAGTTATCACGACCTCTTTCATCGCAAGAAAATCGTTGTCTCCGTCGACACGGCCTCGCTCAAGAACCCCGTCTATGGCGAGCCCGTATCTCTCCATCGTTGCATCCTGAACCTGGTGAGCAATGCGGCCGACGCGGTTTCCGACACTGAGGGTAGAATTGCTATTCGGACCCAGGATCTCGATGGTGGCGGAGTGGAAATCATTATCGAAGACAATGGCCCGGGAATACCCGAGGATATTCAGCCCCAGATATTTGATCCCTTTTTCAGCACCAAAGGGGCAAAGGGAACGGGGCTGGGCCTGGCGATAACGCAAAAGATAATCCATGAGCATGATGGCGAACTGACCCTCGGGCAGAGCCCCCTGGGTGGGGCAGCCTTTCGAATTCTGTTGCCGTCGTATTCACCGGAAAAGGAGAAGGCGCTCAATGAGTGAAGAACCCCGTTTTGCATCGGTAGGCTGGAAATTCCTGGGAGTCGCCTGGTTGATTTGCCTGGTGCCCACCTACTATTTTGTATTCAGCGTCACCATGGACAACACGCCCGCGGCACTGCGGCTGGGCAGCATTGCCTTCATGGCGGGCTTCGTGGCGGCCATTATCACGTGGATCGTGAATACGCTACTGGGCTATATTGCAGGTCGCGGCAATTCGGAAATCACGGAGACCGATGAAGACTAGACCGCAGCGCCCGTGATAGGATGGGCCCAATGGCCCGGAAATTGATTTTTGACTGCCGGAGGAACTATGGCAGAGATTTGGGATATAGCCCGTTATGTGGAAGCCAACCCGGACGACCATGAACAGCGGTGGCGTCTGGCAAAGAAGCTTTACACGGCGTGGGAGTATCGGCTCGCTCTGGAGCACCTGCAGGTGCTGAAGAATGAAGGCCAGGAACGGATCAATATTCTCCGTTATCTGGCAGCCACATACTATCGGCTTGGTCGTTATGATGAAGCGACCGAGGAACTCCGCCACGCCATCTCCATCTGGCCCGATGAAATTGGTCTGATTGAGCAGCTCGCGCGGGTCCTGGAAATCGCGGGCGACCATACCGGCGCGGCGGAAATGTGGGAACGCGTGTACAGGCTGGACCCCCACCACCCCATGGCCGCCCATGCCGCAGCACGTCTCCGCAGTACCGTACCGGATACGGATAAAAAAAAAAGAATTCAGTAGCCGCCATTCCGGATGCGGATGACCTCCGCCTCACCGAGAGTGACAGCGGTATCGATCTGAGTCAGGGCAATGTTTGCGCCATGTGTGGGGCGCAGAACAATGGAAGTCAATCGCACTGCTGGCAGTGTAAATCGCTTTTGCTTCAGACGCTGCCCCGTGGGCACATGACGCCCGGCTCCGCCAAGCGCTCGCAACGGCATCTCTCCGGCATCAGTCATCAGTTGGACGGAAAGTTTTTCATCATGGCCTTTGCCGTGCTGATTGGCTCCGTTGCCTTGGGGGGCTATTTCACGTATCAGAGCGCCCAATCGGGTTTTCCTGCGCCGCGCACGTTGGTCGAGTTTGTTCAGTACCACATGTCGACGACCCGTATCGTAGTCGGTGCTGTCGCCATCCTCCTCTCCCCCATCCTCCTCAACATTGCGCTCCGGATTTTATCGGTCCGCCCCCGATGCAGCGGCAATCGCGTGGCCCTCATTGCCTTCATCCCACCGGGACTGGTATTCCTCCTCTCCTGGCTTCCCCCGCTGGCTTTCGCGGCGACCCTGCTCATCCCGGCCGTGGCCCTCTGGTTTCTTTACCGCCGCGGTATGTCCCTCAGTGCGCCAAACGCCACGTCGGTAGGGCTCACCCACGTGCTACTGAGCGTTCTCCTTGTGCTGTCCAGCGCCTGGGGCCTGGAATCCTTGCAGGCGGAACGGCCCCTCAATCCTATGGCCGAATACCGTGCTCTCAGCGGCGCGTTAGACTCCCTTCGCGCGGAAGACGTGACGACGACCCTCAGCAGCGGCATGGCCGCGCCCCGTATCCGCTGGGAACGCACGGGTTCCGACTGGCTTGACTTCCGGGCCAATCGCGCCCAGATTGAGGTCCGGGGAAACTATGCCGATGAGCAGCGCGTAGAACTGGTGGCGGTGGACCGTCAACAGGCCCTGGTAACTGGCGAGATGGATGGGTCGGTCTGGCGCTCCCCGGTCTTCGCGCCCCACGCGGACACGACATACCAGGTACGTATCTCCGGGGGTGTCATCGGGGGCACCCAGATTCGCGTTCGCAGTTTAGTGCCCGCCCACCTCTACTGAGCGCGCCCATCCCGCCCACCGTTGTTCAACGTTACACCCCGCTGTTGCGCCTGCACGAAGCAGCGGGTAGCCACCTCCTCCCACCCCAATTGTTGTGCGGTCATCCCCATTAGCAGGTGCAGCCGCCCGGTGTTGAGTTCGCGGCGGGCCGCCTGAAAAGACTGCCAGGCACCCTGCCCGTCCCCCTGGGTCAGCCGATATATACCAAAGCTCTCATGGGCTTCCCCCCGATAGCCCGGTCCGGCGATGGCCGACCTATAGGCCTCTTCCGCTGGAATGCCGGCCAGGTGCCGGTCTTCTGCGCGACGCAGCAGAAAACTGGGGCCCAGGGTGGTCACCCCGTGGAGCACGGCACCTCCGAGGAGGATTCCCGCCATCAGGACGCGGGTGGCTCGCACGGGCACGCGCGTCACCGGAAGAGGCACCGGCCCGGGCGCCATGTTCATACCCAGGAGTAGCAGGAAGGCGAGGGCGTGGGGAGCGCTTGCCCACATGGGGTGGAAACACGAGAAGACGACCAGGGTCATGGTTCCCGCCGCCGCGCCGGAACTGACCCGTCGTAGGCGATACAATTGTCCGCTCAGCAGGAGTATGCCCAGCCCCCCCACTTCGCACAGCAGCTCCAAGAGATCCAGGTGGGCATGGTACACGGTCACCCGATCGGGAACCGCCTCACTGGGTAGTCCAAGATACGGCGGCAACCCGTAAGAAAAATTACCCATACCCACACCGAGGAAGGGCTGCTCCCAAAACATGGCCACACTGGCATGCCAAATCCACCCGCGAACGGCCACGCCCACGTCACCCGGCTGAAAGGTCATGGCCCATTTGCTTAGGCTGGGAGCGCCTGCCACAACGCAGAGCAGCCCAAACAGCAGCACGCCCGCGGCCCCCTTTGGGAGTGACGGGCGCCATGGGGGGCGATGGGCTACCAGATAAACGGCAAGTCCCACCAGAAGGGCCACATGGGCACCCCGGGATGCGCTGTAAAGGAACGCCACGGCCATCGTCCCGCCTGCGGCGGCGGCCAGGAGCCAGCGCCCGCCTCTTCGGGGGCAGGATTTCAACAGCTCCGGTAGGAGCACGAGCCCCAGGGCAAGGTAGCCCGCGAGGAGGCCCGCGTTGCCAAACACGGAATACATGGTCTGATCATAGTGGGAAAAGGATGGAAAAAGGGCCTCCAGCATCCCGGCCCGTTGCCCGAGTGCCAGCGCTGCCGCCACCGTAGCGGTGCCGACGATAGTACGGAACAGCATCCGGCGCCCTGCCTCGGTACGCCCGACGCTGCAGGCGAATGTGGCTACCGCCAGCAGGGCCGATGTACGCAATAGCGACGCGACGGCAAGCCAGGGCACCTCGGCCCGCACCACGCTGAGAATGCCCAGGGCCCACACACCGCACCAGGTGGGCCACCAGACCCGAAATCCGACCAACGGATGCCCGGGCCGAAGCACAAAGGGCGTTGCCAGCCCCAGGCATCCAAGCCACAGGGCCCCCTCTTTGACATGATTGAACGACACGAAGTGCAGGGACCAGCTGAGAGTTGCCACGAGGAGGGTAACCACAAGCCACGACCGCAGCCAGCGTTCCCACGCTGCTGGAGTCACCATCGTCGTCTTGGCCCCTGGTGGGATTCGCCCCGTGCCGTTGTCTGGTCATTGCGCGTCATGCGCCCAGTTTAGCACGCATCCCACATCCCCTTCCGTATTACCCCCCTGCCGACACCCCGTGCGCGGGACAAAGTTGTACATATAAATTGCGGCGCTCCGGGTGGCGTGATAGAATGCAGAAAAGGCGTAGTGCCTTCGGTTTACGCACAAACCAATGGTGATCTCACGCCCCAAAGAGTACGCGGAGCGATTCGTTGTCACGTCAGACACGGTTCACCGTCTTAACGTGAAGCGCCGGGTGCTGCACACACCCTACGACGGCACCGTGGCCGGGAGTTTTTACCTGACTCATGAGCGACGAAGAAAAACAACGTCCATCCAGTCTGGACGAGGAAATGCTGAAGGCCCTGGAAGCGGCTGAGGCAGGCCTTCCGTCCCCCTTGCTGGATGATGGTTTTCTTGTCGATACGGATTTTCTCGAGGATAACTCCCCACTCGTCCGCCCGGACGGCGAGGCACCCATCGCCGCCCAGACGCCCCTGGCACGTCCCGTGCCACCGCTGCCACGCCCCCGACCGGAAACGCCGTCACGCCGTACCACGCAGACGCCGTCGACTCCCCCGACCAGTGGGCCGTTGGAAGAACTGGCCTCGGTGCCCGCCGAAACGACTCCCGATGATACGGACTATGTCTCCGGAACGGACGATACCCTTACCGAAGAGGAACTCGCGGCACTCGTCGCACAGCGAAAGTCCGAAAAATCCGATTTCGACCCCGAGCTCCCTTTGTCACAGGAAGATCTCGACGCGCTTATCAATGGGATAGGGCATGAGGGGGATGAACATGGCGAGGACCAGGAGACTTCCACTGCGACGCCGGAAGAAGTGGAGGCACCGGACAGCGCCCCGCTGATTCCTCACGATGACTTGGGCACCGAATCTGGCGCGGAAACCGAACCTTCCGATACTCCTGCCGAAGAGACTCCCATGGCGCAAGACGAGCTCGACGCCCTGCTGGCGGGTACCGGAGCTGCAGAGGCGACCGACACACCCGACACGGCTCCCGAAGAAGCCCCCATGGCGGAAGCAGACCTCGACGCCCTCCTGGCAGGTACGGGAGCTGCGGAGGCGACCGACACCCCCGACACCGAGGCCAACGAGGCCCCCATGGCGGAAGCAGACCTCGATGCGCTCCTGGCAGGTACGGGAGCTGCGGAGGCGACCGACACTGAGGCCGAAGAGGCCCCCATGGCGGAAGCAGACCTTGACGCCCTCCTGGCGGGTACGGGAGCTGCGGAGGCGACCGACACACCCGACACCGAGGCCGAAGAGGCCCCCATGTCGGAAGCAGACCTTGACGCCCTCCTGGCGGGTACGGGAGCTGCGGAGGCGACCGACACACCCGACACTGAGGCCGAAGAGGCCCCCATGTCGGAAGCAGACCTTGACGCCCTCCTGGCGGGTACGGGAGCTGCGGAGGCGACCGACACACCCGACACCCCAGGCAAAGAGGCCCCCGACCTCGACGCGCTCCTGGCGGACGCCGGCGCTGCAGCGGAAAGCGACACGTCCGAAGGGGGCAGTGGCGCCATGTCGCAGGAAGATTTGGATGCCCTCCTCGCGACGGCAGCAGAGGAATCTGAAGACGGCGCCTCCCAATCAGGTGACGACGACATTTCCGGCCACACCGATGAGGGCACCCCTACGTCAGCGACGGCCGATGGCGAAGCGGCATTGGATGAAACGAATCTTGACGCCGTATTGGGCGGGCCCCGTGAGGAGCAGGTGCTGGATGGGTCCCAGCTTGACGCCCCCGTCATCCCCGAAGAGGATTCCCCCGAGGTCTCGTTGAGCCAGTCAAGCATCGACTCGCTCATGGCCGATCTGGACAGCTCTGGCGCGCTGGACGGCCTCCCTGCAAGCCCCGAGGCGGAAAGCCCGCCGGACGATGAAGCGGAAGAAGAAGAGATTGGCGACATTTCGCAGGACATGATCGATTCGCTCATCGCGAGTGCCCAGCAGGAAGCCACCGATGAACGCAGTGCCGCGTCGAAGAGCGAGATCGGATCGGAGAATCTTGCGGCAGCGGCGGCCTCGGAATCGGGTTCCGAAAGCCTGTCTCAGAGTGATCTGGACAAACTCATCGAGGCCTCCAAGAACGGAGATACGGGCCCCGCGCCCGCGTCACCTGCTCCCCTTCAAGAGGGCGATGGCGCCTCCTCTGCCGACACCGCGCTTTCGCCCGAAGCGGGTTCCGCTCGAGGAACAGGTCGGGGCAAACGATTCCGCAAGCAGTCGCCCCTGGTCCCCTTCGTCCAGGAAAACGCCGTCCGCCTCGCTGCGTGCCTGACCATGGGCACGCTGATCGCCCTGGGTACTGGCGGCATCCTTACCCTGAACCGGGAGCACCGTCCCGATGCCGGTATGGAGCGGGCGTTGGACTCCCTCGAGATCGCGCTGACCCGGGCACGCGACAAGATGGCCTCCGGAGATTACGTGGGCGTTGTGGAAGAATTGGACGAGCCCATCGCGGCCGCCTATCCGGGACAACTGCGAAGTGACGCCCTCTTCGTTCGTCTGGAAGCCCAGTTTCGGGCGTTTCGGGGTGAATGGGGCACGCCGGAGTTCGACCAGATGACGGCGAATATCGACGATGTGCTGAAGGAAGTACCCTCTCACCCGCGGATTCCCGAGGCGCTGTATTGGAAGGCAAAGCTCTTTACCGCGGATCAGCCCATCCTCGCCTTGGATATCTACAAGAATATTTTCGAACAGTACGCGGATGCACCCGAGCGGGATCGCATGTTGATTGAGGCGTCCCAACTCGCCCTGGAGCAAGAGGACCCGCTGACCGCGGCCATCTACGCACAAAACCTGCTTTCCAACTATCCCGCTTCTCCCTGGGCGGGGGAGGCCAAATTGGCTATTGGGGATGCCAACGTCAAAGCAGGCAACTACAGCGACGCCCGCACCATGTTTATCCGGGTGGCCCAAAGTTCTCCTGACTCTGCACTGGCTGCTAAAGCCTTTGTCCGTCTTGGCCGTCTGGCCTATGAATCCGGCCAGTATAAGAATGCCGAGATGCACCTGAAGAATCAGATCGAGACATCGACCCACCTGGAAGGCAATGACGAGGTGTACTTGCTCCTCGCCCAGACCTACCGCGCCTCCGGCCAGTTAGAAAATGCGCGGGATACCCTGACCGATTTGTTGACCTTCTTTGAAGACAGCCCCCTCCGACCACAGGCCTTTATCGAGAACGCGCAGGTCCTAGAGGCCCTGGGAGAGCGGGAGCGCGCCATTAAGACCGCGCAGCGGGCCACCCTGGAGTATCCCAACAACCCCGATGTGCTGAAGAACAACGGCGAGCTTCAGGGGCTGGACGGCAACCCCCTGGCGGCCGCCATCGCTTTCGTGGCGGCCGACAAGGCGGGCGCCGCCGACCCGAGTCTCTTGCTGAATGCCGCTCGCTACTATCGGACCGCGAACATGCCCACCGAGGCCACCCGCACCTATCAACGTCTGAAGACCTTGTACGCGGGCTCCCCGGAAGCACTCTCGGGCAGCATCGAAGCGGCCCGGCTGCGCTACGAGCAGGGCGGCACGGAAGGCGCCCTGGACGATCTGACGTCGCTCCTGGCGGCCACCCGGGGCACGCGCCACCAATTGCCCACCCTGGAGGCCATCCAATCGATTTACCGGGACCTGGGACTGCCCGACCATATCAGGACCACGGCCCGCGATATTGTGTCCGTCGCGACCGAGCCAGAGACCCTGGCCCAGGCCGCCATCGACCTCATCGACAATGGTGATTTAGAAAACGCGCAGGCCGCCATTGGAAAGCTGGATCTCAATCGGCTGCGTACCCGAACCGCCTTCTCCCTGCTGATGAAGGAAGGCGAAGCCCTCCTTTCCATCGCGCCCCAGCGGGGACTGGAAAAGATGGAACAGGCCTACTTCAATTATCCAGAAGCCCGTACCCGCCCCTCGGACCAAAAGCTGCTGCGGACCTATCTTGACACAGGGCGTGCCGCCGCCGCGCGCCGCATGGTCATGGATCTCAAGGCCCATGTGGAGACCGCCCCCATCGACACGCCCTATCTGGTGGACGCGGCCATCGCGTGGGGAGACTTTCTCTACGACAAAGAAGACTATCGGACGGCGGTTTTCGCCTTCTCGATTGCCGAAGACTCCACGTCCAACAGCAAACTCCCGGTCACGGGACTCCGCTCCGATCCCGAGTGGGCCCGCTACCAGCGCGCCAACGCCCTGCTACAACTGGCGGATTACGAAGGTTGCCTCAGCCTTTACGAATCCATTGCAGCCTCCGATTCGCCCTGGGCCCAGGAGGCGGCTGTCAAGGCCAACCTGGCCCGGCTCGAACAACGGCAACGGGGTGTACCCGTTGCCCAGAATAATCCGGCAGGTTAACTATGCCCACCTACCCGCTCGCTTACCGTATCGAAGACTTCCTACGACGTCAGATCGCGTGGGCCGACCAGGTGCTGACTGAGCTGGATGCCGTCCCGGATGCATCCGCCGAGTCCCTCGAATCACTCGTCTTGCACCAGCAACAGCGACAAAAGGAGGCCCGAGATTTCGCCCGGGAGTACAACGGCCTCGCAGCGGAATGGCGACGCGATGAGGAGACGACCGACGAAGAACGGGCTCGAATTCGCGTCCAGTCGGAACGGGCCCAGGGGCTGATGACCACCCTTCAATCCCGCTTTGACACCGTGCAAGAACGTGCGGACCAACAAGCCGCCCGACTGCGCCAGGAAGTGAATGACTTGCGCCGTGGCGGCCGCTCTGTCACTATTTACCAGACGGAGCTCTTGACCGCTCCGGAATTCGTCGACAAGAAGGCCTGAATCGCTGCTTGCCCGCCGGGCAGGCCCAACCCGGCAACACGTAGAAAATTTCAGCAGAGAGTATAGCGCGCGTATGGAAGCACCAAAAACGGACGTCGAGGCCCTGGCACAGGCCTTTGATCTCTTTACCAAGACAACCGCCAGCATGGAGGAGGCCTATCGGCATCTCCAGCAACGGGTCACCGATCTGGATCAGGAACTGGCCACCAAGAATCTGCAGTTGGCCCTCACGACCGATTACCTTTCCAACCTGCTCGAAAGCATTTCTGACGGCGTGATCGCCGTGGACACCCAGGAAACCGTGACCCGATTCAACCGGGCCGCCAGTCTGGTGCTCGGTTTTTCCGCCGAGGAAATCGTCGGACAGTCTTTTTCCAAGGTCTTCGGACGTCCCTTTGCCGCCACGACAACGCCGGGCACCACGGAGTTAGAGGCCAAAAGCGGGCGGGCCGTGCCGGTAAGCGAACGGGATTCGGTTATTGCCGACCGCGATGGTAACCGCCTGGGCTACGTAAAGACGTTTCAGGATCTGAGTGAACTGAGTGCCCTGCGGGAACAGGTGCGACAGATTGACCGTCTGGCGGCCATCGGCGAGATGGCGGCCACGGTGGCCCATGAAATCCGCAATCCGCTGGGCGGCATTCGGGGTTTTGCCACCTTCCTTTCCCAGGACACCCCCGAAGACGATCCGCGGCACCGACTGGTCCAGAAAATTCTCGTGGGTACGGCCAGCCTCGAGAAGGTGGTCAACGGATTGCTGGAGTACACGCGGCCGGTAGAACTGAAAATGACGCCCACCTCCTGCGCGAGCATTGCCCAGGCTGCCATGCGCTATATGGAATATGACCCCAACAAGGTGACGATTTTCACGGAAATCGCGCCCGACTTGCGAATCCTGGCCGACGGCGATAAGATCCGGCAAGTGTTGATGAATATCCTGGTCAACGCGGTGCAGAGTATTGAGTCGAAAGGAGAGATTCGCCTCACGGCCGTTGCCGGTGAAAACGTCGTTCACCTGTCGATACAAGACACGGGCTCCGGCATGGATGAAGAAGCCCTGAAACAGATCTTCTCTCCTTTTTTTACCACCAAAGAAAAAGGCACGGGGCTGGGCATGGCCGTATCGCAGAAAATCGTCGAAGGACACGGTGGCGTGCTCTCAGCCCATAGCGTGGCGGGTGAAGGCACCCGTATCGCGATCCAACTACCCCGCGCGGAGTAAGTATAGGTATGACCATTTCTCCCTCGAAACACCGTATTCTCGTCGTGGACGATGAATTGCTTATGCGAGAGTATGTGGAAGAGGCCCTCCTGCGCGCAGGCTATCTGGTCGACACCGCCACGAATGGGGCCGATGGGCTGGCCCTTTTCGAAACCCATCAGCACGATGTGGTGGTTACCGATTTGAAGATGACCCCCATGGACGGACTCGCCGTGCTGCAGGGGGTCCTGGAGAAGCACCCCGAGACCCGCGTGATTGTCATGACGGCCTACGGCACCATCGAAACTGCGGTGCGTGCGCTGAAAGGGGGGGCCACCGACTATATTCTAAAACCCTTCGCGCCCGACGTATTGGAGCTGGCCGTCACCCGGGCCCTGGAATTGGCCCGACTGACGCAAGAAAACCGCTACTTACGGGAAGAGCTGAATACACGCTATGACAGCGGCGCCATGGTCGGCTACAGCCCGGCGATGGAGCAGGTCAAGCAGGATATTGCCAAGGTGGTGGATAGTCGCGCGACGGTGCTCATCCGTGGTGCGAGCGGTACCGGTAAGGAGCTGGTTGCCCGGGCCATTCATCATGGCGGTTCCCGCACCAACAAGCCCTTCATCAAGGTAAACTGTGCGGCCCTCTCGGCGGGCATTCTGGAGAGCGAATTATTCGGACACGAGAAAGGGGCCTTTACGGGTGCCCATGATCGCAAGATTGGCCGCTTCGAACTCGCGGACGGTGGCACCCTGCTGCTCGACGAAGTGAGTGAGATCAACATTGAGCTCCAGGCCAAGTTACTCCGTGCCCTGCAGGAACGGGAAATCGAGCGGGTCGGTGGCACGCAGACCATCCCCGTGGATACGCGCATCGTGGCCACCTCCAACCGCGATCTGGAGGAAGCCGTTGCCGAGGGGACCTTTCGGGAAGACCTGTTTTTCCGGCTCAACGTCATCACGATTCAGCTGCCACCGCTCCGGGAGCGGCGGGACGATATCGCGCGCCTGGCGGAGCATTTCTTCAACGTGTTCAACCGCGAGAATGGCCGCAATCTACGTGGGATTTCCAAAGCCGCTCAAGAGGCCCTGGTGGCGTACAGTTGGCCAGGAAACGTGCGGGAACTACAGAACGCAATCGAACGCGCGGTCGTGTTGGCCAGCGGCAAGGAACTCACGCCAGAGGATTTTCAGTTCAATACGGCGGCCCTGCTGAAATCGGAAGCCCCTCCGGGGCTCTCGGCAGGCACAACGGTCTCGGACATGGAACGGCAACTCATTTTTACGACGCTCGAGCACTGCAGTCAGAATCGCACCCGGGCTTCTGAACTTCTCGGGATCAGCGTCCGTACCCTGCGCAATAAGCTGAAGGAATACCAGGAAGCGGGTATTGAAGTACCTTCGGCCTGAGGCCGGGCGGAAGGGCGAGCCGGCACGCATGGATGCGACGCGTCACAAGGGGGCATCAGGGTACGGCCTTCACCAACTGGCCATCGCGCTGCCTCCCACCGTCTTCATCGTCAGCAACGCCGTCTTCCTGGCGCTCCTGCGCTTCGCCCACATGGACACGGTCATACGGATCACCTACAACACGAATACCCTCTACACCCCCCTGCTCCTCGCGGGCGCCGCACTCGTATTGTTCCTCGCCCCCCCGGGAAGACCACGCATCGCTACCGTCTGGCTCATGGTGGCGCTTCTTCTCATTTCGCTGCGGATATACGGGACGCACCTTGAACCGCACCGCCTACAGGTACGGGAGCTTACCATTCACACTCCGAAGGTCCAACGTCCCCTGACCGTGCTCCACATGTCCGACATTCAATCGGCGGGGGTAGGCCGTTATGAAGAGAAGGTCTTCGCCCGTATTCGGGCACTGAATCCCGATCTCCTTCTCTACACCGGCGATTTCCTCCAGCCCGTCGGCAAGGCCACCTTCGAAAGCGAACTCCCAAAGCTCGCGGCGCTTTTTGCCACCCTCGCTCCCCCACTTGGCATGTATGCGGTAGAAGGAGAAAGTGACCACGCTCTGAAGAGCCATGATGCAGCGGCCCTGGGCGGCATTCGGTTCCTTCACACAGAAGCCGTGGTAATTGAGTGGGATGGGGCGCCGATCAGAATTCTCGGTCTCCAGCTCTCCGATACCCGAACGCGCGGTGTCGTCCCCCTGGAGACAATTGACCGATGGTTGGCCGAGTCTCCGGACGATGCACTGAACATCGTGATGGGGCACCGACCGGATTACATGATGCGACTGCACGAGCGCACCGTTGATTTGTGTCTCGCCGGGCACACCCACGGTGGACAAATCCGCCTTCCATTTTATGGCCCACTGATTACCTCATCGGGAGTTCCCCGGGACTGGGCCCGGGGTTTTCGCACGGAGGGACAGGCACGCTTCAATGTCTCCGCTGGAATCGGTTCCGGTCACAACAAAGGACTGCCGGCGATCCGCTTCAACTGCCCACCGGAGATGACCGTGATCCATATACTTCCCGAAGTCCCGCCGGTGCATTGACGCGGCTATGGCAATATGTCACTATTCTTAGCGTGAGTCTCCCTGTGTCGGGCGCGGCTCATTGTGAGGCCGAACGTATACCGTTCTGGGAGGCAACTGTCGAATGACGAAGGTACCACGGCTGTCCACCATGGTGGACACCGCCGGACCGTCAGGAAAAGCGGGCACAAGCGTGTATTATCCAGCGCTACTGATTCTGGGGGTCGGCATCATCGCGACGATCGCCGCCGTGCTCTGGTCCATCAGCCTGGCGGAGTCGGAGGCCCAACTGCGCTTCGAACGCCGAAGCGACCGCCTGGTAACAGAGATTCAACGTCGGGTACAGCTGACCGGCCATGGCCTGATGGGGGCGCGGGACCTCTACATGGGCAGCACGAATGTGAGTCGCTCGGATTTTCGTGACTATGTAGAATCCCGGGATTTCCGTCGCGAGTTCCCCGGTGCGATTGGCTTTGGCGTGGTTGAGCGGGTACTGCGCGAGGAGCTCGAGGCCTTCGTAGCGGCGGAACGCGCCGATCAGGCCCCCCACTATGACGTGGTAGACCCGGGTTCCCATGAGGACCTCTATCCCATCAAATACATTGAACCCCTGGCGCAGAATCAGGGGGCGCTGGGCTTTGATATCGGGTCCGACCCGGTTCGTCGGGCTGCCGTTGAGAAGGCCATCCGCACCGGGGAGCACAGCCTCACGCCGCCGATTCAATTGGTCCAGGACGCCAGCGCCCGCGCGGGCTTTCTCTATCTGGTACCCCTCTATAAAAAAGATGCCACTGTCACGTCACCGGAGGAACGCCTGGAAAACCTGCTGGGGCTGGTTTTCGCGCCCATCACAATTGGCACCGTTCTGACCGATTCGGAAGAACTTACCGCGGGCATGATACATTTTTCCCTGTATGATGGCGCCATTGCGATGGAGTCCGACCCATTCTTTCAAAGCCCCCCATCCCTGCCGGTGGAAGCCCATGCCAGCGGCCAGGCCTTGCCGTTGGACGGCCGTTTTCAATCGAACGGTATCTGCATGATTGCCGATCGCGTCTGGACCGTCCAGACCCATTCGACTCCTACATTCGATGCCACGCTTGACCGTCAGACCGCCATCCGTGCCGCCACGGTTGGAACGGCGCTGACGCTCCTGCTCAGCTTCCTTATAGGTGTCTTATCAATCTATCGCTCCCAGTCCACCGCGCTGGCCCATCACCATGCCCTCGCCGTGGCGCGGGAGTCTGACAATGCCACGTTGGAGCGCTTGCTGGAAGAGCGCTCCCGTGAACTGGAAGCGACACAACGGGAGTTACTCAAGAAGGAGCGCATGGCCGTTCTGGGAGAACTGATTTCCACCGTAAGTCACGAATTACGGACGCCTCTGGGTACGATCCAGGCCTCCATCTATACGGTAAAGAAGCGTGCCGAAAATTCCGACCTCGGTCTGGAAGCGCCCATCGAGCGGGCTGCGCGAAACATTCACCGGTGCGACCGCATCATCGAAGAGCTGTTGGACTACACCCGTAGCCGCCCCCTGGAATGCACCCTGACCGACGTGGACCGCTGGGTTCAGGAAACCCTGGCTGACTTTCCATTCCCGGATGGGGTGAAGGTCGAGGCCGATTTGCGAAGTGGCATCACGATTCCCATTGATCAGTCCAACATCCGACGTTGTCTCGTAAACGCCCTTCAGAACGCCTGCGACGCCATGGTCGGAATTGATGTAAAAACGCAGAAACCGGAGGGAGCATCCGTGACCGTAAGCACCCAAATCGAAGGGGACCGTCTCGTCATTGCGGTTCGCGACAACGGGTGCGGCATTTCAATGACCAATATGGAGCGTATCCACGAACCACTCTTCACGACGAAGAGTTTGGGAATCGGCCTGGGCATCCCCATTGTCACGGAAATCCTGGCCTTTCATGGCGGGGGGCTGGAGATTCAGAGTGACGAGGGCGTCGGTACCACGGTTTCCATGTGGCTCCCCACGCCGGAGGAAGCCTCATGAGTTGGAGCCCGCGCCTGACACATCGGGGAAAAGCGCTTAGCATTGCGCCCATTTTCTTCTTCGTCGTCAACGCCGTTCTGGTGCTGGGCTTTACCCGCATCCACTTCGCCACGCTGGTCCATTCCATCTATACCTTCAATACGATCCTCCTGCCGATCCTTTTCACCCTGACGGCCCTGGTGGCCTGGCGCCTCCCGTTGTCCGAGGCGAATAGACCGCGCCACCAGCGACTTCCGCTGTTGTGGTTTGGGGCCGCCATCGCACTCGTTGGCCTTCGCATCTACGCGACCCACATCGAGCCGAATGCCCTGCAAGTCCGGGAGCTCGAGATACGCAGTGCGAAAATAAGTGCGCCCTTCACCTTGCTCCACCTATCAGACATCCAATCCGCCGGGATCGGCGCCTACGAAACGAGGGTCTTCGAACGAATCCGCGCATTGAACCCGGACCTGATCGTCCATACAGGCGATCTGCTGCAGCCCGTCGCCCCGGCCTCCTACCACTCCGAGATGCCCAAACTCGCCGAACTCTTTCGTACCCTCTCCCCACGGCTCGGCATGTATATGGTCCAGGGTGATGCGACAGGCCCGCTCCTCCATCTCAGACCGGAGCAGACGGGGGGCATTGCCTTTTTGCGCAACGCAGAGGCAGTCATTCAAGCCGAGGGCATCGACATCCGGCTCTATGGTCTTACCCTGCGGTCCTCCACCGCCCGCACCTGGGCCCGTCACGGCATTATGCACTGGCTGCAGGAGTCGCCAGAAGCACTCCACATCGTCATGGGGCACCGTCCGGATTATGTCCTCAAGTTTAATGATCTCCCGATTGACTTGTGCCTCGCCGGGCATACCCATGGCGGACAGATCCGGATTCCCTTCTGGGGCCCGCTGGTCACCTTCAGCAAGATCCCCCGAAAATGGGCCCGCGGTTTTCATGCGGTGGGCAACACCTGGCTGAATGTATCGGCCGGTATTGGTGCCGAACACGCGGGAGGCCTGCCGTCCATCCGGCTGAATTGCCCTCCGGAAATGACCTTGATACACTTTGTCCCGACGCTGAAATAACCTATCGGGTGCTGTGCTGTGGTTACCGCTCGGCGGAGAATTCAAAATCTACGGGTTGCTTCGGTGAGAAGGAATGAAATAGGGAGCGGGCCTTCAGCTCCTGTACGGGAATTGCCCCTATTCATGGGCCGTTGGCCCATGCTGGGATGTTGCCGGGCCTTTGGCCCTCTGGAGAACGGAGTTGCTACGAAGGGCCCGACAGGGGCGGCAACCTACCAGCCCAGACCATTGGCGTGGTAGCTCGTCATGCGTCGTTTTTAGAAGGGCTGTACGCCCACACCTTATTTAGAGCGAACGCCACGCCGTCGCACCGGAATGTGCGTCGACCCGTGGATGATAACCGGTAATACGAGCGCAACACCTTCAACATAGGATCTTATCCATGCCCTTCGCCCACCACCAATACCCTCGCCCGCCACGACACCGTGCCATGGTGGCGTTATTTGTACTTGTCGGTTTTCTAGGAGTCTCGGACGCAACGTGGGCCCAGGCCGTTGTCAAAAAGGATGTATTCGTCGGGGGCGAATCGGGTTATCACACCTATCGTATTCCTGCGCTGGTGATCAGCAATGCCGGCACGATCCTGGCCTTTTGCGAAGGGAGAAAAGACAACGCCGGGGACCAGGGGAACATCGACCTCGTGCTGAAACGTAGTCATGACGGGGGCATTACATGGGATGCGATCCAGCAGGTGCACGAAGAAGGTGGTGATGCGCCCATCGCTATCGGAAATCCTGTTCCGGTGGTCGTGCACGATGACGATACCATCCACCTCCTCTTCACCCGAAATAACAAACGGCTCTTCTACACCCAAAGTGAAGACGACGGTCTGACGTGGCGTGCGCCCCGTGAGCTGACCGATATACTCGCCGATGTGCCATTTCCGTGGCTTCGCATTGGCACCGGCCCGGTGCACGGCATTCAACTTCGAAACTCTCAACTCGCTGTGCCCATCTGGTATTGCGATGGAGAACCCCATGCCAGGGAAAAGCGATATCGGGCGGGCATCCTCTTGGGCAATGCAACGGGCACCACGTGGCAGGCGGGCGGAATCGTCCCCGAGAATATCCCCAAGCTGAACGAATGCACGGTGCTGGAGCGCAAGGATGGCTCCCTGCTGCTGAACATGCGTGGCTACAAGTCAGGCTATCGTGCCGTAGCGCATAGCGGTGATGGCGGCGTGACCTGGTCGGATGCGAAACAGGAAATCACCTTGCCCGATACGACCTGTCAGGGAAGCCTCCTCCGTCTTCAGGATGGCCGGGTTCTCTTTTCCAATGTTCCAGGGAACACCCGGGAAAAGCTGTCTCTGACGCTTTCGGAAGATGATGGGGATACCTGGGGGGCCTCCCAGGTTTTAGAGCAGGGCCCGAGCGCTTATGCGGATCTTGCCCAGGGTGTGGATGGCACCGTATTATGCCTCTATGAACGGGGAGAGCAGCGGTACAACGAACGCATTTCCGTGGCCCGAATACCGCCGTCCTGGTTCCAACCGATCCCAAAACCGTAGGAGGCGCTGAGCCGTGCCCTATCGCTCGCTCAACCTGGAGAAGACCCGCGGCACCCTGTGGAAGCTGGTGCAGCGTATCGAAGAGCGCTTTCCCGAATCCGGGTTGGCCCAGGTGGCACGGGAACTTCATGAGATCTCCCTCGAAGCGGAGTCGAAAGTGGCGTGGATCTCCACCCCCAACTACTATCTCCGAACGGGTGCCGGCCTGCTTATTGTGGCCATCCTTGCCGTACTGGCGCTGAGCTTTTACACCGTCGATTGGAGAATTGGCACCTTCCCCATGACGGAATTTATTCAGGTGGTGGAGGCGGGCTTCAATGATCTGGTGCTCATCGGTGCAGCAATCTTCTTCCTCGTCAGCATTGAGACCCGGGTCAAGCGTGCCCGGGTACTTGCCTCCCTGAATGAACTGCGGGCCATCGCCCATGTCATCGATATGCACCAGCTCACCAAGGACCCGACAGAACTGACGACACCTGGACGGCGGGCCTCCTCGGTACCCCGGCACAATCTGACGCCCTTCGAGCTGAATCGCTACCTGGATTATTGCAGCGAACTCCTCTCCCTCGTCAGCAAAATCGCGTCCATATACGCCCAGAACTTTCCGGATGGTACGGTCGTTTCCGCCATCAATGAGTTGGAAGCGCTGACGACAGGGCTCAGCCGAAAGGTCTGGCAGAAGATCGTCATTCTCCAGGGTACCGAGGGGAGCGACACGGGGGCGACGCCCTTGAGCACCACGCCCCCGAAGGCCTCGCCTGCCACGAAGAAGTCACCGGCGAAATCCCGGTCCAGAAAGAAAGCGACGAAGAGTCTTATCCCGGCGAAGGCACGGGTAAAAGCTGCCGCACCGGCTAAAACAACAAAGGGGAAGATATGACGGCAGACACCACCTTTCGCTGTTCCGTGATTGATATCGTAGACGAAGCGTACATCGCGCTCCTCCTCCTGGCCGATCCCGATCGGGAGCGGGTCACCCACTACGCCGCATCGGGCAACTGCTTCCAGGCCACCACTGCCGCGTCCCGCGTCGGCGCTGCGGTGTGGCATCCACAAAGCACCACCCAGGTCGAACTCCTCAATATTTCCGTTCCGACGGCGTTACAAGGCAAAGGCTACGGCAAGCAATTGCTCCGTGCGCTCCTGGCGGAGGCGCGCGACCGTGGCTTTCACACCATGACCGTGGGTACCGGCAACTCGAGCCTGGGTGCCCTCGCCCTCTATCAGAAGGCCGGGTTTCGGATCGAGGGTGTGGTGAAGGATTACTTCGTACGTCATTATCCCGATCCTATCGAAGAGCACGGAATTCCCTGCCGTGATATGATTCGTCTTCAATACGACCTGACCGAATGACCGGAGAAATCGGCTATGCCCCCCTTCATTGGTATCATTTCAGACACCCACGGACAGCTGCGTCCTGAGGCCCTCGACGCCCTGAAGGGTAGTGAGTTGATTATTCATGCGGGCGACGTGGGCAGTGAAGACATCCTGCCCCGGCTGGCGTCCATCGCGCCCGTGCACGCGGTGCGGGGCAATGTGGATTACGGCGAATTCGGTGCTACACTCCCCCTGGATGCGGTGGTGAGCTGGCGGGAGAAGCACCTCTATGTGCTCCATATCTTCGCCGAGCTGGATTTGGATCCGGCCGCTGCGGGGTTTCATGCCGTCATTTACGGGCACTCCCACAAGCCCGACATCCAGACCAAAGAGGGAGTACTCTATCTTAATCCCGGGAGTGCAGGCCCCCGGCGTTTCTCATTGCCCATTACGGTGGCGCGAATCACCCTCGCGGAGGACGGTTCCCTGCAGGCCACCCACGTTTCCCTGGAAAGTACCCCATGACGCTATTTCGATCTGCCGGCACCGCACTCTTCCTCCTCATGACCGCCGTGACGGTTCACGGTGCCGAATACCAGCCCCCCGAAGACCTCGCCTTCACGGCGTCCGTTGATGGCACCGAGCAACGGTATATCTTGCGGCGGCCTCCCCACTTCGATGATTCGGAACCCCATGATCTCCTCCTCGCGCTCCACGGACATGGCTCGGATCGGTGGCAGTTTGCTACCGACACACGGGATGAGTGCCAGGGCGTGCGGGATGGGGCGTTGGCGCACGAAATGATTTACGTCTCGCCCGACTACCGCGCCAAAACTTCCTGGATGGGCCCCAAGGCAGAGGCCGATATGGTCCAGTTGATTGGCCTGTTGAAGCAGCGCTTCACCATCCGGCACGTGATTCTGGCGGGCGGCTCCATGGGCGGCAGCTCCAGCCTCACCTTCGCCGCCCTGCACCCCGAGCTCATCGATGGCGTGGTGGCCCTGAATGGCACCGCGAATCATCTGGAGTACGAGAACTTTCAGGAGGCCATTTCGGCTTCCTTCGGCGGCACCAAGCAACAGGTGCCCGACGAATATAAGAAACGCAGTGCTGAGTATTGGCCCCTGCGGCTCACCATGCCCATCGCCCTGACCACTGGCGGAATGGACACGTCCGTTCCACCAGACAGTGTTATCCGGCTGGCGGACGTATTGAAGAAGCTCCACCCCCACGTCCTACACCTCCACCGTCCGGAAACGGGGCACACCACCAGCCATAAAGACACGGTCGCGGCCATGCGATACGTGATGGAAACCCTGGCCCAGGCGCAATCCGCCGAAACCAGGTAAGGCCCCTTCCCTCCCGCCCATACAAAAAGCCCCGCGTCCGGGTGAGACACGGGGCTGAAGAGGCGCCAATAGGGTTGCCTACAGGTCGTTGGTGGCCCCCATGAATTCGGCGAGTCCCGGCGAGAGGGGTGCGTCGGCACTTGGGTAACGCTGGAATTCGACGTGGCCGTCCAGGTAGAGCACATTGGAACCACCGGGGATGTGGTTAAATTCCTCGGCTTTGGTGCTGGTCACATCGGTCATGACCCATACGTCACTTTGGGCCTTCGCGCTGGCTCCCGGGTTGTTGATATCGGTGATCAGGAAACGCTCAATTCCTTCCCGAAGATTCATCAACGTGTCGCCACCGCCATTGCCCGCCGTGTCGAAGGACGTGCCGCTGTAGCCATTGCCCGCGAATTCCAGGGGGAAATCCAAGAGTCCCGAGCCGTCACCGCCGTAGGTGGTATACCCGTAGGAAGCGTAAATGGCGCCGTAGTATAGCGCCAGGATCTGGACGGGAATCTCTACGCCACTGTAGGTCAGGTGGGGGGAGTCCACATCTACCTGATCAAGTACGTAGCCCGTGTACCAGTAGTGATGATCCAGGAGTGCGACTCCCCGGTCCCCGACGGTTCCACCTGCGCCGTCATCACACGCCATGTGGGCTTCCCACTCGCCGGTGGTCGGATGTTTCAAGTCCGCCTCCGATACGGTACCGTTGGATGGGCAGAGTAGCACGCCGGGGTCTGCCAGATACTCCGGATAGACCTCATCCATGCGGGCGACCCACAGGTAGAGTCCGGAGGCGTCATTCAGGGGTTGACGGGTATCACAGTCATATTTGGGGGTCTGACTCATGGCCAAGGCGGGAAAACGCTCGCCTTCGGCCTCGTTGGCGAACATTTTGAAGGACAGTCCGATTTGCTTGAGGTTGTTCTGGCAGCTTGCACGCCGTGCGGCTTCCCGGGCACGGGCCAGGGCGGGGAGCAGGATGGCGGCCAGTATTCCGATGATGGCAATGACCACCAGTAGTTCGATGAGGGTAAATCCGCGTTTCTTCACAGGGCTTCTCCATAGGTTGAGATGTACGTAATGTTCGTATTCAAGAAAGGGGCAGAGCGCGACTCCACCGACAATGTACATTGCTTGATCGAAAGTTTAGCCTGCTTAACTAATGATTTGCAACCATTAATTTTGATTTGTATAATAACCCCATCTTTTAACCCACAACCTAACAGGAGAACACCATGAAATTACGCCTACTGACCGCCCTGCTTATACTGCTGGGCAGCACCGCCACCCAGGCCCACTTTGTCTGGATTGAACTTCCGCCCAATGCTCCGAACAAGGCCTACATGCGCCTGGCCGAAGCCCCCCTGGAAAGAACCAATCAGAAGCTTCAGGATTTGTGCGCCCCCATGACCGTCACCACCTTGGACAAGAAGGCCGTAGACTTCCTGCCTGGGGACGACAAGCGGGTGGCCGAAATCGACGAGGAAGTCGGGTTGCTTCTCGGCAATCTGGAATACGGCATCATGGACCGACGGGAATCGGGGGGAGAGCAGTACCTCCTCGAATACCACGCGAAAGCGGCACGGACCCTCGCCGACGCGGCCCGGGAGACGAGCCTGCCGGTGGATATTCTGGCCAGCGTATCGGGCAGCACCCTCACGGTGACGGTGCGCTTCCAGGGGAAGGCCTATGAAGGCTCGGAACTGACCATGGACCTTCCGGGCGCGGTCGAGCCGCTGACCGGAACGACGGATGCCGCCGGCCAGGCGACCTTTCCCATAGAGCCTGGAGGCTGGATTGGCGTTCGCGCGCTGGTTCCCGAGAGCAAAGCAGGTGAATTTGACGGAAAAGCCTACGCCAACTCGCGCCATTATGGAACATTAGCGGTTCCCTACCCGACCCGATAGTCCCCATGCACCTCCCCGTGGGGCTTTTACCGGAGCGACGGGATGTCGGCCCGTCGCTCCGGGTCACGCGGCAGAATAAGCCCTTCCACCCGGCAACAATTGCCTCCCCTCCCCTGAGATTCCGACATCCTCCTTGTTTTTACAGGCCTTTTCGCCTTCGCTCCCGATGGCACGCCCCTTGCGTTACCCGGTTGGAAGTAGAAACTGAGGAAGGCATCCCATGACCCCATACGCTGGTGTAGATACGACAACCCTCCTGGTGCAGGCCATGAAAGTGCGGGAACAGAACCACCGCTATCTGGCCAACAACATCGCCAATGTGGATACGCCCCACTTTACGCCCAGTGAAATCGACTTCCAGAAGACGCTGCATACCATGATTGAAGGTCGGGGCGCCGTCGCCCTCCGCACGACGCGACCCCGCCACTTTGATCATTCCACCTATCGTACCGAATTCGATCGTCTTGCAATTTTATCGAAGAATGACTACAATAAAGTTGACATAGATGATCAAATGAGTAAATTGTCGCAGAACACGGGTGACTACTCGACGTACGCGCGACTGCTCAGCAAGAAATTTGAAATGACCAAGTCCATGTTGAACAGCCTGGCACGGTAGGAGTAAGGGATGAACCTCGATCGAATCTCCGCCCGTGACATCGCCGTCAGTGGTCTGAAGGCCCAGCGGGTCCGCATGAACATCATCGCGAACAACATCGCGAATGTGGAAACGACCCGCACCCCGGAAGGGGGCGCCTTTCGCCGACAGATGGTGGTATTCCGGGGCGAGGAAATCGGCAACGGCCCGAACCCCGAAAAGTTGGGGGTGATGGTAAAACGGGTTATCCGAGACCCCTCCCCCCTCCGCCAGGTATTCGATCCCCAACATCCCGATGCCAATGAAGACGGCATTGTGGAATACCCCAACGTCAACATGGCAGTAGAAATGGTAAATCTTATCTCCGCGCAGCGGGCCTATGAGGCCAATATCGCGGTCATTACCTCCGGGCGCCAGATGAAACAGCGCGCCATGGAAATATTGCAGCAATAGTAGAAAGGTTTAATCAGGATAGCCCCGTGATTATCGATCCCCTGAAAGTCCCCGGCGCACGTCTCCAACCCCCGGAGATCAGTGCCAAGCAGATGCGACCAGCCCAGCCCCGCCCGACGGGCCTGGAAGACCGGTCGTTTCAGGACGTTCTGGCGGATGCCATCACGGAGGTTAAGCACCTGCAAACCGAAGCCGACACCACCATTAAACAGTTGGTAGCCGGTGAGATAAAGGATGTTTCCGAAGCCATGGTCGCTGTGGAGAAGGCCGATGTCTCCTTCCAGACCATGATGACCGTGCGCAATAAGGTCATGACGGCCTACGAAGAAATCATGCGCATGCAGATCTAGTGGCTCGGAAGGCACCAGATTAATCGACACCGTAAGAAAAGTGGTTCCCGTAACGGTTCCTCTTTTCTTTGGTATATACGAAGCATCCCCGCCACAGGACGTGATATCGGGATGGACAGGATGTCCAGCAAGATGCTTTCAGGGCTCGGGAGCAAGCTCTCGGGTACTGATGCGCGGAGGTCATAGTTGAATCTACGCTACACAGCGTGAAAGTACCGGTCATCTTGGGACATGTCCGGTGGCTACCGCTGTGCAGTCTCCAGCCGTGTGGCCCTGAGCGGGAAGTCCACACGACCGCTGGTTCCCTGACGTATCTGTATACTTTTTCCGTACCGATACCAGGCGCAAGAGACACTGCGACGGGTGGGCTGCACCCGGCGTGGGACATATTGTGAATGGGTGTCCTGGAGCACCCCCTCCCCACGTGGGAAGGGGCATCCCCCGGACGATATCGGATACCGACTGCGCGGATTGATGCCCGCAGGCGGCAGGTTAGGGTAGACACGTGAATTTGGCCGACTTAATCGATTTTCTCCGTCAGCAGGGGCGCGCGGTTAAAGAGAATTGGAGTCAACTCCCCGCAGGCCCCCGGGTCATGATTGTGGGTATTGGCTTGCTCGTCGCGGCGGCCATTGCTGCAGTCAGTATTACAGGGGGCGAAACCCGCTACATCACCCTCACCGACAACCTCACCGCCGATCAGATCGGGGAGGCTATTGCCCTGTTGGACGCCAAGGGCGTCAAGTATCGGGTCGACGAAAACCGCCGGGCCATCACGGTCCTCCCCAAAGACAAGGGCGCCATGCTCCTCGAATTGGAGCGCAACAAACTTCCCGTCGGCCGCAGCACCCCCGCGGGCTATGAAAAACTCTTCGACAATCCCGACCTGATGTCCAATCAGTGGCTTAATGATCTTAAGTTCATGCGGGCCATCCAGGGCGAACTCCAGAAACAGCTGGATGATTTCGACTTCGTCGATTACTCTAATGTGATTATCCGCGAGGCCAAGCAAGAGCTCTTCGTCGATGAGCAGATCCCTTCGGAAGCAGTGGTCAGCCTCTCCGTCAACCGCCCGGTCACCAAAGAAGAGACCAAGCTCATTGTCAGCATGGTGAGCCACGCCGGTGGCGCCAACCTTCATTCGGGTAATATTGTCGTTTCCACGACCGACGGCACCTCGCTCCATCTGCCCGCCGAATCCGAATTTGCCTCGGTCGCCTCTTCCAAACTGGAACTCCAGGACGAAGTGGAACGGCGCATTGAAAACAAGATTAACAGCGGTCTGAATCGCATGGGCGTCCACGGCACGGTGATGGTGAGCGCCGACATCAATTTTGATCAGAAAGAAGTGACGGAAGACCTGCTTGGCGAGCCCCAGCCGGTAAGCGAATGGACGCAGAAACACGAGCTCAACTCTACCGAGCGCCTCCCCGAAGGCGCACCGGGCGCCCTGCAGAATGTGCCTGAAGCGGCTGCCGGCCCCGGCGGCACCACGACCACCGAAAACACCAACGACGAATTGGTCAATTACGACTTCAGCCGCACCACGACCCGCACCCGAACAGAGCCGGGCGATGTGGTAAGATATAAGATAGCGATGGTCGTCCATGGCGACCAAACGGAAGACGTAGAAGGCGAAGATGGCACCCCGCAGAAGGTGTACGCGGGCATTTCTGACGATCTGAAAGCCGCCCTTACGGCGCTGGCCCAGAGTGCGGTCAGTATTGAGGGCGTCGAAACGGAAGTAAACATTCTGGACCACGATTACGTCACAGCCGGGCTCTTGCCGGGCAATGGCGGTCACGATCCCGAGAGTGAAGTCATGGGTGGCCTGTCATTACTGGATAGAATGCCGACACTGGCCATTCAATTTGTGTTGATATTGATTGGTTTCTTCTTCATCCGATACTTCCTGAAGAATTCCATCATTGTCCCAGGAGACGAGCACGTAGAAGAAGAAGTCAAGGAAATTCCGGCCGCAACGCTCGAAGACATGCGTCGCCAGGAGGTGTCCGCAGAAATCTCTCAACTTTCCATGGACGATCCCGAAGCGGTGGCCGCCCTGTTGCGCAGCTGGATGATGACCGACGAGGATTAGTACGACGACTCCGCAAGATAAAACAGCCCTTATCGAAGACATGGATGGCCGCCGCAAGGCAGCCATTCTGCTTGCGTGCCTGGGACCTGAAAATGCCAGTCGCGTGATGGGCAGCTTTTCCGACGACGAAATTGACCAGATGACCCTGGACCTCTCTGGGTTGGGGACCGTGGATGCCAACATAAAATCTGCGGTACTGGACGAGTTTTATGAAATGGCGGTGGCGAAGCGCTTCGTGGCGCAAGGGGGCATCGACTTTGCCAAGGACCTGCTGGAGAAATCCTTCGGCAGCGAGCGGGCCTTTGAAATCCTGAACCGTCTCCAGAGCAGTCTGCAGGAAGTGCCCTTTCAGTTTCTGAAGAAGGCCGATCCCTCGCAGATTTCCAGCTTTATCCAGGACGAACACCCTCAGACGATTTCCCTGATTCTGGCCCATATGAACCCGGCCACTTCGTCGATTATCCTCTCCTCCCTCCCCCAGGATGTGCAATCCGACGTGGTGATTCGAATCGCCACCATGGACCGCACGGCCCCGGAAATTGTGCGTGAGGTGGAGCGGGTACTTGAGCGAAAAATGGCGGCGGTCTTCAGTCAGGGCTTTACCTTCGCCGGTGGTGTGAAGGACGTGGCCGAAATTCTCAATATGATCGAACGCGCCACGGAAAAAACCATCATGGCCGACCTCGAAGAGCGGGACCCCGAACTGGCCGACGAGATATCCCGTCTCATGTTTACCTTCGACGACATTATCTTCGTCGACGACGCGGGCATACAGAAGACCCTCCGCGAGGTCGAGAGCAAGGATCTCGCCCTGGCCCTCAAGGCATCCAACGAGGAAGTCAAAGACAAAGTGCTCCGCAACATGTCCGAGCGGGCCCGCGAAATGATCCAGGAAGAAATCGATTTCATGGGGCCAACCCGCATGAAAAACGTGGAAGAAGCCCAACAGAAAATCGTGGCCATTGTCCGCCGTCTGGAAGAGTCGGGCGACGTGGTCATCTCTGGACGGGGTGGCGGAGATGCGGATGAAATTCTCGTATAGCAAGGTCCGCCACGACAGGCAGGGGAGTACTCCGGCTTATGTCTAGGGTGCTCAAATTTATCCATGCCGAAACCGAAGGGGCCTCCCTCTTCGGCCGCGACCTGCTGGAAGCCTTTCCCGACAAAGAGGAGATGGTCCCTGCGCTGGAAGCTACGCCGGAAGAGGACCGCGACGGGGAGGCGGCTCCGGTAGATACGGAGCAGTTGCGCCAGGAAGTCCTGGCCGCCGCACGGGATGAGGCCGCGCAAAAGGTGCAGGAGGCCTATCAAGAGGGATTGGCCCGCGGCACGGAAGCGGGGAAAGAGGCCTTTGAAGCCACCTTAGCGGAATGTGCCAGCGCACTCACGGCCGCCGGGGAGCAGATCGAGGCGACGCATCGGGCCTTCCTGGAGAGCCTGGAACCCCAGGTGATCGCGTTGGTCAAAGACATCGCCTCGAAGGTCATCGCGGTAGAACTGCAGACGAACGATGCCATTTTGCAGCGCACGGTGGAGCGAACGCTCTCAGAGCTGGTCGGTGAACACGCCGTAACGCTGTTGCTCAACCCCCAGGATCTGGAAGCCATTCGACACCACGAAGTACAGCTTCTGGAGTCCTTCCCCCGTATCAGCACCTTTTCCCTGGAAGCCGATGAGAGCATCCCCCCCGGAGGCTGCATTGCCCGCACGGATACGATGGATGTGGATGGGCGATTGGATACCTTGCTATCCCACGTACTCGACAGCCTCACGGAGTAACGGCGCTCATGATGGATCTATCCGGCTATGCGCAACGTTTGCAGACCGCACGGCCGCTGGTTGCCTCCGGCAAGATTACCGATGTCGTCGGGCTAACCATTGAGGCGAGCGGCCCCCCCATGCAAGTGGGTGACCTTTGCCTGGTGGAGTCCACCCGCGCGGACCAGCCCATCTCTGTAGAAGTCGTCGGATTTCGTAAAGAGAAGATATTGCTCATGCCCCTGGGCGACATGAAAGGCATTGGGCCCGGGTGTCGTGTACGACCAACGCACCGCCCTCCCCGGGTTGCGGTAGGCCCCGGATTGGTCGGACGGGTCATCGGGAGCAATGGCACCCCCATTGATTCAGGCACTCCGCTTCCCTTTGTAGAGAAAGTCCCCCTTCATGCGGCCCCTCCCCCACCGTTGACGCGGGCACGAATTCAACGCCCCCTCAGCACGGGAATCCGGGCTATTGACGCCTGCCTCACCTGTGGGCGGGGTCAGCGTATGGGCATTATGTCCGGCAGTGGCGTTGGCAAGAGCAAGCTCATTGGCATGGTGGCCCGCAACACCGACGCCGATCTGAATGTCATCGCCCTTATCGGGGAACGGGGCCGTGAGGTCCGGGAATTTATTGAGAGCGACCTGGGCGAAGAAGGCCTTGCCCGGTCCATCGTAGTGGTGGCCACTTCCGATGAGCCCGCCCTGTTGCGCCTTAATGGTGCCTTCATCGCCACGGCGATTGCCGAATGGTTTCGGGCGCAGGGACTGGACGTCATGCTCATAATGGATTCCGTAACACGGGTCGCCATGGCACAGCGGGAAGTCGGTCTGGCCATCGGGGAACCCCCCACGACCCGGGGCTATCCCCCTTCGGTCTATGCCATGCTTCCCCGCCTGCTGGAACGGGCCGGCACTTCGGACAAAGGCAGTATTACCGGGTTCTATGCCGTTCTGGTGGAAGCCGATGACATGAACGACCCGGTTGGTGATACGGTGCGCAGTATCCTGGATGGGCACATCGCCCTCTCCCGCGATTTGGCGGGGAAGGGCCACTACCCGCCTATCGATCTGCTCGGCAGCGTGAGTCGTGTGATGAATGAAGTGACCGATGAAAACCACCGCACCTGGGCCTATCGTTTCCGAGAACTGCTGGCGGCCTACCGCGACGCGGAAGACCTCATCAATATTGGGGCCTACGTCCCGGGGAGTAACCCGGAAGTCGATCTGGCGGTCCAGCTTATGCCCGATATCAACCGTTTCCTCAAACAAGGACTGGGGGAAGACGCTCCCTTCGCGGAGACGGTCCACCGTCTGGGCCAACTGACGGGAGGCCGGTAAGTCATGCGCCACCCCGATCGCTACCGCGTGCTGCTGCGGGTTCGCAAGCAGGAAGAAGACATCAAGGCCCAGGCCCTGGCCCGGAGTCGTCAGGCGGTCCAACAATCGGAACGGGAGCGCACTTCGCTGGAGTTAACCCGCCAGGCCGCCCTGGAGCACGCCGGTCAGAGTCTCCTGACGGAATTTGACGCTGCGGAGGTGCGGAGCTACTATCAGTATGAGCGCCATCTGGCCGCCCTTCGCGATCAGAAAGATGCGGAAATCCGGTCCCTACAGGCCGACGAAGCGGAAAAGCGCTCCATCCTCGAAGCGTCTACGAAAGCACGACAAATCGCAGAAAAACTACACCACCGTCGGCGGGATGCCTACCAGCAGTATCTCCATCGCGAAGCGCAGAAACAGCTCGACGAAACGGCGACCCTGTATGCCGCCCGAGACATACACGGTGCTTCGACGAACGACGAGCCATAATCGCAGGGGAATATTGATATGGGAAAACTAATTCTAATGGGTGGCGGATTCGTCCTCGTGCTCATCGGTGCCTTGGCGGGATTGCTCGCCATGGACGGCAAGCTCAACGCCGAAACCCTACAGCGCTTTACCGACCCGGAGTCCTACGCCGAAGCCCAGAAAATGCATATGGAAGAATCCAAGGCGAAGGAACCCGCCCTGGGAACCCTGGCCAATCAGCTGAACGAGCGGGCGAAGGCGCTGGAAGAACGAAGAATCGCGTTGGACGAACGGGAAAAGCAGCTACAGCAACGGGAAGATGACCTGGCGAAAGCCCGGGAGGATCTCGAAATGCTGCAAAAGACCATCAATGAGTCCTTCGATGTGGCGGCTGAAAGCCGAAAGACCCAGCTCAAGACCATCGCGATTACCCTCGAAAGCATGGAAGCCCAGAGCGCGGCCCAGCGGCTGGAAGCCATGCCCACCGACGAGGTCGCTGAAATACTCTTGAGTGTGAAGGATAAGAAGCGGGGCGAAATCCTGGAAGCCATGGATACGGAAACTGCCCGTCGGGTTATCAAGGCTATCCTCGAGAGCGGAACCTGAACTTCACTTCCGGTTTGAATGCCCCGCAGTCCAGCCGTTTCGGGACCTGAAACAAGTCCCCCCGTGCCCCGTTCCGCACCTGAGACACCTGCTCCCCGGAGACGGTGACTCTCGTCGGAACGATCCCCCCAATTTAATCGACAGGAGACGTGTACCTATGATGATCAATCCCAGCCATGCCGTGCACGATCCGAGTCGAGCACGGTCAGAAGGGGCCACCCCATACGTCCGGTCAGCGCCCCCCACCAATCGGTTTACCGACCACTTCAACGACATCCACCGTGATGATGAAGTCCGCCTTCCGGACCGCACGCCCGCAGCCCGGGAAACCGATACCAGGGATCTGGAAGAAACGGAAGCCACCGAGGAGTCGCGTGCCTCCGAAGCGCTAGAGACGACAGATGAAGCTTCCGAAGCGGAGGACGATGTGGCCGTAGCCGTGGCACCGGCCCCCATCCCCGATGTGCCGGAGAAGCCCCAGGAGGCGACGCCAGCGATGTTGGCCTCTCACCGACATAACCCCCACGCTCGGGGCATCATGGGCTCGGTGACTATAACTACCGACACGCCGACACCCGAAGACCCCGGCCTGGCGGCAAACCTGCCCCAGATGGACACGTTGGAATCTCCCCTGGCCGAAGGCAACGGAGAAGACACCGTGGGTGAATCGGCGTCTGATATCGCTTTTTTGAACCCTGGTGCTGAATCAAACTCCCCGGTTTCAGAAGACACCGCGACCCCGGACCTGTTGACCGAGTCCGTGGACGGTTCGGAAGAAGTCGCTGCGGCGTTCGTTCCGCCAACAAGCACGACGGACGGAAACCCGGTGGACTCGGGTTTGACCACGACCGAGGAAAGCGAACACGAGCCACGTCCGCCGCAGCCCCTTATACGTCAGTTTCCGCGGACACTGAACGCTCTTTTCGCCGAACAGGCGGTGCGGGCGCGTCAGAGCACTGCGACCTCGGTGCAGCAATTGGTCAATGAACTGGCCGAAGTATCCGAACCTGTGCCCACGCAGGGCACGGGGGACGAGCCACCGCCACCCAGTACGGCACCCACCAGCCCGACAGCCGCCCTCGAAGGAGGGGGCGTGCGGGTTGCATCCACTCAGGCCGGCCCTCGCATTCCCCTTTCGAACTTGCCGGGTGAAATGGCACAGCAAATCCACCGCATTCAGCAGGAAGGCGCCACGACCCTCCACCTCCGCATTTCGCCCGAGAGTCTGGGCGACTTACGACTGGAAGTACACCGGGAAGGCGATGCCATCCGGGTGGCCATGGTGTCCAACAATCCCCAGGTACGGGAAGCACTGGAAGGCCAGCTGTCCGACCTTCGCCGGGCGCTGAGCCAACAGGGCTTCGATCTGTTGGAAGCTTCGGTGGAAGACGGGAACGCGCGGCGCAACGAAAGCGATAGTGCTTCGCGGCAAACCACAAGAAACGACAGGCAAGATGGCAGCCTCCCTCCTCCCTCCCACGGGGAGCCGCTGGAGACGCTGCAAACCGCCGTACGGGAATCCGCCCGGATTACGTCGGATAGCATCAATGTGCTGGCATAGCACGACAAGGAGCACCCCATGAACGCACTCGTAGGCTATCGCGGCAACAGTCTCGGCAACCTGTCGATCACCCGCGAACAACAGCTCGATGCGAACCGCGAGATCACATCGGGGATACGCGCCAAGTATGCGGCGGCGGTCCAGAAATCCGACACGACAAAACAAACGTCGGAGACTACCGAGGTCAGCACCGCCATCGCGGATAACAACGCGCTGGGACGGGATGCCTTTCTTCAACTCCTGGTACTCGAATTGCAGAACCAGGATCCGCTGGAGCCGGTAGATAATTCTCAGATGATTGCCCAGTTGGCTCAGTTTTCGTCACTGGAAGGAATGGAGAAGTTAAACAGTAACTTTGAGTTGCTGACAGGCAATGTGGACCAGTTGAATTTTATTTCAGCACAGGGTCTCATCGGAAAGTATGTCGAGGGCGTAAATGATGCGGGCGAAGTGGCCATTGGCCGGGTGGATTCCGTCTATCTGGACGGCAGCATCGTGGTGTTGAATGTGGAAGGGGAAATCGTTCCCATGAGCAATGTGCTCTCCATCAGCGATACTGCATCGGAGGACACCACGGAAGACCCCGAAGAGAACAACGAAGGTACGGACGGTGAGAAGCGTGGCGTGGTTCAAAAACTCGGCGCCTCCATCACCAATTTCTTAGATAGATTTTAATCCAAAACGGGACGGAATTGACCGTCCTACAAGGAGCAAACCCATGGGTAGAGCACTCTTCACCGCCGTCACCGGGCTGAAAGCCCAGCAGAACAAGCTGGATGTGGTGGCCAACAACATCGCCAACGTGAGCACAACGGGGTACCGGAGTTCCCGTATCTTGTTCCAGGATCTCTTCAGCCAGACCCTGGTCAGCGGGTCTGCCCCGACGGCCACCAATGGCGGCACCAACCCCGAGCAAATTGGTCTCGGCGTACAAACAGCGAGTATCGACGTAAACCACGAGCAGGGTTCCCTCGTCACCACGGGGATAAACTCCGACCTGGCGATCCAGGGCAATGGCTTCTTCGTGCTCAGCGATGGGGTCACCAATGTCTACACCCGAGATGGATCTTTTACGGTCAATTCGGTCGGCGTGCTGATCGATCCCGCCACGGGCCTCCGTGTCCAGGGCTATACGGCCGACGCCAATGGGGTCATCGATCCTGCCAATACGGTGCTTGGGGACATCAACATCCCGCTGGGTGCCTCGGGCATCGCCCAGGCGACTACGGAAGCCGAGATCGTCGGGAATCTGAATTCGGGTACCGCAGCGGGTCAGACAGTGGTCCGTAATGTGGAAATTTTTGACTCGCTGGGCATCGCGCGCAATATTGAGTTCACCTTCACCAAGTCCGCAACCGGGAATGAATGGGACTGGGACGCGAGTTACGATGACAATGGCCCCGTGGTTTCTGCGGGCTCGGGCACCCTGGATTTTGACGTCAATGGCGTGCCCACCACAGCGAGTGCTACGGGGGCCCTTACGCTCACGGCGGCCCAGCTGCAGACCGAGCCCCCCCTCCCCGATGCCCTTTCCGTCGCGCTGGATTTCTCTGACATGACCCAGTTGTCGCCGCCGGTTGATCCCGCGGCCGATCCGGCTGCCCAGCCACCGAGCGATATCACGTTGCGCAGCCAGAATGGCTATGCCTTCGGCACCTTGGATAGCTTTGGGATCGGGGACAATGGCCAGGTTATCGGCGTGTACTCCAACGATCTGACGCAGGTCATCGCCCAGGTATCGCTGGCGACCTTCGCCAATGTGGGCGGACTAGATCGGGATGGCAACACGGCGTTCCGCCAGTCTCCTGCTTCGGGCGTGGCGAATATTGGCACACCGGGATCGGGTGGACGTGGTACCGTGAGCGGTGGGGTCCTGGAGAGCTCCAATGCCGATTTGGGCACGGAGTTCAGCGAGCTCATTATCGCCCAGCGCGCCTTCCAGGCCAACTCGCGGACCATAACGGCGGCCGATACCCTGTTACAGGAAGCCGTGAATCTGGTCCGATAGGTTTTAGCATTCGGTGGGTCCGGGGTCTTCGTTCGCGAGAACCCCGGGCCCCGAATCTGCTTTTCTTGCGGATTCGCAGAAAAGGCATGATTTCCCTGTCTGACCGGTAGACGGGTTCTGGTAGAGAGTGCTAGAATAGAATCCGGAACGGGAACCCCCAACATCGGTGCATGGCCGCCGTGATGAATACAAGGTATGGTGTATGGACATCGCGACAATCATCGGATTGGTAGCAGGCTTTCTTCTGATCATAATTACCATCGTACTCGGTGGCCCCCTCGGGATCTTTATCAATATCCCGTCATTGATTGTCGTTATCGGTGGCACCCTCGCCGCCATCCTGGTGAACTTTCCCCTCTCCCACGTGATCAGCGTGGTGGGCGTACTGAAGAATGCCTTCATCCACAAAGAAGTCCTGACGGAAGACCTGATCACGAAAATGATTGAGTTCGCAACCGTCGCCCGTCGCGAGGGCATCCTGGCCCTCGAAAGCCACGTGGCCAGCGCCGGCGATGAGTTCCTGGGCAAGAGCGTTCAGCTGGCAATCGACGGCACCGCCCCGGAATTGATCAAGGACATCCTGACCACGGAAATTGCCTTCATGGAAGATCGGCACAACATGGGCGCGTCCATCATCGACGCGGGCGGCACCTTTGCACCGGCCTTCGGCATGATCGGGACGCTTATCGGACTGGTGCAGATGTTGGCCAACATGGATGACCCATCTCAAATTGGTCCCGCCATGGCCGTGGCACTGCTCACCACGCTCTATGGTGCCGTACTCGCCAACCTGGTCTGTCTCCCCTGTGTCGGCAAGCTCAAAGCCCGTACTGCCACGGAGTTACTCCAGAAAGAAGTCGTCATTGAGGGCATTCTGAGCATCCAGTCGGGCGACAACCCCCGGGTGGTCGAACAGAAACTGAAGGCCTTTGTGTCCCCCGCAGTCCGCGAACGCATCGTGGTCGGCGGAGCCGGCGGCTGATATGGGCAAGAAGAACGAATGTCCCCCACCGGGGGCACCAGGGTGGATGGCCACCTTCGCCGACTTAATGAGTCTGCTCCTCACTTTCTTCGTACTTCTGCTCTCTTTCTCCACCATCAGTGATGAAAAATTTAACCAGGCGCTCATGTCCCTGGAAGGGGGCTTCAAACCCTTCCCGAAGTCGGCAGGCTTTATCACCCTCATCCCCAAGCCGCCCAAGAACCAGAATGAAGAGGCGGCACAGGTTGCCCGACGTCTGAAGCGGCGCCTCCAGGTCCGTGGACTGGAGCGCAAGGTTAAGGTGGAGTATGATGCCCTGGGTGGCGTCAAGATTAATCTGCCGAGTTCCCTGCTCTTTGAGGCAAGTGAATCGACCCTGCGGCCGGCCGCCCTGCCGATTATCCAGGACATTGCCGAAGTGCTTGGCGAGTTGCCCGAGAGTTTTTTTGAGGTACAGGGGCATACCGACTCCCGTCCCCTCAGCAATGCGATCCTGTTTCGCGACAATTATGATTTGAGCTACCAGCGGGCCCACAGTGTAACCGAGCAATTGGTCGCCACGGGGGGCATTTCTGTGAACCAGTTTGAGATTCACGCCATTGGTGCCGGGCAGCCGATCGCCACGAACAGCACCGAAGAAGGCCGGGCCGCCAATCGCCGTGTCGAGATTTATGTGCGGGGTTTGTTGGACAAGCAGAAGCTGAATACGTTATTACAAGGCATGGAAACGGATGAGCCGGAGGAAGAGAGAGAGACCCTTCCCCTGTCCCCCCGTGAACTGGACGACTTGAGGTAATCGCACATGGCCGAAGAACAGAATGCGGAGCAGGAAGAAGTAAAGAAGTCTTCTCCCCTGATCAAGTATGGGATAATCCTGGGCCTCATTGTGATCGTCCCCATGGTTCTGGCGTTCGTCGTCTATTCGTACTTTTTGAAGCCCGCCCTTGAGCCTGAGGAGCCAGAACAGTCCGGGCCCGCGGTGGTGGATCCCTTTCCGGCGACGATGACGGAAATCATATTTGACGAACAACAGATTTCGGTGCAGACCGAGGACCCCGAAATGGTGGCGCCCCTGTTGATCGTGCAGGTTACCCTTATTTGCCGTGATCCTGAAACGGCGGCCCTGGTGGAGCTACGAAAGTCGCTCTTTTCGGCGATGATCCTGCGTATGCACCGGGGCCGGACCCGGACCGAACTCAATGACACGTTGGTGGAAAACAGCATCCTGGAGCAGATCAAGCAACAGTCCAATATCCTGTTGAAGCGACTCAATCCGGAAGCCGATCTGATGGTGTTGGATGCCCTGCACCTGAAATATACGATTGTAGACCTATGACCGATGCGCATCATTCGAGTGATTCAGACGCTCGCAATCACGAATTTGAGGACGAGTTCACGGGCGGGGTGACCGCGCAGGAACATCTGATGATCGATGATTTGGGAGAAGTCACCCTGGAGATTTCGGCGGATATTGGCCAGTGTGACATCACGGTCCGCGAAATTCTCGAGTTGAAAAATGGCACGGTACTCCCGCTGGATAAGGTTGCGGGAGAAATGGCGGATGTATATGTGAACGGGGTGGCATTTGCACGGGGCGAAGTCGTGGTACTCGTCGACTCGTTGCATGTGCGCCTCGCGGAGATCATTGGTGCCTTCGAGAAAGATGCGGGCTATGCGTAAGGGCCTCGTCCTCTTGGCCACCCTGATGGCCCCCCTATGGGGCGTTGCGGCGCAGGATAACCTGGATGGCCTTCAACAAACCGCGCCCCCCAAGGTCCCCCCCATGGCCCTGGATACGGCAGCCCCCGAGCCCACCGCTCCCCCGGAAGTTGTTCCTCCTGCGGAGACTGACCCCTGGATGGAGGAAGTAAGAAAACTCCAGGCCGAGGAAGATGGGGCCGTGGGAAATACGGAAAGCGCCGACAGTGAGGGTCCGGGTGGCGCCAACGAAAACACGGCCCCCCAGGACGAGCGTGATTTTGAACTCTTCCCTGCCCTGCTGCAGGGTCTGGCGGCCCTACTGGGCACCTTGGCACTCTTTCTGTTACTTCTTGCTGTCCTGAAGCGCTGGGGACGGCGTAGCCCCCTTCTGACGGGCACTGGCCTAGGGGAAATGATTGGGCGCATCACCCTGTCGCCCCAGGCCTCAATTCATTTCATCCGGGTAAAGAACGAAGTGCTTGTGGTTGGGGTAACCCAGCAGTCGGTGAACCTGATTCGCACCATGGACGCAGAACTTTTCGACGCGGAGGAAGAGCTGGAAATGCCCAGCGGCGCGACGGAAGGTGCCGAACCCATTGATTTTATCGCTCAGTTGCAGGCCTCCCAATCGGCCATGGGACAAGCGGCCACTTCCGCCAATATGGATGAGGAACTTGATAGCCTGAAGGGCGACCTTCAGCGACTCAAGCAGTACTTCCAGGAAAGCACCCGTGAGCAAGACTAGCCGTCACATAGCCATCGCGGCGGCGGTGCTTGTTCTGACCTTGGGCCTTTTCTGCATGCCTGCCGCCCTGGCCCAGGATACGACCGACGCGAGCGTGGGTGGCATTGATGTAAATCAGGCCGTGCGGAGCTTTACCACCCGTGAAAACGCGTCCAGCTCCCTCGTCATCGTTTTTTTGATCACGATTATCAGTCTGGCACCGGCCATCCTGGTGATGACGACGTCGTTCACACGCATTATCGTCGTGCTGGGCTTCCTTCGCCAGGCCATGGCCACCCAACAGACGCCCCCCAACCAGATCCTGATTGGGCTGGCGCTGATTCTCACCTTCTTCATCATGACCCCCACCTATCAGGCCGTCAACGAGACGGCCCTCCAACCCTATATGAACAACGAAATCACGGATACCGAGGCGCTATCTGCCGCCCTCATCCCCATGCGCGAATTCATGTTTCGTCAAACTCGCCCCAAAGATGTGGTCCTGTTTTTGCGCATCGCCGAAATGGAAGCCCCGCAGACGCGAGATGATGTCCCCACGCATGTGCTGGTCCCGGCGTTTATTCTAAGTGAGCTGACGACAGCCTTTATGATTGGTTTCATCATCTACATCCCCTTCCTGATTATTGATATGGTAGTCGCCAGTACCCTCATGGCCATGGGCATGATGATGCTCCCCCCCATCTTCGTCTCCCTGCCCTTCAAGATAATCATGTTTGTACTGGCCGATGGGTGGTTCTTACTCTTTGAAACCCTGACCCGCAGCTTCCAGTAGGTCTTTCCGTGCCCCTTTATGGCCGGGCACGTTCCCTATTGGCATAAGCGTGTATGGCTTTCTGCGTAAAACGCGATGCAGCCACACTGGATTGTTGTAACCGCCCCCGCCCGTCCTTATTGAGCCTTACGCAACGTGCCGGTCTGGCTACCTGTTTGCACCAGAGCCGAGAGCACCGTTCGAGCCGGGGGAAATAAGGAATGCGCCTGGGTGAGGTTGAAAGTGTATGGCGTGTAGACCATCCTATCTCAACTCGGAATGGGCCCGCCATCTCAGTGAAAGCGGGGACACAGTAATTAAAGTCACGAAAGCCGTCAAGCGCGCTGGATTTCCGCCTTCGCGGGAATGACGGCACCTTAGTATCATGACGCTGTGTTTCCAGAAGCATGTCGTGCGGTGCAGAGAAGACGGACAACCCAGAGGACAGTGGTGGCAGCTGAATCCCGCGGGCAGCAGCACCGATAGTCTTTCCTGGCTCACGATGGAGTCCAAAGCCCCCCACAAATACGATACGGGCGACCCACCCGAAGGTGAGTCGCCCGAGAGTACTCGTAGGTATGTATTTTTTCTTCGCTAGCTAGCTATTCGGTAACGGGTAATTAGCAGACGGGGCGACGAGCGCGAAGCGCCATGCCGAGCACGCCCATACCAAGCAACACCATCGTGGTGGGCTCAGGAACGGGAGCAAGCGGCACATCATCGATCACGTCGATGGCATCGTTACCGCAACCCATGGTCCAGTGGAGGGTAAGACCACCCGCACCAAGACCATCGTCGACGAGCAGTTCCATGTCGCCGTTGAGATCAATGCAGATCTCGAGGAAGTTGTGGTGGGAACCTTCCACATCTTTACCCCAAGCGACCGTAGAACCCAATCCGGTTGCGAGACCGGTGCCATATTCAATGACACCACCGGCCGTCTCATCGACGCGGTAGGGCGTGTTTTCGTCGAACGGATTGGGATCGATAATCGACCAACCGTCGTTAATCCACGCACCACCGAAACGAGCTTCGTCATCGTCTGTGGCAACCGCCAGATCGAAATCGGCGTCTGGCCCCAGGCCGATGAACATATCACCTGCGGGGAACTCCCGATTGAAGGAGTCCGGCCCGTTCGGGTTGTAACCCGTTACCATGCCGATGTAGAGTTTGCCACCGGTGAAGGCATTGATATCGTCATCTTCGTAGATGTAAAAAATCTGCTCGATGTCGTATTCCTGACCGCCCCACGCATCCCAATTGGAATCGTTGGCAAAGCGAATAGCCGGATTCACCAAGCTACTCGAGGCCGCATCGTGATCCCAGATCCAGTGGTAACCATCAACACCGGTGCCGTCATGGGTGAACCAGTCATCCCAGTCACCGTCGGCCGTGATTGCCGAAGCACTCCCGGCCATCATTACCATGGCTAATGCACTTAGCCATATACCTGTTCTTCTCATTGTAAAACCCCTTTCATGGATTTTTGTCGCTGGGAAACACTGTTTAAACTTCGCACTACAATTTATTCTTATACCTACGTCACGCTATCGCTAAACAAGTTACCCAGCCTTGTTGACGCTGCTTAAAAACTCTATTACGTGGGCGATGCTTACGCCCCGTACGATCCACCTGAAAACTTCCATACGATGGTAGCTACGGGTATCCCAAGTTCCACCCGTACCCTGCAGTTAACGCAATCATACCCGACGATTTTAAATTCTGTCAAGTCCCGCTGTCCGTTATACTTAGCCCTGTTCCAAGCGGATCAGTAATCACTTTACAAACAGCGCATTTTCTGTAGATACTTTTACTACTTTGGGCCTCCGCAACAGCGCATCATACCTCAAAGCCAGCATGAAATCAATTAAAACGATTATTTTCGATTTCTGGCAAAAGTTCCCTTTTTCAGACTTTTGGGACCTGACAAAATCTGCAATTCTACGTCTATCGATGGCGTCACCGCCACAGGGACCTAATTCCCGCCTTCGGCCCGGGCTTTCTTATAGGCATCGATGAGGCCACGGGCCAGGTGCTCGGGAACTTCGTCATAGCCATGGGGCGTCATATCAAAACTCCCCCGCCCATGCGTCAGGCTGCGCAACTCCGTCGCGTAGCGCAACACCTCGGCTTCTGGTACAAGGGCATGAATACATTGGCGACCGGCACCGACCGTTTCCATGCCAATGATACGGCCCCGTCGGCCATTGAGGTCCCCATTGATATCGCCCATGAATTCCTCGGGCATCACGACCCGGATCTCCACGATGGGTTCGAGGAGGCAGGGCTGTGCGTTCTTCACCGCCTTCTGAATGGCCATTGATGCGGCGATTTTGAAGGCCATCTCCGACGAATCCACATTGTGGAAGGAACCGAAGAACAGCTCCACTTCGACGTCCACCACGGGATAACCTGCCACCACCCCTTTGGCCAGGGCTTCCTGGGCGCCCTTGTCGACGTGGGGAATGAATTGCCGGGGCACGACGCCCCCTACAATGCTATCCACAAAGGCATAGCCACTCCCCCGCTCCCGGGCCTTTACGCGCAGATGCACATCGCCGTACTGCCCATGCCCCCCTGTCTGCTTCTTATGTTTGCCCTGGGCCTCCGCCGTCCCCTTGATGGTCTCCAGATAGGCTACCTGGGGTGTGGAGGTCTCCACTTCGACATTGTACTTCCGTTTCATCCGGTCAAGGAGGATCTCCAGTTGCAGATCGCCGGTTCCCTGAATTACATGTTCTCCGGTCGCTTCGTTGCGGTGATGGGAAAAGGTGGGGTCTTCTTCGGCGAGTCGATGCAGCGCATCACCGATTTTGTCTTCGTCGGTGCGGGTCTTGGGAGCTATTGCGAGCTTCACCATGGAAGGGGGCATCTCGATTTCGGGCAGACGGTAGGTCGTTCCGAGGGCTCCGATCGTATCGCCGAAGTTGGTGTGTTTCAGTTTCGTGACGGCGGCGAGATCGCCGGGGCCCACTTCATCCACCGCGGTCTGCTCTTTGCCGTTCAGCAGATAGATCTTGCCCGTACGCTCTTTGCTCCCGGTGCTCACATTGTAAAATTCACTGTCCGATTGGAGGGTGCCCGTGAGGACGCGAAAGAAGGTGAGGTGGCCCACGTAGGGGTCCACGACATTGCGGAAGACCTGCCCGAGGAAGGGCTCATCCCGCCTTACTGGCAACTCCTTGGGATCGGCCTCCCCATTCTGGACGAGTACATGCCGGTCCAGCGGACTGGGAAACGACTCTGCAATGACGTCCAGCAGCTCATCCACGCCAAGATACTGGCTCGCGCTACCGGCAATAATGGGCATGATCTTGCCGGCCGTGATGCCGTCGTGCAGGCCCTTATGGAATTCGTCTGGGGTGAGCTCGCCGGTCTCCAAGTACTTTTCCATCAAGGCATCGTTTGTTTCGGCGACGGCGTCGGCCATTTCCTCTTTCAGACTGGCGATCTGGTCGGCGATATCATGGGTATCTCCGTCAAAAATATTGACGACCCGCTCCAGCTTTCCCCCGCTCCCCACCGGTATCACCAGGGGTACGCACTGCTTGCCATAACTTTCACGAAGTCCTTGGACGATTTGGAAGAAGTCGGTATGTTCCCGATCCAGCTTATTCACAAAGAAGGCCCGCGGAACCTTGTATTTTTCGGCGTATTTCCAGGCGATATCCGTACCGACCTGGACCCCGGTCGTCGCATCGACCAGGATCACCAGGCCGTCCACCAGGGGCGTCGTAGCAGCGATTTCCCCTTGAAAGTCAATATATCCTGGATGATCAATAAAGTGAATGCGATCGCCCCGCCATTCCACATGGCACAATTTCATGGTGATACTGTGTTTGCGCTCGATTTCCTCTTCCAGATAGTCGGTAACGGTGTTTCCGTCCTCGATACTACCCATACGGCTTGTGATACCGGCGTCGTGAAGAATATGCTCCAAGAGCATAGTCTTCCCGACGCCGCTATGACCTACAATTCCAACATTCCGTTCCTTTCCGGGGTCTACTGCTGGCATGAGCCTGCCCTCCAAACTGGGTTGCGAATCATCAAGCCGGGAGACATTCTCAGGTGCCTGTTCTGTGCCAAGCGTCCCGGCCACGTTGGTTTCAGTATACGCCGGGTTGCTCCGGACTACAAGCAAAAGCTATATTTTGTTTACACCTTTGCCCTTTGGAAGTGGCTATGCTATCGTTACCGGTAGTGCGCTCGCAATAGCACAACCCGGCAGGAGACATAGCAACCATGCGCCCCGCAACATTACTGATTCTTTCCACCCTCATCGTGTCCGCATCGGCCGTACAGGCCACGAGTGGGGGCGTTCGGCTCTGCGTCAGCGCGGGGCAGCTTTTTCCTGAAACGTCGGAGGCGCTGCAGCAAAGTGTTCGCCGTCTCCTGGACGAATCAACTGCCCCCGCTCCGACCGAGCCCCTGGTAGCCTGTGTGGTACCCCATGGTCCCTACGGCATCTCCGGCAAGGTTGCGGCGGCATCCTTCAAACATCTGAAGAAAGGCCAGTTTAAGCGGGTAATCATTCTGGGCGCTTCACACGCGGAAATGGCCTTCGAAGACTGTTCCATCGCCGCGGTCGATGCCTATGCCACGCCCATGGGGATTGTCCCATTGGATCAGAAGGCGGTGCGCACCCTTTGCTATTCTTCACTCTTCGGCGCACGTTCCATGCGCTACGCCCACCTGCAACGTGGATTTCTTACAGAGAGTGAGCGCAAGCCCCTTCATGAATATGAGCATTCCATCGAAATTGTTCTGCCCTTTCTGCAGGAGCAGTTGGGCGACTTCGAGCTTGTCCCCGTATTGATAGGTAAATTAAACGACGGTGCCGATCGCTACGATGAGCATCGCGCGGAAGCGGTCGCCCGCACGCTGCAGAAACAGATCGACCATGAAACCCTGGTGGTCGTCAGCACGGACTTCACCCATTTCGGAAATGATTTCAGCTATCGGCCCTTTAACGACAATATCCTGGAAAAAATTGAGGCCCTGGACAAGACCGGTCTGGAACGGCTGGCCATGAACGATTCCGCGGAATTTGAAGACTTCGTATCCCGCTCACGGGCCCCGATCTGCGGACTTAATGCCTTACGTGTGCTTCTCAAACTCCTGCCTTCCCGTGCGCAGGGCACCTTACTTGACCATGAACTATCCGGACGCTTCTACAACGATGAAAATCGAAGTGTGAGCTATGCGTCGATGAACTTCTATTTGTCCGACACGCCCCGCTCCAAGCCCGAGGTCCAGGCTCCAGTGGAAAAAGCGCCGGAGGAATCCAAGCCTGCCCTGGAACCTGCCCGCAAGACGGTGACCAACCTGAGCAACATCCGAAAGCCCGCCGAATGACCCCCACTGCGGCCCATTTTCTGACCGAAGCGGAAGAAGCGCTGCTGCTACGTATCGCGCGGGATGCCCTGACGCAGTATGTCCAAGACCAGAAGCGACTGGACCTGACGGCCTACGAACTGACGGAAGAACTGCAAGCCCGCCATGGCGCCTTTGTCACGCTTCGGGCTTCAGGAGCCCTTCGGGGCTGCATCGGCCATACCCGAAACCTGGAGAGCCTGGCGGAAGCGGTGCGAGACAATACCATCAATGCGGCGGCACGGGATCCCCGTTTCCCCCCGGTCACTCCGGACGAGCTGGGGATAATCCGTATCGAGATTTCTGCCCTTTGTCCTGGCAGCACCCCCGGTCTTCCCTTCATCCCGGTTACACACCTGGAGGAAATCGTGCTGGGCCGTGACGGGCTTTACCTGGATCACGCGGGGTCCAAGGGAGGTGGCCTCCTGCTTCCGCAGGTACCTGCAGAACAGGGCTGGGGACTGGAAGCATTCCTGGAGGGGGTCTGTCGCAAGGCGGGCGCACAACCGGGTGCGTGGGAACGGGATGACTGCCAACTCTACCGATTCAGCGCCCAGATCTTTGGCGAATCGGCGGCCTAGTCGTCTGCCCGAGCCTCCCAGGCACCGTGGACAATGGTCTGACGGAGCAGGGATGCGAGGCGTTTGGAGGCCTTCGCGGCCGTCTGCACAACCTCATCGTGGGTGACGATGGCCCCCGGTCGGGTACAGTCATTGGTCACGCAGGACACCACCCCGGCCGCAACGCCGAGTGCTTCACACCGTTCCAATTCCAGGGGTAGACTCATCCCCACCGTCAATGCACCGAGCCGTTGCAAGGCCTCTATTTCGGCCCGCGTTTCGTAACAGGGACCGTGCATCCAATAGTAGGTCCCTTCGGCATCGCAGCCGGGCACCCGATAGGCCGGCCGCCCCGAAAAGGAAAACGTATGGTGCCGAAAGGGCCAGGTCTTGACCGCGGTGGCGCCTACCAGCGCACCCAGCGGCAGATCCGGAGAGAGACCGCCGACGGCGTTTGTCAGCAGGAGTCGGCGCACCTTGAAACGATAAAGGGCATCCACCGTAGACGCGACCGACGAGGCGGGGTGCCCTTCGTAGAAATGAATGCGTCCCGACTGCAGTATGAGCGGCACGCCGCCACAGCGTCCGAAGATGAAAAGGCCGTCATGTCCTTTGACCGCCGCACCGTCAATACCCAGGACCTCCGCAAACGAGACGGTACCGCCTTCTTCATCCAGGAGACTGCGAAGATTAAGGCCCGAGCCCGACACGACACCGATCGGTTCATCCCCGGTCGAAAAATAGTCGGACGGGTTCTTTACCATGGCTTGGGCACGTATATCTGTTGATACAGTTGCAGCGCGAACTCATCGGTCATTCCGGCCACAAAATCTACGGTACGGCGTTCGAGTGAATCTTTCGGGTCCGCTTCGAGAATCTCGGTCACGGGCTCCTCCAGCAGATGATAGTAGAGTTCTCGCAGCACTTTCTTTGCCTTGCGAATTTCCCGATCGATGGCCTCGCAGGGATAGACTTCGGCATACATGAAATCGCGGAGCGCATTCATGGCCTCCAGGACATCGGGAACGATACCCAGTTTTCCCTCCTGGCTCCCCTGGATAAGTCCGACCACCATACGGTCAATTCGCTGGGACGTATGCACGCCCAGCACCCGGATAGCATCCTGTGGCAAGTCCCCCACGCCGATAATACCGGCGCGAATGGCATCGTCAATATCGTGATTGATGTAGGCGATGGCATCACAGACACTCACGACGGCGCCTTCCAGTGTGTTGGGCCCGTCACTGGCGCGTCCAAGAAGTACAGCTTTTCCCTTGGAGTGATAGAGTATCCCGTCGCGCACCTCCCACGTTAGATTGAGGCCCGCACCGTGGCGGCGCTTCTCCAGTTTTTCAACGACCCGCAGGCTTTGCTCGAAATGGAAAAAGCCCGGTTCGTATACTTCATTCAATACCGATTCCCCGGCGTGACCGAAGGGCGTATGGCCGAGGTCATGCCCCAGCGCGATGGCTTCGGTCAGGTCTTCGTTGAGAAAGAGCGCCCGGGAAACCGTGCGGGAAATCTGAGCGACCTCGAGGGTGTGGGTCAGGCGGGTACGAAAGTGGTCCCCGGTGGGGGCCAGGAAGACCTGCGTCTTTCGCTTCAGTCTCCGGAAGGCCTTGGTATGGAGCACCCGATCCCGATCCCGTTGAAAGGCCGTCCGATAATCATCTTCGATATCGGGCATTTCCCGGCCCTTGGAGTCGGCCGAGCGCACCGCGTAGCGACTGAGTATGGTTGATTCCCGCGCCTCCAATTGGGCACGTACACATTTCCCTTCCGCCACGATACTTCTCCCGTCCTTCGGTCGAACCAAACTTCGCCGAACTTCGCGCAGTGTACCGAATCTAAACAAACAAAGAAAAGTAGACGTGGGTGCCCCAATACCTTCCCCCCCACCATTTTCCCCGCAACGCTGCCTCGTTGCGACGCTTGTCAGGGAATGCCCCCGCCCCGTCAGACCATAAGAGAACCCGCAGGCCGTTGACCTGCGGGCAATACCCAATGCGCTCCCTGTCCGAATCAGTCGCGGCGGGTGTGTTCCAACTTATGCTTGCGGCGACGCTCGATGGCCGCGCGAAGCTTGACGGCCTTCTGATTCGCCTTGGCATTATCGGGATCCGTCGCCAGGATGGCTTCCATGTACTCCAACGCCCGCTCGTAGTGATGGGCCTTGATGTGATTGATGCCAATATTATATTGGGCCGAGTGCATTTTCTTGGTAAGTCGCGGCATGTCGCCACTTTCCCGAATCTGTGCGCGGTAGTGCTTGAGGGCCCGTTGGTAATCGTGCTGGAGAAAATAGAAATCCGCTATGCACTCCTCTTTTCCCAACCCCTCTCCACCGTGCTCTTCGAGATATTTTTCCAGCAGGTTGTGTTTCTGCTCGCGGTAATCCTTGGGGTCATAGACCCCCTTGACCGCGGCCCGCTCAACGAGGACGCTGATGTTGTTGGATTTTTCGTCTTCTGGAATCACATAGAATCGCGGTTGGTCTTCGCGATAGTTGTTAAACATGAATCCCCGAAGCACCTCCCCGTCGTTGAACTCCACGACAATGGCGGGTCCCATGGAATTGGGCTCGCGGTACACGATGGAGTGGTCAAAATTCCCGTCGAAACTCTTGACGTAATAGACTGCCTTTAAATCGCGAAACATGACACGACGGGTCTTGCCCTGGGGCTGGCCCCGCTTGTCCACCAAATCCAGGTGAAAATGTTCGTTCTTCACGTTGAGAGCGAAACACACCCCAAAGAAAGTCTCTCCATCCTGGGTCCGCACGACCAATCGCTGGCGCTCAGGGCGGGCCAACTGGGCGTCATGCTTCTGCTTCTTCTCCATGGCCTCACGAAAGGGCTTCGCGTGAATCTGACAGTAGAGTTGCCCCTCGTGTTCCTGTACGCAGTCATCACACCCCAAATCCCCACAGACACTACAGTACCCGATCACATCTCTTGATGGATGGCCAGGACATTGCATAGCATGCTCCTCAACTGTATTTGCCTCTCGGAGTGCTGCTGCGCGACCTCCCCTTCCCGCTGGTCCTACACCGTGACCGCACACCACTCTTGAGACTTACATTTCACACTGCAATCGCTTTCTCCTTTCCTATTCTAGGGCAAATAGGGAAATAATGCAACCCTCGCCTAAAATGCGGATACTACGAATTATAGCCAGCTGCCCCTCCCGCAGTAGTGCAAAAGGCCGGTATTGCATCGTGCCAGCCCACCACTTCGCTATAATAGGTGGTTGCTATCTCCTCCAGCACATCATCGACTTGCGGGGTCGAAACCAGGGCGACGACGGCCCCACCAAAGCCCGCCCCGGTCAAGCGGGCTCCGAGACATCCCGCGGCGTTCAGGGCACGGCACAATGCATCCAACTCGGGCGTGCTGATGCCATAGTCCGTCGCACAGCTCTCCTGGGAGCCATTCATAAAACGGCCGAAGGTATGCACATCGCCGGCCAGCAGCGCATCTCTGCCCTGCTCTACCCGGTAGTATTCACTGAATATATGCCGGGCGCGGGCCTGAAGGGGCAGCCCTTCCGGCTCCTCGGGCATGCTGTCGAGCCAATACTCCTGGACCATCTTCAGGGGCATGTTCAGGCGTTCTGCAATCTGCTTCGGGGTAATACGGACCTCGGGCAGCACGGTTTCAAAGAGTTTCTTCACTTCTGTGCGGTTAAAACAGAGGGAGCCATACCAAAGCTCTCCGAGGCATTCGATTTCGAATTCGTCACCGAACTCTTTCTGGAGGTGGGCGTTAATCAACGCCGCGATCAGGCTACAGCTTGCCGGGCCGGCGTTGTAGCGCTCTTGCACCCCCCCGGTTTTCGTTGCCTTCACGAGCGAGTTACAAACGATGACGGACACGCCATCGGGAAGGGGCACGGGGTCTACCTGAAAGGGGATGAAATTTATGCGAACCGCGCAATTCTCTTCTCCCATGAGGATTGCGGTCTGATCCATACCACCGCCGGCCGTACCCACGTAGTGCTCTGCCCCCGCGAGTATGCCCGCGAGCTTCAGGCGGGGCATATCCTCTCCGAGGGTGTATCCGAGGGCCGCCAGATAGGCCATCCCAATGCCGACTACGAGGGCGGATGAAGAACTGAGTCCCGCCGAATCCGGCAGGTCACTATCGATGAGCACGTCGAGGCCCACCGGCTCGGTCACAGACAGGCTTTCGTTGAGGCCCTGCACCGCAGCCTTGGCATAGTTTTCCCAGGCACCGGTTTCGGAGGGTGGTATGGACGGCCCGTTTTCAAAGGTCGCCTCCGCGAATGCGCTGTTTTGATTCGCGAGCCGAAACTGCCCGTCCCGATTGGGTGCAAAGGCCACGTATAGGGCCCGGTCGATAGCCATTGGAAGCACGGGGAGTCCGTTATAGTCCAGATGCTCGCCCATCAGATTAACCCGGCCGGGAACGCGACACACAAAGGGTTCTCCGGCGCCGGGATATCGGGTAAGAAATGCTTGCTTTAATTCACTTAAATTCACAAAAATACTCCTGAGAGATTGCTGCCTGCGCCCCCAAGGGACGGCTACTCGTCGCGATTGTAATCCCCACCGGTTGCCGGTTCAACCGAGAGCAGGCCTTTCGATGGGAACCCCACATCGAGAATGGTGTTCAAGCCGGTATAGCATCGACCCGGCTTTTTCTTCCCTTCCCGTGGGAACCGGTCTGCCACCTGTAACACTGGAGATTGCCCCTATGTCCTCATTTCGTCTCGGCCCTCTTGGCTGCTGTCTGCTCACCGTGTGTGCCCTGCCCGCTGCCCTACAGGCGGACGAATCGTCCTCGAAATCCCGTCGTCTCCCGGAGAACGCGGGTCCCATGGCGATCTATCGGACTGCCGATGTCGACAAAGATGGGAAGGTTTCCTGGGAGGAACTGAAAGCTGTTCGCCCAGCCTTCCCAGAAGGGCGGTTTAAGCAGCTCGACAAGAATAGCAACGGTTTCATAGAGCGTGCCGAACTGCCCCGTCCGCAGGAGCGCAACGGCAACAAGGCGAACAAGGCCGCCATCGAGCGAAACGATCGCGCCCGCTACGTGGCCAAACTGATCGCGACGCACGACAGGGACCAGAGCGGTGACGTGACGCTGGCAGAAATACAAGCCGACAAGCCCGGTTTCCCGGAAAGCACCTTTGCTATCCTGGATCGGGATAAGAGCGGCGCCTTGGGGACCGCGGACCTTCCTACAACGGCCCCGAAAGCACAGAAGACGGCTCCCCAAAAAAAGGTGGCCCCAAGGGCTACGCTCCAGGAAGCCGACCGCAACAAGGATGGTAAACTCTCCTTCGAAGAAGCCCGTGTGGCCTTCCCGAACATTACGGAAGCCCGATTCAAGCAGCGCGATCGCAACGGCGACGGATTTCTAAGTCCAGCGGACCGGCAGGGCCAGAAGTAGGGTTCCGTCTCCTCCCAGACCGGCGCCCCAAGGATGTCAGGTCTCGCGAGCGGGCGTGCCTACGGCTTCCGTCTCCGCGGCCTCTTCCGCCTCGGCACTTTGTCGCCGCAATTCCAGGAGCCCGAGTTTTTCGGTGTACAGGCAGATGCCGCCCGTAATCCATACGGGAACCGTATTGATGAGGTGGGCCAACAATGCCGCGGCCCGGGCCACATCCCTATCCGTATCTGGCGCGACGACCACAACCGCACCGACAATGGCGATATGGAAGGGCCCGACGAATCCGGGGGTACTCGGTATGCTGATCGCAACCGCCAGGAAGGCCATGACAATGACCGAAGTGTACCAGGGGGCCTCAATGGCGAACGCCTCCAGCACGCAGTAGTAACAGAGGGTTCCGATGGTCCAGGTGAGCAGGGACCAGGCAATGGCCCGGCTCATGTCGCCCAGCGATTTAAACACGTGCATGCCGTCGGCAAACTGGGCCAACATGCCCTCCAACTGGGCCGACAGGCGGGGGGACACCCGCCCAACCGTGCCGGCCACGACCTTGAGTGCGAGCTTCTTGTTGAGGTAGAGCATCACGAACGCCGCGATTATACCGACCATCACGACCCCGGTGCTGAATGCGGCGAGCCGAATGGCATCGGGCTGAATGGGTTCGCTCAACTCTTCCAGCACGATAGGCGCCGTCGGGTGAAAAACGGTAACGGAAATAAGCATGACCACAATAAGCCCGAAGAGGTCGGTCACCCGGTCGAGGGCCACGAAGGCAAAACAGCGACTGAAGGACATGCCGGTCAGACGAGATAAGACGACCGCACGGATTACTTCGCCGACGCGCCCGGGCAGGGTAAAGTTTCCCAGGAAGCCAATCTGCGTTGCGCTGAACATGGCGCGAAAGGACACGGGCTGCGCCGTGCGGACAATGTAACCCCAGCGCCTGATACGGGTCAGGAAAGTGATGAATACCAGGGAGAATGAAAGGGCGAGCCACCACCAATTGGCTTCACGGAGGGCGTGGCCCACCGCTGGCCAGTCGGTATCGTGAAACAGGAGCCAGATAAGGTAGGCACCTATTGCAAATCCAATGATGATCTGTATTTTCTTTTTCATGCAGGGCTTTCCGGGGTTAAGGCGGGGCGAGTATAGCACAGGGATCGCCATCGCGTTAAGGAAAGCCCCCGATTTCGGCCGTCGCCCTGGCTAATTGGCGTGCCGTTGAAGGGCGATACCGCGTTCCACGCGCGTTCGTCCACGAGACTCCTGGAATGAAGGTATCCGCTCCCCGAAAAAGAAAGACATCCAAATCAATCCGTACGCGATGGTCCCAGGCCAACAGGGTTCCTTGCCCACGAAACCTCGCGTAACTTGCCCTCCCTCTCCTGCGGCCCGTAGTGGGCGGGGCGGGCTTTTACCTGATACATGCGCGGAAGGGGACCCTTACTTCAGCTTCGTGGCGCCTACAATGCGTATGTGACTCGTGGCGGTACGCTCCCGCTTGTCTTCCACATCGCGCATGAGGCTCACGGCACTGGATACGGGCGGCTTTGGCGGGGGAGGTGGGGCCTTCGTAATGTCTTCGGCGGCGTCGTTCAGGATGCTCAGCAATTCCAACTGGCAGGTAAGGCAGAATTCGGAATCGACCATGGCGCGGTTTTTCCGACACCGAATGCAGGGCCCCGCTCCTGCCAGGTAATCTACCTCCTCGTCCGCGTTCACCGGCTTCTTATCTGCCTCCGTGGGCGCGGGCTTCTCCGACACCTGGGGCACCGCCGCATCACGGCAGGAACGACAGGTCGTTACCCCCTTCGATGCATCGATGAGTTTTCCACAGACATCACAGTGAATCATGGTCGTTTGGCGCTTTCATTGCGTGCAACGCCCGGGCCACTTCATCCACTTGTTGATGTAGTGCCTCCAGCGTGCTGTTGTTTTCCAGGACCCAATGGGCCAGTTTTCGTTTTGACTCGGGGTCTACCTGGGCGCGAACGCGCTCCCAGGCGGTTTCGGGGGCCATACCCCGGTCGGCGATCAGTCGGGCCACGCGATCGGCCTCTGGACAACTGACCAGAACCAGACAGTCCAGCCACGGCTCGCGGCTACCACGGTCGCCGAGCAAGGCGGCGTCCACCATACAGACGGGTCTGCCGGCTTCAGCATGGATAGCGCAACGGGCAGCAATGGCCTGGGCAATCCGGGGTTTCATAATTCTGTTCAACCTTGCGAGGGCCTGGGGATCAGCGAAAACCCGTGCGCCCAATCGCTCTCGAACAATTTTACCACATGAACGGATATCTTCGCCGAAAGCAGCGATGACCTCGGCCTCCGCGTCGCCCCCGGGTGCAATGAGTTCGTGGCCGATTCGGTCGGCATCGATAACGGGTATTTCGTGGTATTCGAAGCGGCGGGCCGCCGTAGATTTTCCGGCACCCGTACCGCCGGTAAGTCCTGCGATAATCATGGCTTCTCCCCGGTCAGCTTACACCAACGGAACAGGGCCGATCACCTGTGCGCCCCCCATCGCGCAGTTTGACATCTTACGCTGCGAGGGCAAACAATGGGGTCCGTTAATGTTGGAGTACACGCATGCAAACTAATCCCCCTTTCCCGGTCTCGGTGGCCTTCCCTGAAGTGTATTACACCACCCCGTTGGTTGCGAAGCTGCAGCAACGCCTTGACCTGACCTTGCACCCCCTGGCCCCTGCCCAACTGGACGCATCGGCCTTGCAGCAGCACGGTTGCGTGCTGCTTTCCCCCGCGGCCCTGTTGGCTGTTTCTGAAATTCGACTACTCCCCGGCATGGGGGTTTCGGCCCATGGTGCCACGGGTACAGAACGGTTGCTCAGTTCCGCGCCACTGGAGGAGATTGTCGACGTCCAGGTCCACCCCGACGCGGCCCATCTGCTGCCCCTTCTGGAATTGCTCTACCTGGCACGGGATCTCACGCCCCCGACGCCCGTGCCCTATGACGCGGGAGCCACGGCGCCCCTGTTGTGCAGTGGGGATGTGGGCCGGGCGCTCGGTGACCGGGAAGGCCACGACCTCGGGGAGCTGTGGCACGCGTTAACGGAGCTGCCCCTCGTATTGGGAGTCTGGGCCTGTGCCCCCGGTGCGCCGTACCGGATGTTGCGCACGGTCCTGGCGACTGCCGCGCGCGAAGGGACGGTCGAGGAGGATGGTGACGCCGGGTTACTCCACCACGAGCTACTCAGCCGGGAGTCGGACAGCATCCGGGCCTTCCACACGCTGGCGGTCAGCCACGGCCGCGCTGAAGCCAGTTCGGAAGCCATTGTTTTTTGCTAGCACGCCCTTTTTCTTCGGGCGCGCCCGGCGACAGGGTGAGCTCAAAATTTGCGGCCGACGTTTTCACCGCCGGGAAGACCTGCACGACCACCCCATCGGATTCCTGCGCGGTCTCAATGCGAATGGGCACAGCCCCTTCCGGCAGTTCGAAACGGCCTTGCAGCGGCCCCGGGTCACGCTTCAGACGCAGGTAAATGGACGTGAGTTCTACGGGAACATCCATGGAGAATCGAATGGTCGCGCCGAATGGGGCATCGTGGTTTACCTGCAGATAGACCTGCCCAAAGCCACGGGGCGTAATGAGTGTATGGGATTTGCCATCGTCACCGTGTCGGACGTCTGGCCGGAGGAGCAAGCGCCTGGCACCAATCCGCATCTGGACCACCGGCTGCGCCACGAAGAGATACCAAGGTGCCAACTGGCTGATGTGCGAGGAGGCCCCTTCCGCTTGCTGAAAGCATCGTGTGAGGAGGGGTTCGGTTTCCCGGTAGACCTGGTGGAAGGACTCCCGGTGTAAGCGGACACACAGATAGGGCACGATGCGGTACCACGGCCCTGCCGAAGCGCCGGTGGTGGATGGCCCTCCTTCAGGCCAGGCCAGGGATGAAAGCCCCTCCTCGTGCAGATTAAGTCGTTTTATGGCGGCGAGCACCCGAGCGACCTGCTTCTCGGGCAGGACGTTTTCCAGGCCCAACACGTCGGCCATCCACACCGCCGTCAACTGACCAGGATGGCAGGCCGTGTTCAGGGACGGACCATTGGCCGACGGGGGCGTGTCAGCGGGATAGAGGGTGTAATAGCCGTGGCTCTCGTTCCAGAAGTACCGTTCAAAGTGTTGGGCCGCACGCTCTCGGGCCCGGGCGTAGAGGGGCGTCGGTGCCATACGCTTCATGGCGACCAGGGCTTCGCAGGCATGGAGGGCAACCAACCATATCCCGGCGGTAATCACGTTCAACCCCGAGGCAAAGGCGCCGTCGAGGCCCGGCTCTTCCGATTGGATGTCTGGAAAGCCGTCGAGATTCTTATCGTGCGCCAGGAGTTGGGCCATGACACGCTGGAGGTGGGGCACCAGCTGGGAAATAGCGGGCAGGTTTCCGCTATAGAGGTAGTTCCGGAAGGCCGTGAGCACCAGAGACGCGCCAACCTCAACCTGGGCCGCGCCAAAGCCCACGTATTCGGGGTCATCCAGCCGCCCCATGCCCTCGCTCAAGAGGAGCCCCTGGGGGTCTTGCAGCACCGAGCGACCGATCCGCTCCAGGGTTTCCATCTCCAGGCGCGGATAAAACAGTAGGAGGGGCAAGGAACTGTGCCAGCGATCCCGCAGATAATTCACCCGCGGGTCAGCGCTTCCCTGAACAAGCCCGAAGGCCCCACTGCGCGCATGGAGGGCGTGCTCGCTGAGCACGTTGCAACTCCCGATAATGGGACGTACCAACTCCCAGGGGTAACCGGTTGTGCCCAGACGCTGACGCCAGGCCGAGACAGAGGCGTGATAGTAGGTGCCGTTGACCAGGCCTTTTTTCGCGATGGACAGGGCATCGGGGCTGCCATTCGCATAGTAGTTTCCCTGATCCGCGCCGCCCACCACATATCGGGGCGCATACCAACTGATCACAAATTCGATCGTTTGTTTTTCCCCGGGCGCGAGGCGAACACGGTGACACAAGGCACCACAACGGGATACCCCTCCCCCATCTGGCCCATCGGCGAAGGCGCCATCCCGCGCCAGTTCACCCCAGAACGCCGATGCAGACTCCCCTTCTTCGGGGTCCCAGACCCGATGACTGATAGCCGCGCGATCATTCCAACGGGTGACGAGACCATATTGGCTGTCGGCGTTCTCTTCCATTTCGTGCAGGGTATTGAAGAGGAGCGCATTGGGCGCAATATCGCCCTCGAAATAGGTTTTGTCCTTTCCTTTCGACACCTTCCCCGTGCCCGAATGGAGCCGTCGCTCGTTGTCCCCTTCGCGATTTTGCTTGGCATTCTCCCAGTCGTCTTCCGTTACCACCACATGGCGCGCGATGGGTGGCAGTCGGTCGGGCACCTGCTCGTCGGACTGACCACACATATTTTGCCAGTTCAACACGGCAGAAACGTCTTGTGGAAGGTCGGAATGGTTGCTCACCTGGAAGGCGATGAAGATGACTGGAAGGGCCGACGCCTCGTAGTCGTAGGGCACGAAGGGGGCGTAGATGCCGAAGGTAATGTCGACCGGGCACGTGGGATCGAGAACGCGGCAGTCGGCCTGGGGAAAATCGCCCCGAAATGCGAGTCCCGATGGTGGCAGTACGTGCTGGGAATCCTGGCCGGCCAGGGGCGTCTGGAGGCGACGCAGGTAGACGTCGTCCCCCTGGGCCACGCGCACCGCGAGAAAGGAATGGGGCGAAAGGGGAATCCCGCCGACAGGATTTCGGTTGTTGTTGAGTCGAAGGGACCGAAAGCGGCCATCTTCACAAAACGACAGGGTTCCGGTACCCAATCCGCCCATGGAAACGGCGCGGTATCGTTGGTCTTCCTTCGGCGGCACTTGGGGGATTCCCCTGACGTAGCTGGCGACCCACCGTGGGGCACACCCCCGGGTCACGGACGGCAGCCATTATAGGCGCATAGACGCAAAACCGCAATTTCACCGAGGGGAAGGCTGCACTTCGGGGGGGGACAGGTGCTTGGCCATGACGACGGCGTTCTCTCCCGTGGCCGCGTAGTACTTTTTTCGAACCCCGATCTCCTGAAATCCGGCGCGGGCATAGAGGGTGCGGGCCGCCACATTGCTCTCCCGCACTTCCAGGCGGATGGTGGTCCCGCCGACCTCTTGTCCGTTGGCCTCCAGAAAGCCCATGAGGGCTCCGCCAAGGCCCGCGCGGCGATGGGCGGCGACCACGGTCAGTTTGGTGATGTGAATTTCATCCAACAGCAACCAGAATCCGCCGTAGGCGACCAGTGTGTCGTCGTGAAAAACGAGGAAAAAGTGGGAGGCGCCGTTGCGAATCTCCTGAAGAAACATGCCCTGCGTCCAGGGATCGGGATAGGCCTCGTGTTCGACGGGGAGAAGGAGCGGCAGGTGCTCTTTGGCAAGCGGCACATAGACCAGCGCGCTGATGTCGGTAACGTTTCCTTTGGGGTCAGACATGGGTGCCAACTCCCCTAGGTGGTCGTCTTTGCCTGCTTCTTGTCGCGGTTCACCTCCGCCTGCGACTTCCGAAGATAGATGGGATTCACCTCGCCGCCGTCCGATGGGGCGCCGGCCGCGTGCAGGGCCAGGGCTTCCTGGGCGACCGTACTGGCCCGGGGGATGCCCAGGGTGGGTTCAGCGACCATGGCGGCTGGCCACTGGGCTTGAAAGCGATCTTGATAAAGGGTCGCCCCATCGCCCACGAGTCCCAGGGACTCAGGAGCAAAGGCGGGAAGGGCTTCGATTTCTGTGATCAGGTGTTCCGGCGAACAGGCGCAGGGGGCGATGACCTGCTGGCGTTTGCCCCCCTCGTATCGATACACCGCTGCGAAGACTTCCTTCATGCGCGCATCGAGCACGGCGGCCAGATAGCCCGGTGGCGGAAAGGCGCTGAGTCGGGTGAGGGCATCCAGGGTAGGGACGCCGATGAGGGGCAGCCCGTTGGCGAGTGCCAGCCCTTTCCAGGTGGCGGCACCGATGCGCAGGCCGGTAAAGGAACCGGGGCCAATGGAAACGGCCAGCAGATCGAGATCAGCAAGGGTTACGTGGGCCTCGGCTAACAACCAGTCAATGGTCGGAATGAGGCGCTCAGAGTGGAGACGCCCACCGGCGAGAACGGTCTCCGCGAGAATTTCAGTATCGCGACAGAGGGCAACGCTATTGGTCGCCGTACTCGTATCGGCGGCAAGCACGAGGGACATGGTATTCCTTAAAAGCTATCGGGTCTGGCAGGCGGCGTTGAATAGGAATCGGAGTTTTCAGACGGGCCTTCATAGCCGCCGTCGGCGTCCATGGCCTGGTCCAGAGGGATGCCGTCCCCCTCGGCCACGAGCTCTTTCATGCGCTTGCCGGGTCGAAAGGTGACGACACGGCGCTCGGGCACCGGCACCTGATCGCCCGTTCGGGGATTGCGCCCGATGCGGGATGCGCGGGTTTTGACTTCGAAGACGCCGAAGTCGCGCAGCTCCCAGCGTTGACCGCTTGCCAGGGAGTGGGAAATGGTGTCGAAGGTCCCCTCGATAATCTTTGACACGTCACTCTGTGTCATTCCGAGTTTGTTGGCGACCCGAATTACGAGTTCGCGCTTTGTCATCGTCACGGGGGAAACCCTCCTTCCAGGATGCTGAGAATGAGTCAAGGGCGCAAGAAATCTATGAAAAGATGATATTACCTCATTATACGGGCTTCTCCCAGCGTTGGCAAGTCGTTTCGTAGTCGTAGCTTACCACCGCGGGCCCCTTCCGTCGCGGGAGACACGGTGCGCTGGTGGGCGAAAAACACCCCAAAAAGCGGGTAAAGGGGCCCGGCGGCGCCCCATTTTTACGTAAAGTCTTACTCAATAGACAGTTAGATCCGCTAGAAAATTCGCTTCACGCCGACGTCTTCAACGGGCGTTTTTCCCCCACCGCATCCCCTACTTGCATCCGACACGGTCCCTTATGCGAATATCAGGGGATTGACGGGGTCTAACGTGGAGAAATGACCGCATGGAATTATACGGAAAAGAATATACAGTCAACGAATTACGGCAACGGGTCGGCAATATGGACCAGATTGCCGGGGTCCGCATTGTCCAGCTGGAGGACGGCAATGAGCGTCCGGGCCGTGCGGCCATTCTGCACACGGGCACGGGTCTGGAAGTGACCGTGTTGCTGGACCGGTGCCTCGACATCGCCTCCGCATCCTTCGAAGGGCAGGCCATGGGTTGGCGTTCCACGACGGGCGACGTGGCGCCCCAGTACTACGAAGCCGAAGGAATTCGATGGCTTCGCAGCTACTTCGGTGGACTGGTCACAACCTGTGGCCTGAACAACGTGGGCGCGCCCGAGGAAGGCAGCGAACTTTCGGGGAATGGTCTCCATGGCCGTATTGGCAATACGCCGGCCCGCAACCTCAAGGTGACGCAGGAGTGGCAGGGCGAGGACTATGTTCTCTCTGTCGAAGGCACCATGCGCCAGACGGCCCTTTTCCACGAGAATCTGACGTTAACCCGGCGTGTACACACCAAACTGGGCGCGAAGCAGTTTTGGATCGAAGATCGTATTACGAATGAAGGATTCAGCGACACGCCCTATATGCTCCTCTACCACTGCAATCTCGGATGGCCAGTCGTGGACGCCGGGTCGGAATTAATCGCTCCCAGCCGACAGGTGGCCCCGCGTGACGACATCGCCCGGGATGGCAAGGAAGACTGGAACCGCTTTGACGGGCCGCAACATGGCTACGCGGAGAAGGTTTACTTTCATGACATGGCGGCCGATTCCGACGGCTTTGTGACGGCTGCGATCGTAAACAGCGGCTTTGAGCGGGGCCGTGGCTTCGGTGCCTACGTGCGCTACAACCAGGACGCCCTCCCCCGCTTTACCGAGTGGAAAATGCTGGGCGAGCAGGACTATGTGGTGGGCCTCGAACCCTGTAACTGCGGGGTGGAAGGCAAGAAAGTCGACGAAGAACAGGGGCTCCTTCGTTCGCTGGCTCCCGGTGAGGCCTGTTCGGTTACGCTGGAATTGGGTGCCATCACGACAGACGAAGAAGTCACCCAGCTTCGCAAGGAGAGCAGCGTCGTGACCCCCAAGCTGGTGGAACGCTACCAGGACTTTGGAAAGTAATCTTCACGCGAACAAAAACGCCGGGCGAAGCCGCAGAGGCCTCGTCCGGCGTTTTTCATGGTGTAGGAAACTATCGCAACGACTTACCTTCGAAATCGTCGGGCACAGTGAGCTTCAGCGTATCCAGTGCGGTCACCCCCAGGTCGAGGAGCGTCGCGTCGGCTTTCAAGGGCACGTTGGAGAAGAGAATTCCAGACGTAAACTCATGATCGGAACTGGCATGTTCCCCACTCCACTTGTTGTCGTTGACGGAGTAGATCTCTTTCGGGGCCGCACCGGCCGCCGAGGCCTTGTCGGTCTGGTAGCCTTCGGCATAGCCCAGTTGGAGGTCGGGGGCGTCTTCGGTGGCCACCCCCTGGGGATCCACGTTGGTATAAATGGCGCGAAACACCTTCTCGCCTGTCTCCGGATCCGTTTCCGCCAGGAGTTTGGTACGAATCTCTTCGATAAGTTCCGGCACTTCGTCAGCCGTGACGATCCCTTCTTTTTCCCGACCGGCGCGATTGAGGAAAATCATCCCCAGCCCCAGGCCATAGGCCTTTGATTTGGACCAATCGTAGGTATAGCCCCGGGTCTGCCGGTCATACATGAATTTCACATCGGTGTGGGCCGTGGCGGCATCGTCCTGACCACGCACGGTGAGATAGCCATTCCGCACCAGCCAGGTATTGACACTGAAGCCTTTGCGGAAGCTGTGGAAGCCATGGTCCGACATGACGATCAGCAGATCATCTTCCTCCAGGCGCTTCATCACGTTTCCCACGATGCTGTCCATCTTGAGATAGGTGTCTTCAATTACGCGGCCGTATTTTTTGAACATGGCCTCGGAATAGAGGGGATGCTTGGGATCGCGGTACCCCCAGAACATGTGGGCCACCCGGTCGGTGCCCGTCCAGGCCCCCACGAGGAGATCAAAGTTACCGGCGTCGATTTCATCGAGCACCAGTTGTTCCCGCCAGGCCATGGTCCGTTGAACGTCTTCCAGAAACATGGCTTCCGTCATGTCGTCCCGCTCCAGGGCCTTGGTGTCATAGGCCCAGCCGATGGTCTTGTAGAGGCCGCCGCGATCGGCGATTTCACCTGCGTAGTCGGGCGGAGAACTGATGGGGGCGTAGGGCGCTTTCGGATGAAACTGGAGGCAGGTCATATAGATGCGCACCGTCTCCCCCACTTCCATGGCGAAATAGCGACTCACCGCACGGACGGAAACGGCGTCCGACAGGGCAAAGTCCCAGGAAACCCAGTCGCTCCACGCGCCTTCTTTCAGGGTAACCGTTTCGCCCTGCGTCGAAAGGGTGACGCTACCGGCCTCCACACGAATCTCCAGGGGCACTTCCACAAAATCGCGGGTTCCCGGCTTCCGGATTCCCGGGATATTTACCGTACCCGCCCCTTCGCGGAGCTGCAGGGGCAGGCGTTGCCCACCAGGTACCGATTCGGGCGCGGTGAATTCGGTGGAGAGCGCGAAGTAGGTACTTTGGGTCCCTCGAATATCGGGCACATCCAGGCCACTGAGCATACGACACTCATCCGAGAGGTCATCTGCCGGGTAGGCGAAGGGCACCAGCAGGGCCTTGACTTTTTTTCCCTGATCGCTGGCCACTTTCCAGAATGAGTCCCCCTTCCGGTTGGACTCATAGCGGGCCGGCGACTTGAGGTGGCCACTGTCGTCCAGGGTCGCGTGACTGAGATGCCCAAAGCCCGGCGCCGGGAAATAGGTCTTGGGGTTCCGTTTGAGGAAGTCATAGATGCCGTGGTTCAACGGCGACTTGCAGGTGGAAAAGGAAGACCAGGCGGTGGGAGATTGGGGCGGGCTGCTGGAACCCAGAGGCTGATAACTGCCCCCCGCTTTCAGCTGGGCCAGGTTGGGCAGTTCGCCCGCGGCGAGCATCCCGTCGACGATGTGGGGATCGGCTCCGTCAAAGCCAAGAATGACCACCCGCTCTGCGTCGGCGTTCCCGACGAACAACACGAGCAGGCCCAAGGCCATCACGCTACGATTCGCACGTGTAAACATGGGTCTAAGGAGCGATTCCAGGTAGGTAGTACGCACGATTTTCTGATTTCCTTTATTCATCCATTTGCGGTTTAAACGGTCCGCTTCATGGTACCTGAGCTGCGGGCCTGCCCTCAACGCACCTCAACCGGCCGGGACGGGCGCGGCGGGTCGCACAATGACCGATTCGGGTGCCAGGGTCAAGGCATAGCCATAGCGGCTTCGGGTCTTGATGAGTCCCACCTCCCGGCCCGGACAGGCCTCACGGATTCGCTGGAGCAGGGTGCGTTTCTGGTAGTGCATCTGGCTTTGCTCGACGCACACGCCCTTCCAGAGGGCATCGTAGATGGTTTCATAGCGCACACACTCCCCGGGCGCCCTGGCCAGCAGGCGAATCAACTCATACTGCTTACGTTGGAGGGGCACCACGGTCTCGTCCAGGGCGATTTCATTGGGACGCGCTTCGTCGATGATCAGCTGGCCGAGCGTCGGGGCGGATCGATGGACGCTGTCGTCCTGTGCCGGTGCCTCCGGACACTGTGACTGGGCCCATTGGTGGAGCCGCTGGGCCTGCTCCTCTGACAGGATCTGGGCGAGGTCAGCCCGGGAAAGCTGACTGAGGGTCTCGGCGGCGCACCATTCCCGCGCGGCCAACTCCCGGACATCCCGGCGGCTCAGGGACAACGCCGGGTTTTCCATCAGGGGCACGCACTCCTCCGACACCCCCAGGGGCATACGGGTTGCCAGCCGGGCGAGGCGGTCGGTGAAGGCCCCTTCATAGCCTTCCGCAACCGCAATGGCCTCTATCGCGTCAATAAGCCAGGCAACTTGCGTTGCAGCCGCAATTATTTGTCCTTGCATTGTGTTATAGCGATTTTCGATGTTGTTTATGGGCACATTTTCCAACCAATCCAACAAAAAGAGAGTCACTTTTGTGGCCCGCACTGTTTCGAAGAAGGGTTGGAGCCGGGCGGCACACAAACGGGCCAGCGGCACCTCAGCATCCAGACGGGCGTGACGGGTCCGGTCTTGCAACTCAGCGACGTATCCAGACTCGTCGTACTCCCGGGTGGTCAGGAGCACCTGGGGCGCACGGCCTGCCGGGGTTGAGATAACCGCATAGAGAAGGTCTGCCAGGCACCAGTCCCGATCCCGTGATGCCTGAACCCAGTCACGCAACAGGCCAGCCGTTTCCATATCAATCCCCTTACTGGCCACGGCGCGCCCCAGGGCGGTTGCCCGAACAGGGCGATCAGCGGCCCCGGGCATGGCCTCCAGAAAGCCTCCCGCTACTCCCCGGTGAAGGGCCGCACGGACGCGGGACACCAATTCTTCTACGGGGCATCGAGCAGACCACACCCAGCGCCCGGTCAGGGTACGCCCGAGGAAGTTGAGGATATCGTCCTGGCTGCGACAGTGACCCGACGCAATCAGGCGCAACACCGGGTCTTCCAGGGCGCTTCGGTCCAACTGGGGGACAATGGCTTCACGGTTGCCCTCGACGTAGCGTCGCCAACACAGTTCCATTTCGAAGGGCGAGGACGCCACGAGGAGCGCACGCCCATAGGCCGCTCCCAGTCCCAGCCTTCCGGCCCGCCCCCCCATGTTCTCGTACTCCATATGGGATACGGGCGTTTTCCAGGGCATCCCCAACTGGGCATCATAGCGCCATTTTTCGGTGGTCAGAAATACGTTGCGGGCAGGCAGATTGAGCCCCACGGCCAGGGTACTGGTGGAGACCAGGACCAGGACCTCGCCCTGGCGAAAGGCCTCCTCGACGATGAGACGCTCCTCCGCCGACAGATCGGCATTGTGAAAGGCGACACCATGGGCGAGCACTTCCCGCAACCCATCGCGCGAGCGGCTTGGCTCCAGGGCCATGAGGGCGTCCAGGGCCATGGTGGCCGGGGGCAGGTCCATGCGCGCGGCGATGCGATCGGCACCGCGCCGGGTATCGTGCTTGGCCCGCACGAAGACCAGACTGCGCTCGCCTTGCTCTGCAAAGGCCGCGAGATTGGTGAGTGCCGCCTCCTCCGCCGACTCACTCCCGCTATCATAGAGGGTCTCCGTGGCGCGCCCTGGTCCCTGGGTGCTCCGGTAGGTAAATGTGCCTTCGTAGAGGACCCCAAAACGAAGCTCTACCGGCCGATGCTCCGATTGGACCAGATCGGCGTCCAGCCATTGGGCCAGGCGATCCGCCTCACCGAGCACGGCCGAAAGCCCAATCACGCGGGTATGGGCACGGAGCAACTGGGTCAGCAAGAGCTCCACGCCGGCACCGCGCTCGGAATCGCCCAGAATCTCCAGCTCATCGGCCACCACCAGGTCTATCTCGGCCACCCGTTCGGGGCGGCGCACCAGTAACTGGGCGAGTTTTTCGTAGACCACGACCGCAAGGGAGAAGTTGCCCTGCTCCAGGTCACGATCATGGGCGCGGTGGTCGCGGGTAGACAAGATGACCTTGAGGCCATAGGCCGCATAGCATTCTTGAAAGGCCCGGTACTTTTCCTCCGCAAGGGCCTTGAGGGGCACCAGGTAGACGACCTGTTTTTGTCGGAGGGCGGTGTGGACGGCCGCCATCTCCCCCACAAAGGTTTTGCCCGAGCTGGTGGGCGCCTGAACAAGTAGATTGGTTGGGCCAAACACATCGTGCCGCCGCACGACCTCCTCCTGGAGGGGCAGGAGATCAGGGCCCATACTGGATTGCCATTGCTCAATCAGCGCGGGGGGAATGTCGTAGTGTATTAATTGCTCGATTCGCATGATGCCTCCCTTTTTCTGGGTTCGGCATCAGAATACTGTAAATTTATTCAGTTGTCAATCCCCGGTCGACGGGGGGAGCCCTCCGCCGCACCGGCACCGGTGGCAAGGTACTTCTCGATTTTTCCCAGCAGATCCTGCTGTCGGAAAGGTTTGTGCACCACGTCGGACGCACCGGCCGCCATCATCTCCCGCCGATCTTCGTCGAGTGCCGCCCCGGTCACGAAAATAATGGGCGCATCGCTCCCCCCGGGCAAGGACCGAATCTGCTGCGTGGTCTCGATGCCGTCCATTTCCGGCATCGCCCGATCCATCAAGGTCAGATCGGGATGCCAGTGCTGAAAGGCCGCGATGGCATCCGCACCGTTGGATACCCCTTTGACCTCGAAGCCGACATGTTTCAGGATTTTTTCCAGGACGTCCCGGTTGGTATCAATATCATCGACGACCAGGATCCGACCTTTCGAATCGCGCGGCACCTCCGTTGGCATTGCACCGGGAGACGGTAGCTCCTGCGCCTCCTCCGGCTTCCCGATGCCTACCGGCAGGGTCACCCGAATAGTCGTTCCCCGCCCCAACTCCGAGTCCACTTCAATCGCCCCCCCCATGGCATCGAGGTGCCGCCGGCTGATGGGCAAGCCCAACCCAGCCCCGCCAAAATTCCGTCCCGCGGATGCCAGCTCGAAGGCATCGAAAATGCGCTCCAACTCGTCGGGGGCGATCCCGGGCCCCGAATCTTCCAGCGTCAGGTGTAGCTCGACCGAATCGGACACGGTAGGGTGTGGCGTTGCCCAGGCATGCAGCGTGATGTGGCCCACCTCGGTGAACTTGATGGCGTTGCCCATGAGGTTTATCAGGATTTGCCGCAGTTTACCCTGGTCTGTCACCACGTATTGCGGTACGTCTTCCGCCACGGTGCAGCCCAGGTCGACGCGTTCGGCATTACACTGCACACGGAGCATATCGAAGATTTGGTCCAATACCTCGCGGATGGCGAAGGTGCTGGAGGAGAGCATGACGCGGCCCGCTTCAATCTTGGCCATTTCCAATACGTTATTAATCAGCTCCAGGAGATGGTCGCCACTGCGGGCAATAATATTGAGATTGGCCTCGTCCTCTTCGGAGCGCGGGGCGCTTTGCATGACCTGTACGTGTCCGAGAATGGCATTCATGGGGGTGCGAATTTCGTGGGAGATATGGGCCAGAAACTGACTCTTGGCCCGGCTTGCCGCTTCGGCAAGGTTCTTGGCCTCACGGAGTTCCCGCTCCGATGCACTGAGCGCAGCGTAGTTACGCATGAGGAGCGCCGCAATCACGAGGAGTGCAAGCAGTAGCGTCGTGATCGGAGCCAGGAATGCCGTTGTGGCCCAGAGGGGTGGAGTAACCACAAAGCTCCCGCGCGCTGGCGTGGGGTCGCTGTTGAAATCACTGTCGGCCGCACGCACCTCGAAGATATAGGCTCCCGGCTCAAGCCGGGGTGAGATGACACTTCGTTCCCCGGAGAATGCGGTCCAAGGCACGATAGCGTCGCTACCCTCGGGGCGTACGCGCCACGAATAGACGATATCTTCGTCGGCCGTAATGGACCAGGGGTCCACCCCGGAAAATTGAATCACGCTCCGCTCATTGTAGGGGATGGTTTTGGGGATCTGCCTGATTTCCGTTTCGGGCGGTCGGGGTGAGGAAATATAGCGGACAATTCCGCTTCCCTCCACCGTTGCCCAGATAACCCCCTCCGGGTCCTCGACGAGGATCCGCACGCCGCCGACAGGCATCCCGGCTTCCACACCGAACCAGGTCCAACGCCCTTCCTGAAAGCTGGCCGCCCCCACATCCAGCGCACCGGTCCAGATGCGCCCATTGGACGCCCGCATCATACAGCGTACCCGGGCACTGGGGTTTTTCTCGAAGGGTATCTCGTAGTGGAGTTCACCGTCCCGGTATCGATAAATCCCCTCTTCGTTTGAGCCCACGAGCATACTTCCGTCCGGCTCCTGGATGAATCCCCGAAAGTTTTTCTCCGAGGAGATTCTATGGCGGACCGTCATCCCGTAATCATCCGTCAGTTCCCATTGGGTGAGTACGGTAAGGGTTGACACCAGGAGATCGCCATTGGCCATTTCTATTACGGTCGCCAGATCTTCTTCCGTTGTTTGGGGGCCCGCAGGCGTCACGTGCCACTCCGTACCGACGCGCTCCACGATTTGCCCGTAGGTAACACCAAACAGCCGACCGCTTCGGGTTTCCAACAGATACCGCGTATCGGTGGGCACTTCGAACCGCTGAAGCACCTCGCGACGGGCCAAATCCCACTGCAGCGCCAAACCCTCGCCCACTATCCACAGGGTACTGGACTGCCCACGCCGGATGCTCCGATAACTCGCCCGAGGCAGCTGCGCAATCACGTGCCATTCATTCTCCATGAACTGAAGTAGGCGTCCCTGGCCATCGACGGTGGTAGCGGGAACATCCGGTGCAGCGTACAGACAGTTTCCCATCAGCGGGATCCCGTCGGCGGTCTGGGAAAAAGGGGTCCAGCCCTGGCGTCCGATGCGGTATACCCCCAGCTTACTGCCGACCCAGGTTTCGTCGTGCTCCGAAAAGTGGACAATCGTCTGCAGGGGGATTGGGCTTTCTTCGGGGCTGAGGGAGATGGGGTAGGGTCCCCCATCGGACCAGTAGGTCACCCGATACTGGTGGGCCACCGCGAGCCTTCCGTCGGGCAGTGGCGCGAGCGAACGAACCGACTGATCCGAAACCCGGGTCCAGCCGGGAGACGAGGGACCGCTTTTCCACAACCCGCCCCCCCCGCCGGCATAAAGCGCCCCTCCCTTCACGGCTACCAGGGCATCTGCACCGAGGACGAGCTCGTCGCCCGGTTCCTGGCGCCACGTTCCGTCACGCCACCGGAGGATCCCCCGGCTATCCGTACCGACCATCACGGAACCATCGGGGCGCGGCAAGATCGCCTCGACCGCCTCGGTCATGAGACTCTCGTCCTGATCGAGCACGACGGCCCATTCTCCATGCGGCAGGCCGACGCCGTTGTCGGAAGGAGCGGGCGTAAACGCAATTACCCGCCCCCCTCCCAGACCAAACCAGATACGGCCATCCGCAAAGGGAGAGATGGTGAATACCTGAAGTGGAACCGTCGCTGGAAGGCCGGTCTCCACGGGGACGAATCGGTCGCCGACACGGCATGCGAGCCCGCCGGCCATTCCCACCCACAATCGTTCGCGGGCGTCCAATCGCACCGTCCGCACGTCCAGAGAGGGCAACCCATCGTCGTGGTCATAGGTATTCCAGGTCAGCCCATCGTAGGAGGATATACCCCGCCCCCAACATCCGAACCAGATCACGCCGTCGGGCGTACGTTCGACGCTCCGAACGACGGCCCCGGCGAGGCCATGCTCCGGGGTGTAGTGCTGAACCGGGCGCTGCAAGACCGCTTCCGCGCCCAATGCGACGCACCCGGTCAGGATGGAGAAGAAAACCAAACGCAGTATTCTCAATGTACCTCTCCAAGGTGCCAAGCAGAAACTCGATACGGCCCGGACGTTTCACATTCGTACATTCTAATCCATGGCGTTCAGGAATCACAGTGAATTCGCATCAACCCGAAAATCGTGTCGGAAGCCACAGCGCTCGCGCCGAACGGCCAGATGCCCATCGCGTTCTACATATCGGAAATCACCCGTGGAGGCCATGCGGCCCGCAGCGCATTGAGGACCGCCAGCACATCGATAATCTCCTGACATACCGCCCCTTGCACGGGGCTCAGGTATCCCGCCGCGGCCACTCCCATCCCAAGTATGCTGAGGGTCATACCACCGACCGCGCTCTGTAGTGCAATGGCCCGCATGCGGCGACCGATGTGAAGGAATTCGTCGACCTTCTGAAGCGAATTGTCCATGACCACCACACTTGCGGCCTCGGCGGTCACGTCGCTTCCCTGCCCGATCGCCATGCCGACCGTAGCCGCCATCATAGCCGGGGCATCATTGATGCCATCGCCCACATAGAGCGTCTTTGCACGGCTGGTTTCTGAGCGCACGATAGCCAGTTTTTCTTCGGGGCTTTTCTGGGAATGCACTTCGTTGATGCCCACCTCGTTGGCGAGGTACCGCACTTCCGAATCCCGGTCTCCCGAGACAATCATCAGCCGGTCAAACTGATGATGTGGCCCCAGATGCTTCATGAAGGAATGACTCTCCGCCCGGGGCGCATCCCGAAAACGGTAGGTTGCCGCCAGCCGTCCACCTACGAGCACCACGCATTCGAGGCCTTCTTGTGGCGGCGGGAGCTGCTCCCAGGCGGTCACGTCAGTCCCGGCCAGTTTTTTGCGGCTGGTGATCAAGACAGGCACGCCCCCCACCTCGCCGGAAAGTCCCTGGCCCGGGCGCTCACTTACGGCGCTGACCTCGGGCAAATCGATGGCGGCGTTTTCTGCTGCGCGGAGGATTGCGGTAGCCAATGGATGCTTGGAATACCGCTCCACCCCGGCGGCCAGCCCCAGGACCTCCTCCGCCGAGAAGGGTTCCACGACGACCTGTTCAATGAGTTTCGGGGTGCCATAGGTCAGCGTACCTGTTTTGTCAAAGATGGCGGTCTGGCATCGTGTCACCTGTTCCAAGGCCACCGGATTCTTCACGATGATTGCCCTACGCGCACACAGGGAGATGGAGCCAATGATGGCCACCGGGATGCCGATGAGCAAGGGGCACGGCGTGGCGATGACGAGTACTGCGAGAAAGCGGAGGGCTTCACCGCTTATGAGCCAGGCCGACACGCCTATCGCCAGGGCTATGGGGGTATAGATGGCGCCGAGCTGATCCCCCAGGCGACGCAGTTGTGGCCGTGTCGCCTCCGACTCCCGCATGATGTTCATGATCCGCGCATAGCGTGAATCTTCGGCCCGCCGGGTCGCGTTGATGGTCAGGGCAGCATCGCCATTGATGGCGCCGGAAATTACGGTCGCGCCCTGGGTCTTGGTCATCTGAAAGGGCTCTCCGGTGAGATAGGACTCATCCATCACGCTGTGCCCTTCAGCGACCTCCCCATCGACCGGGCAGATTTCGTGGGGATAGACGACGATCATATCCCCCGGCACAATCGCCTCAAGGGGAACATCCTCGATACCCCCATCCTCCTTGCGGCGGTGGGCCACGGTGGGAATTCGCCGGGCGAGTGCCGACAGTACCGACGAGGCACTTCGAAGCGCATAGGCCTCCAGCGCTTCACCGCCCGACAGCATGAGCACAATAATCGCCCCGGCAAGGTATTGGCCGAGCAACAATGCGGTAACAATGGCGATGCCGCCCAGAAGATCGGAGCCGAATTCCCGCTGCAAGGCCTTGCGTCCCAGGTCATAGACCAGGGGCGTTCCGCCCAGGGCCAGGCAGGCCCACAGGGGGAGATTCACCATCGCCCCGCGCAGCCCTCCTGCGAAATAGAGGCCCAGGTAGGTCCCAATCATCATCAGCGAAAACAGGGCAATGCCTACCGTCTGATAGCGCCGCAGACGGGCCCATCTATCGTTTTCGGCCCCACAATTCGGTGGCGTGGGTCCCGTCGTATCCTTAACCATTCGACGTAACCCTTTCACAGTGAACGTCCGGTTGAATCAGAGGCACCTGTTGCACCAAATCCCGCATAACAGGTGTCTGCCTATGATAAGTTATCCGCATACCCGCTGCAATACTGCTTCCGGGCTGGAGCCACAACATACGTCGTGCACCCTTCCAGCCTGGCCTTTGATGGGATTTCGATACGACGCCGTGGAGACGCTATACTCGTCCCATGACTTTAAGGTACTTCATCCACTCGCTCCCCATCTGGTGCGCGATTGCCCTTTTCCTGGTCCTTTCCGGGGCTGCTCATGCCCGCACACCGGGCACCGACGCGTCCGATTCGGAGGGCGTTGATACCACGGCGGGAGACTGGTATTTTTTCGTGGCGGCCGTCAATGTCTATCCCCGCCTCGAATCCGAGCGACTGATCAAGGAGTTATTTGAGCCGGTCGTGCGGAGCCTGGCACCGGGACACGAGGGAGTCCAGACCATCAGCGATCTCCGCGATGACCATGCCCTGTGGCCTCCCCATGTGGGCCTTGGCTACAACCTGAACACGCATGTAGCCGTGTTTGTTGAAGGGGGCTACACGGCGGGAAAGGTGCGCACGAAACGGGACGACCGGAGTTGGTTGCTGCTCCCGCTTCACACCGATTTTGAGATCAAACGCAGTGCGCTCTTTGGCGGCATCGGGATTGACTATTTCCCCTGGGGGATGGCTCCTCAAGGCAACTACCACGGACTCCGCGAACGCCTCGCTGCAGCACGCCCCTTCTGTGGCACCCGACTGACCTGGACGCGGGCCACTTTTCGGGCCAAGGCCAAACTGGGGTTTCCACCCCTTCCCAACTTTTTGAATCTGGAGCTTTCCGATGCCTGGACCCTTCCAAGCATTACAACGGTCGCTGGTGTGGACATTCCCCTTTCCAAGGATACTGCCCTCACCTTCAACGTGGCATACAACCACTTCTGGAACCGGGATTTTGACTTTGAAGGGTGGGCCCTGACCGTTCAGTGGAAACGGTTTTTCGGGGGGCCCAAAAACGTTGCGAACCCGCGAGATTTCACTTAGTATAGCGGGAGAGCCCCCCTAACTTTCCGCTAACAGAAAGGTGGGACAATAGGCGCGGTTGCCGTGGGCACAGTGCTCTCTAGAAAACGCTGTGCACACCCCGTTTCTGATAAAAACTCGTTCTGAGTACCTCATCACCTTTCCCATCCGGCAACCTACACGACGACGAAGGAATCCACATGGCGAACGAACGCATCCTGATCGTAGAAGATGAACCCGATATCGTCGAGTTGCTACGCTACAATCTCACGCGCGACGGATATGAAGTGCTTCAGGCGACCACGGGTGAGGCGGCGCTGGATATCATCAAGGAAAGCTCTCCGGATCTCATGTTGCTCGATCTGATGCTTCCCCGAATTGACGGCCTGGAAGTATGCCGTCGGGTGCGGGGAGACGGAGAACACAAACACCTCCCCATCATTATGCTGACGGCCAAGGGGGAAGAGGTGGATATTGTCACCGGGCTCGAACTGGGTGCGGATGACTATATAACAAAACCCTTCAGTCCGCGCATTCTCCTGGCCCGTGTCCGCGCGGTACTTCGCCGTAACGACGCGGACCTTCCCGGCGACAACGACGCGATTCAAATTCACAACCTGAGCATCCACCCGGGCCGCCACGAAGTCACGGTGGATGGCGAGCCCGTCACCTTGACGCGGACTGAGTTCCAGGTGTTGCACTATCTTGCGCGCCGCCCCGGTTGGGTCTTCACCCGGTACCAGATTGTCGACGCGGTCCATGGCGATGACTATATCGTCACCGAGCGCAGCGTCGACGTCCAGATTGTGGGGCTTCGGAAGAAGTTAGGCGTTGCCGGCAAACACATCGAAACGGTCCGCGGCGTGGGCTATCGATTTGGAGCACCCTGACCGCTTTGGCCCAAAAACGATTTATCTGGCAGGTCTTTCCGGCCTTTCTGCTCATTACCCTTCTTTCTCTGGTGCTGGTCACCTTCTTCTTGACCCGCACCGTCGAGAAGCTCCATCTGGCGCAAACTGAAAAAGACCTTGTCGCACGGGCACGTCTGCTCGCTCCGCTAACCACCCAGTTCGCACAGGAAAGTGAGTTGGCGACGCTGCAGTCCCGCTGTGTCGCCCTGGGACAGGACTCGGCCACCCGCATCACCTTGATCCAATCCGACGGACACGTCGTCGCGGATTCCGATAAAATCCCGGATCAGATGAACAACCACGCGGACCGACCTGAAGTGCAGCAAGCGCTGGCCGGCGCGACGGGGCACTCGCTCCGATTCAGCCAGACGGTTGATAAGCGAATGATGTATGTGGCCCTCCCGGCCTCCGAGAAAAGCAAAGACCTGATCATCCGCGTGGCGATACCCATCACGACGGTGGGTGACGTGCTGCGCACGGTCAACTTACAGATGGTTCTGGTCGTACTGGTCGTCACCTTGCTCGCAGCGGGACTGAGCTGGGTGGTATCACGTCGGGTCGTCCGGCCGTTGGCGGAGCTCAAGGTGGGTGCGGAACGCTTCGCCCGGGGTGAGTTGGAGCACCCCCTTCCCATCCCCGAGTCCGAAGAATTTGCGAGCCTCAGCAACGCGTTGAATCAGATGGCCCATCAGCTGGCCAGCCACATTCAGGCGGTAGAACAACAGCGCAACGAGCAGGAAGCCGTGCTTTCCAGCATGATTGAGAGTGTGGTGGCCATCGATGCGGAACTACGCGTCATAACGGTCAACAATGCGGCCAGCGCGCTCCTCGGGTTGAGTCTCTCCGACATCAAGGGGCAGACCCTGCTTGAAGCCCTGCGCTCGACCCCGCTCCACGAATTCGCGCGCTGCGCCCTTTCGAGCAAATCGATGATCGAGCAGGAAATCCAGTTGGAAGCGCCCTCCCCCATCCTGTTGCGGGCACAGGGCACCGTCCTGCACGACAGCAACGGACACTCCATGGGGGCGGTTATCGTGTTGGAGAACATCACGCGCCTCCGGCAGCTGGAGGAGGTACGGCAGGATTTTGTTGCCAATGTGTCCCATGAGCTGAAGACACCCATCACCTCCATCAAGGGATTCGTGGAGACACTTCTGGATGACAGAACGGATTGGCCCGACGACACGCGTCATTTTCTGGGTATCATTGAGAAGCAGGCGAATCGGCTCGACGCCATCATTGATGATCTGCTGACCCTGTCGCGACTGGAACAGGGGAATGGTCGCACCACGTTGAAGCTGGGCGACTCTGCCGTCATCCAGACCATCGAGGCGGCGGCCGAATTGTGTCAGCACCGTGCGGACAGCCGGGGCGTCGAAATCCTCATCGAATGCCCGGAAGAGTTGGTGGCCCCCCTCAATGCCCCCTTGCTGGAACAGGGCCTGGTAAACTTAATCGACAACGCGGTGAAATACAGCGACGAGATGCAACAGGTCGTGGTGCGTGCCTATGTGGATGGGGACACCCTGGTCATTGACGTCATTGACCAGGGGTCGGGCATTCCGGCGGCGGATGTAGACCGAATCTTCGAACGCTTCTACCGGGTGGACCGTGCGCGCAGCCGCGATCTCGGCGGGACGGGTCTGGGATTGTCGATTGTAAAACACATCGCGCAGGTCCACGGCGGTGCCGTCACGGTGGCAAGCGCTCCCGGCGAAGGAAGCACCTTCACCCTTCGCCTTCCCAGGACGCCGCAAAGCGTAGCGTAATTCCTTCTAAGGTTGCAGACCTTCCCCATCACCGCACCCGCTCCCGTCAACACCCAAGAATAATGCAGGCCTAATGTCGGCCTAATACGCGCCGCCTACCCTATCACGGTGAGTGGTCACCCGGCGCAAGGTGGCCACTTTGGGAAGGGACAGGTGTGGGCAGCACAAGAACCCCGGGCTGGGCAGGCCCGCACCCTGAAACTTCCATGTCAACGAAGAGAACCATCTCCTATGAAAGCAGCGTTACGCTGTATTCACGACATGAAAGCGAAGAAACACATGAAATCAATGGGAACACGTGTGGGGCGTGTATGCTGTTTCGCCGCACTGGCCCTGGCGGGCTTTGGCTTCCACGCCGCAGCGGATGAAACCTCTCAACGCGAGCAAGCGCTGATGGAGATAATCGAGTCGCTAAAGGAACGGGTTTCGGCCTTGGAGGCGCAGCAGGCTGCCCCCCAGGCGCCGGCAAGTTCGGGACTCAATGAGCGTGTAGAAGCACTGGAGACCGCCGTTGACACCCGAAAGGAAACAGCGGACAGTGACTTTCGCGTGTACTGGAAGAAGTCCCTTCGACTGGAAACAGGGGACGGCCAGGCAAAACTCAAGCTGGGCGGTCAGATCCATAACGATTGGTATTGGTACGGTCAAGACCATAAATTTCGAGACATTATCGATCTGGAAGACGGCACGGAACTGCGTCGCGCCCGCCTCTATGTCTCGGGCACCTTCTACGAAAACCTTCGCTTTAAGGCGCAGTACGACTTTGCCGAAGGAGATGCTGATTTCAAGAGTGTATGGATTGAACTGACGAAGGTACCTGGTCTTCAGAATATCCGCGTTGGACAGTTTAAGGAACCCTTCAGTCTGGAAGAACGTGTCGCGGATAACGACATGACGTTTATGGAACGTGCCCTTCCCAATGCATTCGCCCCCAGCCGAAACACCGGTGCCATGATTCACGGTGCCTACCTCGGGGAGCCGGGTGAAGAGCGATTGACAACGGCCCTCGGTGTATTCCGCACCACGGACAGTTACGGCAATGATGCCACGGACGGTGGCTATGCCGGTACGGCCCGCATCACCGGCCTGCCCTGGTATGAGGACGGTGGCAGACGGCTGCTTCACCTCGGCCTGGGCTACACGCACCGCAACGTGGGTGACACCCTTCGCATCCGCCAGCGTCCGGAATCCCACGGTGCGGACCGGCTCGTCGATACCGGCACGATGAACGTCCATGATATCGATGGGGCCGTGCTCGAAGGGGCACTGGTCTACGGCCCCTTCTCCCTTCAGGGCGAATACTTCCTCCACCAGGTAAATACGGTGGACCGGGGCGACCGGGATTTCGATGGTTTCTATGTGCAGGCGAGCTATGCGCTCACGGGCGAACATCGGCCCTATAAAAACAGCGAGGGTGAGTTTGGTCGAATCGTTCCTGAACGCAACTTTCGAATCCACGGTGATACACGTGGCTGGGGCGCCTGGGAGATAGCGTTGCGCTACTCCGCCATTGATTTGGATGACGGACACACGCGTTTCAGCGACCGACTCCTTGAGTTAAGTCGGGAGATCCGCGGTGGCGAAGAGCGCAATATTACGGTTGGCCTGAACTGGTACCTGAATCCAAATTCCCGCGTCATGTTGAACTACATTCATGCCTCGATTGAAAACAACAACCTTGGCACCGGGCGATTCTGGCGAGACAGGGACTACGACTTGGATATCATTCAGTCCCGTTTCCAGGTGGCCTTTTAAACGTCAACGCGAGCGATCCGATCGGGAAGGCATAATGACGCAGCATGCCGGGGCTCGGGCCCTACGGTTTGCTGCCGCCTTCCGGGTCGGATCGCGGCGTTTTTGTCCGGCGCGTAACGCGCCCCCCCCGGGACATCGCTCTGGCGTCTATTGCTGGTTTGCATCGCTGGACGCCAATCCAACATAATGCGCGTCATGGGACGGGATGGCGTTTACCCTTGGTGAAGCGCCCAAACATGGCGGATTTTCAATGAAGAAACGAGGTTTTACACTCGTTGAATTACTTCTGGTCATCGCGATCATCGGTGTGCTGAGTGCCATACTTCTTCCGGCACTGGCGCGGGCTCGCGAGGCCGCTCGCCGGGCGGCATGCCAGAACAACATGAAGCAGTTTGGATTGGTTTTCCAGATGTACTCCAACGAGTCGGAAGGGGAGTATTTTCCGCCCCTTTCCCCCTACGGCAGCGTGCGCGCCGATCTCCGATCGAGTCCGCTCTGGAGCGCCCCCCAGGCCGCCACGATCCACCCCGAATATCTCTCCGACCTCGCAGTGGCCCGGTGCCCTTCCGATAGTGGCGCCGATCCCGGCTGGCGCAGTGTGTTGGAGCGGGTCCCCAACGATGGGGGCACCTTTGATAGCTGGAAGGCCACTGCTCTCGCCGCCGATGATCCCATCTCCCACGACTATTTCCTCAGCGGGGAACTCAACCGTTCGTACGTCTATAAGGGCTATGTCATCAATTCCGTGGCGGAGTTTTACGGATTCTGGGGTGCCAGTTCCATCAATGAGATACGGGGCGATGTGGCCATCGCGGGCGTGGGCACGGTCCACCTGAAAAACTACGACGACGACCTGACCTTTGACTACAGTCCCTGGCCGCCCTGGGTACCCAACGTTCCCGAAGCCGAAGGTACGGCGGGGAGCGACCGCATCTTCCGCCTCCGTCAGGGCGTGGAGCGCTTTCTCATTACCGACATCAACGGCCCGGCGGGCGGGGCGCTTCGGGGGCAGAGTAACGTCCCTGTCCTTTGGGATACGTTCGGCAGCAGCGAATTCGGGGACAATGACGCGGGCACCATCACCTTCAACCACCTCCCTGGTGGCTGTAATGTGCTCTACATGGATGGCCACGTGGAGTTTGTGAAATACGGGGAGAAGTTTCCGATTTCCAATGATGAGCAGGTGGTGAAAGAGAACAGCCACTACGGGCTCGGCTAAGGCTCCGAGGGGTTCACAATAGAAAAGCCCCCAACTGCCGGGTGGCACGGGGGCTTGATAAGAGGGGCTCGATCCGCTTTGCTATGCGCCCGCCACTTCCAGGGGCTGAAGGCCCAACTTGTCGAAGAGGGCTTTGTCGCGGTCCACGCCGGGGTTGGCGGTCGTGAGTAGTTTTTCACCGGCAAAGATGGAGTTGGCACCCGCGAGGAAACACAACGCCTGGGTTTCATCCGACATGGCGGTGCGTCCTGCGCTGAGGCGGACCATGCTGGTGGGCATGGCGATGCGTGCGGTGGCAATCATACGGACCATGACGATGGGGTCGATGGGCTCCTGCTTTTCGAGGGGCGTACCTTCTACCGCCACGAGGGCGTTGATGGGCACGCTCTCCGGATGGGGATCGTGGCCCGCGAGTACGGCCAGCATGGCGATGCGGTCTTTCACCGTCTCCCCCATACCCACGATACCACCGGAACAGACGGTGACGCCCGCTTTGCGCACATTTTGAATGGTCTGAAGGCGGTCGTCATAGGTGCGGGTCGAAATAATCTTCTCGTAGTATTCGGGCCCCGTGTCGAGGTTGTGGTTATAGGCATCGAGACCGGCTTCGGCAAGGCGTTTGGCCTGATCTTCGTTGACCATACCAAGGGTGCAGCAGGCTTCCATGCCGAGGGCCTTCACGCCGCGTACCATTTCCAGGACCTGGTCAAACTGTTCGCCGTCCCGCACTTCGCGCCAGGCCGCGCCCATGCAGAAGCGGGTGGAGCCACTGTCTTTGGCGGCTTTGGCGGCTTCGAGGGCCCCCTCCACGTCGATGAGGGGCTCTTTGTCCAGGTCCGTGTTGTAGTGGGCGGACTGGGGACAATAGGAACAATCTTCCGGGCAGGCGCCCGTCTTGATGCTCAACAGGGTGCATTGCTGGACCTTGTTGGGGTCGTGAAACTGGCGGTGGAGCGTCTGGGCCTGGAAGACGAGCTCGGTGAGCGGCAAGTCATAAATGGCCTGTAATTCGGCTTCGGTCCAGTCGTGACGGAGGGTGTGGGTTTGGTCGCTGTGGGGATTCATTATGACGAACTACTCCTGAGGGGATAGTGATTTTCCGGTTGCAGGCGACAAGGATAGCATGTTTGGAGGCCCCGGTGCCTCTTGGGGGTCTTCGCCGGAGCTACCCCGCCACGACGTCTCAGCGCGGCCGAATCATCCGTACGGACCAATCGGCGACGGTGAAGGTGGCGGGCAGGTGTCCTGCGGGGTCGCCATCTATCTGCATGCGCACCGCTTCCGCCTCGGCGGCGGGCGAAAGACGGATTGCTTCGCCCTGGCGATAGTCAATCCAGGGGGCCTCCACGAAACTCGGACGCCAGACACGGGCAAGCAGCCAGAGCAGGCGCGGCCAGCTGAGTCCCCGCATGACACAGACATCCAGGCGGTGGTCGCCGATTTCGGCGCGGGGTGTGGCGGGGAAGATGCCCGCGGAGTAACGGCAGTTCCCCACAATGACGTAGTCGGCGTCGGTGGCCACTTCCACCCCGTCGACTTCGACGCGTATTTTCGGGTAGTCATATTGGAGCAGGACGCGCAAGGCGGGTAGCACCCACTTGAGCAGGCTGGATTTCTTTCCTCGTCCCGTATGGACCGCGTAGGCGACGGCCGCATCCAGACCGGCCCCCGCGCCCAGGAGGAAACGCTGGCTATCGTGGAGGCCAACATCCATCGCCACGGCCTCTCCCGCGACGATCGTATCGGCTATGAAGTCGGCATCCGGTTTCATACCCAACTCTCGTGCGACGACATTGGCGGTGCCCACGGGCAGTATGGCCAGGGCCGTATAGGCGCCCTCCGGCATCCCATTCAGCACCTCGTTCAAGGTGCCGTCGCCCCCAACGACCGCGAAAACATCGGCCTTGGCACGGCCCGCCTCTGCCCGGGCGTCACCTGCCTGCCCGGTGCAAAAGAGTGTGGCATCCAGCCCCCGTTTCTCGAGGGCGCGCACGAGGGCGTGGGCCTGCACGAGGCCCTTTCCCCCTCCCGCTACCGGGTTCGCGATAAGGTGTACGGCTGGCATGGAAGGTAGTGCTCCTTGTTCCGAAGAAGAATCTCCGGCTCCCCAGTCTATCGAATGATTCCCGGACAATGCGAATGGCCGAAATGTAACGCATGGTTCCCATCGTTGCAGCAGCGAAACCTTCGATTCCGCGGACCAATGCGGTATGATACCCCTTCCAGCCACTACGTCAGGACAGGAATCAATGAACCTACTCGGTAAGTTTACGCTCGCACTGCTGCTTTGCGGCCTGGCACCGCTCCTGCTGGGTACGCTGTTGACCCACACCATAACGAAGCGGGCGCTTCAACATACGGAGCAGCAGGCCCGGGATGCGCTGGAGCAGAAGGCGAAAGAGCATGTCACCTCCCTCGTGCGGGCCGAGGGCGAACACCTTCAGACCTTCATCCGGGGCATTGCCAATGAGACGCAGATCCTCAGTCGCACCGGGCGTCTGGGCTATCTGTTGGAGAGCGGTGCCTTTTACCGCTTTGCGGACGAGCTGGGCCCCTCCTTTAACCCGGAGGCTGCCCGGGAAGAACTGGCTCGCCGCTATGCGGAACCCCGTCACCGAGTCAACGCCCCCACGGGCACCGTAGCCCGTCCCGTCCTCCCCCCGATATTGGAGACCCACCTCAACGCGCTCAGCGACAATGCGCTGGCCGTGCAGCAGTACCATGTTTCATCGGGCCCAAGGATGCCGCGCCCCCCCCGGGAGTCGGAACTGCCCACCCAATATGGGGATATTCACCGTCAGCTGGACTTTTTCTGGCCCGCGGCCATGGCCCACCTGGGTTACCAGGATATGCTGCTGGTGGATGGAGAACGGGGCGACATCGTGTACTCCGTATCCCGGGGCATCGATTTTGGTGCTTCGCTGGTGGAGGGCCCCCTGGCGGATTCGGCGGCGGCACGGGCCTACCAACGGGTCTGGGAAGAGGATGACGGTCGCCTGGTATTTGAGGACGTGGCCCCCTACTATCCCATCCCCGGTGAACCCGTGTGTTTTGTGGGTGCGCCCGTGCTGATGCAGGGGCGAAAGGTGGGCGTGGCCCTCTTCATCCTCACCCTGGACCGCTTCGATGCCATCCTCAATACCAGTGCCCCCCTGGAAGGTAACAGCGCCATGTACCTGGTCGGCCCGGACTACCGCCCCCGCTCGCGACTGGACTTGCTGCGTTCGGCCCAGACCGACGGGGAAGCCACGGAGGCTGCGCCGACCATTGATATCGAGCCCGGTCGGGCCGTATTGCGGCGCAGTGGTGGTGGCCCACCGCCCCCGCCCGATGACGGAACCCGCCTGGACACGGAGCCCGCACGGACGGTGTTTCATCTGGGGACCATGGGCAACGGTATCTACCAGGGCCCTTCGGGCGAAGAAGCCTTCGTGGCCTACGCCCCGGTGGACGTGTTGGGGGTTACCTGGGCGCTCATCGCCCAGGTCGATACGGAAACCGCCTTCGCCGCCGTCCGTGAGATGCAGGAATCTTCGGCATTCTACATCAATCGCATGCTCTATCTGGGCGACTTTATTGTCATCGCGGCCATTCTCATTCTGTGCTTTGTGGCCGACTATCTGGCGAAGCCCATTGTGCGTCCCTTGCGCTCCACGGTGGCCATTCTCAAGGGCATGGTCGAAGGAGAAGACGCGCTGAATCAGCGGCTGGTCGTGCGCGGAAAAGACGAGGTGGCTGAGTTGGCGAGCGCCTTCAACCGATTCATGGACAAACTCCAGCTACTCTACGAGTCCCTTGAAAAAGAGATTGCCGAACGAAAATCGGCGCAGGAAGAAGTGGAGCGAAGCCAGCAGTATTACAAGGCCCTGATTGAATATGCGCCCGACGTAATCGTGGTATTCGATGAAGCGCGGCGCCCCCTCTTTGTCAGTCCGGCCTTTCAGCGCACCTTTGGCTACCACGCCGACGAAATTATCGGGCGCAGCCTTCAGGAACTGATTCATCCCGACGACCTGGAAAGCCTGGTGAAGACGGAAGCTGAAGCGAAAAAGAATCCGGGGGTTCCCACCCACTCGGAGTATCGAATCCGGCACAAAGATGGCCACTGGGTGGACGTTTCCTCGGTGGGCACCAACTACGCCGAAGATACGTCGATTGCCGGCGTGGTTGTGAACCTGCGCGACATAACGCGGCGCAAGGAGGCGGACCGCATTCTCCGTGAATACAGCGCGACCCTGGAACGGGATGTGGCCGAACGAACCATCGAATTGCAGCAGAATCGGGATGAATTGGCCCACGCCCTCGGGGAACTCCGCAGTACGCAAGATAAGCTGGTGCTGAACGAGAAGATGGCCTCATTGGGTGCCCTGACGGCGGGGATCGCCCACGAAATCAAGAACCCACTCAATTTTGTGACGAATTTTGCGGAGTTAACGGCTGAACTGGCGGAAGAACTGGCGGAGGAGATGGCACCACTCCGGGACACCCTGGACGACGCGGTGCGCACCAGCCTGGACGAATTGCTCCAGGATATTCAGCAGAACAGTAGAAAGATCGAGGAGCACGGCAAACGGGCGGACAGCATCGTGAAATCCATGCTGCTCCACTCTCGGGGGAAGAAGGATGCCCGTCAACCCACGGATGTGAATGCCCTGCTGGAAGAGTACGTGCAACTTTCCTATCATGGCATGCGTGCCCAGGACAGCACGTTTAACATTGAATTGGATGTTCAATTGGCGGAAGACCTGCCGTTGATGGATGTGGTGCCCCAGGATTTGGCCCGGGTATTTCTCAATATTCTGAACAACGGCTGCTACGCGACCCAGCAGCGGAAGAAGGAAGAGAACGACACTTTCCAGCCCAAACTCACCGTCCGCACCGAACGCGCCGGGGATCACGTGCTGGTCCGTATCCGCGACAATGGCCCCGGGATGACGCCGGAAATCATCGATAAGATTTTCACTCCGTTCTTTACGACCAAACCCGCGGGCTCCGGGACGGGGCTGGGGCTCTCGATCAGCTACGACATTGTCGTTCAGGAGCACCATGGTGAATTGCGGGTCGCGTCCGAACCGGGCGAGTACACGGAATTTCAGATAGTGCTTCCCCTCGGTGAACACACACGGGAGTCAGGTTCATGATGTTGGTAATGGTTGTGGATGACGAGGCCGATATTGGCCTGTTGTTCAAGCAGCAATTCCGCAAAGAAATCCGGCGGGGAGAAATCCAGTTTCATTTCGCCCTGGACGGCGATGAGGCCCTGAAGATGCTTGAGGGCGACTTGGGTACTGATCTGGTCCTCATACTTTCAGACATTAACATGCCGGGTATGGGCGGGCTGGATTTGCTTCAGGCCATCAAAGCGGTTCGGGACGATTTGCCGGTCTTTATGATCACCGCGTATGATGATAAGTCCACCTACAATGAAGCGATGGCACGTGGTGCCAACGATTACATCACCAAACCCATCGATTTTCCTGCCCTGAAAGAAAAAATGGAAGCCATAAGGAACCGCGCGTGACACACGCTACGCCCACTCCTATCCGCCTGCTTGTCGTGGACGACGAACCTGATCTTGAAACGCTGATCCGGCAGAAATTTCGCAAACGAATCCGTCAGGGCGAATATGATGTCACCTTTGCAGGTAATGGGAAGGAAGCCCTGGAAGCCCTGGGCAAGGACCACGACATTGATATTATTCTCACGGACATCAATATGCCCGTGATGGATGGGCTCACCCTCCTGGCACGGCTTGCGGAACGGGATGAACTCTTCAAGGCGGTGGTTATCTCGGCCTACGGGGACATGGACAACATCCGCACGGCGATGAACCGGGGCGCCTTTGATTTCATCACGAAGCCCATCGATTTCGTGGATCTGGAAATTACGATCGAAAAAACGGCGGGCGAGATTCTGAAGCTGAAGGAAGGTCGGGAAGCGACGAAACGGTTGATCGCCGTCGGCCATGAACTGGAAGTGGCCGCCCGAATTCAGGAATCCATCTTACCCAAGACCTTCCCCCCCTTTCCCAACCGCCCCGAGTTTGAGATCTATGCGGCCATGACACCGGCCAAGCAGGTGGGGGGCGATTTTTACGACTTTTTCTTTATCGATGCGCACCACCTCGCGTTTGTGGTGGGCGATGTGTCGGGCAAAGGCGTTCCGGCGGCCCTTTTTATGGCGGTCTGCCGCACCCTGATTAAGGCCACGGCACTCCATGAACACGCGCCCGACGCCTGCCTGAATCGGGTCAATCAACTCCTCTTCGCGGAGAATTCCGCCGACCTTTTCGTCACGGTTTTCTACGCCGTCCTCGATACCCGCACGGGAGAGGTAGCCTATTGCAACGCGGGTCACAACACGCCGTACTGGATTCGCTGCAACGGCGACGGGCCAACCGCGCTGGAGAATCAAGGCGGTATTGTTCTGGGCGTTATGGACGACGTGGCATACCGACGTGACACCCTGACCCTGAAAAAGGGAGAGTGCCTCTTTCTCTATACCGACGGGGTGACCGAGGCGATGAATCAGGACAATGCCCTCTTCAATGATCGCCGTCTTGTTGAGCGGCTTAGCCTGTCCGATACGGCGCCACTGAACGAGATGGCCGACTGTGTGGTCGAGGGGATTCATGCCTTCACCCAGAACCACCCCCAGCATGATGACATTACGATGCTGGCGGTGCGCTATGCGGGTACGGACTGACCCCTACGCAATGGCTTCCTGCGGAAAGGGCATTTGTCCGATGCCACGGGGGCGCATACCCCGCACCATCAGGCCCGGGCGGCCCACGCTCTGTCCGCTTATCTGGGGATTCGCCGGATCGCGGAACCCGCATCGCACGAGTCGCCGCACCTTGTCCGTCTGATTAATGTGGCTGCCGTGCACGGTGAAAATATTGAAGAGCACCACATCTCCCCGTTTCGCGGGCACGGGCACCGTATCTTCCAGACGATAGTCCCGGGTAGAGAGATGGGGCGTGCATTCGCCTTCCGGGGTCTGGGTGATATGGGGAAGGTAGCCTTCTTTGTGGCTGCCCGCGAGGAATCGGATTTCTCCATTCTCGTGACAGGTATCATCCAGATGAACCAGGACATCGATATAGCGTCCGTCGGTATGTTCGTAGAAGGCATTGTCCTGATGGAGTGGAAAGGGATGACCGGTCTGGGGTGGCTTCATATGCAAGGTGGTGTGATGGAGCTCGACATTGGGCCCCAGCAAATCGCCCAGCGACTCGGTGAGCCGTGGACTCAGCATGGCGCGCGTCCACGCTTCGGAATAGAAGTGCAGATCATGGAGGTGGGTTAACCTGGACTTCTCGGAGGTCGCGGCATCCATATAGGCTTCGCGCCAGGGGCCAGTCCAGCCCATATCGGTCTGGGCCCAGTCATTCAAGAGGGTTTCCAGCTGTTCCTCCATCTGCGCCATTTCGTCTGGCGTGAATACCTGGGGGATATGAAGAAAACCCTGCTCCGCATAGGCCTGACACTGTGCTTGGGTCAACATGATTCCGACGCTCCTCATCTGTGGGGTGGGGCCTGACCCTACGATTGGGTGAGACAATTCCGACCCGGCCTTGCGGGTATGTTATAGTACCCCTTCATATCATCCTTCGCACTGAATTCTAGCACTACCAACCGGCGACTACAACGCTTGGGAAAGGAGCCTGTTATGGCAGAATCCACTCCTCAAAATTACGACAACCACGTCTTGATTCCCAAAACGTTTCTGGTGGTCGTGTTGGTGTTTCTCGTGGCCGCGATTCTGGCGACGGTCGGCCTGGTGAAGACCGGCACGGTAGTCGGCACCTGTTGCATTGGTACCGCCGTACTCTTGAACGCCTTTGCAGCGATCTATGGCCTGTTTGTCGTGCGGGGTTACGCGGTTAAGCTGCAGGATCGCATCATCCGCACGGAAATGCGACTCCGCATGGCGGCCATCCTGCCGGAAGAGCTCGGCGCTGCCGCGAAGAGTCTGACAACGAAACAACTGATTGGCCTGCGCTTTGCCTCGGACGAGGAATTGCCCGACCTGACCCGTAAAGTACTCGATGACAAGATTGAGAAGGTCGACGCCATCAAAAAGCTGGTTAAGAACTGGCAACCCGACAATGAGCGGGTATAAGAGAACGCCATCCCATGAGCCCGAATAACGCCCGCCGCAAGCCCAAGAAATTCACGGGGCAGTCCGCCCCAAGTCGCGATTTGGTATTTTCCACCAAATGGCACAATCTCGTGGAATTTCGCGATGAACGGGGCAAGCCCTATCGGCGATTTTACAAGTTAGAGACCCTGACCAGTGCCATCGATAAGTTGGTGCGGGAGCAGGATCGTTTTCTGGTGCCCACCATTCAGCAAGTGCTGGGCAACAGCCGTTTGACGAGCATTGTCTTTGAGCTGGTAGAAGAGGATGCACTCCGCTACATTTTTCAGGTGCGGGCTACCAATGCCTTGAAAAAGCGGGTCAACCTGCGGCTGGTGGTGGCCAAGAATCAGGAAGAAGCCACCCGCCGTCTGGCGACGGAATTCAAACACCTGACGGCACTCTACAAGCAAATTCCGAATGGCATGGTGCAACCCTTGCGCTCGGGGGCTCTGTTTCTTCCTGATCGCTATCGCCGGGACGAACATCACCGGGACATTGGGGCCTATATTACCTCCGCACCGGCCCGGTTTGAGCGATTGGGTATCCACCGCAACACCCAGTATATGTCGCTGGGTGATGCGCCCCATACCTTTTCGAAGAAAGAGACGGAAGCCCTCAAGCAGGCCATGGTCACCTTGATCGCTTCGGCCTTTAATCCGATTACCCGCGATGGCCTGGATACCCACCAGATTGATCCGTCGACCTTCCAAGTCACACGCCCAAGCCGGGGACTGCCCAAGATTAAGATCTTCAACTGCGTCCACATGCAGACCAAGTTGAGTCCCCCCCGCCTCCTGGGCTTCCTCCTGACGGACACCTGGGAAAGCCGGGGGGTACGTAGCTTGATCGCCCCGGACGATCCCCGCCACTTTTTCAAGGCGCTGGTGGACGCGGTGGGCAAAGAGACGGCGAAGGAATGGGTGGCCCGTTTTGCCCCCCTGGCGGCAGCCGACAAGGTCAAGGCCCCGAAAGACGGCTACGTACCCGAACTCGCGGAAATCGCTGCCGAGTAGGCCCCCTATTGAAGCCCGTGAACGCGGGTGCTACCATCACCGCCATGGCTATCACCCCGCTTACACACCCGGGTCGGGGGGCGCTGTTGCAGGTGCCCCGGGATCTCATCGCTTCGCGCGAACTCCTGCTCGATCTCATCCGCAAAGATTTGCGGGTGCGCTATCGCTATGCGGCGCTGGGCTTTCTGTGGGCACTCTTAGAACCCCTCGCCTATATGGTCGTGCTCACCTTCATTTTTGAGCGGGTGCTGGCCCCCACCGGTGAGGTGGCCATGTTTGGCACGGGCATCCCCTTTGCTTCCGGCCTCTTGTGTGGACTGGTCTTCTGGCAGTTCTCCACGCAGAGTGTGGGTGCAGCCACTGCCTCGCTCCTGGAAAACCAGCACCTCGTCAGAAAGGTGGCCTTCACCCGCGAAGTTATCCCCCTGGCCGCCATGGGCTACCCCCTCTTCTCCCTACTGATCGGGCTGGTCGTGCTGCTGGCCGTCCACCTCCTGCTCGGCGGACAGGTCGGCGTGAGTGCCCTCTGGATGGTGCCCCTCTTTATCGTTCAACTCAGTATTACGGTGGGCACCGGACTCTTAACCGCTGCGCTCAACGTGCGCTTTCGCGATGTGGGGTACATGGTCACCGTGGGCCTCCTGCTCGGCTTTTATGCCTCGCCGGTATTCTACGATCTCGATTGGGTTCTCACCGCCGCCGCGCGCGGAGAAGTGCCCGACACGGTGGTGCGGCTCTACCTCATGAATCCCATGGCCGAGTTGCTGGAGGCCTACCGACAGGCATTGCTCGAAGGACGGCGCCCCGACCGTTGGTTGTTCATCTGGCCCACCTGTGTCGCGCTGGTCGCCCTGTTGGGTGGCACGTGGGTCTTCCGCCGCAGTGCCGCGACCTTGTCGGACTATCTCTAAATGGCCCTTATTGAAGCGACGAATATCGCGAAACGCTACCCTTCCCACGGTGGAAAGCGGGCACTCCTGGGACGGGGTGGAATCGGCCGCCTGTTTCGGCCATCCCCCGTGGCACCCGAAGCGCTGGCCCCCCTCTCGTTGCAGGTGGAAGCCGGAGAAGCGGTGGGGATCATCGGGCGAAATGGCTCGGGTAAGAGTACGCTCCTCAAACTAATCGCCGGGGTCACGGCGCCCAGTCAAGGCAGCCTGAAGGTCCATGGCCGGGTGGCGAGTTTACTGGAGTTGGGCGCGGGCTTTCACCCTATGCTGACCGGTCGGGAGAACGTGTATCTCAATGCGGGCCTGCTCGGCATGCGCCATGCCCAGGTGGATGCAAGCTTCGATGCCATCGTAGATTTTGCCGAGCTGGCCTCTTCTATTGACCAGACCGTGGACACGTACAGCAGTGGCATGTTCGTCCGACTCGCTTTCTCTGTCGCCATCCATACCGACCCGGATGTATTTCTGGTGGACGAAGTGCTGTCGGTGGGCGATGAGGCCTTTCAACGGAAATGCCGCGCCCGTATCCTCGAACTGAAACAGGCAGGAAAGACCATCCTATTCGTATCCCACGATCTCGGCACGGTCCAAACCCTGTGTGACCGTGTTATCCTGCTCGACGCCGGGTCGGTCTTGTCCCGAGGTAGCGCCCAGGAGACCATCGACTACTATCTGCGCCGCGCGGGACGGGCCGATGGGGTCCGACGTCTTCAACATGGCGCGCTGGAAGCGCTCTTTAACCATGGCCGGGTGGCCCTCTACCACCGTGAACGGGAACTCACCGCGCCCCTGGGCATCAAGGTCCAGTTTCAAAGTATGGGGCACTATCACGAGTCCTCCGACGCGGAATGGACGCTGACCACGGTCTCGGATGGCCACCTGGAAGCGACGGGCGTATTCCCACGGCTTCCGGTCACGTTGTACTTCCGTTGCGATTTGGATGACAGGGGGTTTTGCCTGACGGTTTCGTGGGAAAACACCCAGGCGATCACGCTCAGCTACGTCGCGATTCAATGCGCGCTACGCACCTCTTATGAGCACTGGCAGTCCGGGACCGATGTGGGGCCCTTCCCGGAAATTGGCCCGGCTGACCGTAGTTGGCGTGCGGTGGCCCTCCAGCTGGGCGCGTCGCGTGCCTGTGAACTGCTGGGCGACGGGGAATCCGATTTGCCGCCCCTTTGTTTCTCGGTGGCTGACACTCCAGCGCGCGCCCGCTTTCAACTCGACAACGCGGACTATATGACCCAGGCGCGCCTGGTCCACCTGAGCGACGTCATCCCCTCTGGGGACAACCCCCTCCCCCCGGCACGCCGGAATCTCGGCACCGTGATTGTCGATCCGACCCGGAGTGTGGCGGAAACGAAATCCCGCCATGAACAGCGGCTCGGTGCACGGGACCTCCAGACCGGCCGGCTTTCCGCACGGCTTCAGGGGGGGGCCATCGCGCTGGAACGCAATGGCACGGCACTGACGCGCTTTTTGCACCTCCACGTGCAATTGCGTACGGGCGCACTCTGGACCTCCGGCCAGGCATTGCATTGGCAAGAAACAGAACGTCATGGCCAGGAACTCCGCGCTACAGGGGATTCGCTCCGCATGCCTTGTTCGCTGATCTGGACCCTTGCGCCCGTCGACGACACCGGCTATCGCTTCACCGTAACCCTGGTGGCCCGGGAAGACTTCGAGCTCAACGAGTGCAATATTTCCCTCTGCCTCGGCCCCGAGTACGGGCATTGGGAATGCGCCCACGAGTCGGGGGACTTCGGTGCCTTTACCGAATCGACTGAACGCTGGGCCCATGCCAACCGGTGCTACGAAGCGGGGACATTCATCCGCGCCACGGCGGAGGGACTCCCTACCATAACAATGACCCTGGACAGGAGCGTGGGAAGGGCCATACCCGCTGCCCTCCAGACCGATCAGGGCCACGCGGCCCATGTGCTCCAACTGATTTCGAGCCCTGGGGAAGCCCATGCCTTTGCACTCGCACCGGGTGCCCACTGCCTGTTCTCGGGCACGGTCACCGTGGATGGAGCGGCCCCGTGAGCGCAGGCGACCCGGAAATTGAGGTGTCCATCGTCGTGCCTGCCTATAACCAGGCATCCCTACTGGAACGCTTGCTGGATTCCCTCGTCGCCCTGAAATCCGGACCCCATTGGGAGGTCCTCATCGTGGACGACTGCTCTACCGACGATACGGCAGCAACGACGGCCCGTTGGCTGGACGGCCATCCCGAGGTGAGGGGCCGCTATCTGCTTCAAGACCGCAACCAGGGCCCGGGCGCCGCACGCAACCGGGGTCTGGCGGAAGCACAGGGAGCGCTGGTGGCCTTCATCGACACGGATTGTATTGCCGGGCCCGACTGGCTCGCGGCGTTGCTATCCGGCCTGACAGACGAACACATCGTCGGTGTGGGCGGCGCAGTACGTGCCTTCAACCCGGAGAACCGCTATGCACGCTACAACACGGTTAACGGCACCCTACAGCCCATCGTCGCGCCCGACTATGCCATCCCCTACCTGGTCACCTGCAACTGCTGTTACCGCCGTGATGCCCTTCGGGCGGTGGGAGGCTTTCCCACGGATATTGCGCGGCCCGGCGGCGAGGACGTGGCCGCGAGTATCGCCCTCTACAAGCAGGGGTATCGATTTGCCTTCGCACCGGACGCGACCATAGCGCATGACTTCCGGGACACGTGGCGTCGATTCGCGCGGACGTGGCAGAACTACGGCTACGGCTGTGGCCTCACGGCCCACCGCATGCTCACCCAGGAGGAGTTGAACCCCGAATGGGGCCAGTGGGGCGGCAACAACTACTGGGGCGTCCAGGCAGTACGGCCGACCGTCACCGGCATTCGATCCTGCTATCGGGATCTCCGTTGGTTTCGGGGGCGCTGCCGCGAACGGGGCGTGAAGGGGGCGCAACTCCCCATCATGCTCCTCCTCCGACTGGTGGAACGCCTGTGCTATCTCCGAGGCTGGCGGGCGGGGGTGAAGCGTGCCCATGCGGAGCGGGGCCTGTCGTAAGTACGTCACGCCACCGGGAGGACCCAGAAGAGCGGGCGAGAAAGTGGACCGTCCCGGGCTGCAGATTTCCTTCTCACCGTGAACTCGGGTAGAATCAGCACCTGTTGTGAGCCGAAGCGTCCCGTTGAATCGAGCCCCATGCCTGCCAGTAACGAACAAAGCCCTATCCCCCAACTGCAGTCCGTTCGCGGTCTGATCGTGGCCGTCAATCGACGCGGCGAACGGGTCGGTCAGACGACCCTGCGCCAATGGCTGCGCCTTTCCGCCGAGAAGTTTAAGGCGCAAAAGGTGGATGTCTATCTGCCCAAGGCCGAGGTAGCGACCCTGCTACCCCTTCTGGAGGAGGGGCGCCAACTGGACCTCCGCCTTTCCCTGCGCTGCACCTCTGAGACCACGCCAGCTATCCTTCACGCCCTGGCTGACGGGGGCCTGCTGGATGTTGCCCTCGAACCCGACGTCATCAGCCGCCGCGCGCTGGCGCCCTGGTTTGAGGCGGCATCGGAAGCAGAATTGCCCCTCCGCCTTTTTCTGGATGGTGCGAAACTCCCACCCACCCCGGATGATGCCCTGGTGGATTGTCTGGCCCAGGCCGCCTCGGTCCGCATCGCCCTGCACAACGGGCTGGACAGGCGGGAGCGGCCGCGCCGACTTCCCGAAGAATGCATTGACCGAATCGTTGCCCTCGCAGGTGCACTGGCGGCCCGGGGAACGGAAACGCACTGTCTCGATATCCCCTTCTGCTGGGTACCGGAAGCGCGCTGGCCCCACCTGGTTCAGGGCCCCCAAATGCTGGCCCACCATCAGCACTATCGCCTCTCGTCCCGGGATTTCGCGCAAAAGACCTATGGACTCTCCCCCGACCGCATCCACCAGGCGGTGGAAATCAGCCTGGCCGATGGCACCTCCTTCCACAACCGTATCGACGACGCGGTGCTGCCCTGGATTCTGGAGCGGCCCTGGTACTTTTTCTGGCTTTGGTTCCTCCACAAGCTCACGCGCCGTCTCCTCCCGCGCCGTCCGGAGCCCAAGGCGCTGCCGGAAGAAATCACAGCGCTCGAAGGGGCGCTGGCCCGGTACACCGCCGAGCAGCGCACGACGCTTGGCCCGGTTTGCGCCGAATGTGCCCTCCACCCCATCTGCGACCACCACACGGAGGGCGCCAAACAGCGCTTCCCCGGCCGCGCGGTTTCGGCCATCGCGGGGGCGGTCTGCTATGACCCCCGTCGTTACCTGGATGAGGCGTCCACCTGGTATGACGCCGTGGATGCCGCGCGGACACGGTGCTATGAAGGGCGTATGGCCCTCTACGATGCGGCGCGGCACCGCATATCCCGTACGCCGCCCACGCGGGAGATAGCGGCGGAAAGCTACCGGATCCAGGACCACAAGACCCACCGAATGCCGGCATCCGTACGCTGGTTTTCTTTTTCCACGGCGGAGTTACAAAGCACCGTGTTGGCCCGCCTCTCGCCCCCCTTCACGCTGAGTGTCACCGTGGGGGGCGGCATCGCCCAGTACATGGGCTTTGCCTTTGGGCGCCATTCACGGCTCGTCTGCCCTATGACGGCCTTCGACCACAAACTCACGCTCCACGTCGATGACCGGGGCTACTATGTCCTCCTGCGGGACGGCGAACCCGTGCACCCCGTGGCTTTCGAAGAGCGGGACCTGCTCCCCGAGCGCCTGGGAACGGTGGTTGAGCCCCGGATCGCGCTGCAGAACATCGACGGCCAGATAGTCACCCAGACGGTCCTGCTCTGGGAGGGGCCGGAGGTCTCCGAAGAGCGTCCGCCGTGCACCCATTCGGTGGTGGTGGTATGCACCCGCTATGCCCGTCGACTTCAGGCCGCCCTCCTGGCCCTCGCGCACCAGCAGGGACTCCAAGACGGGGCCCTGGAGGTCCTTGTCGGCTACGTGCCGGGCATTGACGCCACGGACGATGTGCTGGACAGCCTGGAGCAACAATGCCCCACCCTCCGACTTGTACGCATGCCCTTTGGGGCGCAACACAGCCGTGCCAAGGGATTTATTATCAACGAATGTCTCGACCTGGCCCGTGGCGCTTGGATTACGTTACTCGATGCGGATATTATGCTGCCGCCTGACTATTTTCAGCGCCTGGACGGGCAACCCGAATCGGCGACCTTTGTGGTGCCGGATGGACGGCACATGTTGTCACCCGAAACGACGGCGGCCATCCTGCTGGGTCTGGAGCGGCCCTGGGAATCCTACGAGGCCCTCCTGGAATCCCCCGGTGAATACCGCCATCACGAGTCTGACGGGGTGCCTCCGGGCTTCTGCCAGAGTGCACGCCGCGCCGTGTTTGAGGCGATTCGCTACCAGGAGCTGGACCATTTTGAGGGGTCCGACTGGTGGTTCAGCGCCCAGGTGATTGAAAAATTTGGCAAGGAAACCCGCCTGAGCGGTCTCCGGGTCCTCCACCTGGACCATGGGGGCAGTCAATGGTACGGCACCGATAAGCAGTTTTAACGCATGGTGGCTCCCGGAGCCACCCAGGGAATTCCGTTGCGCATCAGCCTGGTCGATCTACTTTTTTCCTGGCCCCCCAATGGCGGGGCCGATGTAGACCTGTATAATCTTGCCACGGGTCTGGTACGGGCGGGCCACGACGTGCAGGTGGTCGTGGTCAACGATGGGGATTCCTGGGAACGGGGTGCTATCCAAAGTGGCCATTTCACCTTTTCGCTGCTGGGCGTCTCGGGCACGGGCCATCACTTTAACCGCAAACGTCTTCCCGGGCGAATCCGCGAGGCCGTCGACACCTGGAATCCCGAGGTGGTTTTTCTGGGAGACGGCTTCCTGATGAAGCCCTATGTGGGGCTGGCCCTCACGGACTACCCCCTCGTCGTCCGTTACTACGCCTATGAGATGGCCTGTCTGCGCGACATTCTCCATTTCAAAGATGGCGCGCCGTGTCCCAATCACTACCTGAAAACGCCCGGCGTATGCCGCGCCTGCGCCCTGGAGCATCTGGGCCCTGAAATCAAATCGGGACGTCCCCATGCCTGGACCCAGGAGTACCTGGCTGCCCAGGCCTATGGGCCCGCTTTTCGCACCGTGGCCGAATCTTTCCTGTCGCAGGTCACTGGAGCCATCGTCTACAACGAGACGATGAAATCCCACCTGGTGCACCATTGCAAGTCGGTTCACGTGGTACCCGGCGGGGTGGACAGCCAGCACTTCACCTTTGAACCGCCCGTGCCGAAAACGCCGAAGGATGCGAAGCGCATTCTCATGACGGGCCGGGCATCCGATCCCATGAAGGGGCTGGATGTTTTGCTTGAAGCGGGAGAACGGCTGTATGGGCAGCGACGGGACTTTAAGATTCACGTTACCGTGCCCGAGGAAACGGCCTTACCGCCCTTTGCCCTGGCCATCGGCTGGCAATCCCATACGAGTTTGGTGAACTACTACCACCAATCCGACGTGTGCGTCGTCCCCAGTCGCTGGGAGGAGCCCTTCGGACTGGTGGCCCTGGAAGCGATGGCGACGGGGCGTCCGGTCTGCGCGAGCCGCGTCGGGGGCCTTCAGGATATTGTGGTGCACAAAGAGACGGGTTTTCTCTTCGACGCGGGGGACGCGGCGGAACTGGCCAAGCAACTGGAGCTCCTGCTCGACAATCCCAACCTCCGGCAACGAATGGGTATCGCCGCCCACCGGCGGGTCTATGGGGAGTATCGGTGGCCCCACATTGTGGAGCACCACTATTTGCCTGTTCTGGAAGCCGCTATTGCGGAACACCGGGAGGGCCGGCGGCCATGACCGAGCAACGTATTTGCGCTTTCTACAGCACGGGCCCTCATTATGTGCGGATGCTTCGTGCCCTTCGTGAAAACTATCCCGATGCCGTAATTGTTACGGCCATACCGACGGCGTTTCCCTTTGAGGTCATTGCGGAGTTGGCCGATGAAACGGTGCGGCTGCCGGAGGGAGCGCAACGCCGGGGGATTCGCACGGCATTGCACGTCCTGAAACAACTGCGCCGCGCACGATGCAGCCACGTGGTTGTCATGTTTGACAGCCCGCGCCTGAACCTGCTCAGCAGTATGAGCGGCATTCCCCATCGCCGCTGCTACACCGTGGACGGCCGGTTCTACCGCCTGACACGACGCCCCCCCCAATTGCTCTGGGACGCCGCCCGGGAACGGGTCCGCGGTCAGTGGGATTACCTCCGCGCCTGGTGGGGTACGCGACGGCTCTAGGGTAGGCCGTGCGTGACATGCCCCGGTTTCAAGTGGGCGCGTCTATGCGGTCAATTGGTCCATGGGAATGGCTTCGTCGATCAGCATGACGGGAATGTCCTCGCGGATGATATAGAGGTAGGCCCCGTCTTCGCGGAGGAGGCCGCTGTCGATGGCGCTGTCTACGGCATCGCCCGCCCGATTCTTCAACTCACCGGCGGCAATCGCGGCGTTGATACGGTCCACGACATCCTGTTCGACGACGGTCACGGGGGTTTTGTTCTCTGGGCAAACGAGTATTTTCAGGAGTTCGGTGTCGACCATGGTCGGGGCCTTTCTCATCATTCAGAACCTGCTTCGAATTGCCAACGTGTCCGGTGACCCGCTGGATCATGGGGCGCCCCGGAAGGGTGCTCATCCCACGGGTAGCGTGCGGGCATTGTACGTTATCGGGACGGGGACAGGCTAGTTCTTCGTCGTGTTGACAGGATGACTGCCATCTTCGTAGGCTATAGGACAGGGAGACTTTGGTCATGTACACCTGTTTCAACTGTGGAGCGGCGTGGGAAAGCAGCCTCCGTCAGCCTGCGGTCAAGGAAATTTGCGAATCCTGCGGGGCCTACCTCCATTGTTGCAGGAATTGCACGTACCACCGGCCCGGCTATCCGAATGAATGTTATATCCCGGATACGGAAAAGATCGCCGATCGCCGGCGGGCCAATTTCTGTGACGAGTTTGAATTTGTTGCTGCGGAGACACCAAAAAGGCGTGCGGGTACGCAGCCCCCCTCTGATGCCGACTTAACGGCACTGCTGGGTGACGATAGCCCCCCCACTTCACCCACATTGGAGGTGAAGGAATGGCTGGGAACGTCCGATAAAGTACCCAAGGCTTTTGAAGACTTATTCGAGGATTAGGGAGTAAACGGGGCGTCGCCTTGATAAACCGCGGGTCTCGTGGTACCCTCCCTTAGGGTAATCAGCTATCCATAAAGTGAACAACGTGTGACTAATACGAACGAAGTACATCGCATCCTGGTGGTGGATGACAAGGCCAACATGCGTCAAATGTTGGAGTCCGCCTTTACCGATCTGGGATACGTGGTAGACACGGCAGCGAACGGCCAAGAAGCCATTGCGCTTATCTCGACGCACCGTTTTTCTGTCGTGATTTCAGACATGAACATGCCCGAGTCGTCTGGTCTGGAAGTATTACGGGCCGCCAAATCGGTTTCCGACGAGACGGCGGTCATTATCGTGACCGCCTTTGGCACCATTGATACGGCGGTGGAGGCCATGCGCCTGGGGGCCTATGACTTTGTCACCAAGCCCTTCCGCCTGGAAGATATGGAGCGGAAGGTCGCGCGCTTTCTCCGCACCCGTCAAGGCAACAACCTGCCCGCTGCCCAGACCTGGATTCACCCCTCGGTGCAACACATGGTCGGTGCCAGTGCGCAGATACGTCGCCTCATGAAACTCATCGTGAAGGTGGCCCCGACCAATAGTTCGGTCTTGATCACGGGCCCCAGCGGCGTGGGTAAGGAACTGGTTGCCCGTGCGATTCACGAGGCCAGTGCCCGTCGGGACCAGGCGTTTGTCGCCCTGAATTGCGCGGCATTGGCGCCGGGTGTATTGGAAAGCGAGCTCTTCGGCCACGAAAAAGGTGCCTTCACCGGAGCAGAAGGCCAACGCCTGGGGCGCTTTGAGAAGGCGCACAAGGGCACGCTCTTTCTGGATGAAGTGGGCGAAATCGATCCCCGCATCCAGACCAAGCTCCTCCGGGTATTGCAGGAGGGCGAGGTGGAACGTGTGGGCGGTGGCGAACCCATGAAAATCGATGTCCGTATCGTGGCCGCAACCAATCGGGATCTACGCGAGGCGATAGAAGAAGGCACTTTCCGGGAAGATTTTTACTACCGGTTGAATGTGTTTTCTCTGGAAGTGAGCGGCCTGCGGGAGCGTCGGGACGATATCCCCGCGCTGGTGGATCATTTCCTCCGCAAATTTTCGCTCGAACTGGGCAAGGAAGTGCTTTCGGTCGATGACGATGTCATTGGTATTCTGCTCAATTATCCCTGGCCCGGCAACGTGCGCGAACTGGAAAACACGATTGAGCGGGCCGTGGTCTTGGCGGAAACCGACAGTGTGACCCGGGATGACCTCCCCCCCCACATGCTGCAGACGGCGTCCGCTGAGCCCGAGCCGGTATCGATTCCCCAGCGTCCTGAGGGATCGCTGATCGAAAAAACAGACCGGCTGGAGAGCGACCTTATCCAGGGCGCCTTGGAGCGTTTTCGGTGGAATAAGACGAAGGCGGCAGAGCACCTGGGCCTGAAGCGAACCACGTTGCAGTACAAGATTAAGAAGTACGGTCTGGAGTAATCTGGCCCCATAATCCTTCGACCTAATGTGCATGGCGTCATCCCGATAGGGGATGGCGCCTGTTTGTTTTCATAGCCATTCTTCTTCCCGGGACGGGTGCATCCCGATCAGAAATGCGATACACTAGCCCTTTGAGTTTTGTTGGGGAATCCACCTATCCGGAGAGGGATTATAGATGTCAGGAACCATGAGAACGCGGGTGCGGTATGGTCTGATTGCCAGTGTCGTGGCGACGGGGCTACTGAGCGGGCCAACCTGGGCGCAGCTGGAAAGTCAGGACACCCTGGCTGGAATGAAGACCGCACCCGGCCTGGAAGTGAGCCTTTTTGCAGCGGAAGATATGCTGGTGAATCCGACGGCCATGGATATTGATGCGAAGGGGCGCGTCTGGGTGACGGAGGCCTCCAACTACCGCCTCTTCAAGCATAAGGTCGTGATGGAAGAAGGCGACCGCGTCCGCGTGCTGGAAGACACGGATGGGGACGGTAGGGCGGACACGGCCACGACCTTTTACCAACACCCCACACTGCAGGCACCGCTGGGCATTGCGGTGTTAAATGACCGGGTCTACTTGGCCCAGAGTCCGGAACTCTTCTACCTGGAAGACACGGACGACGACGGCAAGGCCGACAAGAAAACGGTTATTCTCACGGGCTTCGGCGGCGTGGACCACGATCATGCGATTCACGGCATCATGGCCGGCCCCGATGGCCTTATCTACATGACCGTGGGTGATGGTGGCCTGGATGTGACAGACAATTCGGGGAATCGCATCGTGGCCGGGAAGGCGGCTGAAAACCCGACCTATGATGCGGCGACCGTCCTGCGTACAGACCCCGATGGCATGCATCTGGAACTGCTTGCGGAAGGTATGCGGAATCCCTACGAACCGACCCTCAATTCCTTTGGCACCGTCTTTGGATCGGACAACGACGACGACGGGAACGAGCAGGTCCAGATTAACTACGTCATGGAAGGGGGCCACTACGGTTATTGGCCCCGCCGTCAGGGCGACCGCCGTCTGGACGAAGTCCACTGGAACAAGGACCGTCCCGGCGTGGTACCCAATATGATTCGTACGGGATTCGGGTCGCCGACGGGGATTCTGTTTTACGAGGGCACGCTCCTTCCCACCCGGCTCCACAACACGCTCATTCACGCGGATGCCGGCCCCGGGGTAATTCGCTCCTACAAGCCAGTCGCCCACGGTGCGGGGTATCGGGGTGAAACGGAAGTACTCCTCTCCGCACCCCACGACAAATGGTTTCGTCCCAGTGATGTGTGTGTCGCACCCGACGGTTCCTTGCTGGTGGCCGACTGGTATGACCCCGGTGTGGGTGGACACAACATGGGCGATACCACGCGGGGGCGCATTTATCGGCTGGCGCCTCCCGAGAGTCCCTACACCGCGCCCTTGCTCAACCTGAAGACCGATGAGGGGCTGACACAGGCCCTGGCCTCCCCCAATCTGGCCCAGCGCTATCTGGCCCACGACGTCTTGAGCGGCGAGTTAAAGGGCGCGGAGGTACCGCTGCTCCACGCCATATATCAGCGCAACGACCCCATTCTACGGGCACGGGTACTCTGGCTGCTGGGCAAGGAGCGGAATCACGGGTTGGAAACCCTTTTGGAAGTCGCCCGAGACGATGCCCCTGCCTTCCGGGTACTGGCCGTACGCCTTCTGGCGGACCGGGGCCCCGACGCTCTGTTTCAGGCCGATTGGTTGCTGGAGGACCCGAACCCCATGGTCCGTCGACAACTGCTACTCGAACTGCGGCGTTTTCCCGATTCGCTCACGCTGGACACCTGGTTGATTGCGCTGGCACTCCACTATGACGGGCAAGACCGCTTCTACCGTGAAGCCATTGGCATTGCCTTTAGGAATCGGGAATCCTGGGGTTTTGAACGGCTGGCAGCGGAACTGGGCAATCGTTGGGACGAGCGCCTTTCGGGGCTGGCCCTCCAGCTCCACCCCACGGAAGCCCTGGCCCTGGCCGAATCGGCCCTTCAGAATGATATGCTTGGGAGCACCCCCCGGCGGGCGGCCATTGACGTGCTGGACGCTATTGGCACCGAAGAATCGGGGCAACGGCTGGTAGCCCTGGTCGAGAACCCGGAGACCCCGCCCGAACTCTTTAAGCATGCGCTCCACCATCTGGCCCGTAACGCGGGGCAAGACTGGCACACCGTGACCCGTGGAGAATCCATGGATGCCATGCTGGCCACCACCCTGGACAATCCGGAGCGGGGACCGGCGGTGTGGGCCTTTATCATGGAAACCAAGCGCCAACAGTTTGTGCCACGCCTCATAGCCCGCGCGAAAGGGGAGGAACTCCCGATGCAGTCCCGTCTTGGGGCCATGAAAGGTATCAATACCATCGCGCCGCAAATCGCACCAACGGAGGCGGATGCCCTCGTGTCGGAATTGGCAACGCTCCTGGCGGACGAGCACGACGTACTCCGCGCGGCTGCGCTGGAGGCGATACAGCAATTCCGGGGCAGCGCGAGCCGCACGATCCTGCTCAATCTCACCCTGGACACTAACCAGGAGCTGGAACTGCGTGCGGAACTGGCCAAACGTCTGGCGGCGACGCAGTCGGGGGCCATTGCCCTCCTGGACGCCGTGGAGCAGGAGAAGCTTCCATCAGACCTGCTGCCCATTGTATCGGAACACGTGCACAACGGCCCCTTTGAGGACGCGCGCATGATGGCCCAGCAACTCATTCCACGGGATGCCGCGGCCGATGGCACCGCCCTCCCCCCCATGGAAGAACTCGTTGCCATGGTGGGTGATGTGAGCAAAGGCAAGCAGGTCTTCTTCAGCGAAGACCACGCCCAGTGTTTCCGCTGCCATCGCGTTGGCGACGAGGGCAAAGAAGTAGGGCCCAATCTGACGGTTATCGGGGAGAAATTCGGCCGGGAAGGCATCCTGGAATCCATCTTGTACCCGAGCGCCGCCATCTCCCACGAATATGAGGTCTGGATCGTGGAAACCGAGTGGGACGGCTACCTCAGCGGCTTCATCGTGCAAGAAGATGACAAGGAGCTCCAGCTCATGGACGCCACCGGCACGGTCAAGAAACTGAAGCAGAGCGATGTTATCGACAAGCGCAAAAGCGCGACTTCGCTCATGCCCACGGGCCTTGCCGCCGCCATGACGGCACAAGACCTGAGCGACCTGGTGGCCTATCTCACCAGCCTGAAGTAATCGACGTAAAAACGACGCGGGCGCGCAGGGAAGGTTTTCCTGCGCGCCCGTTTTAGTTTTGGGTAGTTCGTCTATTTCTTCAGCTTATCCCGGCGGGCCTTCAGTTCTTTCATGGTCGTCAGAATTACACCGGACTCTTCGATAGCCTTCTTGGTCCGTGGGTCAATCATGGCGTAGTAGTCGCCATAGAGAAAATCGCGGTTGCCATTAATTTTACCGATGACGTCATTGGGCTTGGTGCAGTGGATGATCATGTAGGTGATGCCGGGCTTCAGGTTCTTGATGGCATCCACGTAGAGGGCGACTTTTTCGTCGATGTCGGTAGTCTTCCAATCGTAGCTGTCTCCGTGCACGTGGTCCAGGACGGGCAAGCCCCCCTCCCAGACTTTCTCCGCCAGGGGACCAACGCGGGGCACCATGAGGATGGGTATCTGTTTCTCGATACCCACTTTGACGTAGCGTTCGATAAACTCGGGACGAAAGAGGGTGCCCATGTGGGAGTCCATATGGGTGATGGGCAAGCCCATGGTCTCGGCCCGATCAATCTGAGCACGAATCTCCATCTCCACTTCGTCGGGCGTAGCATTCTCTACCACGAGTCCCACGTTGTCCGGAAGGCAGCCGTGCTCGTCAGCGAGCCCCGGAACCTGATTCTTTCCGGCCAGGGGGACCCAGCGATAGTGGTCGTATTCCGACGTGAGGGTCAGGTGGAGGCCCATGTCGGTATCGGGGTTGGCCTTCATGTAGGGAATCCAGCCCGGCACCCAGGGACAGGGCATCATGACGCTGACCGAGGTTACCAGCCCATACTCCAGCGCCTCCTTCGCCCCCTCGTTGTTGGCGAGGGACATGCCCACATCGTCGCAGTGGATGATTAAAATGCGGTCGTCGGCTTTCCAACCGAGCCGCTCGCCGTAGGTGGGCTCCGCGAGGGCGGAAAGGGGGACGCTGAAAAGCAGCACTGCGAGAAGAAGACGGGTGAAGGGGCGCATGGCGTGATTCCTGTCGGTTGGGCGCGGTGTGCGCATGGCCTGATACTACGGCGCAAGGGTATTGGTTGTCCACCTTAGACTCCCTACCGAAGGTTCCGGTTTTTGACCGGGTTTAGTGTCCTTCCGCACGGGTGCCCAGCGACGCGATGCCCTCCCAGATGGTATCTTGCGCGGTCCAGGGGAGGAAATGGTTCCGCCCTTCCAGTACGACGATATCGTGTACGACGTCCGCACGAAAATGGGCCTTCATGAAGTCCACATTTTCAAAGGGCACGAGTCGATCTTCGGTGCCATGGATGATAGTGATTGGGCAGGAGATGTCCGTCAGTCGGGGTGCGAGACGCTCGAGGCCATGACGCAGGGGGATGAGCTCGCGGTTCGAATTACGAAGGGGCCGGGGCACTAGCTTCCGGATACCGGGCAAATCGCCCAGGTACTGCATGGTGTAGACGACCTCCACACTGGGAGACAGGGACCCCGCCACCAGCACGATGGCACCTACAAGATCCGGATAATCGGCGGCGGCCTGGGCCACGATAGGGGCGCCCAGGGAGTGGCCCACGAGTATGGGACGACGTCCCCGAAGTGTCTCAAGGAGGGGGCGCAATGCCTGGGCCTGGTCCGCAATATCGGGGAGGCCATTGGCAGGGGTACTCTCTCCGAATCCCGGGCGGTCGACGGCAATGGCCCGATAGCCCGGGCGCGGCTGTTGCAGGAACCAGGCCCAGTTGTCGGCGGCGCCGGGTGTTCCGTGGACGAAGACGACCGGCTGGCCACCCAACTCGCCCTGCTGGAAGGTCATGAGGGTCTGGCCTTCGTGGGTGATGGGTACGGCCCATTCCCGAGGGAGCTGGGAGGTCTCCATCCCGAGGGCCATATAGCGTATCGCGCCATAGGCCAGGAGGGTGAGGGCAAGGAGGACGCCGCCGAAAACTTTCGCGCGTGACCGGTGCGGCGGGCGTATCTGGTTGTTCACGAGGGCCTCCGGAGGGTGTCGTGTGTACATGTTGGTTCGCGCAAGACAGGTGGTGACAGCGTAGCGTTGTCCCCCAGCCAAAAACAATCTCACAAGCTCCGGCGAGCTCCCTGGAGAACGCAACGACACGACATGACAGGCGAGACGCCTATCCCATGTTAGACTGTGATATAGGAGCCGACGGTAATGACTTTGTTACGCTTCCGGTTTGGGCTGGGGCGGGAGCAAGCCCAGGTTCGCCATGAGCTGGAGGGCATTGCTGTGGTCGACCACGCCTTCGCGCATGGTGTAGTCGAAGCGGAGTTCGCCGCCGTCGAGGGTATCGGAGAAATGCACGTTGCGCGCTTCGGCCCCCATGGCCACTGCCGCCCGGGTAAGGGCGAGGTCGTGGGTGGTTACAAAGCCCACAGCACCCCGCTCTACAAAAGATTTTACCAGGGCTTCTGCCCCAATCTGCCGATCGTGGGAGTTGGTACCATGGAGGATTTCGTCCAGGAGAAACAACACGGGCTCCTCCCCTTCAATGGCATCAGAGACGGATTTGAGACGGCGCAGTTCGGCGTAGAAACGGGAGATGCCCCCCTGGATGGAGTCCTGCACGCGCAGCGTGGCGCCTATACGGAAAGGCGTGAGCCGGAGCGCCGTGGCACAAACCGGCGCGCCCAGCTGGGCCAACACGACGTTGATGCCGACGGTGCGCAGATAGGTACTCTTGCCCGACATGTTGGAGCCGCTGACGATGGTCAACTTCAGCCCGTCGCCCAGCCGCACGTCGTTGGCGACACAGGCACCCGGCTTGAGCAGGGGGTGTGACAACGCAGTACCAACGAGGGTTGAGGGGCCTTCGGCAATTTCGGGATAGGGATAATGGGGATGTTCATAGGCGAATCCCGCGATGGACAGGAGCGCTTCGAATTCCCCCACCGCCTCCAGCCATTGGGGCACATGGCGTCCCCACTGCAGCCGCCACGCTTCGATGGCGTACGCGAGGTGGACGCCCCACATCAGATAAATAGCCACGGGGGCGAAGAGCTGGTTGAGGTGGAGATCAAAAAGAAAAACCAGGCGCTCCAGCTGTTTGATGCGCTCGGACACGGGTTGTTGCGCCTCGGTCAGACGGGCCTGGATATCTTGAAGCATGGGGTCGGTAAACTGCTCTTCCTCCAGCCGCTCCAGCAAGAGGGCCAGGACGCGCAATTCCCGGGTGGGCTCCTCCACGGCCTGGACCACGCGAAGTACCGGTGCGGCGACCGTGCGCAGCAACACGAGCTGTACTACGAAAAAGAGTACGGCGAAGAGATAAAAGCCCGTGATGAGCCCGAAGAGCACGGAGGCTACCGCGAAGCCGGTCAGGATGAGAAACAGGGTGCGACGACTGTTCTGGGGAAAGGCGGCCGGTTTCACGGCCCACTCGGCGAGAGATTGCCCTTTCACCGAACGGCGCACGGCGGTGGCCAGTCCCCCGAGGTCTTCCCGGAGGGAGATGCGGTCGGACAATTCCCGGATGGCTCCCTGGCGGGCAATGATGGCTTCGCGGGCCTGGGGTTTCTGGAGCCACTGGGCCACGTTGCTTTCTCCGGCCACGGTGTGGGCCTGGCAGATGAGTTCGAAGAGGGATGCCTCGCCGAAAAGATCCAAATCGAGGGCATAGCCGTGCTCTTCTTCCATATAGGCGAGGCTTTGATTGCCGTCGCCGGGCCAATCGCCCGAAATCCGGCGGAGTCCCTTTTCATAGTGGGTGATGGCGGCATCCACCCGTGCACGGGCCCGCGCGGTACGCTCATGACCTACGACGAGGGCCACGAATCCGGCCAGCGGCAGGAGCAGCCACCACCAGGACAGGCTGTCGGTCCACCAGGCTCCGGCTCCGAGGAGCAGGGCGAGTGTAAAAACGGCCAGACGGGCGTTGGCAATCACGTCAAAGCGTTGTTCAAATCGGGCGCTGTCGGCGCGTAACTCCGCCAGGCGACGGGTATAGACCGCGGCAGGATCGTGGGTTGGATGGGTCATGGAAACTCCTGTGGGGCTGGACCGGGGAATTGTACTACGAAACGGGGCTCCCCCGCCCGGGCGGCCCATAGTGGCCCACGGGAAGGCCGGAACGCAACCCCGTTCGGTTGCATCCCCGCGCCCCCCTTGCGTATGCTGCCTCCGGTACCTGCCAGGGCCATTTCGCGCCCGGCGGAGTCTGCGGAGGAGCGGCGTCACCGTCGCGAAGCGCGCCCCTGGGGCGCAACGATGATTGCTGCATGGAAGAACCGTCCCCCATCCTATCGGTGGTGTTGCCCGCCTACAATGAGGCCGAGAACGTGGCCCCGGTTACCCAGCGCCTTTGCGAGGCGATGGAAGCCCTCGCACGCCCCTTTGAAATCCTGTGGGTCAATGACGGGAGCACGGACGACACCCCCGACATCCTGGAGCAATTGTGTGCGGACGACGGCCGGATTCGCGCGCTCCATTTTTCCCGCAATTTCGGCCACATGGCGGCCCTCTGCGCGGGATTGGAAGCGGCACGGGCCACGGGGGCAGTCATCACGATGGATGCCGATGGGCAACACCCCCCCGAGCTCATCGCGGAGTTGGTGGCCCGGTGGGACGACGGCGCGGACATCGTGCAGACCCTCCGCGACCCGGCGACGCAGGAAGGCCTATTAAAACAGCAGACATCGAAAGGCTTCTACCGCGTTTTGAGCCTCCTGGCCGATATCGAGTTACCGGCCGGTGCGGCCGACTTTCGGCTCATGGACCGGCAGGCCGTGGATGCCTTGAACGCCCTCCCCGAACGCGTGCGTTTTGTGCGGGGACTGGTCCAATGGGTGGGCTTTGAGTGTGCGTATGTGCATTATGCCTCGGCCCCCCGACTGGCGGGCACGACGAAGTACAACTACTGGAAAATGATCAGCTTCGCCCTCAGCGGCATCACGTCTTTTTCGGTGCGGCCCTTGCGCCTCTCCTTTCTCATGGGGCTCATCGTCATCGCCCTGGCGGTCTGTTACAGCCTTTTTGTGGTCTGGGCAAAGTACGCGGGCCTGGCGTTGACCCCTGGATGGGCCAGCATCCTCCTGGTGGTCATGCTTCTGGGTGGTGCCCAACTCTTTGCCATCGGCATTGCGAGCGAATACCTGGCCCGCACCTACATGGAACAAAAACAGCGGCCCGTCTATATCTTGAAGAAGCCCCGACCGACGGAAAGGGCTGACTCATGAGCTCCGGATGCATTTGCTGTGGTTCCGAAGACGCCGTCTCCCACCTCCGTGGCCTGGTGCGCTGCCCCCAGTGCACCCACGTATGGGCCGATCTCGCCCTCACGAATGAAGAACTTCAGGCCCTCTACTCCGAGAACTATTTCCTCGGCGAAGAGTATCTCGACTACGAGAAGGAAAAGCCCGCCCTGGAGCGCAACTTTTCCTTGCGTCTGCAGGAGCTGTTGCTCCGCGTTTCGGCCGGGGGGCAACTCTGGGAAATCGGCTCGGCCTATGGGCATTTCCTCCAGCAGGCGGGCAAGCATTTTAAGACGGCGGGCTGTGACATTTCCGAGCACGCGGTGGACCACGCCCGCAACGACTTGGGCCAGGATGTCCAGTGTGGCGATTTCCTCCAACTCGATGCCCCCATGGAGCAGGATGTGGTCTGTCTCTGGGACACCATCGAGCACCTCTCCGAGCCGGCTGCCTATCTGGAGAAGGCCGCCACGCAGCTGAAACCCGGTGGGGTGGTGGCCCTGAGCACGGGGGACATCGGCGCCTTCATCGCGCGCCTCCGGGGCGAAAAATGGCGTCTCATCCATCCTCCGACACACCTGCACTACTTCACGGCTGCGTCTGTTCGCACCTTGCTGAGTCGACTCGGCTTTGTCGATATTGAAATCCACTACCACGCCTTCTGGCGCAGTGCCGATGCGGTGGCCTACCGGCTTCTGGGCTATCCGGAATCCCGATGGACGGCCCCCCTGTATCGATTTCTGGCGCGTTGCGGCCTGCTGAATTTCTCGTTCCCCATGAACACCTATGACCTCATGACGGTCTATGCGCGCAAAGGCGACGCACCGGACCCAACCTGAAACCGATTTTCATGACCTTATCTCCACCAAACAAGTCCCGGCTGCGCGAGTGCGCATTGGCCTTCCTCGCCCTGCTGGTCATTGCGGGGGCGCTGGCCACCACCTTTTCCCACGTGTTGCAGGCGGGTCCGGATGACATCTCCGGGCGTTACGACGTCTACCGCTATTACGGCCCCATTACTTTTTACCTCGACTACTGCGTGCGTCAGGGCGAACTGCCGCTTTGGAATCCCCTGGTCTATTGTGGACTCCCGAATGCCGCCAACCCCCAGGCCTTTGTCTTCTATCCCCTGAACCTGCTACGCAGTCTCCTCCTCTCCGAGATCAGTCCCCAGTCCACCCTCCGCAGCCTCATCGGGTTCATGGGGCTTCACCTGCTCTTTATGGGTTTCTGCACCTATCTGTTGGGCCGGGCCCACAAACTGAGTTTTCCCGCCGCCCTCGTGGCGGCCCTGGCCTGGGTGTGCAGTGCCCTGATTGTCCGGCGGGCCGGTGAGTTTCACTTCCTCTACACCATCGCCTGGCTGCCCCTGATTCTGCTTTTCGTAAAGGCCGCCATCGACGCACCAACGGGACGCAAACGGCTCATGCACTGCACGGCAGCCGGTATCTTCCTGGGCATCAGTATCCTCGGCGGCTTCTTGCAAATTGTGAGCTACCTCGGGGTCTGCATCGGGCTCTATGCGCTGGTCTATCGGGTCCTCGCACCCAACGCGACGGCAGAAGCAGCCGCCAGCCCGGGCATACGGGGCTTCTCGCGCGAAGTGCTGGCCTTCGGCGCGATATTCCTCTTCGCGGTGGTGATTGGTATGGCCCTTCTGTTACCGGTCGCCGAACTGACCGGATTCTCCGCGCGACAGAAGGGTATGCCCGTGCCCATGTATTCCGACATGATGAAGTGGGACGTGACCCGCCTCTACCAGAGTCTCGTGGTCTTTGCGGGCATGAAATACGAAGCGGAGACCCTCCGTGGTGCCGGGATTATTGTGTTTCTCCTCGCTATCGCCGGGTGTTTCCACAAGAACCGTCGCTTGGTCGGGCTTTTTGCGCTCTTAACGTATGCGCTGGTCGATTGCGGCTTCGGCCCGCCCTTCCCCATCGCGTCGCTGGTCAATACCCTCACCCCCTTCTCGGCATCGGCTTACTCCCGGGGTTTTGATTTCGCCCTCTTACCCCTGGGCCTCCTGGCGGGACTCGGCGTGGATGCCCTCTGGCACGGACGGGGCTCACGACCCGCCCAGATTCTTATGTCCCTCCTGCTCCTCTACGGTGCGGCAGGCCTCATTATTCCGTTGGTTCAGTGGACGTCGCCCCACCCATTTCTTCCCGTGACGAAAGCCGTGTACCTCGTCCCGGCAGTGGCGGTGTTGGCCATGCTCGCGATCGGCTGGACACCCCGCTATTGGCAACGGTCCGGCATGGTGTTGTTGCTCCTGTTCCCGGCCCTGCTCTTTGCGGAGACGTGGTCCTGGAACCGTCATTATGTGCCGTGGATGATCAAGAAGGAATTTCGGGACGCCCAACCCATCAAGCAGGCGGACCATGCGTTTCCCACAACCAACCGCCGCACCACAGATCCTATCGCCAACCGGGGTTTGTATTCTCTCACCCCCGTAATGAATGGCGTGGACCCCCTGCACTTCGCCGATGTGCGCAACTTTTTGAGCGGGACCCCCCGGGACAAGCGTTCCCATCGCCTGGTGACGGATTGGGAACCGACGGCAGAGAATCATCGGGGCAATCTGCTGCTGAAACGTTATTTCTGGCTTTCCCGCTATGCGGTAGAGGGCCCCCTGCCCGACAAACAGACGCCGTTCCCCGCCACCACCACGACCTATCTGAGTGAAGGCAGTACCATCGAATTCCCCATGCCTCCCCGGGCGGGGGACTTTGCGAGCGTCTCGGAACAAGCCACCCGGGTGGAAATCCCCGGCATGGACGCCCTGCTCGCCCGGCAACGCTCCGGCAATCAGCGGCAGGTGCGATTTGATGTGGAACTACCTTCTGAGCTGGACGGTGTCCGGGCTGGGTCTGCGGGTGTACTGGCCTCGACGCTTGTGATCGAATATCGCAGTACGATCTCTGCCCAGGTGGACACCCGGTTTACCGACCCCACCACAGGGCTGCGCCATTGGGGCAAACGATACCGGGTGGACAACTCTCGGAACGTGATGAAGCGCCTGGAAGTGCCCATGCCCGACCTGGCACGCTCCCGGGCAGAAATTTCCATCAAGGCCAAGGGCGCGGGAAACGTTTATCTGGATGCCGTCTATTTGATGGTGGACAAAGCTGACGAAGACGGGCTTATCACCATTAAGTCTTTTAGCGCCAACACCGTCGAGTTGGAAGTCGGCCCCCTTCCCGGCCCACGCTTGCTGACCTTTCTGGATGCCTGGTATCCCGGTTGGCATGCCTATGTAGATGGCCAGGAAGTGTTTGTTCTCCAGGCCGATGATGTCTTTAAGGCCATCCCGGTTCCCGAAGGCAGCCACACCGTGCGCTTTGAATTCCGCCCCCGCACCGTCACCCTCGGCATCGCCGCAACCATCCTTGGATTTCTGTTGGCCCTCGGGCTGATTGCGTGGTTGGTCTTCAAAGGGGAGCGTCCGCCTGTCGTGGCACTGGAAGAGGCCCCGGTCACCCCCACCGCTTTCGAGCGGGATTCGGAGTAGGCGACGGGTTTCCGACGGGTGGGCATCGTGGGGTATCATGGGGACCACCGTACATTTTCGCGCCCATCGTGGCCCATCAACCCGAATTCAGGACCCTGTACTTCATCATGGACTCTGGTATTTTTCGCGAATTTCTGAAAGCGCTCGCTGCCGAAGGCGCACTGGCCCTCCTTATCATTTATGGCATTCAGGCCCGGCACGAACTGCGGAAGCATCTCTGGGTAACGGCCACCGCGTTACTTCTGATTGTGTCGGTGGCGGTGGCAGGCTACTTTGAGTTTGGTTGGAAGCGCTACGGCACCTTCATGAACAACCACGACTTCTACCATTACTACACGGGCACGAAATACGCCCCCGAGTTGGGCTATTACAATCAATATTCCGCTTCGCTGTTGGCCGACCACGAACAAAAAAAAGTATTCGACACCAAGAAGGCGGTGCGGAATCTTCAGACCCACGGCTATACCCCGACGGCAGAGGTGTTCCAGAACCAGGAGGCGATCAAGGGGCGCTTTTCGCCGGAGCGGTGGGAAGATTTTAAGAAAGACATCTTCTACTTCCAGGATAGGGTGCCCCGGGGGAAGTGGCAGCAGATGCTTCGGGACAAGGGCTATAACGGCACGCCGGTCTGGTCGATGGTGACGGGCATGCTCACCAATACGGTGAGTACGGACAGCGAAGTGGGTATGTGGCTCTTGACGGCGCTGGATCCCCTCATCGTCGCCCTTATGATTGCCTGTATCTGGTGGGCCTTTGGGCCGTGGGCCGCGCTGTTTGCCCTGGCCTTCTTCGGCACCAATTTCGTTATGAGTTTCGTCCATATTAAGGGGGCGCTCTTGCGGATGGACTGGGTGGCCTGCCTCGTGGTGAGCATGTGCCTGCTCCATAAGAAGCATTTCAAGTCTGCAGGGGTGGTGCTGGCCTACGCGGCGGCGGCCCGGGTCTTCCCGGCGGTCTTCGCCTTTGGCATCGGCGCGCTGGCCTGTTGGGACCTGTTTGCGACGCGCAAGTTCAACCGGGACTATGTGCAGTTCTTCGTCGCCTTCTTTGTGACCGCGGCCCTCATGCTGGGGCTGTCTTATCTCTATTACGGCGCTTCTCTCTGGCAGGAATTCATCGTCAAGATTGGGGTGCACAACAACGATATTTCCACGACGCGGGTAGGTTTCAAGTACATCTTCCTGTGGCCCTTCGAGCGCTTTGGGGAAAAGGTGACCGGCTTCCAGGCCCACCAGGACCTGTGGTGGAAGATTCAGGCCGTCATGCTGGTCATCACCTTTATCGCCGCCCGAAAGATGAAGCCCTACCAGGCCCTGGGCCTCGGCTTTGTGCCCGCCTTTTTCCTCACGGCCCCCACGTTCTATTACTACGTGCTGCTCATCGTGCCCCTGATGATCTTCCTCCCCAATCTGAAACGGGTGAGCCACGTGGTAGGCGCTTCCCTCTTCTTCCTGAGTTCCATCGCGGGCTATGCCCTCCACCACCACTATAACCTCGACTTCCCCCTGTGTTTCTTCCTGTCGTGCATGTATCTCACAATCTGCCTGTACATTGTTGGACTCCACCTCCTCCCCCTGCAGCTGATACAGCGCGTGAGCGCGAAGATCCATCGTCCGGGCCATATCGTGAAACCGCTGATGGGGGTGGCCTACGCGGCCTTTATCATCGGCCTGTTCCTCTATTATCGGGCTGGCTCTGACTATGCCGTCACCACGCCCCCCACCCCGCCCGAACCAGCCGCAGAAACCCGGGCTGCGGCCCCTGCGCCAACGAAGAAAGCCACGACCCCCACAACGCGGCCGAGCACGACTTCGCCGGTGCCGCCTTCGGCACCCCAACCACCCCAGTTGCCGAATCGTCCGCGCCCGATCACCGAGGGGCCTGTCGTGGAGCCCTTGGGGGAAACACCCGAAGGTGTCGACAGCGATGGGTCTATCCGGCTGGCGCTGGTGGGCGATATCATGTTCGGGCGCAACGTCGCACGGGATCTGAAGGCCCGAAACCTCGATTACACCTATCCGTTTCGGGCGACGGCCCCCTTGCTGACCACCTCAGATATCACCTTCGGCAACCTGGAGTGCCCCATCTCGGGCCGGGGAGAGAAACTGGACAAAAAATACGTTTTCAACGCCGCCCCGGAGTCGGTCTCCGGACTGGTGGCAGGGGGCTTTGACGTGGTTTCGCTGGCCAATAATCATACGCTGGACTACGGCACGATAGCCCTGGAAGACACCCAACGCATCTTAGGCGAAGCAGGTGTTGCGGGAGTAGGGATTGCGACGGGAGACGGGCCGCAGATTCCCTTCATCATCGAGCGCAAGGGAATTCGGGTGGGCTTTCTGGCTTATGCGGATCACGAGACGCCCTATGCCTATGCCAAGGAATTCCTGCCCTTTGAGACGGGCCCGGCAAAGGCGCGCAAGGAATCCATCACACGCGATATTGCCGCGTTGAAGCCCCAGGTGGACGTGGTTGTAGTCTCGCTCCACTGGGGGATTGAATACGAGGATGTGCCCAACGCGCGGCAGATCGAGTTGGGCCAGTTTGTCATCGACCAGGGGGCCCACATCGTCGCCGGGCATCACCCCCACGTGCAGCAGGATGCGGCATGGTATAAGGACGGGTTGATCATTTACAGCATGGGGAATTTCGTCTTTGACCAGCGGTCACGTCCGAAAACCCGGGAGAGCCGACTGTACACGGTGCTCGTGACCAAAGACGGCCCTGTCCATGCCCAATATCGTCCGCTGGAACTGGTGATTGGCGACTGGCAACCCCGCCCTACCGGCCCCCACTATGTACGGGTTCCCCGCTCACCGGCGGGCTGATGCCCCCTGGGGCGAGCCGGTTAGCTGTGGAACAGCAACGAGGGGGCGGCACACCCCACCTGTCGATCTGGCGAAAAGCCAGCGCAGTACGAGGTGCTGAAAAGAGCCGATTGGGGCGATGACCTACTTGTAGCGGTAGGTGATACGGCCTTTGGTCAGGTCGTAGGGGGACATTTCCAAGGTCACGCGGTCACCGGGCAGGATGCGGATATAAAACTTGCGCATTTTGCCGGAGATGTGGGCCAGAACCATGTGGTCATTCTGAAGTTTGACACGAAACATGGCATTGGGAAGGGGCTCCACGACGGTGCCTTCTACTTGGATGGATTCTTCTTTCTGCATACGGTACGCTGTTAAACCTTTTGCTTGTTAAAGCCGTTTGATGATACCCTGATGGCACCTGCTTCTCGTGAATACAGAATACTTTCACGAGCACAGTCCATAGCAATTCTACCACAGGACAGCCCCTTTGTTACAACTGGCAGAATCGGGCGCATTTCTGCCGCCCGTTCTCTCGCCGAATGCCCCTTTCCTGGCCCTTGCATTCCCTGTGATCCTTTCGTATTATCCCTCCAACCTATTTACCCGGAAGGAACGCCCTATGCTCACCAGTGCCCTCTTTGTCGTCTTCACCGCGTTAGCCGCCCCTGCCCCGATCGCGGACCTGAGCGAGGCGGCCAACACCCTCCTCGCGGGTCTCTCCGACGAGCAACGGGCCATGACCCAGTATGATTTTGACGCCGAGGAGCGTTGGGACTGGCATTTCGTGCCCCGGAAGCGCCCGGGCCTTTCCTTCCATGATCTGGAAGCCTCTCAATATCCCCTGATCCAGGACCTGCTCCGCGCTGGCCTGAGCGAAGGGGGCTTTGAAACGGCGGAAACGATCCGTAGGCTGGAAGGCATTCTGCGCATTATGGAGGGTCCCCAGGCGACACACCGTGATCCCCTGGACTACCACGTCTCTATCTTTGGCACGCCCGATCCCACCGGCACGTGGGCCCTCCGCTATGAAGGCCACCACTTGAGTCTCCATTGGACCATTGTGAAGGGAAAGGCCATTGCCGCTTCACCCCAGTTTCTCGGCGCCAATCCCGGCACCATCCCCGAGGGACACGACCACGCCGGGCACCGCACGCTCGGTGTATTGGAAGATCTGGGGCGTGCTTTTATCAACACCTTGAGTGTCGCGCAGCGGGCTGAGGCTATCATCAACCCCGTAGCCCCGCGAGACATCCTGAGCGGAACGGACCGGGACGTCATCGTGCAGGACGACCTGGGCATTCCGTACAGTGCGCTGACCGCGGCACAGCAGGCGCAGTTCATGGGGCTCATCGAAGCCTATGCGAATATCCAACGGCCGGAGATTGCGGCCCAGCGCCTGAGCCGTATCCGCAAGGCAGGGCTGGACGCAGTGAAGTTTGCCTGGATGGGTCCCATCGAGTTGGGTGCGCCCCACTACTACCGCATTCAGGGCAAGACCTTCCTGATCGAGTATGACAATGTGCAGAATAACGCCAGGCACCCCCACGCGGTCTGGCGCGATTTTCACGGGGACTTCGGCAAGGACTTGCTCAAGGAACATTACGCCCTTCACCCGCACCCATAGCCGCGATGCTTTTCCGCACCTACCGAAAGTGGTCTCAGATTTTTTACGCTGGAACGTCTCTTCGCTTTTCCTTTATCATGGGGCAATAGTTTCCTAACCGTGGAAGGAAGAGCCGCATGAAGTTGAATCCAGAAATCTTTCGGGAATATGACATCCGGGGCATCGCCGGAAAAGACCTTGACGAGAGCACCTATGAGACCTTGGGCAAAGCCTACGCCGCCTACATGCGCGGAAAACGTAAGCACAACACGGTCGTCGTAGGTCGCGATGGCCGGTTGACCGGCAAGGCCTACTCGCGCGCCCTTATCGATGGCCTCGTCTCCTGTGGCATCAATGTGATCGACATCGGAGAAGTGCCGAGCCCGGTCCTCTATTTTGCCCTCAACACCCTCAAGGTGGACGGTGGCCTCATGCTGACGGCCAGCCACAACCCCAAAGAATACAATGGCCTGAAGGTGGGCGTCGGCAAGACCACCATCTATGGCAAAGACATTCAGAAACTGCGCACCATTGCGGAAGCTGGGAAGTTTCCGGAGGTCAATAAGACCACGACCATCACGCGCATGGACCTTGTGCCCAAATATATCGCCCGCGTCGTCAAGGGCATTAAGCTCAAGCGCAAACTGAAAGTGGTCGTGGATGCCGCCAATGGTGTGGGTGGTGTCGTCGCTGTGCCCCTCTATGAAAAACTTGGCTGCGAAGTGATCCCCCTCTTCTGTGAAGTGGATGGCAATTTCCCCAATCACCATGCCGATCCCACGAAGGAAGCCAACCTCAAGGACCTCATGAAGGCCGTCAAAAAGCACAAGGCCGATGTGGGTATTGGCTTTGACGGAGACGTGGACCGCCTGGGTGGCTGCGACGAACTGGGCAACCCCCTCTGGGGCGATCGCCTGGTCTCCGTGTTTGCCGAACAGATCCTGAAAGACAAGCCCGGCGCCACCATTATCGGTGAGGTGAAGTGCAGCCGCAGCATGTATAAGCACATTGAGAAGAAGGGCGGCAAGGCCATCATGTGGCGCACGGGTCACTCCCACCTCAAGGCCGCGCTGAAGGAGTTCAAGGCCCAGCTCGCGGGTGAGATGAGTGGACACATCTTCTTCAAGCACCGCTGGTACGGATTTGATGATGCCATCTACTCGGGCGCACGGCTGCTGGAAATCCTGGCGGGTGGCCGCAAGCCCCTCAGTGCCCACTTCAAAAATATCCCCGTACTCCCCATCACGCCGGAAATGGAATATGACTGTGCCGACGCCATCAAGTTTGATGTGGTCGATGAAGCGCGCACCTATTTCAAAAAGGAACTCGGGTTGGATGTGGTCACCATCGACGGTGCCCGCATCGAATTTCCCGATGGATGGGGACTCCTCCGCGCCTCGAACACGTCGCCCAAGCTGGTGGTTCGTGTGGAAGCCGAGACCGAAAAACGGAAGAAGGAAATCCTCAAACTCATCGAGGATAAGCTCAAGGCGTTGAAGGTCAAGGTACCCAAGCGCTAGTCACGCCCGGGCAATTATTCTTGAAGGCTGTCGGAGTTACTCCGTCAGCCTTTTTTTCGATTTGTCCGCCTTAAACGGGTCTCTTGTTGGATTCGCCCTTGCGGCTCCAGTGTGCTATGCTGACGTCGTTATATATGGCAGCCCATACTACCTACTTAAGATGGAGAACACCCGATGGCCGCGAAAATGCAACTGGAATTCCGCTTCAAGAAGCAAGTTCCAGCAGACTACGAAGATCTCAAGGAAGTCTTGGCAAAGCGCCTGAAAGTACAGGTCAAGCGTGAGAAAGCCAAAGGGAAAGCCCTGATTCTGATCGTAAAAGCCAAGGACCCAGGCGCCGTCACGGAAGAGAGCATTATGCCGCTACTGAAGCGGACTGAACACCGGAAAGAGGTTAAGTCGGTCACTGTATTGGCGTGACGTTTGGCTCCTCGATTACTTTTTGAATCTGCTTCGGCACGCGTCACTCCTGGCCGTGTCGTTTTTTTGTATCGAGGGACAAGCACGGGAGTGAGTTCCCCTGAAATGACCCACCGTCAAGAACGCTCCCCATGCGTGCCGCGCGATCCGGCATCGTTGGGTATGGGCTGTGGCCTGTGGGCGAAACGATTGACGTTGGGGAGCGTAGGTCACGGCGGACTTCCGCGCCGGTTCGTGCGTGGAGACGTGGGTGGCTACACCAACCCGGAGTCCACACGCACGAACCCGCATGGCCGCTGGCGCGTCCAGGCGGGATCGCGCGGCACGGGTGAGTGGCCCTCGAAGAATCACACATTAGGAAACCATCCCGGTCGTGCCGCGCGATCCGGCATCGTTGGGTATGGGCTGTGGCCTGTGGGCGATACGGTTGACGTTGGGGAGCGTAGGTCACGGCGGACTTCTGCGCCGGTTCGTGCGTGGAGACGTAGGTGGCTACACCAACCCGGAGTCCACACGCACGAACCCGCTTGGCCGCTACCGCGTCCAGGCGGGATCGCGCGGCACGGTTGAGTGGCCCTCGAAGAATCACACATTAGGAAACCATCCCGGTCGTGCCGCGCGATCCGGCATCGTTGGGTATGGGCTGTGGCCTGTGGGCGATACGGTTGACGTTGGGGAGCGTAGGTCACGGC